>CAVTZT010000006.1:0-663223 GCA_963739255.1 uncultured Chloroflexia bacterium
AATGCACCTATGAGCTTATCAGCCGTGGAAGATTTGACGACATAACCAGCGGCGCCGGCCTTTAATTGCCTCAGTAATAAAATCAATTTTTGAATGCATGCTCAGCATGATTACTCTCCCATTCGGCAAAATCCTTTTGAGATCATATTATCAAGCTGAGGCCGCTTTGATCAAAAAAAGAAGTTATCCAGCAGGCAGATGTCCGGCTTGAGCTTTCCGGCCATTTCAAGCGCCTGACGCCCGGTTTCTGCCTCACCTTATTACTTCAAAACAACAGGAACCGGAACCCGAAGAGCTTGTTATTATAGCCTTCAGGCCTTGTCTGATTACAGGATGGTCGTCAACGATAAGTATGGTTTTTTTCAAACTCATTTTTCCATGCCCTCGCTCCGAACTATACAGCATGACGGCAATATTCTGACGTATACCGCTATATTTCAACCGGTGAACTATAGACTTTCAATAAAAAGATTTTGGACTGCGTTATCGGTCGGAATTCCTTGTGCGGCGTACTGGTAGTACGCCTCCGCGGATTCCTCCCTCTGGCCTTGCCAAAATCTTTTTCTGAAAGTCTATATATTACTCATATTCTTTTATCATTTGTAAAATCTGTTTTATTAAAGTATGTGACGGGATTAAGAGTATCAAACCGACTTAAAAATGAAATAAGGTCTATCCCGTATTTTAGCATTGGATTTGCAGTATTTGACATAGTGATGAAAATTCCGTAACTACTCAGGAGTCAGGAGCCGGAATCCAGAATAGAATCTGGATATGCCTCTAACAACTTACTGACTTCTGGCTCCTGAGTAGTTAGGATAAATACCATGCGATTCAACAGCTTTTGGCGTTACCGCCGTTTCATACTGTCAAGGCGTTTTATTGCCGCCGCCATGTGGCTTTCACGACAAAACGTGATTGCGGCCAGTCTTGGTTGTCCGCCCGCAGCCGGACAGTATATGGCTGAGATGGATGTAACCTATCGCTGCAATTGCCGCTGCCGGATGTGCCAGCGCTGGCGAAACTCCCGGAATGGGGAAATGACGCTGGCAGTCCCGCCGATGCTCATCGATCCGTGGCAGGAGCGGAAGTCGTTGGTATAGATCATGTCCCGGCTGGAGGCGGGCAGCTGTCCGTGGATGTCGCGGCTTGTAATCCGTGGCCAACTCTTCACAGCCGAGGGCGGGTTTTGAAAGGCCGGTGCCGCGCTGGTCGAAAGCGATATAGTCCCGTTTTGACAGGAATGGCTCGACCAGAAGACGGTAGGCATCCGCGCTAAGCATGACCGCCTGGCCTCCCGGTCCCCCCTGCAGGAAGATGACCGGGTCGGGGGTGGGGTTGGAGGCGGAGCTGTGGAAAACGACGACCGCCAGCTTGATAGTGCGCGTATGCGGATCCGTGCGGACCTCGGGAACGCTGACATAACCGCAGGTCACGACCACCCCCTCCGGGCTTGGAAAGTTGCAGGGCGAGTCTTCCCAGATTGGGTTATACGCGATGGTTGCCAGTGGAGTCGGTGCCAGGGTGGAGGTAGAGGTGGAGGTGGGCGCCTCAGAGGTTGGTTTCAAGGGTTGAGGGGTGTCTGAATTGATCTGGACGGGGGTCTGGACCAGGACCGGCGGAGAAGTGCTTACCGGAATCAGACCGGCCGGGATCCATCTGGCGGCAATGCCGCTCAGGTACAGGTATTCAACTGCCAGACCGAGGATCAGGCAAATCGGGAGCGACCACAGGAATACTGCCAGGAGTTTGTTCGTCCGTTTCGGCTGTGGAGGGACCGGCTGCTCGACTCCCTGGAGAAATGACGGAAGATCGGAATCTTGGTAGGTTTTGGCTTCGGCGAGGGCGCCCGGCTCAAAAGGCGGTTTGGAATCCGGAGCGGCGGCGGGCTGCTCCGTGGAAATGTCTACGCCTTCGTAGCTGATGAACGGGGAGACCGGAGAAGATACTGGAGGGGCGGGTTTTTGCGCTCCGGTCGTTTCCGGCTTGGGCGGCGGGGTGTATGGGGCAGGCGTTGCAGCGGCCGGGTTTGAGAGTCCTTCCAATCGCTGGCGGGCTTCGAGATTATTCGGATTGAGCGCCAGGGCACGACGGAAACAGTACTCGCTTTGTTCGCGGGACTGGCAGCATTGTCCCAGCCAAAGCCAACCCTGCTCGGAGGCGGGATCGGCCTTGACCAGTCGGGCGAAGATCGCTGCCGCAGCCTCCAGATTGCCGGCTTTGGCCGCTGCGATTCCTGCCCTGAGAAGCTCCTCGTTTGGCATCGAATTTTCTCTATTCTCTTCTGCGTGTTGAATCCCGTTAAGTTGAGAGAAATCAATCCTTGGAAGGCGGCCTGACCGGCCGGGTCTCCAAAATAATTTTAATTCTAAATTCAGTTTTACGAATTAACAAATCCGCCAACTGGCTGGAACGTGTTGGACAGCCTAAATTTCATTCCCCTCTTCTTGGGAGGTATAATCATTTTACGGCAGCTCATAATCTGGAGGATGAGGATGGACATCACGCTCGCACTTGGGGGCGGCGGGTCACGCGGACACGCCCACATCGGTGTCATTCGCTGTTTGGAACACGAGGGCTTTCGAATTCGCGCCGTGGCAGGTTCCAGCGCTGGCGGGATCGTCGCCGCGGTTTATGCGTCCGGATACGGCCCGGACGACATGGAAGCCATCTTTTCCAAACTTGACCAATCGAAACTGTTCGGACGCTCGGTTGGTGAGGGACCGTCCTTGCTGGGTCTGTCCGGTGCAGAAAAGGCGCTGGATGAGCTTCTAGGCGGGCGAACCTTCAATGACCTGCGTATTCCCTGCGCCATGGTTGCTGCAGACGTTAAAACTGGGCGGGAGGTGATCCTCGGCGAGGGTCCCGTGGTGGATGCCATCCTGGCCACCATTGCCCTTCCAGGCATCTTCCCTCCCCGGGAGTTCAAGGATTACCTGCTGGTGGACGGGGGCGTGGTCGACCCGGTGCCTGCTTCCGTTGCCCGCAGCCTGGCACCCGACCTGCCCGTGGTGGCAGTTGCCTTGAGCGCTTCGGCTGCCCCGGGTGATGGAGCGATCCGCCTCCCATTTCCCGTGCCGTTTCCCACGCCGATCGTGGAGCGCATCACCCACATGCGCGTCGCCCAGGCGTTCAACATTTTTCTGCAGGCCGTGGATGTCGGCAGCCGTGCGCTGACCGAGCTCCGCCTGCAGGTCGATACACCGGAGGTGACCATCCGCCCGGAGGTGGGCGATATCGGTCTGTTGGATACCGTCGACGTGCACAAGGTCGTCAGGCTGGGAGAGAAAGCCGCCGAATCCGCCCTGCCCGCGCTGCATCGAGCGGTCGCCTGGCCGAACCGGCTGAGGCGGAGATTTGCCCGCTTGAATGCCCAAAAAACGGCCCACTCCCAATGACCCGGTCAAAGACCTTGCTTCGGAAACTGGCGCCTTTCCTTCCATATTTTACGATTTCCATCGGAGTGTTCCTGCTGCACAGTGCCTGGTTGACTCTTATAAGTTACCATGCAGGAATCGTGCTCTTTCTTCTCGTAGAACGCCAGGGATTGAGCACCTTGCGGGCACTGCCCAAAAGGCAAATCGGGCTGGCGTGTGCCGCGGCTGCCTTCGGATTGTCCGGGGGGATCGTGCTCTACCTTCTTTGGCCGAGCCTGGGCATCCCCACCGGTTTTGGAGCATCGCTGTCCCGGATGGGTTTGAGCGGCATCGGATGGTTCGGATTCATCCTTTATTTTTCCATCGTCAACCCCGGACTGGAAGAGGTATACTGGCGAGGCTGCCTGGGAAGCGCCTCCCACGCCATGACGCTGAACGATCTCCTGTTTTCCGGCTATCACCTGCTCGTCCTTGGACAGTTTCTGAAGATCCCCTGGCTTTTGCTGGTTTTCATTGTTCTTGCCTTTGCGGGATGGGCTTGGCGTCAGTTCGCCCGTCTTGGCGATGGGCTGCTCGTGCCGGTGATTTCTCATTTTATTGCCGACCTGGCTGTCATCCTGGTGATTTACCATTTTTCGACCTCAATATCATGAGCCGTGATTTGCGCAAGTACGCCCGCCAGACCAATTTCCGCCTGATCGTCGGGGCGCTGCTCCTGCTGTTCATCGTCGGGGATGGGCTGATCTATGTCATCTACGGGCCGGCCGCGGCGGTGACCGGATTGCTCTGCATCCTCGGGGGCCTGGTGCCGGTGGGCCTGATCGTGCTTGCCCTCCTGCTGCTGGATTGGATCACCAAACGTGCCAATCGTGAATGACTCCCAGGTCGGGACGCTCGATGATTGGGTTTTTCGTTGGCGCCCCTCCCGGTCGAGTCCCGGGCGCCTGCTCCTGCTCCTGCACGGCTGGAAAGGGAGCGAGGACTCGATGTGGGTCTTTACCCGCGATCTTCCCCGGGATTACGCCTTGCTTGCGCCGCGCGCCCCATATGCCGACCCTGAGGGCGGCTACACCTGGCGCGCACTGACCGGCGCAGCCTGGGGCTTCCCGGCGTTGAGCGACCTGCAGCCGGCCGCGGACGCGCTGCTGACCTTTCTGGACAGTTGGTCCGCATCGGCCGGAATAGACGCCGGCGAGTTCGACCTCATGGGCTTCAGCCAGGGAGGCGCGCTGGCGCTCACGCTCTCCGTGCTCCATCCCGGTCGCGTCCGTTCCCTGGCGGTGCTTTCCGGTTTTCTTCCGGAGGGCGCGGAGACCTTCCTCGAGAAGCGCCCGTTCGTCGGTAAGTCGGTCTTCGTCGCTCATGGGACGAAGGACGAACTGGTTTCGGTCGAACGTGCCAGGAGTGCCGTAACATGGCTCGAGCGGGCAGGCGCGCGGGTCACTTATTGCGAGTCCCAGGCCGGTCATAAAGTCAGCAAGGAATGCTTCGGTGCCATCGCCTCGTTTTTCGGTTCATTCGGTTGAAGGCGCAGCACTGCATTGATCACGAGTGTATAATGCCCGGTAACAGGAAATGATATGATCACGCAGGTACCCCGAATGATCGGGTAAAGGAGGAAGCATGTTCAGAAAAATATCCGTCTCCCTGTTAGTGCTCGGTTTAATCGCTTTGGCCTCCGCTTGCGGTGGTGCCAAATCCGCCCAGCCTGCCGTGGCGAACACCCCGGTCGGTGGTGCTCTCAGCATTACCAACACCAGTGCATACACCGATCAATTCGGCAGTTACCACGTCGTGGGAGCAATCCTCAACAACGGCAGCAGCGCCCTGACCGCCATTGAACTTGCAGTGGAGATCAAGGATGCTTCCGGAAATTCGCTGCTCAAGGATGACAGCGGGGTGACGATCCCGCGTCAGGTGTTTGTTCCCATGCGCGAGACCCTTGCCACCGGGGAGGGCTCCCCGTTTGACTTTTCCTATGACATTTCCAACGGCACGCCCGCCAGTTTTCGCGTTTCCGTGGCCGGCTACCAGAGCGGACAGACGGACCGGGCGGTATTAAAAGGCGAGAATTTCCAATTGGTCGACGACACCAAAGGTACTCTTTTCCTGAGCGGTAAATTGATTAACACGGGCGCACAATGGGCACACCTCCGTTCAGTGGCCGGATTTGTCGTCGGTACTGGAGACGACCCGTCGGCACCCCCTCTGGCTGCAGGCTCATCATTCGCCTTCGCCACGATGCTCGCGCCGGCTGGGGACGTGGAAGGGCGCGATCAAACCCCCTTCGTCATTGCCATTCCTAATCCCAAGTTGGGCCAGGACTGGAGCAAAGCCTGGCGAATTGTCCTGGATGCCGATCAAGTGCAGGCGCCGGCAGACAACCCCACGGCAGTTAATTTCACGAATTCTTACTTCGACCGGGAAGGCGCTTACCATGTCGTGGGCTTCCTGACCAATAACTCCACCGTGATCTTGAATCCCCGACTGGTGGCCGGTCTGTATGCCGAGGACGGTACCGTACTCGACGCCTCGAGTAAGTTCTTTTCGGTGGCTGTCGACCCCGGAAAGACCATGCCATTTGACATTTCTTACTTCGGGAGCGTAAATTCCAATTTGGCCGAAGCGTCGCGCGTACGCACCTTTACCGTCCAGGTCGATCCGGCAAGGACGATCACCCCATCCGCCGCGACCGTCGCCCTGGAGGCGGTGGGTGAGCAGGTGCAGAAGGATGGCTCGATCTGGACCTTTTCGGGGACGGTCACAAACACCTCGGATAAATACCTGTCAGGTGTGACCGTGACGGTGGCAGTCAATGACGGGCAAAACAACTTGGTGGCGACGAATTCCACCTACGCCCTGCCGTCCGCCAAGACGATCAGTCCGGATGAGGCCGTTTCTTACAAGGTGATCATCTCGCTAGATCCCACAGTCGATTCGAAGGATTTCCAGACGGTCACGTCTGTCATTGGCGACCTGATCCAATAAAGGGCTTTTTGGCACGAGTCTTGATCCAACCCACCGTCTACAAGACGGTGGGTTGTTTTTCTCAGGTGCATTTAAGTTTCCAGTTGACGTTTGCCTGGTTAACGGGTATCCTTAGCGCCATGTCTCGACCCAAACCTGCCCTCTCCCGCCGCGACTTTCTCAAGCTGACCGGCCTCAGTGCGGGGGCTTTGGTGCTCCGCCCCTGGGCCGCCCAGGTCGATTCGGCTCCCGTCCACAGGCTGACCCTGCCCGAATTCCCGAAAGGGGACGACTTCGGGCGCAACTGCATGAGTGGAAAGATTTTAGTTAAAGCTAAGCCGGACGTGGGCAGCGCGTCGGTGGCGGAGATCGATGCGGATGCCGTTGTGCCCTGGCTGCGTGAAGTAACCGCGACCAACTGGGACATGAACCGCATCAACCAGCGCTGGGTGGAAACTCCTCAAGGATATATTTACAGCGGGTATCTCCAGCCCTGCCGTAATCTTCCCAATAAACCCCTGGCGACTCTCCCGGAAGGCAAGTCGGGTTTCTGGGCGGAAGTCACCGTCCCGTACGTCGATCTTGCGCTCGATAATCCGCCGGCGCGCTCGCCCAGTGTCATTAACCAGTTGCGAGAAAACCTGACCCCTCGGCTGTATTATTCACAGGTAGTGTGGCTGGACCAGATCAAGACCGCTGACTCAGGCACAATTATGTATCTTTTTAATGAAGATGGAGGCCGCCCTCCCGGTGTGACTGGCGGCAGCTACGGCGACTTGTTCTGGGCGGAGGGCGCAGCCTTCCGGCCCCTGACGGTCGACGATATCTCCCCGATCCACCCGGACGTCGATCCCAATACCAAGAAGATCAAGGTCAACCTTACCTACCAGACTCTTTCCTGCTATGAAGGCGACAAGGAGGTTTACTTCTGCCGGGTGTCCACGGGTACCGAGCCCGGCTCGACACCCCTCGGGGATACTTTTGCCATCTGGCGCAAGACTTTCTCGATCCACATGTCCGGTGGCAATGACACCTCGGGCTATGACGGCCCAGGAGTCTCATGGACCTCTTTTTTTGTAAGCGGCGGAGTTGCCATCCACGCTGCCTTCTGGCATAACGATTTCGGCAGCCAGCAGTCGCACGGCTGTGTCAACTGCGCACCCGAGGATGCCAAGTGGATCTTCCGTTGGAACCAACCAGACGTGGACCTGGATACTGCCGACATTACGTGGCACGACATGCAGGGCGGCAGCACCCACGTTGTCGTCGAGCAGCGTTTATTTTGATATGGCGCAAGGCAGCCGTTTAAGCAGAGTGGAGCGATGTTCACCAATGTGACCGTGGGCTTGGCCTTCCTTGCCGGCCTGGCTTCCTTCCTTTCCCCATGCGTCCTTTCCCTTGTGCCGGCATACATCGGATACCTGGGTGGGAGGGCGGCGGGCGGTGAAAGCCCCGTCGAAAATCGCTGGATCACATTCACACACGGACTGGCCTTTGTCCTGGGGTTCAGCCTGGTTTTCATTTTCTTCAATATCGTGGCTGCGACCTTCGGCCTGCTGCTTTATGACTTTCGTTCCTGGTTGGGGAAAATCGGGGGGATCATCGTGATCATCTTCGGACTGCACATGATCGGCGTTTTTCGCATCCCTTTCCTGGAATATGACGTGCGCGTTCACTCCCAGACGGATCGCCGTTGGGGATACCTTTCCTCTGGATTAATGGGCATCTTTTTTTCCGCCGGCTGGTCGCCCTGCATCGGACCGGTCCTGGGCTGGATCATGACCTTTTCCTTGAACGGCGGTTCCCTGGTAAAGGGAACGACCCTGGGCGCGGCTTATTCTGCCGGGCTGGCGATACCATTTTTGGCTGCCGCCCTCGGCATCGGCTGGGTGACGATCATCCTGCGCCGGTATGCCAGAGTCATGCGCTACGTGGAAATTGCCATGGGGGTGATCCTGGTGGTGGTTGGGTTCATGCTTTTCTTTGGTTCTTTCAACGTCCTGGCGAATTATGTGCCTTTCATCAACTTCGGTTTATGAGCAGTAATCTGGACAGTTCCAGGGAAGACTGTTTGGCGGCTTTTATAAAGCTTGGATAATTATCCATGATGGCAGGCCAGCGTCTATCCGTGTTTATCAACGCTTCCAAATATCTTACTCATAATGAAATTGTGAGATGCCATACTTAGGAGTAGAAAATGGTCAATGTCACCCTCTATACCCGTGCCGGTTGTCACCTGTGTGATCAGGCTGAAGCGGATCTGAAATCCCTCCAGGAGGCCCTTCCGCATAAACTCGTCCTGATCGACATCGATTCCGATCCGGCCTTGCAATCCGCATATGCCCTTGACGTCCCGGTGGTCGAGGTGGGTCCGTACCGATTGAAGTCACCCTTCACCCGCCAGGAGCTGCAGACAACCATCGCTGCCGCGACGGACCGCAAATCCCAGTTGGATCGCATCAACGACAAGGCCTATCAAACCAGCACGGAGCGCGGCCAGACCATCTCCGATTCAGACAAGTTCTCTTTCTGGATGTCGCGGCATTACCTGCTGGTTTTCAACTTCTTCCTTTTTCTCTATGTCGGCTTGCCGTTCCTGGCACCGGTGTTCATGAAGATCAATTGGACTATCCCGGCGCAGGTGATCTATAAGATCTACAGTCCGTTATGTCATCAGTGGGGGTTTCGTTCGCAGTTCCTGTTTGGGGAGCAGCCTTTCTATCCGCATGCGGCCGCCCATGTTCCCAACCTGGTCACATTCGAGGCCGCCACGGGGATCACCGACCAGAATGACCCCGCCCGCCTGGCAGCCCGTGCCTTTGTCGGCAACCCCGTGATGGGATACAAGGTCGCCATCTGTGAGCGGGACATCGCCATCTGGGGCGCGCTGGCCCTGGTCGGTCTGATCTTTGGCCTGACGAAACGCCGCTTGCCCAAACTGCACTGGCTGGTCTGGGGATTGGTCGGCATCGTCCCGATCGGCATGGACGGTTTTTCCCAGCTGTTCAGCCAGCTCCCCAGCCAATTCATTCAATCCTTCCTGCCTTACCGGGAGAGCACGCCTTTTCTGCGGATCCTGACCGGCCTGCTCTTCGGCGCCATGACCGCCTGGTTCATGTTCCCGATGATCGAGGAGGCCATGGGTGAGACCCGGCGCATGCTGACCAAGAAATTTGCCATCCTCAAGGCCTGACGGTACATGCCCTTTCTCACTGCTGGAGAAATCACCTATCACGTATTCGATTCGGTAAACGCCGGGGTCCATCACGCCATCTTCACCCGGCTGGGCGGGGTCAGTCCTGAGCCCTGGGCGTCCTTGAATCTCGGCGGGACCGTCGGCGATGACCGGGAGAGGGTGGCGGAAAATCGCCGCCGCGCCCTGGCGGCGCTGGGATGCGATCCCCTCACGGTATATGACGTCTGGCAGGTGCACGGTACCGACGTCGCCTTCGCCGAGGCGCCGCGCTCTCCGGATGCGCCCCACGCCCAGGCGGACGTCATCCTGACCGACCGGACAGGGGTGACGCTGTTGATGCGCTTTGCCGACTGCGTCCCGGTCCTGCTCTTCGACCCGGTCCGCAAGGTGGTGGGATTGGCGCATGCCGGATGGATGGGGACGGTCAAGGGCACCGTACATGTCGCCGTCGAGGCCATGCAGAGCCGGTACCGGTCGAAACCTGCGGACATCCTGGCAGCCATCGGGCCGTCCATCGGTCCTGATCACTACGAAATCGGAGCGGATGTTGTTGCCCAGGTGAAGCAGGCTTTCGGATCCGCGGCGGCGGATTTTCTGCATGTCCAGGACGGGCATACGTTTTTCGATTTGTGGGCTGCCAACCGGAGGCATCTCGAAAATGCCGGTATACGGCAGGTCGAAGTCTCGGGTTTGTGTACTGCCTGCCATACCGAGCACTGGTTTTCCCACCGTGCTGAAAAAGGCCGCACCGGTCGTTTCGGCGCCATGATTACCCTGGCATAGCTGCGTAATCCCGGCCGGGTGGGGAAAAGGTCTGTCTGAGCGAATATTCCATGGATAATGAACTTGTCTCTGCGATCCGCGTCCGCATGCAGCGCGTTGGCGAGCAGATTGCCGAAGCGGCTGCGCGATCTGGCCGTGACCCACGGGCGATCCGCCTGGTGGTGGTGACCAAGGCCCAGCCGTTGGAAGTCGTCCGGGCGGCGGTGGAAGCGGGGGCGTCCATCCTTGGCGAAAACTATGCCGAGGAGGCGGAGGTCAAAATAATTGCCTTGAAAGAAAAATCTGAGGTAGAATGGCATATGATCGGCCACGTGCAAAGCCGCAAGGCGCCTCTGGTGGCCGGGTACTTTTCCATGTTGCATTCGCTCGACAGCCTCAAGCTGGCCGAACGGTTGGATCGCTCCTGTTCCGAGCTGCGCAGGACGCTGCCCGTTTTGCTGGAATTCAACGTGAGCGGCGAGGCGAGCAAGTTCGGTTTTCCGGCCTGGGACGAGGCTCGTTGGCCGGACTTCCTGCCCGAGCTCGAAAAAATCCTGCAATTTTCACACTTGCGCATCTGCGGTCTGATGACCATGCCGCCCTTCTTCGATGACCCCGAACAGACCCGACCGTATTTCCAGCGTTTACGCCGTTTGCAGAGATATTTTATGAAAAACCTGCCTCAAGCGGATTGGCGTGAACTGTCGATGGGCACCAGTGTGGATTTTCTCGCCGCCGTTCAGGAAGGCGCCACCTACGTGCGCGTCGGGCAAGCGATCTTGGGACCCAGACCAGGCTGAGGACACGATGATCATTCTGCTCCTTGGTCGTTTAATCAACATCCTGGCGAACATCATCGTCCTGCTCGTCATCGTCGAGGTGGCCCTGGGCTATTTTCTCAGCCCTTACCACCCCGTGCGGCATGCCCTGGAGCGGATCGTGGAACCCATGTTGGCACCCATCCGCCGGGTGGTTCCCCTGGTTGGGATGCTTGATTTGAGTCCGCTGGTTTTGATCATCCTTGTGGAAATAGTTTCCTACGCCCTGATCAATTTATTGAACGTCTTCGTGAGGTGAGCCATGCGTCCACGAAAATTTCATTTACACGATGGGAAGAAAGGCGCCGCTCTGGCGGTGCGGGTCACGCCGCGCGCCAGCAAAAACGAAATCGTCGAGATCCTGAGCGATGGGACGGTCAAGGTTCATCTCACGGCGCCGCCCGTGGAGGGAAAAGCCAACGAGGCGCTGGTTAAATTCCTGGCCAAGATCCTGGAGATTGCCCCTGCGCGCATCGAGGTGGTGGCGGGTGCCAATGGACGCGACAAGCTGATCTCGGTGCTCGAGATGGATACGGCCACCGTCCACCAGAAGATTCTCGCCCATATCAGCTGATGCCAGCCTCCCGCAGAATCAAACCTGCGGGAGGTTGATATTAAACCGGGGTCGTGCATCAGGGGCCTTGTCCGTACAGGGACCGGTACATGGTGTAGATTTCGTAGATGCCGCGCACATAGTCCTGCGCGTCGGGCAAACGGATGACTTCCACGAACAGGTCGGGATCCCCACCAGCAAGCCCCTGCCAGCTTTGAGCGCGACCGAAGCCGGCGTAGTAGGCGGTCAGGGCGGCATATAGGTCGTTCCCGAGATTCATTTGATTGCTGCGCAGATAGTGTGCGCCGAAATTGATGCTTACGATTGGACGATACAGGTCGTCGTCGGTATAGTTCGGCGGCCAGGCCATGTTTTTGGCTATATCCTGACCCGTGCTGGGCAGGATCTGCATCAGCCCGCGCGCCGCGGCCGTCGAGCGGATGAAGCCTTCATAAAGGCTCTCCTGCCGCATGACGGCGAAAAGTACAAACGGGTGGAACCCGAACAGGTCTGCTGCCGGGGTGATCAGGTCCTGGTAGTAAGGGCCGAAACGGACGTGATTGAAATAGACCGGTGCAGCCATGGTTTGCGCGGTGGTGGTCATGTCGGCCAGCGTCAGGACCTGGCGGTCCGCGTAAATGGCTGTGTAGTATAGGCCCAGGTCAAGCAGGTAATTCGCCAGGCGGTAGCAGTTGGCCGGATCGTTGTTGACGCTCTTGAGCAGGTCCTCGAATTCATTTTTAGCCTCGTCGTTCAGACCCAGTTTCCAGAGTTCGGTACCGCGTACCAGGCGCGGGTCGGAGAGCAGCGCCCCCGGGGTGCTCAGGTCGGTGTCCGAGGGCAGGTTGAATTTAACCCGGATCCAGGCCTCGGCCTCGTGCTTCTCTGCCGCCATGTCGACGTTCAGGTTGTAGGTCTTGGGTGGGGCAAAAAGAGGCCGGTTGAAAAGCATGTCGGAGGCGCGGATGCTGTAATAACTGGTCGGGTCGAAGGCTGCAGCACGCTGCCAGGCGGTTTGGGCCGCTGCGGCGTCGCCCTTCTTTTGCTGGGTTTTTCCGATCCAGAAGAAGGCAGCGGACTGATCGTCTGCCGGTCCGGATAAAGCCACCTCACGTTGAAAGGCAAGCAGGGCCTGGTCGTATTTGCCCAGGCGGAAATAGGTGATACCGGCCCAGAAGAGCGCCTGAGGGACGACCGGACTACCGGGGTAGTTGTCGGCGATCTGCTGCCAGACGCGTGTTGCGGTCTCCAGCTCGTCGGCGCGCTCGTAAATCCGTCCGGCTTCGAGCAAGGTGCCCGGGATGCTGGCGTTGGAGGGCGCAGATTTGGCATAGTCCAGCAAGGTCTGTGCCGCAGGGTCGTATTGATCGAGGTAAGCCCACTGGGTAAAGGCGAGTCCCGGAACGATGACACTTCCATTGCCACCCACAACACCGTTCCAAGCTGCATCCCAGTGTGGATTACTGGGATAATTCTGGAGGAATTGCTTGAAAATCGGCACGGACTCTTCATAGTTGCCGAGCTTGATCAGGGTGAGTGCCTTGTAATAGAACACCGTGCCGTCGTTTTGAGGCTGGGCGGTGATGAACCGGTTGAAAGCGTCTAGCGCATAGCCATATTGGCCGGCATAGTAATCCACCAGGCCGCGGTTGAAGTCGTCCACCGGGACGCCGTCGTTGACCAGGTCAACCAGCGCGGAGTAGGAATCGTAGGACGTGGGATAGTTGTTCACGGCATGCAGGTATTTTTCATTGGCCAGGTCGGTTTTTCCCTGACTTTTATAGATTTGGCCGGAGAGAAAATCCATTTGCGCCTTCACGTAGTCACTGGAGCTGGTCGTAAAAGTGGTGTCGTACATTCCCAGTGCTGTGGCTAAATCCCCGGCACTGTCATAAGCCCGGGCAATTTCGATGTTCAAGGTGGTATCGTCGCCCAGATGCGGCGCTGCCAGGGCTGCCTTGTAAGCCGCGATTGCCTGCGGGAAATTACCCGCGGCGTTATGGTCATCGCCAAGTCGCATCTGCACGTAGTAGTCGATCACGCCGGGACGCAGGTTCAGATAACTGTTGTACGCATCCGCGGATTCGGCATAGCGATCCAGCGAGGCATAGATCTCACCCAAAAGGAAATAAGCCCCGGGAGCATTCTTGGAAGACGGATAAGTGTTGACCAGCTGGCGCAGGTCTTCGAGTGCCTGAGCCGAGTTGCCGGCGCCGTAATCCACTCGCCCCAGCCCCCACAAGGCGGCTGAACGCACCTCGGGGTCAGCAGCCGTGGTCACGGCGATCTGGTAATCGCTGCGGGCGCGGTCGTAATCGCCGTCGAAGAGCGCCCTGTCGGCGTCCGCCACCCGGACCTGGGGCATGGGTGTCGGCGAGGGGCTCGGCGTGGGACTGGACGTGGTCGTGGGCGTCTGGCTCGGGATGGGGGTCAGGCTGGGGGTCACGGTGGGCCCGAACGGCAGGGCACCCAGGTTGCAGCTGGTCATAAAGACGAGCACCAGTATTCCAAACAGGATCCGTTTGATGGTCATGGCAAGTTTTATACTGCCTAATAGAAGGCGTGTCAATGCCTTGTCAATCCGGGCCAGGCATGTTAGACTGTCCCGGCAATCGACGACGCCCCGCTAAGGGCGTCTTTGTGTGTCAGCATGCGTACGCTGTATTGGGACGAGGCCACTCAGGACCTGAAGATGATCGACCAGCGCCGTCTGCCGGTGAGGCTGGAGGTCGTTTCGTTGACCATGCCGGCTGAAGTGGTGGAGGCGATCCGCAATATGACCGTGCGTGGAGCGCCCGCCATCGGCGCGGCTGCCGCTTTCGGACTGGCGCTGGCCGCCCGGGCCTCGAAGGCCCGGGACGCGACCGGTCTGCTCCAGGACCTGGAGGCTGCGGCCGCGAGCTTGCGCGCGGCCCGACCGACGGCGGTCAACCTGGCCTGGGCACTGGATCGGGTGATGCGGCTTGCGCGTGCCTATACCGGCGCCCACCGCGGACTGCCTGATCTAATCCTGACCGAGGCACAACGCATCGCCGACGAGGACGTGGCCACCAACCGGCGCATGGCGGAAAACGGCGCCGTCCTGATCGCCGATGGCGATACGATCATCCACCACTGCAATACCGGCTCGCTGGCCACGGTGGATTGGGGCACGGCGCTCGGTGTCATCCGCATGGCTCACGAGCAAGGCAGGCATGTCCACGTTCTGGTGGACGAGACCCGGCCGCGGCTGCAGGGCGCCCGCCTGACCGCCTGGGAGCTTGAGCAATACGGCATCCCTTACGAGATCATCTCGGATAACATGGCCGGCCATTTTTTGCAGACCGGAAAAGTCCAGAAGGTCTTCTTTGGCGGCGACCGCGTGGCCGCCAATGGGGATGTGGCCAACAAGATCGGCTCCTACATGCTCGCCCTGGCGGCGTACGATAATCGGGTTCCGGTCTACTCCGTGGTGCCAACCTCGACGATCGACCTTACGCTGGCTCACGGCGGCCTGATCCCGATCGAGGAACGCGACCCACGGGAAGTGCTCGACATCCAGTTCCAGGGCGAACGGGTCGTCCCGCAGGGTGCCAGGGCGCGCAATCCGGCCTTCGACGTGACCCCGGCCCGGCTGATCACCGCGCTGGTGACGGAAAATGGGGTTGTGTACCCGCCGTTCGATATCAACCTGCCAAAATTCGTCACCCCTTAAGGGCGGAGGATCGCCTCAACCGGGCTAACTCGCGAGGTAACCCTGACAAGGACAAACATGGACATTCTCATAACCGGCTCTGTCGCCTTCGACTACCTGATGACCTTTCCCGGCCTGTTCAAGGAGCAGATCCTGCCTGAGCGGCTGGGGAAAATCAGCCTCTCCTTCCTGGTCGATTCGATGTCCCGTCAGCGCGGTGGGATCGCCCCGAACATCGCCTATACCATGGCGCTGCTCGGGGAACGACCGCACGTCATGGCGACGGTCGGGGAGGATTTCAGCGAATACCGTACCTGGCTGGAAGAGAAAGGCGTGGACACTTCGCTGATGAAAGTCATCCCGGGTGTCTACACGGCCTCCTTCTTCGCCACCACGGATCAGGCGAACGCCCAGATTGCCAGCTTCTATCCCGGCGCGATGGGCTTTGCCGGCCAGCAGCTGTTGAAGGACGTCCAACCCTCCCCGGACCTGGTCGTCGTCTCCCCCAACGACCCCGTGGCGATGAAGAACTTTCCTGCCGAGGCCCGCACGCTGGGAATTCCCTACCTGTACGACCCCAGCCAGCAGGTGCTGCGCCTGGAAGGTCCCGAGCTGGCACGGGATATGGAAGGAGCTTATTTCCTGTTCGTCAATGATTATGAGTTCGACCTGGTCTCCAAGAAAACCGGCCTCGATCTGGAGCATCTGCTCAAGCACGTCAGCGTGCTGGTCATCACCCGCGGCGCGGACGGGTCGTCCGTCTATGCCGGCGGGAAGGAGTACAATATCCCGGTTGTCCCACCCGAACGCATCCTGGACCCGACGGGCGTTGGGGATGCCTACCGCGGCGGATTCCTGACCAGTTACGCCCGCGGTTGGGACTGGAAGCTCTGCGGCCAGATGGGTGCCCTGGCGGCAACCTACTGCCTGGAGCAGAAGGGCACGCAGAACCATTCATACACCCGCAAAGAGTTTATCACCCGCTTCCGGGAGCATTTCGATGATAGAAAAAAGTTGGATGAGTTACTGGGTTGATTAGGGGATGAAACCCTGATTCCTAATCCCTAATTGTGGATTGCAATAACCTCTGATACAGGCAATACTAATGCGAAAGACTGCAGGGACCTCTGATACACATTATGAGTAGGCGAAAGATTTGATCAACTTGTTCTGCAGGTAGATATTCAGTTTTTTGGTTCGAACATCGACACGTGCAAGCACATACTGCCATTTGTATCTTTTGCCGATCAGGAATTTGTCGCTGGCAGTGAGGGTGATCCTGCCGCTTTTTCGAACCAAGCGGATGTAAGAAACATAGCCCTTTAACAACCGAAGATCACGTTTGCGCCAGAGGTAGCCGGGAGGCATCGAGCGTACCCTGGCTTTGGCTGCGAACTCCTGTGGCGTTTTTCCTTCCAGCGCAGGCAGACGGTGGGTGGTGTTGATGCAGATCTCCAGCTTATGGACTTCTCTTTCAAGCTGCCGATCTGTGTCAAAGTGTTTCGCGCGGAGAAGAAGGCGATCCACCAGGCCGTTCAGGTTCTCGATCACACCGTTGCGCCAAGGCTCATGGGTGGGGATGAAGATGGGTTCCACGCCCAGGTCCAGGCAAACTCGCAGGAGCTTTCCCAAAGAACGCGGGTAACGATTGCTGCCTCGAAATTCCAGGCCATTATCCATTTGCAGCTTCTTGGGCCTGCCCATCTTTCGCCAGGATTCGACCATGAAATCGATAATGGTCTCCATTTTCTTGTCTGCCAAGGCTCCCACAGATACTTTTTTGCCATAGGCATCCCGCAATGTGGCCAGATAGTATTTCCGGGCACTGCCTTTCAGGTAAAACGGACCTTTCAAGTCCAGCTGGTGCACATCATTGACTGCCTTGCAGACCAGAACAGGATACGTTGGATTGGGCGGCTTCCTGGTTTTTGCCTTGCGCTCTTTCACCATGCCAGCCTGTTTGAGCCAGGCATGGATCGTACGGGCGGAAGGAAGCGGCATCACTCCCAATTCGCGCAGTTCGTAGTGAATGGCTACAGCACCAATCAAAGCATGCTGGTACTTCTTGCGCTTGCCTACTTCACGCTCTCGGCGAGAACGCAGAACGAATTCCTTTATCCGGCTCGAATGGTGCCCTCGAGTATGCCGGGGAGCACAAGAGTGATTGCGCAGACTTTCTTCAGGCGCATTGGGATCGTAGCGGCCAATCCAGCGTTGCACCCAAAGACGAGGCTTCTGCAAGCGTCGAGCAATTTCTGATTTGCTCTTGCCATGCAACCAGAGCCGAATGGCCTTCTTGCGCAGCGTGATTTCGGTATCCATTTCTACACCTCCTGGTTTGGAGGGTAGAAGGTGTATCACAGGTATTTGCAGTTCTTCTCGTTAGAACTGTTATTAAGGTCCTTGCACTTCTGTTGTTACAAAGGTTACTTCACTTCACATCTAATCCCTGATCACCTAAGGAGGAGCAACCATGAGCAATTATGATATCAAGGACAACAGTCTGGCCGAAGGCGGCTTACGGCGCATCGACTGGGCCGAGCGCGAGATGCCGGTCCTGCGTATGATCCGCGAACGCTTCAAGAAGGAGCGGCCGCTCAAAGGGGTGCGGCTTTCCGCCTGCCTGCATGTAACCACCGAGACCGCCAACCTGGCCCGCACGCTCCAGGCCGGCGGCGCGGACCTGGTCCTGACCGCCTCCAACCCGCTCTCCACCCAGGACGACGTGGCTGCCGCGCTGGTCAACCAGTTCGAGATTCCCACCTTCGCCATTAAGGGGAGGATAACGTTACTTACTACAAGCACATCGGCGCAGCTCTCGACCACAAGCCGCACATGACCATGGACGACGGCGCCGACCTGGTCTCAACCATCCACAAAGACCGTCGCGAGCTGCTCAAGGACATCATCGGCGGGACGGAAGAGACCACCACCGGCGTCATCCGCCTGCGCGCCATGGCCGCGGATGGCATGCTGGAATTCCCGGTCATGGCCGTCAACGACGCCATGACCAAACACTTCTTCGATAACCGCTACGGCACAGGGCAATCCACCATCGACGGCATCATCCGCGCTACCAACGTCTTGCTGGCGGGCAAGAACTTCGTCGTCGCCGGTTACGGCTGGTGCGGGCGCGGCCTGGCCAACCGGGCGCGCGGCATGGGCGCCCAGGTCATCGTCACCGAAGTGGATCCGCTGAAGGCGCTAGAAGCGGTCATGGACGGCTTCCAGGTCATGCCGATGGAACAGGCTGCCCAGTATCGGCGACATCTTCTGCACCGTGACTGGCGATATCAATGTGGTCGATAAGCACCACTTCGAGGTGATGAAGGACGGCGCCATCGTCGCCAACTCCGGTCACTTCAACGTCGAGATCAACATCCCGGCCCTCCAGAAGATGTCCAAGGGCGAGCCGAAGCTGGTGCGCCCGTTCGTCGAACAGTATGAAACCAAGGACGGCCGCAAGATCAACCTCCTGGCCGAAGGCCGCCTGGTCAATCTGGCCTCCGCGGAAGGCCACCCGGCCTCCGTGATGGACATGTCCTTCGCCAACCAGGCGCTGGCTGCCGAATACATGGTCAAGAACGCCGACAAGCTGGAGAAGAAGGTCTACTCCGTGCCGGCCGAGATCGACGCCGAGATCGCCCGCCTCAAGCTCGAGGCGATGGGCATCAAGATCGATACGCTCTCCGCTGAGCAGGTGAAGTATTTGAACTCGTGGCAGGAAGGGACCTAAATTGATGCTCGTTGGTTGACACTCTAAGGTTTTGGAATAGGCACCGGCCTCACGAAAGCTCGTGAGGCCGGAGCATCTTGGTGGAAGACTTCACCGACTTCAATACCGGATTGAACCGGGTGGTTACGGGCACTTAGGCACGTCTACTGCGATCCTTGCAGATGGCCCTGCGCTGTTGAAAGCCTCTACCCCGAAATTATCAAAGAGGGTGCCGCCGGTGCCCTGGTCATAACGGAGGGAGATATGGAACGTGGTCGAATTCGGCGGGAAGTCAGGCAGTGCCGAGCCGTTCTTATAGACGCGATATCCTGTTTCGTTATCGGCATTGTCCGTCCAGGTCAGCGTGACGTCTTCAATCCAGATCGGGGTAATGCCCCTATAACCGCCAGCGCATGTCCTATCATATGCTCCGCTCAGATTGCTCGGGGCCGCGGGAGGGGCCAGGGTGGCAGTGGGCTTGGGCGTCCGCGTGAATTGCGGGGTGGGTGTCGGCGGCACGGGATATTCCGGCAGTCCGCTGGTATCTCCGCTGACGACGGCGTATTGGCCCCACAGCCAGCAGGTTCCGCCTCCCGGCATGTTGATGATCCAATAGTTTCCCGGCGTATATTTCCCGACGATTTGTGCGCTCTGTCCCGGGTTGAACGCAAAAACCTGATCGTAGGCCGTGCCGGGGCCGATCCGGCAGTTGGTGGCCACGGTCACGCTGACCAGCGGAACGGAAGGCGCAGAAGTGGGGGACGCGGTCGGGGTGTCCCCGGGAGCGGCTGGCATTTCGGTCGGTGTTTGAAGCGCCATTGCCTGTGCAGTGATCGTGGCGACCAGGTCGTTCACCTGGCCGCCGGACATATTGCAGGCCAGTTGACTGAAAAGCAGAACAGATACAGCAACAAAAATACCTTTGGTCTTTAAATTTGTGATCATATGAGCATCCTCCTGGCTAGAGTATTATAAGGTGTATTAGTACTATTATGGTATATAATATCCAAATTGCAATAGTCAATTTGGGCTATCGGGTGTCTCACGTTCCTGACAAGAATATCCATAGGCTCACCATTGACAACCTCGTCAAGGCTTTTTCTTTGCACGAACAATATCTTATTGATTGTGAATTATTAGCCGGGAGTTAGGTTTTGTTATGCTAAGTCGGGTATTAAGTACCTGGATTATAATCACTATATTATTAGGATAAACATGCTCTCAAAATTGCGAGAACCCGTCAATGGTTTGACCCACCTGGGCGGTGCCGTCGCCGCGTTCTTCGGCCAGATTGCGCTGCTAATTGTCAGCTGGGACGTCGCTACCAAGATCGTCTCCTCGCTGGTTTATGGCGTCAGCTTGATTCTTTTGTTCTCCGCCAGTGCCGCCTATCACATGGCAAAGGTCAAGCCGAAAGCCCAGGAGATCCTGCACCGGCTTGATCACTCCGCCATCTTCCTGCTTATCGCCGGGACATACACTCCATTCTGCCTGCTGGCGTTCTCCGGATTTTGGCGCTGGGGTTTACTGACCATTGTCTGGGTTTTTGCGCTGATCGGCATCCTGACCAAGGTGTTCATCCCCGGCATGCCGCGCTGGCTGCACACCGCGCCTTACATCGTGATGGGCTGGCTGGGCGTGATGGCGGCAGGACAACTGTTCAAGGTCCTATCCCCCTGGGTGCTGGTCTGGATCCTGATCGGCGGGGTGATCTACACCCTCGGTGCGGTGATCTACGCCACCAAGAAGCTCGACCTCTTCCCCGGAAAATTCGGCTTTCACGAGCTGTGGCACGTTTTCGTCCTGCTGGGAGCCATGGCGCATTTCGTCGCCGTGATCAGCGTGATTTCCCGGCGGGGTTAATGTCAGCTGCGCAATTTTAATAGTGGGGATAAAGGACACCCAGGAAGGAGAATGACCTGATTCGCAAATATCCGGCTTGCGCGATTTGGGTTTACCTGCTGATCTTCGCGTCCAGCTGCGCACTAAAAACCACGACGCCGTTTCCCAGCTTGGAGCCTTTGCGGACTGCGCCTGTAACGACCAGGGTTCTCCAGCCAACCGCAACTGGCACCCTGGCCGCCTCCCCGGTTTCAACAATCTCAGCCCAGGCCTTGGTCCTGGAGGGGCATACCAGTCCGGTCACGCGCCTGAGCTGGTCACCGGATGGTTCCCTGCTGGCTTCGAGCTGTGGAACCTTTCAATCCGAAGATGACACCGTCCGCCTTTGGAATCCGGATGGAATATCCGCGGGTGTCTTGGCCGGCCACAGCGGGCTGGTGACCAGCCTATCCTGGTCGCCGGACGGGCAAATGCTCGCCTCCAGCTCCCTGGATGGCACGGTCCGCTTGTGGAACCGCAGCGGAAAAATGGTGAGGATTCTCAACACGAGGGCGGGTCGCACCTTCGCCGTAGCCTGGTCGCCAGACGGGAAGACCCTGGCCAGCGGGTCCATCGAAGGTTTTCTCAACCCCACCATACAGATCTGGAACTCGAATGGACAAATCGTCAAGACCCTGTCCACATCATTCAGCGGAGGGAAGTTTTATAATCTGGCTTGGTCGCCGGATGGGAATTTCCTGCTCGGCGGAGCGACTGACTACAAGGTGTGGCGCCCGGATGGCGAACAGGTCTTCTCCCTGACAGGTTGCGCCAGATGCACCCCGTCCTGGGGAATGGCCTGGTCGCTGGACAGCCGGCTGTGGGCGGTTGGAGACGAAAACGGCGATGTCGAGATCTATACCAGTGCAGGTAAGAAAGTTACTGCGGTGTACGATCAGCTGGGGGTGAACAGCCTAGCCTGGTCGCCGGATAGCCAGATATTGGCAGGAGGAAAAACCCTTTGGAGCGCGGATGGCTCACGCGCAGTCATTTTTAGTTCCTCGCCGGAATATGTCAACTCAGTCGCCTGGTCGCTGGATGGCAAGATATTTGCGACCGGCGGGAGTGACAAGCTCGTTCACCTGTGGTCGCCGGATGGAAAGCCGCTGGGCAAACTGGCGGGGCATACGGGTATCATCAATATGGTGGCCTGGTCTCCGAGTGGCGATCTCCTGGCGAGCGCCTCGGATGACATGACCATCCGGCTATGGAGGCTCGTCCGGCCCTGAACGGTGCCGCCAGGATCATTTATTTTTGAATTGCTGGATGAGATTGCGCCGATCCCCGTCGTTTATCGTACATCCGGGAACTTCCCCGAGCGAACGTAAAAAAAGACGGCGGATGTCCGCCGTCATTTTTTCGTCGCCAACGCTGACTTGATGAATTTGCGCCAGCCTTCGTCCTCGTAAGGATCCCAGATGCGATAGACGTCCTTGAAGGCTTTGTCGTGACTCCAACCCAGGCGCAGGATGCGATAGAGGGCGACGAAGGTACAGACGCGCATGTTGGCCGCACAGTGGATGAACATCTTTCGACCCGCGTGGCTGTCCATGACATCCATGAATTGATCCAGCGCCTCCCTGGAGGGCTTGTCCCAGATGACCGGAAAGTGGTAATACTCCATCCCCAGGCTCTTGACCAAGCCCGCCTCGTCCCGCAGGGCATTGGTGCTGGTGCTTAGTGCCAGATTGATCACGGTCTGGACACCCGCCCTTGCCACCGCCGAAAACTGCTCCTCGGTCGGTTGGCCGCTGGTCAGGAGGGTGTCCGTCAGGGGTAGAAAGTTGTAGATGTCGGTGAGCTCGGCCATGTCTCCTCGCGACTGGAAGGTGTTTGTCGTGTAATTATACCGTACTTCCCTCCGGCCATCCTCTACCCAAATCCCGGACAATCTGATAAGATACTGCCCGCCCCTCAGACTCACACTGTCCCGGTGTCCCAAAGGGACGCTTCGCAGTCCTGCCGGGAGGGCAAGCGCCGGAACCATTCGACCAGTCAGAACAAGCCCCGGTCTCCATCCGGGGTTTTTCGTTGGAGCTTTCCCTCACCCCTGACCCCTCTCCCTTTGGGAGAGGGGGAGGGTTGAGGATTGAAAGTGAGATTATGCTCAAAGAACGAACCGATCTCCGTAATATTGCCATTATCGCCCACGTCGACCACGGCAAGACCACCCTGGTGGATGGCCTGCTGCGCCAGTCGCACACCTTCCGTGATAACCAGCAGGTGGCCGAACGTGTCATGGATTCGAATGACCTGGAGCGTGAACGCGGCATCACCATTCTGGCCAAGAATACCGCCATCTCGATCCCCGACCCTGTCACGGGTGAGACGGTCAAGATCAACATCGTCGACACCCCCGGCCACGCCGACTTCGGCGGCGAGGTGGAGCGGGTGATGAACATGGTGGACGGCGTGCTGCTGCTGGTCGACGCCGCCGAAGGACCCATGCCGCAGACCCGGTTCGTGCTCAAGAAGGCCCTCGAGATGGGCCACAAGGCCGTGGTGGTGATCAACAAGGTGGACCGCAAGGACGCCGAACCGAGCCGCGTGCTCAACCAGACCTTCGACCTGTTCATCGAGCTGGGCGCCACAGACGCCCAGGCCGATTTCCCGGTCATCTATGCCCAGGCAACGACTGCCCAGGCCGGCCTGACCCCCGAGCTCGGCCCGGATCTGCAGCCGCTGTTCCAGACCATCCTGCGGCATATCCCGGCTCCGAACGTGGACACCGACGCGCCCCTGCAGATGCTCGTCACCACCCTGGGGTACGACGACTACCGCGGCGTGACCGCCGTGGGGCGCATCTACGCCGGCTCGATCAAGGTCGGCCAGCCGCTGGCGCGCTTGAAGATCGACGGCACAAACGTGCCGGAACGCGCCCGTTACCTTTACGTGCACCAGGGCTTGAACAAGGTCGAGGTGGAGCACGCCGAGGCAGGCGAGATCGTCGCCCTGGCCGGCCTGGAAGGCATCGCCATCGGCGAGACCCTGGCCGATCCCGAGAACCCGGTCGCCCTGCCCACCATCCAGGTGGAGGAGCCGACCGTGCGCATGACCTTCGGGGTCAATACATCGCCGTTCTCCGGCCGGGAGGGCAAATGGAGCACCTCCCGCAAGCTGCGCGAGCGTTTGTTCGACGAGCTGCGCACCAACGTCTCCCTGCGCGTCGCAGGAGACCGAGACCGCCGATACCTTCCTCGTCTCCGGGCGCGGCGAGCTGCACCTGGCGATCCTGATCGAAACCATGCGCCGGGAAGGCTACGAGTTCCAGGTCTCCCGCCCGGAGGTGATCTTCCGCCAGGCCGAGGACGGCACCCAGCTCGAGCCGTACGAGGAAGTCCACATCGATACCAGCCCGGACACCGTCGGCGTGGTGGTGGAGATGCTGGGCTCAGCGGCGCGGCAAGATGCTCGACATGCAGGATGCTGGCGATGGCAATGTCCGTCTGGTCTACCTGGCGCCGACGCGCGGCCTGCTCGGCTTCCGCTACCAGTTCCTGACCGCCACGCGCGGCATGGGCGTCATGCACACCCTTTTCCATGGCTACGAGGAGATGGCCGGACCGATGGCGACGCGCACCACCGGCTCGTTGGTGGCCTGGGAGCAGGGCGACACCACGTCCTATGCCTTGAAGAGCGCCGAAGAGCGCGGCATGCTGTTCTACGGTCCCGGTGTGGCGGTGTACGAAGGGATGGTCATCGGCGAAAACGCACGCCCCGGCGACATCCCGATCAACGTTTGCCGCAAGAAACACCTGACCAACATGCGCTCCTCGCGCGGCGACATGGAAATCCGCCTGACACCGCCGCGCCAGATGAGCCTGGACGAGGCGATCGAATACCTGGCCGACGACGAGCTGCTCGAAGTCACCCCGCTCACCTACCGCATCCGCAAGCGCATCCTGAATACGGATGAGCGCGGCAAGCAGCAGAAGAAAGCCAAGGAAGCGCTCGAGGAATAGGAAACGAAAACTTCCCGCCGTAATGTCGGCGGGAAGTTTATCTCTATGCCCGTGTCAATTTAATGTGGAGCGCAGGCGCACGGCCAGATCGCGTAATTGGCCGAAGCTGACCGGCTTCTCGAGCACGAAATCGCTTTGCTCGATCAACATGTCGGCCATCAGCTGGTCGGCGGTGGCCAGGATGACTTGCGTCCCTTTCAACCGTTCGTCACGGCGGATGCGGGCGAGGACCTTGTCGCCGGCGGTACCGGGCAGGTGCAGGTCGAGGAGGACAATGGCCGGCTGGACGGTGTCCAGGAGTTCGAGGGCCGCATCGCCGTCGCAGACGTATTGGGTGTCAAATTCGGCGATTTTTCAACGCCTGGCTATAGATGGTCACGAGCTTGTCATCGTCTTCGATGATCAGGGCCAGGGGTTTGGGTGAGGGGGGATTGACCATGTTTCTCCTAGGCTGCGGTCAGGGGCAGGATGACAGTAAAGGTGCTGCCCCGTCCGACTTCACTTTGCAGTTCGATCCTGCCGCCGAGCAGCTTGGTCAGCTGCTGGACGATGGAGAGGCCGAGCCCGGAGCCGCCCGGGTGGCTGGTGAATGAGCTTTCCAACTGGCGGAAGGCTTCAAAGATGACCTTTTGTGATTCGACCGGGATGCCGATGCCGGTGTCGGTAACTTGGAGGGCCCAATGCTCACTATCCTGACTGAGAAAGCAGATTTTCACCGAGCCGGCCTCTGTGAACTTGACCGCGTTGAAGACCAGATTGACCACGATCTGTCTCAGCCAGTAGGGATCGCCGTGGATTTCCTCAGGCAGGGCGGGATCGATTCTGGTTTCGAGGGTCAGGCCTTTCTTGCGGGCCATGTAGCTGATGGTCGAAGAGACGCCCGCCACCAGCTCGGCTGGCTTGAATTTGCCGTCTTTGAGCACCAGCCGGCCGGTCTCGATCTGCGCCTGGCCGATCAGATTGTTGACGAACGCCAGCAGCTGGTTGGTGCTGTCCAGGATTTCGGCCGAGGCCTTTTCCTGCTCGGCGTTCACGGGTCCGAAGACGCCCGCCTGGAGCATCTCGGCATAGCCCATGATGGCCCCCAGCGGGGTGCGCAGGTCGTGGCTGACGCTGGCCAGCAATTGTGTTTTCATGTTGTTGGCTTCCACGGCCTCCTGGTGTGCCTGGCGCAGCTGTTCCTCGGCCTGCTTGCGCTCCGTGACGTCCTGTTTGATGGCGATGAAATGAGTGATTTTCCCGTTTTCGACCAACGGCGCGATGGTCATCTCCTCGTAGTATTCTGATCCATCCTTGCGACGGTTGATCAGCTCGCCTTTCCATCTCATCCCTGCGGCAATCGTCTTCCACATCTGTTGATAGAAGCTGTCCGGCTTCTTACCGGATTTCAATATTTTCGGATTCTTGCCGAGGGCTTCCTCGCGCCCGTAACCGGTCAGGCGGGAGAAGGCCGCGTTGGTCCACTCGATGTTCCCTAGTGCGTCGGTGATGACGATCCCGTTGACCGCGGCTTCCAGAGCGGTGCTCTGCAGCAGCACCTGGCTCTGGGCCCGTTTTTGCTCGGTGATGTCGGTCAGGATCAGGACATGACCAGTAACCTGCGCGCGCCGGTCGAGGATCGGCGTGACCCTCAGGCTGAAGACGCGCTGCCCGGTCCCTTCCCCCAGGATGACTTCATGACTGATTTCGGAGGTCGGCGGCGCGCCGTCGTTCCATTCGTCCCAATTCTGGATCAAACGGTGTATGTCCTGGCCGATGATGCGGTCGTCCTGCTGGCGGAAGATGGCTTCTGCCGAGGGGTTGATTTGAACGACTCGGCCTTTCTTGTCGGCCACGATGACACCGTCCCGCATGGCGTTGAAGGCGGTATTCTCGGCCACGGGGAGGATGTCGAACAGGCCGAAACGGGAGAAGCCGATCTCCAGTGCGATGGTGGTCAGCGTTAGCGCCAGGGGCGTCCAGTCCAGGGACGGGACCGGTCCCAGGCGCAGGATGTAGACGACGTTCCCAACCCAGGGGATGATCATACCGGTCAGCATGATGACGGCCTGGGCACGATACAGGTTGTGACTCCGGAAGGCGACCTGCGCGAAGATCAATGTGGCCAGGAGCAGCATCAGGTAGGAGTAGGCGATGTTGATGATGTACCAGGGGCCGTGACCGACGGTCAGCGGTCCAACGGCCGAGCCGACCGGCATCTCGACCGTGGACCACAGCAGCCCGTGCCAATCGTTAGTCAAGGCCAGCAGGCAGGACGTGATCGGGACGAAAAGGATCAGGGCATATGTACCCCGCGTCAGCCATTTGCCGCGCCCGGTATAGATCAGGGCGAAGGTGAACAGCGCCACGGCCACGAAAGGAATCCCCAGGTACTCCGACTTCGACCAGGCGTTTTTAATTTGGAACTGCTCGAAAAGGATTTCGAAAATGTAGGCAAAGGACCACCACACCACGCAGGCCATTGCCCAGATCAAGTTGATCGTTCCTGGCGTCTTGCGCAGGGCCCACAGCCTGGTGATCAGGTAGACCGAAATGCCGATCCCGATGATCAAAAAGACTATGTAGAGATAATAATAGACTTCCATGCAAGCACTCCGAACCTACTGCTTCTTGGATAAATCCCGAACCGGATATAGGCGCATCACCTGCAGTTCGAGGTGTCTGATGCGGAAATTTACACAATCTCTCGTAAATATATCAGCAGCCTCGGATGGGTTTCATTCCGACTTCATGACAAAAATCCTTGCAGGGAGTTAACGATATTCCACCAGGCAGAGCGATATTTTTCCTGTGGTCGATTAACTATTGATGATGAAACCTGATTGCCCGGCTCGATTTTATTCCCCGCTTTTACGCCCTACGAGGATCGCAACCGGCAGCCCCCACATGGACGGCTGCATTGCCCGGTCGACGATAAAGCCTTCTGCCTCGACCAGCTCCCGAACGTGTATCGGGCGGCAGTCGAGCACATGCGGATAACGCTGGTGTCCCCATTCATAAATCTTCTCCAGCAGGGCGCCCTCACCCTTTGCCATTGCTACGACGCCCAGCCGGCCGTTCCTGCGCAGGACGCGCCGGCATTCCTGCAGCACGACCGGGATCTCCTGCGTGTGGAAGAGTTCCAGGGTGAAACTCATGAAGATGGCGTCCAGGCTGGCATTTTGCGTGCTCAGGCGGCAGGCGTCGCCCAGGTGCAGCTCGACCCTCCCGGCGAGACCGGAGCGCTCGAGGCGGGCGGTGGCGATTCGCAGCATGCCCTCGGAGACGTCCAGGCCATGGACCTTTCCATTCAGCCCCACCGCCCCGGCGAGCGAAACCAGGCTCCGGCCGGTCCCAAAGCCGATCTCCAGCACCTGCTCGCCCGGGCGGACGTTTAACAGGCGCAGCCCCAGGTCGGTGAAGCGTTTTTCGCTGCCGGCGAACAGATCGTACCAGCGGCTCAGGCGGTTGTAATTGATCCGAGCAGCTTCCATCGACCTGGAAACGGGGCCGGTTTCCTGTTCCATCTCGACTGCCTGCGTATCACTTCACCCGGATGACTTTGGCTCCGGTGATCCTGAGCAGCTCGTCTGGGCGGATCTCGAAGATGGCGTTCGGCGTCCCGGCCGCGCACCACACGAGCGGATACTGCAGCAAATCTTCATCCATGTAGGTCTCTACCGGCTGGGCATGCCCGACCGGCGGCACGCCGCCGATGGCATACCCGGTGGAGCTGCGTACGAAGTCGGCATCGGCGCGGCCGATGGCCTCCCCGGCGTGACGGCCGAAAGCGGCCTCGTCGACCCGGTTGGTCCCGCTGGTCAGGACCAGGATGGCCTTGCCACTGGTCTGCCCGCGGAAGATCAGCGACTTGACGATCTGCCCCAGCTCGCAGCCGGCCTGCCGGGCGGCGTCCTGGGCGGTGCGGGTGCTCTCGGTGAACTCGATGACCCGGCAGGTGCACCCCAGGCGGGCCAGCTCGTCTTGTATCTTTTGGGCTGTTGGATTGATCATCGGATGAAAGCCGCCTCCTCGCCGGCTGATGCGTCCCGGATGCGCAGGTTGTGACTGTGGAACAGCTCCATTGCGTCGATTTCTTTCAGTGTAAAGAAGCGAATGGCCGTGGTCTCTTCGCTCAAAGCCGGTTCGCCTCCGAACGCTTCGACTTCGAAATTCAGTGTCACCACGGCGGCGTGATTGCCGTCAGGATAGACGATCAGCAGGTCCGGGTCGCTGTACACCCCGGTCAGCCGCACCACCCGGACCCTGAGCCCGGTCTCCTCGAATACTTCCCGCTCGCATGCCTCGGCCACGGACTCGCCCGGCTCGATCATGCCGCTCGGCAGGCACCATTGACCATTGTCGGCGCGGCGGGTGAGCAGGACCTGGTCCCGGTCCGGGTTGAACAACACCGCTGAGCAACCCAGACGGAGGCTGCCCTGTTTTCCAATCCTTTCACCCCGAACAAGTTTTGTCATGCCAGAATTATACCGGCAGGACAGGCCACGTGGACCTTTTTCATCCTGCCTGCACGAAGGTCCCGTTGCGCAGGTCGGCCAATGCCTGACGGATTTCCTCGGCCGTGTTCATCACGAACGGCCCGTAGGGCACGATGGGCTCCTGGATGGGCGCGCCCGACATGAGCATGAAGCGCAGCGGGGACTCCGCCGTCGCCCTGACCTGAATGCCGTCCCCGTCCCCGAAGGATAGAAGCTTGACAGCGCGGATGATCCCGGATTCTCCGGCCTCGCTGGTGCCAAAATCGCCCTCGCCCTCGAATGCGTAGGCAACCGCGGTATGGCCTCGGGGGATGGGCTGGACAAATTCGACGCCGGGGGCGAGGCTTACGTCGATGTACAGCGGGTCGGCGGCGATCTCGGTCACCGGCCCCTTCACACCCAGGACCTCGCCGGCCACCACATGCACCCTGGCGCCATCCTTTTCAACGGCGGGGATGTCCGCGGCTTTGACCTCCTGGTAGCGCGGCGTGGTCAGTTTCAACGCCGCCGGCAGGTTGACCCACAGCTGGAAGCCGTAGATGGAGCCGTCCGGGCCGCGGCGCGGCATCTCCTCGTGCAGGATGCCTCGCCCGGAGGTCATCCACTGCACGTCGCCTGGTCCGATCAGCCCGGCGTTGCCCAGGCTGTCGCGATGGTTGACCGAGCCCTCGAGCATGTAGGTGACCGTCTCGATGCCGCGGTGCGGGTGCATGGGGAAGCCGCGGATTGGGCCCTCGACCGGGTCGTTGAAGGCGAAATGGTCGAATAAAAGGAAGGGGTCGAACAGGTTGGACGGGTGTGGGGCGATGGAACGGCGCAGGAGCACTCCTGCGCCTTCGATGACGAATTGCGGTTCGATGATCGATTTGATTTTGCGTGGTTGGTTCATACCGATAAACTCCTGGGCCCAATTGTAAAGCTTTTTCCCTGCCGGGAGGGTTAATATTGAATATGTAAATTGTTAATCTTCCCCCGGATTGCTCAGTTCAGACCGAAACCCTGTTTTTCCAGCGCCTGGCGCAGGCCGGTGCGCTCGGCGAGCGAGACGCGCCGGGCGGAATGCTCCAGCCAGCCATAGTTTTCCATCTCGCCGGTTTTGCCGGGGACCGGTACCTGTCGTCCGCAGTAGATGCCGGTTGCCTGCATGGCCTGGTCGTAGGCGCTCAGCGCCTGTTCGTCGGACGGCGTGTATCTTTCCCGGTGCAGCACCGCCTGGAGGGGAGGCGCGGCCGCAAGTGGGGCGGCTTGGAGGGCCAGCCGACGGTCATGCCGGAGATGGGAAAGACCAGGCGCGGCAGCTCCAGCAGGCGGATGATCTCCTCGGGGTTGTTGCGGATGTAACCGATGTAGCAGATCCCCAGGCCGAGCGATTCGGCTGCCAGGGCGGTATTCTGGGCGGCGATGCCCACGTCCACGGCCGCGACCAGCAGGTTTTCGACGTAGCTCGTAACCTGCGTGTAGCCATGAGACTGGCAAATGCGGTCCAGGCGCGCCAGGTCCACACACCAGGCCAGGAAGAGCGGCGCTTCGAGGATGTGCTTTTGGTCCCCGCACAGATGCGCCAGGGTCTCGCGCCGGGCGGTGTCCGTCACGGCGACCACGGAGTACTGCTGCAGGTTGGACGAAGTCGAGGCGTGCTGCCCGGCGGCGACGAGCGCCTCGAGCACGGCGTCCGGCAGAGGGTCGGGCTTGTAGTGGCGCACCGAGGCATGTCCATGGATCAAATCGAGAGTGGGATTTTCCATTATTGGTCTCCAGTCGAATACTGCGTCAATTGTACGCGTAAATGCATTTTTTGTCACAAGCGCCTCTTGACAAATCATTCAAATGGATTATAATGCAAATAACTTTGTATTGCAAAGTACAATGCTTGAAGGAGCAGGTGGACATGGAGGCACAACTCAACTTGAAAGAACTGGAACGCAAAGCCTTTCGCTCGACCTACCAGGACGGCCTGTGGGACCTGTACTATGGACTGATCGTCATCTGCATGTCGGTATTCGTCTACCGCCCGGCAAGCGGATACAGCCTGTTGAATATCGTCCTGGCGCTGGTTGCTTTCGCCGTGGTCTATGCCCTTTTCCGGGCAGCCAAGAAGTACATCACCCTGCCGCGCATGGGGCAGGTCCAGTTCGGTCCACAGCGCGGGAAGCGCAGGCTTACGTTGATCATCGTCATGAGCGTGGTAGTATTGATCCAGGTGGTTTTGTTTTTGTTCACCCTGCTGGCCTGGGCGAACCCCGGTGTGGGCGTAAGATTCAGAAGCCTCCTTCCCGACAGGAATTTAATGGACCTGGTCGTGGCGTCCGTCGGGGCGCTGATGATCGGTCCGAGCATGATCCTGGTGGCGTACTTCAAGGATTTTCAACGCGGTTATTACATTGCCGTCATGATTGCGCTGGCTGCCTTCCTGATGCTCTTCCTGAACCAGCCTGTCTATCCGATCGTCATCGGCGTGGTGATCGCCTTGCCCGGGTTGGTGCTGTTCGCACGCTTCCTGCGAAAATACCCGCTGCATCGGGAGGAGGCGTCCGGTGGCTAAAGCAGAAGGGAGGGCCGACCTGTCGTCCTTGGCCGAGGTCGACCGGCTGGTCCACGAACCGGCCCGGCTGGCGGTCATGGCCCTGCTCTATGTGATCGACAGCGCCGACTTCATCTTCCTGATGAACCAGACCGGCCTGACCTGGGGCAACCTGTCCACCCACCTGAGCAAGCTGGAAGAGGCCGGCTATCTCGCGGTGGAAAAGACCTTCAAAGGCAAGCGGCCGAACACCAAATTGCGCCTGACCCCCGAAGGGCGGCAGGCTTTCAGGCAATACGCCCAAAAGATGAAGCAGGTCTTTCGTGACCTGCCCGAGTGAGAACCGGAGCGGATCATCGATCCGCTTCGGTTTTATATAACCATTTCCAACTCGAGTTCGTCGCGGATCGGGATGCCGTCCAGTCCGGTGAGCGGGATTTCGGGTTTGAGCCGGCGGTCGGCCGCAACCGCCTCGAGGTGTACGGCGGCGAGGACGAAGCCGCGTTTCTGGTAGAAACGCAGGGCGGGGGTGTTGTCGTTGGTGGTGACGAGCCACAGACGCCGGCATTTTTCGCGGATCGCGACTCCTTTGGCGGCTTCGATGAGCGCCGTGCCCACTCCCAGTCCCTCTCGCCAGGAGTTCAGCGTGACGATCTCGCAGGCGTCGTCTTCGATGTGATAGGTGAGCAGACCGGCGAGTTCGCCCTCCGTCACGGCTGCGAATCCGGGCAGCTCGGACGGCCGGTAGACCGTGGCGTGGACCACCACGATGGGCGCGCCCCACTCGGCGGCCATTGCCCGGTCGATCCACTCGCGGTCGGCGGCGGACAGGGGGCGGAGGATTATATCAGGCACGGACAGTCTTCCTTTCAGGCGGTTTTATTTGATTATACCTGCTGGGAAAAATGACCGTCTGCCGGGACGAAAGAGGCACAACCGCTGCCGGCTATGCCTGGATGACCGCTGCGCTGCCGTTTATGGGCTGACCGTGATCTTGATGAAAAAGGTATCGCCGAATGAGGCGCCCTGGGGATCGTAGGCCCGCCACTCGCTGAAATAATTTCCCGGGGTATTGGGGGCGGTGAAGAGCATGCGGATGACGAGCTGCGCGCCCGAGCGGGCGGGGAAGAGAGCCTGTTCGGCCGGGGCGCCCAGCGTATCGCCGCCGATGAAGCGCAGCCGGTAGCGGGCATCCCAGTTGCAGCTGCCGTTGTTCTGCACCTGCCACTGCTTGTCCAGGCCGGACCCGGGTGCGACGACGCTGTTGTCCGGGATGGTCAGGTCCTGCAGGAAGAGCAGGGAGTTGGTGCAGGCTATGGTCGGCGTGGGGCCGGAGGCCAGCGCCAGGGAGGTCGCCTGGACGACGGCGGGTGGGACCGGGCTGAAGGCGGGCGTGGGCGGCAGGTAGTAGGTCGGGGCGGCGTTCGTCCCGCGGCAGGCCGCCAGCAGGGCCGGGATTAAAACAGGGACACGCATGTGCAGACGATCCTCTTCCGGGCCTGCGCATCCATGTCCCGTGTCCTGAGTCGTGATCCTGGATCGGCGGCGACCTTATTCCTCCGCCTCGGGTTCCCCGCTCTCCTCGCCGCCGGGGGCGGCGACCAGGGGCAGCTCGATCTCCCCGCCGGAAGCCCGCTGGCGGATGATGGTCTCGATCTCCTGGGCCAGGTCGGGGTTCTGGCGCAGGAACTCCTTGGCGTTCTCGCGGCCCTGGCCGATGCGCACGTCGCCGTAGGAGAAGAAGGCGCCGCGCTTGTCGACGATGCCGAGCTGGGTGGCCAGGTCGATCAGGTCGCCGACCTTGGAGATGCCTTCGTTGTACATGATGTCGAACTCGGCGGTGCGGAAGGGCGGCGCGACCTTGTTCTTGACCACGCGCACGCGCGTGCGGTTGCCGACGACTTCCGCGCCGACCTTGATGGATTGGATGCGGCGCACGTCCAGGCGCACGGAGGCGTAGAACTTGAGCGCGTTGCCGCCCGTGGTGGTCTCGGGGTTGCCGAACATCACGCCGATCTTCATGCGCAGCTGGTTGGTGAAGATGACCGAGGTCTTGGTCTGGTTGATGGCGCCGGAGAGCTTGCGCAGCGCCTGGGACATCAAGCGGGCCATGGCGCCCATCTGGGCGTCGCCCATGTCGCCTTCGATCTCGGAGCGCGGGACCAGCGCGGCGACCGAGTCGATCACCACGATGTCCACCGCCCCGGAGCGCACCAGGGTCTCGGCGATCTCGAGCGCCTGCTCGCCGGTGTCGGGCTGGGAGATGAGCAGGTTGTCCACGTCCACGCCGCACTTGGCGGCGTAGGAGGGGTCGAGGGCGTGTTCCATGTCAATGTAGGCCGCCGTGCCGCCCAGCTTCTGCGCTTCGGCGACGATGTGCTGGCAGAGGGTGGTCTTGCCGGAGGATTCCGGGCCGTAGATTTCGGTAATGCGCCCGCGTGGGATGCCGCCGATGCCCAGCGCCAGGTCCAGGGAGAGCGAGCCGGTGGGGATGGCGTCGACGATCATCTTGTTGGCCTCGCCCAGGCGCATGATCGAGCCGTCGCCGTAGCGCTTGATGATGTCGCCGACGGCCTTGTCGAGCATGGCGCGGCGGGCCTCGTCCACGTGTCCTTCGGATCCAGTATCAGATTTGCGTGCCATAAATCATCCTCTCAAGCTTTGGTACCGCCGAGTATAGCACAGATGTTCGATAAGTCAAGGGCTGGGAAGGGAGGCTCCCGGGCTCCCCAAGATCGATAGTTCGATAATAACGTTTCAAAGCTCGAAACCCCAGCCGCGGAACAACGGGCGCAAATCCTGTCCGCACGCCCGGCTGAGGTCCGAGACAAATTCCGCGAAAACCTGCTTGCTCAAAGGGGCGCCCATCTCGTACGTTCTCGTTTCGTATGCTTCCCTGGCCGCAGGGCTTCCGCCGGAATCCTTGGTGGACGAGAAGTATTTTTGCCACACGTCCCAGCCCACCTTGTCTGAAACACGCGCCAGCATCTGCTCGAAATAACCCTCACCGCTTGCGCCGGCAGGGTGGGAGCCCCAGTCCAGGGTATAGGGATCGATCCTTTCATCTTCATAATATGTGAGCGTGAATTCAGGACCCTTGGCGCCGACGCCATGCAGGATGAGATCACAGTACTCCTGGGTGGACTTCCCCTGCGCCCAGAGTGGATAGATTCCCTGGTAGCACACGAGATACTCGGTAAAAGCCTGGTTAATCCCGATGATCACATTGAAGATGTAATAGCGTCCCGCGGAGATTTGGGCATATTCGAACACATGCGCCAGTTCGTGCAAAAAAGTCCGGTCGGGCGGATTGAGATAGCCGTCTTTTATCTGGCCCAGGGTGCCCGATCCGATGATGATTTGATTTCCACTGGCGGAGTTCCCCCTGACTTTTGGATCGAATACGATGGTCGTCTTCTGGCCTTGAAAAGGCTGCTCATCGCCGAACGCAAAAATGACCAGGTAGGTATCATAAACTTTCTGCAGGGCTTCCGCATTAAGGCGCGCTTGATCCGGATCGATGAAATCGGGATAGTCGATGAGCAGGTTCTTCGTTTCGACCCGAAACGTCTTGCCCGTCCAGACGCGGGTCGAGGTCTCGCTGGCTTTTGCCGAGGCCTGGGGGCTGGCTGTGACAGCTTGCGCGACCGGGACCGTTTGAGCGACGGAGACCGGATCTCGAGGGAGATTGCATGAAACGGCAAGGACGAGAGTTGCCAGGACCAGGAATCTTTTCCACCTCATGGAGCACCTTCTTAACGACATGCGGTCAGTCCATCCAAATACTCGAAGAGCCTGAACCTGCCGGGAGCCTTCGGGTTCGCCGACGGCGGTGAGAGTGGAGGCATCACAACCGGGGCTGCCGGTCCGGCTCATTTATTGCGTCCCTTATTTTAAGCTCACAAGTTCTGCCGAATAATAATCATCGTGGTCATAGACTTCGATGGCAACCAAACCGACATGCGGGCATAAATATCTCAATTCGATATAATGGATTGCGAAAAAACTAAATTGGAAACAATCGGAATAGGTTCCGAGGGAGATGGTCTTGGTGACCTTATCTTTCACAGAGACTTCAAATGCGTTCGGTTCATCGAATTTATTAGACTCCCAATATTTTCCAATTTCGAAGGGGGCAAAATATTCCGGGCCCAGGTTCAACGGTCGAGCGCTGTACTGGCTGTTGGCCGTCAGATTGGGCTCCGGATTTCCTGCCATTCCGGCCGCCGCGCTGAAGACATAGTCTTTCGAGCAAATAATATAAAGCCGCCGGGGGTCATAAACGACCCAATAAAAATTGTTTTTACAGCGGGCCAAATAATCTTTTTCCTGGATCTCCACACCCATGATGGTAATGTCATCGCCGATGAATTCTTGATTTACGATCGTGACCGTCTCTGAATAACTTCCGGTCTCCGTCTTTTGTCCGGTTACGTTCATATTCTGGTCATACTGTGCATAAACATAAGAATAGTTATACGATCTGGTTGAGCCCAGGGTGGGATGGGGAAAGTAGGTATAGAGATTGGATGGATCGGAGGTCTGTGAAGGTTGCGGCAGCACAGGTTGATTGCCGAGTTTACTTGCTGTCAGGCCTGGAATGTTCGCAAAATAAACAAGGATTGCCATCCCGCCAGCGACCACGGCGATCATTACGCCGATGAGAAAGTAAGCCAGTTTGTTACCAGGCCATTTTCCGTCTTTTTTATTCATTTTGGTTTTCACACGGCCGATTGAGAGTCAAAATAATCAAGAATAGGCATTCGATTTTTCTGTCACAGGTGGGCTGGCGGACTGGCATTGCAGTGCCTCCCGTGCGAAACCTGCCCGCCGAAGGTCCCCGAAGGGGGAAGGGGAAAGGGGGCAGCGGATCAGCGTTCTTTGCAGGGTGTGCTGACGCCGGCGTCAACACGCTTATGCATTCGTAGAACACCAGGCCATGGTATTTAAGGTACTTTAGCAAGTTCCCAAACTTTAAAGTTGTCGAATTCCACCCGGCCCGCACGCCCGCGCAGTCGAAAGACACCGCTTCGCAAGGCATCATCATAGGCAAACCAAAGCGGTTCTCCGTTCACGTACACTGCGATGCGAGGCCCCTGCGCGATGATCTGCAAGCGATTGGTCTCGAAGCCCTGCCGGTATGCAGGCGTGCCGCCATCCTCGGCGAGAAGCGTATTGTTTGAGCCGTCAAACCTGATCATATTGACCGGGCCTCTTGGGTTGAAATGGACAGCGTAATGCTGAACCTGTCTGCCTATCTCTGAAGGTCCCTCACGGAACGTGACGCCCCAGAAAGCGGACTCGCCGGAAACGATTTTGCCATCCAGTTCCATGACAAAATCGGAGAAAGGCCTGACTTGATCCAGGATGCCGTCGCAGCAATCTTCCGTTTGCGCTACGATGAAGTACACTCCGTTTTCATAACCCCACAGCCCTCCCTCGATAGGGAAGGTCGACCAGCCGCTGTTTGGGTCGCTGAAATCGTCGCTCCAGGTTGGCGATTGGCTGGCGATGGCTTCCAGGATCGGCCCGGCGAAGGCTTGGCCTTGCTCGGCCTGGGTTTTGGTACGGGTTGGGAAAGCAGTTGGTATTGAAGATGGAGTTGGCAATGACGCAGGCGGGATGGGTGTCGTTGCAGGCAAAGTTGAGGCTGGCGCCGGTACTCTTTGTGGATTGCATCCCACCAGGAGTAGAACTACTCCAATCCACCTAAGATGCTTGGGTTTCATGAGAACCTCCTTCACAAGTTTCCTGTCAATGAGCGGACTAAAGCTCCGCATGAGCCACCGGGGGACTAAACCAGAACCATTCTGGGACTTGCGAACACCTTTGGAGCCAGGATCCCTTTCGGGGGGCGAACAGCCTCCGGGTCGGTCTCCATGCGGTTGTTGGGCGGGTGAAGGAGGCAGCCGTTGTCCGCGGATGGGCAGTGTAGTGTATAAGATTCTAAATTGCTCTGTTCAGGGAACCGAGATCGGGGAAATGTCCGCCTTTTCCACTTTAAAGTCGATCGTCACCCGGCCGCCACCGCTGTCTTCCATGGGATGGAAAATGCTCTCCGCAAGCGAGAGGTTTGCCCCCATCAGAGCGCCCGTCTGCTCGTCGACCCAGAATTCGCCCCGGATCTCGCCCGCATCCAGCGAACCCTCCACGGTATATTTCACCGCCTCGAACCCGCCTTTCAATTCCTTCCCCGCGGATGTAAAGTTCTCCTCCGGAAGGAGTATCAGCCACATGCCCGGACCGGTAGGGGCATACAAATTCTCGCCGAGCGCCTTGTTCTCCTGCGGATCGGCCTCGGCGCTGCCGGTCTTGCCCGTGCGCGCGTATGCCTTCCCATCCACGACAAATATTTCGAACACGTTCCACTCCGGAGACTCCGGCGTCACCAGCGAGTCGTTGACCACGGGGAGGGTCGTTTCGATGCGCTGATTACCGGCCGCATCGACGGATATCAGGATGCGATTTGCATCCTCTCCCGGAAAAACCGATTGCAGCTCCATTTGCACCGACCGCAGGGCGAGGGTCGCCTCCACCCGCGGATCGGTCGGCTCCGCCATTCCTTCCGAACTACCGGAATCGGAGGACGACGAAACCGCGCCGGGAGTCCCGCCAGCTTGGGGGATGACTTTTTCAAGAGCACCGCAGGAGAGCGAGAGGATCACAACCAATGTCAATGCACTGGCTTTACGCAGAATGTGCAACTCCATGGGAAACACCTCCTCAGGGAAAATCCCTTTTCAGTGAAGCGTTATTTCCTTTTTGGAACGAAATATTGCACATACCAGGTGCAATCAAAGGCATGATCGCCCTCCAACTCATACCCCCGTAAGTAACAATATCCCGCCACGATCCTGTTTTTAACTAATTTCACCTCAAAATCAACCGTGTTTTTGAACATGGTTTTAAAACCAAACTCGATGCTGTCCCTCATTCTACTTGCCTCGACCTCCGGGCACTGGTTGCCGAATTGCTGAATGTTTCCGCTAAAACCGTCTACGCTGAATGGTTGGGTGCTCAGGCTGAACTTATCGCCGGTCGGCGCCGAGGCAGGCGTGATATTAAAACGCAAATGTCCCTGCCCGCTGGACTCGCTTCTTTGCCCCTCACAAATCCCCGTGCCCACGTCCTCCACCTGGCTCCAGTCCATATATGTAAACCTGATAGGGATGTCAGAAGAAATGGACATTTTCCCCTGGTTGTTAATAATAATATAAAACCTACCCCAGATGCCCTTTATGTCGAGGGTATGTTCTTCGTGCAAAGTCCCTGGCGGAAGTGGTTGTTCCGAAACGTATTCATGGGCATCGATGGAGATCATTCCAAGGTAGATTCCGGGTTTCCAGGTCACCGGGGCAGCCGCCGATTGGGCCGAGGCCGGCCCGGCATTCTGCGCGAGCATGAGAAGTGCGAGAAGCAGGACAAGGGCTCGTATGCGGATCATGCGGAACTCCCTCCATTCGACATGATGATTTTATCCAATTTTGAAACCCAGGGCAATTATAACTGAAAAGCAAAAGCCTTGACTTTAATGACAATTTTCCAATACTATATACTGTTTCGAGGCGGAATTCAAGAATCAAAATCCTCCCGCCAACCGAATGCCCCGGTCATACCCGGGGCAGATCAGGGGGAGGAAGGTCCTTGTCTGGCAAACGGAGGAGCATCGCCACCCTGCGATACAAGTGCTGCTGCTGCACCTCTCAGGGTACTGCGGAGTTAATTCAGCCTCCGCTCAGTGCAATACGTCCAAAATGGCTTCTACATGGATAAATTCAATAGGCCGGCCTGACGATTGCCAATACAGGCTGCCTGGCAGACGATCATGAGTCCCGTTTCTGTTTAATCGATAAAGAGATCGAATTTGCCTCCTCAGTATAGAACATATTTCTCATCTATAATAGTAAGTTCTTACCGCTGCTTGCCACTTGAGAAATACAGCATGAAGCGCCTTTTTGTCTTGGGGAGTGATAGCCGCAGGAGGCATTGGGTGGATGAAGACATCTGTAACACCATTATCAAACACGCCACCCGAAATAGTACTTTCTTTGAAAACGAGGAGCGGTAAACCTAGTGCAAAAAGAATGCCCGCTTCAAGCTGATTCCAAGGGCTCGGGAAATAGATAGGAGTTGAAATATTCTTTTCTTCAGCAGTATCTGGTTTCCGAACTCCATTATCAATACGAAATTGATTAATCCTAGAATAACACCTCCCGCGCAATGGCGAGCGATTATTAGAACCTCACGAAGAGGTAATTCTGTCGGATAATCGGATCTACCTAGAGCACGCCAATCTAAATCATTGTGCTCAAGCTCATGTAAAATCAAACGTCGTGACGCCTCTTGAGTATTGCTCAGAATTGTTGGAGCGGAAACAAAAATTGGAATCTTCATATGTCACCTCTAGTTCGCCTAACGCTCCACTTCACCGGCGGCGGGGCAAAGTCAGAACCAAATTCGGGACTTGAGATAACCCTTCTAAACCGACGAAAATCCTGGGGCAGGGAAAATCCCCCGCCGTTTGTGAGCAAGCGGTTGTTAACTTGCCAAGAATTAAAATCTCTTACATCTTCCCATCAGTCGGTGTAAAAATTCAACTCTTAATCAAAAATGCCCTTATATCAGTTAGAAATGCATGAATATCTGTTCCCTCTATATCAGATACGTTCATATGCTTTACTATTTGAGCATTCTTTATTTTGATAGTTTTGTTTTTTCCCTTAAATCCAATTTGAGCATCAACAGCTTCCATTGGAGAAATATCCTTTATTTTGGTAGGTATCTGATCGGGGAATGCTTTTCTGATCGCATGTATTGGGAAGTAATTCTCAATTGAATATCTCTCCAATTTTTTACAATAAACGCCGTTTTTCTTGCAATTACTAATAAAACGAGTTCGTTGAATTGAACTTCCTGGGTCAGAATCTACGAGAGCAAATACGTTATTTCTTTCCGCAAACACCGACAAATCTAAAGAAGCCATTATGTCTCCTCCAAGTGGCCAGTATTTAATGTTGTAAATAGTGTTGATCCCAAACCAATTTAACATTTCTTGTATGACTGGTATATCGGTGGGTCCTTCAAGCAATACAATGAGATCAGCAACAAGGTTTTCTGTCACTGAATAACCCAGAGAATTTATTATCTCCGATTTGGATGTTTGATCTGACAACAGGATTTCCCCATTGTTAGTGCAATAGAATATTTTATCAACCGCCTTGGAGTCTAAGAAAACTGGTGAATGTGTTGTTATAAAAAATTGTTTGGATTTGATCGACGATAGGTATTTTAGTAATCTCTTTTGATACTCAGCGTGAAGGTGATTTTCAGGTTCTTCAAGAAGAAACACATTGTGATCTAATACATTTAACATTGATACAATTATCAGGACATCTGATAGGCCTAAGCCACTATCAGATGCGGGTATCCAATTCTTATCAGTGTTGTAAAAAAGATTGATTTGATTGCTTTTATTAGGAACTACATTAAATTTTGAACCTGTAATTTCGTAAAAAGTCTCATATATTGTTTTGTATACTTTGTAATCAACTGAATCCAAATCTTGGTTTTTGAGGAAAAATAATTTATTGATAATTCCATTTCCTGCAGGGGTAATTTCCTGATTTAGATTGACCGTGGATTGAAATTCAGGTTGTCTCTTTGGGGGTATAAGTACAGGATTAAAAAATTCCTTTGGTTTTTTAAAAAAACCATTCAGCATTGGTTCAAAATTAAAAATATCTTGTGAATACGATCGTAAATAAGGATCATCATTTTTCGATTTGAGCATTTTTCTAGTTATATTTTCATGATCATCAGAAAACCATACTGTATTTTCCTGAATTAGCCCCTCTATGTATTTTCTAAGCCAATGAATTGAATTTGAAGGAGATGGGTTAGTATATTTATCTGCCTGAGGTTGAAATAGCTCTATCAACCAGTCGACACTATCTACCTTTTTACCAATGGCAAAACATTTATCATCACACAAGGCTTCCAAAACAGTAGTTTTTCCGCTATTGTTTTTTCCACAAATTATATTGATATTGCCAAGTTCAACCATCTGCGCGCGAACAAGAGCTTTATGGTTTTTGATGTTCAGGTATTTGATCATAGCTATATCTACATCTACAGAAAAAGTGTATATATGTTCAGACAGCTAATTTCATGCAAGCTAACATCTGGTTATACGGACCGTATAACAACTTATGGACAGTTGAAGATCTCAAAATCATGATCCTAGTATCGGGCAAAATCCTCTCAAAGGCATCTTTTATATATCAGGATAGTTTTTTACCGGCATATATCGAATTCTAATCTTTCCTGAACATATGATCAATAATCTCCGGATTGAACCACTCCCAGATATTCAGAACGCAGATTGGCACGCCAATGACTAGATATACCAACTCCAGCCCCGGATCGACCGGTGATTGACCGAACGAGATAATGATCATTGAAAGCGGTATGATCAATAAACCGAGTAGTATTTTCTTTCGAATTGTCATAATCAACTCATTTGCTATCATGTAAAGATATTCTATTCAACTAGGCAAATCCTCTTGAGCGCTGAGGGATCATCTCCCACCCCCTTAGGTTAATTAGAAGCGCTCCCCAACCCTCACACAATTTGAATTTGGATCGTTTTGCAGTTGATCAAAAATCATCCCCATCATGGCAGCCACCCTTTGAATTGTTATTACCAGTATAGATAAATTAACTCGTTAAGTCAAGAGGCTGTTCTGAAACGCTTATTTCACGACTACTGTGGAGAAGTAGGCTTCAGTACCTGCCCCAATCCACAGTGCGATCCGTCCCTGCGTTTCGCCGAGTTTCAGATCGTTCACCACCAGGCAGGGCTGCTTCGCGCCATTGACATACAACTGCGCTTGGATACCCGACACGACAATTCTGATTGGCGTCCAGGCCCCTGGCACGAGATCGGTATAGGATTCATAAACGCCGGGTGTTTCTTCCCTTAATCGGTACCAGGGAAAATCAGGGTGTGAAATGTATTGAGTCGAGTGATTGCGGCGCAGTTGATCGTCGGCCCGCCCGTTGGTTGGCCTCAAGAAGAAGCACTCGAAGCGTGAACCGTGCGGCTGCACGCGAAAGGCCATACCGACGAAGCCACGCATATCCTGGGGGGCATCCTTCCGCGGGGCACCCGCGATCTCAGCTTCAATCACACCATCCTTGAAAGCTGAACCGGAAAGGATGGCTATCGCATGGTCAGATGTTGTCGGCTCGTCTTGCTCGACGAGCCGCACGGCGTGACGACCACGATAGGTGACCAGTTCCGCGTTGACGTGCAGCAACTCCAGTTCGGATAATGAGTGCAATTGAAAGGTACGTGTGGGAGGCGCGGCCATAGATGATAGTATCCTATTTGGAACGAAGGTGGGGACTCAGCCTGTTCGATGAACGCCGATAGGCAGCCCAACAGTGTGGTTCACCTGCCCCGCTGCACTTGCGGGGTCAGGTGGAGCTGGTGTTCGGCGCAGACATACTTGGAAGCCGTGCATGCGTTATTTCTTGGCTGCCAGCAGCGGATCGATAAAACCCGCGAAAACAGCCAGGGACTGTGAGCCTATAACTAGCTGGTCATTCACTAGAAAAAACGGTGCACCATTGTAGCCGTGACGAAAAGCTTCTTCCTCCTCAGTGTTCACCCGATCTCTATAGCGATGGGATGCCACGCATTCATTGAATTGGCTCATATTCAACCCAATTATGGTTGCGTACGATTTCAGATCGCTTGCTTCAATAGCCCCATCATGGTCGTAAACAGCATCATGAAATTCCCAAAACTTGCCTTGTTCGTTGGCGCACTGCCCGGCTTCAGCGGCATTAGGCGAGAGCAACGTAATGACTGGGTAATCCCGCCAAACGAACCGAATTTGATCCCCATATTTGGCGCGCAATTGGTTGAGGATACCCTGCTTGTACCAATACCAGCATGAAGGACAGCCAAAATCGGCATATTCAATGATGGTGACTGGAGCGGTCTTCGGGCCAAGGGTAGGAGCGGCATCCATTGGTGCAGGATCCGTTGGTGTAGCAGTCTGAATATCACTTGGTGCTACCGCTGGATGAAAATTGAGGTGTGGAAAGACGATTACCGCAACAACAATAATTAGTCCAAAAACGGCAACACTTAAGAATAACCACTTTTGGATAGCCTTTCGCCTTTCGCTAGCAACACCTGTTTGTGATCTTGGATTAATTTTCATCGTCTCTTCGTCCTTCTTCTTACTTCGTCAAGAATATATGCTAAGCCTCGAATATAGGTCACCGCGCGGGGTCATTTGCCAATCAGCGCCTAACGGTTTGCGGTACTGGCGCCGGGGCGGACGGGGGAACCCCGTCCGAGCGGAAAAAGGTTGAGGCGTAGAAAACTGCTTGAGATTTGCGCAGAATCCCCAGCGTCCAGTGCAAGCTTTGTTGGGCAGGTGAATGTTTCTGGTAAATTACTTGCGCGACCGCACAGTCCGCGCGAGCGAAATATAGATTTGTCGATGGCGTGCTCACGGCTACTGAATAAGCCCGATGATGTTACCGTCGGGGTCTCTTACGCTTGCGATCAGTCCTCAGCTCACCGCTTTCTTCACGAGCGCGACGATCCTTGCCTCTTCGGCGGCAGTCAACTCCTTCAGTGCGAAGGCGACCGGCCATAGGGCACCCTCGTCGAGGTTCGCCGTGTCGCTGAAGCCGAACGTCGCGTACCTCGTCTTGAACTTCTGCGCGCTTTGGAAGTGGCAGACGACGTTGCCGTCCTTGGCATACGCGGGCATCCCGTACCAGGTTTTCGGCGAGAGGGCTGGTGCGCTGGCTTTGATGATTGCATGGAGCCGCCTGGCCATGGCGCGATCCGGTTCCTTCATCGCGGCGATCGCCGCAAGCACTGCGCTTTCCCCATCCGCCTTCTCCTCGTTCGCGCGCGCTTCCGCCTTCAGCTCTTGGGCGCGAGCCTTCATCGCGGCTTTTTCCTCGTCCGTGAATCCCTTGGACTTCTTGTTGATCGCGGTGGTGCTCTGGGCGGACTTTTGCGTTTCCTTCTTTGGGCTCATAGAAACCTCCTTAAATTAATGAGTGTCGTTGAAGCCAAATATAACACCCACCCAAGATAGGTGGGTATTATATTTTAGAACGTTTATTCTGGGCGGTCAAGACAGAAATTGTCCGAATTAGCCGTCGTACGTCTTCTGCAGGTCGGCGACGATGATCTTTTGCATCTTGAGCATGGCGTCTGTCACTCGTTTGGATTTTTCAGGGTCAGGGTCACCCATCAACTCGCCCAACGGTGCGCATTAGCCGCTCGCGAGCGCCAGCGAAGCGGGTCGGTTACATGCGCGTGTTGGGCGGCAGTGACAATCCATAAGCTGGTGCCAACCTACTTCTTGCTGAGCAGAGAGTTCTAGCAATCTCACCTTAAGTGCATCGCATAGCCAGGCTACGAATCTCCAACGCCAAGATTGCTCCGTCCCTTGGTAAAGAATCAATCGGAACGAACGTGGTAATGTCATGATGGTGGCTGATAAAGCCTTATGGAAATGTGGGTCGGCCGCCGACCAGGTGAAAGACAGGATAATACCGGCAGAGCCGCCCCCCGTTCGGTATGTTGCTGTAATGGTTGAGCCGGCAGGTGGGATGAGACCGTGCTCACCATCACCGAAAAAAATGGTGCCCGTGGTGGGGTCGAGTGTAAAGACCTGATCATTCGAGCCGTGATTCTCGAATGTCCCAACTTCCTTCCACGCCTGTCCATTGATTGATACATCTACCTTAGTGAAAGAGGGTATGTCATCTTTCGTCATAATCTAACCTATTCGGTGACAATGGTATCAAGGGTGTAGATATTGTACTTTGGATAAATATGCCGCCCAACGGGGTGGCTCACCTGCCCCGCTGCAGTTGCGGGGTCAGGTGGAGCCGGTGTTGGGCAGTCTTTTTATACAGACATCTTTTATTCAAACCACCTAACTATGGAGTCGCTCCAAGTACTTTAAGCAAGTCTCTAGCGGCTTGTTTAGTATTTTCGCTAGATGCATTTTTGGCTGCTATTCTTAAATCTGAAATAGCCTCTGATTGCTTTCCATCCATGTGAGCGAATATAATACCTCGTATGTAGTGTGCATCGCCATTCATGTTATCTATATTTAATGCTTTATCAATATCCTTAAGTGCGTCTCCAATTCTCCCTTGAAATAAATATACTCCTGCCCTTTTATTGTAAGACTCAACTAGTTCGTGCGAATTTTTTGAGTATTTTATTGCATTCGTTAAATCATCTTCGGTCTTTTTACTATCTACGTCACCTAGCTTGATATAGGCCAACCCGCGCCCGAAATAGGCTGTTGAGTAGGTTGGGTCAGCATCTAGTGCCTTAGTAAAGTTTTCTATTGCGATAGGGTATTGATTTTGATCTGTAAATACAAAACCCAGATTAGCATAAGCAGCTGCGATCAAACTCTTATCTCTTTCAAATACAATCACATCATCTAATATTTTTTGGGCTTCAGGATATTTTTTTTGTATTCTATATACTGAGCCAAGATTAATATATGGGGGGGAATATTTAGGGTTGTTGTTTATTGATTTGTTGAAATATTTTTCAGCGAGGTTAAGATTTGTGTTAATGTAAGCTGTACCTAAATTATTATAGGCAATGTAACTAATATTTTTGTCTAGCTCTATAGCTTTTTCAAGAAGAGGAATTGCATCTTCCGTTTTCCCTTGGTCTAATAGTATTCTAGCTATGTTAATGTTAGCTTGTGGTGAGTTATTATTGTACTTATATGCCCTTTTAAAATCATCAAGAGCTAGCGTGTCGTTTCCTTCTGCTGAATATGCTAATCCTCGGTTGTTGTAGGCTTCTGAAAAATTAGTATTCAAGTCAATGGCTTTACTTAAATCGGCGATGGCGTCATTATTCTCCCCTTTGAACAAATAAGATGATCCACGATAAAAATATAGATAAGACTCGCTTATTAATTCATTCGCCCACGTATTCGTATCTATAGCATTCTTGAACTGTAGTAATGCATCATCATAAGAACCTGCTTGGAAAAAAATAATTCCGCGCAAATAGAAGAGAAGAGCGGTTACTTCCCTAGATCCTTTTATTTTCAGATCTTTCATGCTTGGGTTTGCTACATCCAACTCTGGGGAGAAAGTCCCGCTTTTTTTTAGAAAGCTATCTTGTAAAGGAGATAAGAACTCAACATGCACGTGCAGTTCGGGCTCTGTTTCTGTAGATGCATACCACCCCCAGATAACTAAGTCAGCCAGGTTATCCTTCCCTCGTTTTATCGCTTCATTGGCGCCTTGTGCATTTTTTATTGGTTGATCTAAAACTTTAAATTTTAATTACAGGATCGTCCCCAAAGCTTTTATCCAATTCATCCAGGATAGTATTTGTTACGGCAAACTCTTCCGGATTAGGCCCCTCAAAACTTGCGATTGCAACAATGAACTTTTTTCCGAGTAAATGGCGCTGGTAGAGAAAATAGCTGGTTGCGAAAAGTGATAAAACAACGATAATAATCAGGGCTATGCCAGCAGATTTTCTCTCACTGTCGCTGAATAGCGAGACATATCTCCTTTGACTCGGTCTATTTGGGATTTCGATAGTCGAAGGAACACGCATAAACCGAACATATAAAAGCCATACTATGATTGTAAGAATTCCAAGAGAGAATGTTAACCAAGTTAAGATGGAGTGATTTCCATATAATAATTCAAGGAAATCTTTAAATATTGCTCCTGCCCCCAATATTCCAAATACTGCTGACCACCACTTTTTTAGAAATTCTACAAAGATTTTTCTATGGTCTCGATTTGATGATACAAGCATGATATTGCTGAGCTCCTATGATTTCGTAATTAGGTAGCATAGAACGATTCCACGTCCAGCTTTTTTTTGTTTTCATAACAAAGAAACTGCCCAACTATTGCTTATACGGACGGTATAACAGTTAATAGACTGTCCACCTAGGCACCCAATTAATTTAGGTAGTTAGTCCGCCTGTCTAGTAAGATTATAAAAATAGTATAGCACGGGTCATTTATGAAAATGTTAATTCTGGAGACCCGTTACGATAACCTACTTGAGGGAGCTCCCTCAAAAGGAAAAAGAGATTTCGGAATGATGTCAAGATCATCGATCTTATTGAATACTTCCCACTTAAGCAAACATCCCTCCTGTAGGAAGGGAAGGATGTGGGTGCTATTGCTTGCGGACCCGACGGGATTCGAACCCGCGATCTCGGCCTTGACAGGGCCGCATGTTTGGCCGCTACACCACGGGTCCGTTAGCGGGTGGTAATATACCATACGCGATAGGGGGCGTCAAGGCGCACCCGCGCCGTACAGGCTTGGGTCGGTCGGCGTCTCCCCGGACGGGTCGTAGACATAGACGTAGTCGCCCACGTTGGCCCAATTGAACAGCCAGTGCGAATCGCCCACGGACAGGTTGACGCAGCCGTGGCTGCGCTCGTAACCGAAGAAGTTGTGCCAGTAGGCCCCGTGCAGGGCGCGATCCTCGTCGAAATACATCGTCCAGGGCACATCTTCGATGTAGTAGAAGTCGGGATCCCCGGGAGTATAGGCTTTCGTCATTTTTTCCGCCGGCTTCTTGATCCGGATCTGGAACACGCCCGGGCGGGTCCAGAACGGCGCCACACCGGTCGCCACCAGGGTGGCGAAGACCAGCCGGTCCCTGTCGTAGACCGCCAGGGTCTGCTCCTGGAGGTTGACCTCGATCCAGCGGTCCGACGGGACGCCGTCGGGTGGAGCCGGGCGCGGGAAGACGGCGCCCACCTTGCGTCCCTCCACCCATGCGTCCGGGCCGATCATGTCCCAGACCTCGCTGTTGGCCTCGGCCGTGCTGAAGATTTGTACTTTGTTGTATCGGTAGAGCGTCCGCCCGGTCTGCGGGCTGCGCAGGCCGGGGGCGGCGTAGACCGGGATCGTCTCGAGCACCCAGCCGAAGGCGTTGCGCGGGGTCGAGCTGAATAGTGCGCCCTGGAAGACAGGCACTGCCAGGCGGCCGCCATCCCCGCGGATCCAGGCTCCCGAGCGAAGCTGGTAGACGATGCCTCCGCTGGTCTGTTCCCGGTCGATGTAGGAGACGAACAGCTCGCCCGGATTCAAGAAGTTGATCGGGTTCTGGTTGTCAGCCGCATCGGCCTCCGAGCCGAAAATCGGCGCACCTTTCTCGGTGACCTTGAAGTATTGGTAGGGCAGGCTATTCAGGTCGTAGCCGGGAGGGTACGCCGGCAGGGGCGTTATCGGGAGGGTGATGCCGATCTGGGCCAGTTGGGTCAGATACTCCGAGGGCCCGAGCGGCAGGCAGCCGTCGGGGGCGGTCGGATAAACCCCCGGCGGGCACAGGACGGACCCGCTGGCGGGTTCCTGTTTCGAGGGGGTGTCCCCCTGCGCCTCAACCGCGATCTGATGTCCAGGGAGGAGGGCCAACAAGACCGGAATTACCATTAAGGCGACAAGTTTATGGCGCATTTTAAGCTCATCCAATCCATGGTTTGACGAGCGATTATAGCATGATTCCCAGGTCGATTTTTTTGTAAGGTTCCTGACATATATACATGCGTTATCTCGCTTGACACATTTTCTGCCATGTGCTAAATTAGCAGAAGACCACTTTTTGTCACAAACACTGCTTAGAGGAGGAGTTTTGACCAAGAATCGCACACAACTCATGGTGGACCGCCTGCGAGAGCTTCAGGCGTCGTCCCCTGATATCGAAGCTTCGGCAGTGGTCAGTGTGGACGGTCTCAGCATTGCCTCGGCCCTGCCTCAGGGAGTGGAGGAAGATCGGGTGTCAGCCATGTCCGCGGCGATGCTCTCCCTGGGCGAACGTATCGCCACCGAATTGGGTCGCGGATCATTGGAGCAGGTTTACATCAAGGGGTTGAAGGGCTACGTTGTTTTAATGTCTGTAGGTCAAGAAGCTGTGCTCACCGCCCTGGCGCGTGAACAGGCCAAGTTAGGCCTCATCTTCCTCGATATGCGCCGTGCGGCCGAAGACCTGGCGAAACTGATTTAAGGTGGCGAAGACTATGGAGCAAATTCCAAAGAGCGGTTTCTTTTACGCCAACAAGTTCGCCCGTATCGCACTGCAGGCCTATGAAGAGGTCATGGGGAAAAACGGCCTCAACGCCATTCTTAATCTGGCCGCCTTGAGCCATCTGATCGACAACTATCCCCCCGATAATCTGGAACGGGAATTCGACTTTGCCGACTTTACCGCCATCCACGTCGCTTTGGAGGAGATGTACGGTCCACGCGGCGGGCGCGGCCTGGCGCTGCGTGCCGGGCGCGCCACCTTCAACGATGCCTTGAAGAATTTCGGTGCGCTGGCCGGCGTGGGCGACCTGGCTTTCAAGGTGCTTCCGCTGGTCGCCAAGGTCCGCATCGGCCTGCCGGCCAGTGCCAAGATCTTTTCCCAGGTCACCGACCAGCATTCCACCGTCGACGAGACCGATGATGCCTTCATCTGGACCATTCATCGCTGCCCGATCTGCTGGACGCGCAAGAACGCCGACAAGCCGGTCTGCTACATCTCGACCGGGCTGCTGCAGGCCATGCTCACCTGGGTTTCCGGCGGGCTGGAGTTCCGCGTCAACGAATCAAAGTGCTGTGCGGTGGGGGACAGCGTGTGCGAGTTTGTCATCCAAAAAGAACCCATCACGTAGGGCGTCCCTTCCATGATAGAGGCGAAGCAGAAGATTCTGATTGTCGAGGATGACCTCGACGTCGCGGACATGCTGCATGCTTATTTCCAGGTGCAGGGATATGAGGTCTTTACGGTTAACTGGGGGGAAGATGGGGTGCGTGCCTGCCAGACCTCCCAACCCGACCTGATCATCCTTGACATCCGCCTGCCCGATATCGACGGCTTCGAAGTCGCCCGCCGTCTGCGCACCACACGCAAGACCCAGAACATCCCGATCATTTTTCTCACCGAAAAACGTGAAAAGGTCGACCAGCTTGAGGGATTGTCGATCGGCGCAGATGATTACATCACCAAGCCGTTCGACGTTCAGGAGCTGCGTTTACGCATTCGCAACTCGCTGCGCCGGGCCGGCCAGGATTCGCTGACCAATCCCATCACCGGCATTCCCGACGGCAGGCTGGTGGATGAGCGCTTGCACGAGTGTACGACCAGGCCCGGCTGGGCCATGCTGCTGATCGCCCTGGAAAACCTCGACGCTTTCCGTGAGGCCTATGGATTCGTGGCGTCGGATGACGTCTTGCGGGCGGTCAGCTTGATGATCCAGAACGCCATTCACGAAATCGGTGCCACCGATGATTTCCTCGGTCACATCGATGCGACGGATTTCACCCTGATCTCTTCTCCCACGCGCGTCGTGGACCTTCAGGAGCACATCCGTACGCGGCTGGAACAGTCCCTGGACTACTTTTATCCGATCAAGGACCGGGAGCAGCCGGCCACGAAAGGCAAGCACCTGGCGGTAAAGATGGGCGTGCTCCTGGCGGAGGACGTCAACGCGCATTCCGTCGAGCAGCTGAAAGTGGCCCTGCTTCAAAAAAAGCGCTAGGAGAGAGCTTTGCGTATCGCGGTCGTCATCCCAACCTACAACGAAGCGGAGAACCTGCCGAAGTTGGTCTCCGCTCTTTTTGCGCTTCCACTCGACCTGAGCGTGCTGGTCGTGGACGACAACAGCCCGGACGGGACCGGGCGCGTCGCCGACGACCTGGCGGCGGCCCATCCCGGACGCCTGCAGGTCATGCACCGCTCCGGAAAACTCGGTTTTTCATCCGCCTACCTGGAGGGGATCAGGCTCGCCCTTGACGGCGGCGCCGGGGCCGTCTGCCAGATGGATGCAGACTTTTCGCACGACCCGTCCGCCCTGGTGGCCATGGCGCAGAGGCTCGAAAGCTGTGATGTCGTGCTCGGCTCGCGTTATGTCAAGGGCGGAGGGGTGGACGAGCGTTGGCCGTTCTGGCGTAAGGGCCTCTCTGCCTGGGCGAATTTTTACGCCCGTACGATCCTGGGGATACCCTTCCGGGACGTTACCACCGGCTACCGCCTGTGGCGGCGGGAGGCTTTGCTCGGCCTGCCTTTCGACCGCATCCATTCCGGCGGATATGTCTTCCTGGTCGAGATGGCCTATCTGGCGCGCTGCCTGGAATACCGCTTCGACGAGGTGCCGATCTATTTTGCCGACCGGCGCTGGGGCAAGTCGAAGATGTCCTTCAAGATCCAGCTGGAAGCGGCGCTGCGCGTCTGGCAGGTGCTGTGGGTCGACCGGGACATCCGGCGCAAGGGCCGTGCCGCACGGATGCGATAATTGTAAGGGCGACCAGCCCCTTTCGTCCCCCTTCAAGGTGCTGCGGGGATCCTCGACCGGTCGCCCCTACCTATATTTTTCCACCAAAATCCCCCATTCCTCCAAACTTAATGTCTCCGCCCGGCGCCGGGGATCGACCTGGGCTGACTTCAGGATCTTGCTGGCCTGTGCGGCGGGAATCCCCAAGCCGCCCGACAGGGCGTTCCGCAGCGTCTTGCGTTTCTGGGAGAAACCCGCCTTTGCCAGCCTGAAGAATTGCTCCATCCGGTCGGCGGGAATGACCGGCTGAGGGTAGACCTCCAGGCGTACGACGGCCGAATCCACCTTTGGGGCGGGATAGAAGGCGTGGGCCGGAAGGTGTGTGACGATCTCCGGCTTTCCATAAACTTGCACACTAAGGGCCAGCAGGCTCATGTCTCCCGGGGCGGCGCACAGACGCTCGGCCACCTCGCGCTGCAAGGTCAGCACCGCCCGCTGCGGGCGTGCCTCGTCGCTCAGCAGGTGGCGGATGGCCGCCGAGGTGATGTAATAGGGCAGGTTGGCGACGACCACGTAACCGCTCCCCTGCATCAATTCCGAAGGCGAAAGAGCCAGGATGTCGCCCTGGATCAGGCGGACGTTTGGATATGGGGCCAGCACGGCGCGCAGAACAGGGAACAGGCTGCCGTCCAGCTCGACCGCCACCACCGCGCGCGCCGAGAGCGCCAGGTAGCGCGTCAGGTTGCCAAGGCCGGGACCGATCTCCAGGACGGCATCCTCCGGCCCGAGGTTCGCCAGTGCCGCGATCTTGCGCAAGGCGGCGTCCTCCACCAGGAAATTCTGGCCCAGGCCTTTGCTCGGGTGCAGCCCAAATTGCCGCAGCAGGGATCTGATGTCCAGCGGGGGAAGCGCCGGTCCGCTCATGGCAGGATGTAGCCCGGATTGGCCTGGGCGGGCAGCAGGAAGTAGACCGTCATCCAGCCTTCCATGGGCTGGTACTCCTCATCCGTCCAACCCAGGTCGATCCAATAATGGTTCCCTTTTGGGTAACCCCCGCCCACGTCCCCAACGGTAGCGTAGCCGTAGCCGGGGATGTAAAGCGACTGGCCGCCGAAAAGCAGGTACCAGGAATAGATCATCGCCACCACCCCGCGTTTGACCGGCAGACCGCTGGAGGTGCCGGTATAGCATTTTCCGGGAACACCTGCCGAGCGGCAGGGGGAGTAGGAGGTGGCGTACAGGCGCAAGGCGCGCCAGTAGGTGATCGTCTGCCCGTCCACAGTTATCGTGCGGGGGACGAGCTTCGTGCCGTAGCCGAGCACGCGGTCCTCGGCTGGTCGGACGACCGTCTCCCCTTCGGTCTGGCGTGAGACCTCGACCCCGTCCTCGCTGCGCACGCGCGTGCGCGTGACCGCCAGCCCCGGCTGGCCGCCCTGCAGCAGGGCCTGCTGGTCGAGCTCCAGGGCGGCGGAGAGCTCGGTGCGGGTGTTGAAGGGGATGGATTTCTGGGTCAGTACCACCGACTCGACCACGTGCACCACGCGGATCTTCCCGTCGGCGGGCAGGGCAACCGATTCAGGCGGCTGGCTGGTGTCCAGTCCCTCGAGCGGGACGCCGGCTTCGGCCAGCGCCTGCCCGACCGTCCCCGCCGCGGAGCGGATCTCGACCGTGCCGCCGTTCACGCCGACGGTCAGTGGACGGGAGGGCGTGTAGGTTACTGTGAGCGGCCCGTCGATAGGCGTCCCGGCCGGGGGATCGAGCCGGTCGGCGGCGTAAAGTGTCAGGCCGGCTTCGCTCAGCGCCTGGCCGACGGTCAGGGCGGAGGTCTCGAGCGTCTGCGTCCCGTCGGGCTTGACCAGCGTCAGGGTTACGGCGCGCCGGACTTCCAGGAAAAGATTGGGCGCATCCGGGAGTGCCGCGTCAAGCGGGGTGGACGAGCCCAGGTAGAGCAGGCGGTCGTTTTGCCCGAGGGTGAGTTTTTCCTGGGAGAGCAGTTTGCTCGGGATGCGCTCGGAGGTGGTCAGGGAATAGGTCTTGCCGTCCGACAGGATGGTGACACGTGCCGCGGTCTGCGGTTGGCAGGAGGCAAGGAACAGCAGAGCGATCACCAGTCGGGTAAATATCTTCATGTCGGTGATTCTACCTGATTTAGCGGGCAAAGATGGCGAGGAGCGGGATGCTCACCCCAAAGCTGATCGCCGAGAGCACCAATGCCAGCCCGGTCTGCAAGCCCAGCAATTTTTTCACGCCGATAAAACCCAGCCCCGCACCCCAGACTGCGACCAGGGGATGGGTGTACTCGGCAATCGGATAGGCGTTCATTGCGACCAGCAGCCAGTCGGAGGCCAGAACGAACGGCATGGTCACCAGGTAGCCCATCCCGCCGATGTTGAGCAGCCGGTCGATGTCGCCGGGTCTCCCTGTCAACCGAAGCACAAGGTGGATGGTTGCGGAGGTCATCAACCATACCAGGATCCGCAGCGGCGGCAGGAAGAAGATCTCCGCCCGCAGGTATTTTTCCGCAGGCAGGAAAGTCAGCCAGGAGTCCATCAAAGGGGGACGGCCGAGCAGGGTTTGGGCGGTGAGCGTGGTGGCGGATATGGCCAGGTTGAAGGCCAGGACGATCCAAAACCCTCAGGCCGGGGCGGGTTTTGATTTGAGCTCCTCGAAGGCCGAAGCTGGATGGACCACGCCGGTCCACCAGAGCCGGACAAGATTCATATCCCCTCCCTTTGCAATGTGCGACGTACTTATGAAGTGCGTCGCACATCAATCATCTATTTTGATTTCTGCTCCCAGAGCTGGCGCGTGATCTGGATGTGGCCCAGGTGCTGGCCGGTGTGCTCCAGGGCGTGCAGCAGCGTCCAGGCGACGCTCTTCTGCTCGTTGTGGTGCGTGGTGCGGATCACGTCCAGGTCCGACACGGAAATGCGCGGCAGGGCAGTGCTCAGGAATTCATCGGCGGCAGCCAGGCGGCGCTTGACCTCATCCGAATTCAAGCCGCGGGTGGCGAACTCCTCGTCCCGCCCGCCGTCTGAGGGCTCGCCCAGGGCCACGCTGCCGATCAGGCGGCGTTCCGCGCCCAGCGTGTGGGCGACCAGCACATTGATCGAGTTCATCTCCGGACCGGGGACCCAATCCAGGGCTTCATCCGGTAGGCCTTCCACCGCCTGGGCGATGTCGGCGTGCTGCCGGCGGAACCGTTCGTAAAGCTCGTCAAACAGGATCATGTCTGCCTCCTTTTCAGTCCTCGAAATCTTCTTCCACGCCGCGGGCTTTTTTAAACGCCTCGCGGCCCTCCCGGACGGAGAAATAGATCAACCCCAATGCACCCAGGCTGTCCACAAAACCAAAACCGGTCAACTGGTAGATAAGGCTCGCAGCCAGCAGCACCAGGGACATGTAGATGCAGACCAGGGAGCAATTGGCATCGGCCAGGATGGGTGCCGAGTTGAGCGCCCGCCCGACCCTGCGTTTGGCCGCCACCAGGGCGAACATGAAGCTGATCGAGACGAGCGAGACGATCAGCCCCGGCAAGGCTGTCTCCGGCCGGTGCCTGGTGACCAGGTTGTAGACGGCCGTCACCAGCAGGCCGCTGCCCAGCAGGTAAAAGCTCGTCCCGGTCACGCGCAAGGCGGTTCTCTCGAATTCCGAGCGCGGCGTCCCGGGATTGCGGCGGATGCGCAGCACCATGGCGACGATCCCCAGACCGGACAGCACCTCGATAAAGGAGTCGATGCCGAAGCCGAAGAGGGTCAGCGCCTCGTCGTGCGACCCGAAGTAGACCGAGGCCAGGCCCTCGACCAGGTTGTAGACCACCGTGAAATACCCCAGCCACAGGGCTAAGGTGAAGTAGCGGTCCGTTTGTGATTTTTGCAAAGAGGTGTCCATTTCAATCTCCGATAAATTTACCTTTTAGGAATTACCGATAAGGATCGCCAACCGGTGCAGAGGCTGAACGTCTCGCCTCTATGGCAGCAGCCTGCGGACGGCGTCCAGCAGCCGGGTGACGTTCTCGAGGCGGCTCGAGTAGCCCATCAAGCCGATGCGCCAGACCTTGCCTTTCAGCGCGCCCAGGCCTCCGGCGATCTCGATGCCCTCCTCGTCCAACAGGCGCTTGCGCAGGGCAGCCTCGTCGATCCCGGCCGGCAGCCGGGGCGTGGTCAGCATGGGCAGGCGGTAGGCCGGAGGGATGAGCGGAGGCAGGCTCAAGTCCTCCAGTCCCTGCCATAGGGCTGCGGCGTTCTGGCGGTGGCGGGTAAAGCGAGCCTCCAGCCCTTCCTCCAGCGCCAGGCGCAGGCCGGTATGCAGGGCGTAGTGCAGGCTGGCCGAGGCGGTGTGGTGGTAGCCGTGCGCCCCGCCCCAGTAGCCGGCGTAACCTTTCAAGTCCAGGTAAAAGCTGCCAACCGGTGCAGAACGTTTTTCGATGACTTCCCGGGCTCGCGGGCTGACCGTGATCGGCGCCAGGCCGGAGGGGGCTGAGAGGCACTTCTGGCTGGCGGAGTAAGCCACGTCCACCTCCCAGGCGTCGACTTCGACCGGCAGGCCGCCCAGCGAGGTGACCGCGTCCAGTACGAACAGCGCCCCCGAGCGGTGGGCGGCCGCGGCGATCTCCCGGACGTGAAGCTGCTGCGCGCCGGTCGAGGTCTCAGCGTGGACCAGGGCGAGCAGCTTGTATTTTTTCTTATTCAACACCGCCTCGAGCTCTTCCACCGAAAGGATCTCCCCCCACGGCCGCTCCAGCCGGTCGACCCGGGCGCCCAGGCGGGCGGCGATCTCCGCCAGGCGCTCGCCGAAAAAGCCGTGAATGGCGACCAGGACCGCATCACCCGGGACGATCAGGTTGGCCAGGGCGGCTTCCATCCCGGACGTGCCGGTTCCGGAGAGGGCAAAGGTCCATTCGTTTTTTGTCTGGAACACGAGGCGCAGCATCTCCTGCTCCTCGGCGTAGAGCTGCAGCAGGTACGGGTCGAGGTGGCCGATGGTGCCGCGGCCCATGGCCTGCAGGACGCGCGGGTCGGTCAGGCTGGGGCCGGGACCAAGCAGGAGGCGTTCAGGCGGATTGACTTCGGGGTAGGTGGGAGTCGTCATAAGCCCTTGGGAAAATTTGGAAAGGATTCTCGCCGCACAGTCCGCGGAGCACACAGAAAATTTTATGGAGTACTCTGGTAAACCCGGCGTCCTCTTGCGGAAGGATTATTAAGCAAGGAATGTTCTCAGGTTGGGAATTATAGTCAATTCGGGTACAATCGAGGCATGCCGGGACTGATCGCCAGCCGCAGCAATCCGCTCGTCAAACAGGTGCGTGCCCTGCGCCAGCACAAAGGACGCCGCGAGAGCGGGCTGTTCCTGGTGGAGGGCATCCACCACGTCGGCTCGGCGGTCGAGGCCGGCTGGGAGATCGAGACCCTGCTCTACGCCCCGGACCTGCTGACCAGCGACTACGCCCGCCGGCTGGTGGAGGAGCAGGGGCGTAAGGGGGTGCGCTGCCAGCCGCTGGCCCCTGACCTGTTCGCTGGCCTGGCCGAGAAGGACAACCCCTCGGGATTGCTGGCCGTTGTCCGCCAGCGCCGCCTGGCGCTCGAGAGCCTGGCGCCTGACAAATTTGCCTGGGGCGTGGCGGTGGTTTCCCCTCAGGACCCGGGCAACGTCGGGGCGATCCTGCGCACCATCGACGCCGTGGGTGCGGACGGGCTGCTCCTGCTGGACGGCGGCGTGGAGCTGTACCACCCGGCGCTGGTGCGGGCGAGCATGGGGACGTTGTTCTGGAAACCGGTCGTAGAAGCCTCGTTCGAGGCCTTCCTGGCCTGGGCCAGGCAGGCGGGTTACCGCCTGGTCGGCTCCTCGGCACACGCCACGACGGATTATCGCCAACTCCGGAGGGACAAGAGGCCGATGATCCTGCTGCTGGGCAGCGAGCAAAAGGGCCTGAGCGCCGAGCAAATGGACGCCTGCGATATCGCGGTAAGCATGCCGATGCGCGGGAAGGTGAGCTCGCTCAACCTGGCGGTGGCGGCGGGAGTGCTGCTGTATGCCATGTTGGAGGTGTAAGGAGGGTTGGGATCGGCGCAAACACGACCCCCAACGAACGGGGGCAGGCCGACACGAAGGAACCCAAAGGGAGGTTTTTCTTTTCCTTCGGATCAACGGCATGCTTGCACTCGTGGCTTTGGAAAACAAACTCGGGACAACGATTGTTGTCCCGAGACGATTATTTAACCGGAAAGGGTGTGTCCGTTTAATCCGCCGGTAGGCTAGTACTCGTCCTCTTCCTCATCCAGCCAGAGGTCTTCGTCTTCCTCCTCCAGCTCTTCCTCCTCCCATTCCTCCAGCTCCTCCTCCTCCCACTCATCCTCCTTGGCCGCTTCTTCGTTTGGTGCGTAGGTCGCGCAGCCGGTATCGGGGTCGATTTCGACCGCCGCGGCGCCGCAATAGCCGTCATCTAGAAAGATGCAATCGGTATAATGGCAGCGGATACGGGGCATGAATTCCTCCTAGAGTTCGGTTTGTCTGACGAGCCGGATGATGGCGACGAGAAAGATCATCATAATCAGCACCGCAGAAGCCACACAAAACGGGCAGATGGCATGAATCACGTACAGCTCGAGGTAGGTCAGGTAGACGGTAAAAGCCACGCCTGCCAGACCGATGCCGAAGACAACCAGGGGGCCATTTTCCTTAAACAGCCGGATCCGAGGCTCCAGCAGATGGATGACCAGGATGGCAAGGTAGGCAGCCAGGCCGAACAGCGAAACGGGGATGCCGTAGATCACGGAGTACGGGCTGAAGTTGACGTCGTGGCAGCCGCCGTTGCCGATGCACATGGCGTTGTTCCCGGTCAGTTTATAAATGAACAGGTATGTGGAGTCCAGGACGCCCAGCAGGGCGGCGATCAGGCTGATCCAGTACAGCGCCCGGTCCGTTTTACTCTTTGGGGTGGGGTTTATTCGGTTCGCCATAATTCCACTTCTGAGTTTGCAGGCAGCGATTTTACCCCAGAGGGCACAATCAGTAAAGCATTTGCCTGCACCAGGGAGAAGATGTTTCCCGAGCCCTGGTGACCGGTCAGGTGGGCGACCAGCTCTCCGGCCTCTTCGCTGACGACTGCCCGCAGGTAAGATTCGCGCCCGTCCAACTCGATGGGTCCGGCCAGGCGGGCTTTCAACCTGGGCCGGGCATGGGCGGACAGTCCACTGAGCTTTTCGATGGCGGGGCGGACGAAGATCTCGAAGCTGACGAAAGCCGAGACCGGATTCCCGGGCAGCCCGAAGAAGGGGATGCCGTGGTAACTTCCGAACACCAGGGGCTTGCCGGGGCGCATGTTCACCTGCCAGAAGTCCAGGCTGCCGTCCTGCTCGACGACCGCTTTGACGTAATCGAAGGCACCCACGCTGACCCCGGCCGAAGAGACGATCAGATCCGCCTTGGCTTTCACCGCCCGCTTCAGCCGGGCGCGGACATCTGCGGCCCGATCGGCGGCTACGCCCAGGCGGACGACCTCCGCCCCGGCATCTTCCGCCAGCGCAGCCAGGGCGTAGGAGTTGGCATCCCGCACCTTGCCCGGGGAGAGAGGCGCCTCCACTGGAAGCAGCTCGTCGCCGCTGGAAAGGAGCGCCAGCCTCGGAAGCCGGTGGACTGGAACACGCGCCTTACCGAGCATAGCCAGCAGGCCGATCTCCTGGGCGCGCAGGCGCGTACCGGCTTCCAGAACTTCATCCCCGGTGTGCAGGTCGTCGCCGCGGTATCGGACGTAGCTTCCCGGCTCGACTGCCCGGTTGACGGTCACCTTGCGCGGGGCGGGCGTCCCCGGTGTCCGTACGTTGAAATCCGTGTCCTCGACCATCACGACCGCGTCCGCCCCGCCGGGCAGGGACGCACCGGTCATGATGCGGGCTGCCTGCCCGGGTTGGAGACTGATCTGCGGATCGCTGCCGGCCGGGATATCGGCGACCACGTCCAGGGTCCGGGGGAGCGCCGTCAGATCAGCCGCGCGCAAGGCAAAGCCGTCCACGCTGGAGTTGTCGAAGGAGGGCAAGTCAGTGTCGGCGCGGATTTCCGCAGCCAGAACGCGCCCGGAGGCCTGGTCGAGGTGCAGACTCGTCGTTTCGACCGGCTTGAAGACTGCCAAAATCCGTTCCCGGGCTTCTTGCACGCTTAACATTAATCGCCGCCTTAAAAGCGGCGACATTATACCACGCTCTTCAATTTCCTTCTCCCACCGGGAGAGGGCCGGGGTGAGGGGATCCTATCCCGCCCGGACGCGCTCGAGCCTCCAGCACGTTGGGCAGGTTCTCCATGCGCCCCAGGATGCGGGACAGCTGGGCGATATCGCGCACTTCGATCACCAGGCGCAGGTCGGCCAGGTTCTTGCTGACCCGCACCTGCACGTCCACGATATTGACACTTTCTCCGTTGAGCAGCGTGGTGATGTCGCCCATCAGTCCCTGGCGGTCGTAGGCGGAGATGCGGATGGGCACCGGGTAGGTGCGCACCTTCTCGCCCCAGCTGACTTTCACCAGCCGCTCCGGGTCGCGCGTGCGCAGCACGTTGGGGCAGTCCTGGCGGTGGATGGTCGCGCCCCGCCCGCGGGTGATGTAGCCGACGATGGGATCGCCGGGCGTCGGGTTGCAGCAGCGGGCGAATCCGGTCAGGATGTCCTTGAGACCCAGGACGGTGACGGCGTTGGCGGGGGAGGCCTCGCTGGTGGGCGGGACCGCCACCAGGGTGTCGTCGGTCTCCTTGGTCTCGATCAGCTTGTTGACCACCCGGCCGATGGAGATGTCGCCGTTGCCGATGCCTTCATAAAGATCAGCCAGGCTGCGGTCGAAATTCTTTGCCAGGACATGCAGGCTCTTGTCGTCCAGATCGGGCAGGCCCAGACGTACGATCTCACGTTCCAGCAGGACCTTCCCCTGGGAGACGTTCTGTTCGCTGTCCTGCTTCTTGAACCAGGCCTTGATCTTGGAGCGGGCGCGCTGGGTGCGCACCAATCCCAGGCTGAGGTTGAGCCAGTCGCGGCTGGGTCCGCCCGTCTTGGAGGTCAGGATTTCGACCTGCTCGCCGGTGTGCAGCTCGTAGTCCAGCGGGACGAGCTTGCCGTTGACCTTCGCCCCGCGGCAGCGGTCGCCGACCGAGGTATGGACGTGGTAGGCAAAATCGATCGGCGTGGAGCCGGCTGGCAGGTCAATGATGTCGCCGTGCGGGGTGAAGATGTAAACGCGATCCTTGAACACGTCGGTCTTCATGCCCTCGACGAACTCCTGGGCGTCATCCACGTCCTGGCGCCATTCCATCACCCGCCGCAGCCAGTTGATGCGCTCGTCATATTTGTCGCGCGAGCCGCCTTCCTTGTAGCGCCAGTGGGAGGCGATACCGAACTCGGCATTCTCGTCCATCTCGTGCGTGCGGATCTGCACCTCGACCGGCTTGCCGTCGTCGTAGATGACGGCCGTGTGCAGCGACTGGTAGAAGTTGTCCTTGGGGGCGGCGATATAGTCGTCGAATTCCCCGGGGATCGGACGCCAGTGGGTGTGGATCAACCCCAGGGCCGAGTAGCAGGCAGACACGTCCGGGACGATCAACCGGACCCCACGCACGTCGCGCACCATCTCGAAGGGCTTGCCTTTCTCCATCATCTTGTGGTAGATGGAGTAGATGTGCTTGGGCCGGCCGGTAATCTCCGCTTTGATGCCTCCATCCGATAGGAGTTTGCCGATGTGGACAATGATGCCGTTGATTTCGGCTTCGCGGCGAGTCGCGCCGCACGGAGAGCTGCTCGGCGATCTCCTTGTACTTTTCCGGGTTGACGTAGCGAAAGCCCAGGTCTTCCAGCTCCCACTTCATCTGCCAGATGCCCAGGCGGTTGGCCAGCGGCGCGAAGATATCGAGGGTCTCCTGGGCGATGCGGCGGCGTTTTGCCTCGGGGAAGAAGCCCAGCGTGCGCATGTTGTGCAGCCGGTCCGACAGCTTGATCAGCACCACACGTACGTCGCTGTCCATGGCCAGAAATGTCTTACGCAGGGTTTCCGTGGCCAGCTCACGCTTGCGGTCGCGTTTCGCCGTCTCGTCCTCAACCCCGGTGACGGATTCGTCATTTTTACGCAGGGCTTCCTCGCGGTGCTCGCCCCGGGATACCCGGGGCAGCTGGGTCAGCTTGGTGACGCCTTGGACCAGGTTGGCAATGGCGTCCCCGAAGTCCCGCTGCAGGTCTTGATATTTAACCTTGGTGTCCTCGATCGTGTCATGCAGCAGGCCGGCGGCCACCACCTCCACCGGCATGGAGTACTCCGCCAGGATGGCGGCGACGGCCAGACAGTGGTTGATGTAGGGGTCTCCGGAGGCACGCTTCTGTCCCGCGTGGGCGCGCTCAGCCACGCGGTAGGCGCGCCGCACCAGATCCCGGTCCGCAGTGGAGTAATTGGCGGGGAGTTGCTCGAGAAGCTCGTCGACGTTGATCGGTGAGGAGGTCTTCACTTGGAATAGTCTTTAATCCTGTCACGCAGATCGAGCGCCTGACCGATGACGAATCCGACGATGACAAAGATCAACATGGCCGCTCCGCCGGAGACCCAAGCCCAGACGGAGTTCCATAAGGAGGTGAGCGCCAGCAGCAGGATGGTACCGAGCAGCAGGGCATAGAACGGCACCTTCCAGAGATGCGGGATGACGGCCCAGGCCTCGCCGAGGGTATAAGGCTTCGCCGAGCGGCGCTCCCGTTCATTGCTGGACCGGTAAAACTCACGCTGCTTGGTGTGCGGGTTGCGGTCGGTGAGCTGGCGCTCCCTCAGGCGACGCAATCTTTCCTGTTCCTGATCGGAGTTGGACATCTTCACCTCTTTTCCATTTGCGGTTGGCAAAGGGTGGATGATTCCCTCCAATTGTAGTCCAAGCCCGCGACTTGTCAAACCGCCCCACGCAGTTTTTAACCTGGGTGGTAGTTCGGTCACATGGGCTTTGCATTCGATCAGGCGCTGCCCTTGCTTTCCGGGCCGGATCCACTGACCTCCCGCGTCCCCGCGGAAGGATACAGGGTCAGGATCATTTTCCTGACCAGAATGATGATTACGCCGAGCAGCGCAATCGCCAGAATGGGAAGCGGCACGACTTCGATCTTGAATAAGTACGGCTCATAGGAGAAAAAGGAGGCCAGAACGATCGCGAGGGGAATGAAGAAATATTCCGGGAAGAAGAAGGCATAGATGATGGACAGGACATCGGCGGGGTAGAAATATCGGTCGTGCATGCGGGGCAGGAAGAAAGGCAGGATGAGCACGGAAAGCAGCGCGAGCTGGACGATTGCCCCGTCCGTCAGGGGGGCACGACTCTTGTAGACCACGACGAGGTAAAGGAAACAAATGCTGGTCCCGAAAACCAGACCCGCCAGATAAAGCTGATCGCTGAAGCTTTTGGGGAACCAGGCATACATGTTCGCCACGTTGTTGGTCAGTGTGGTATACAGGCCGACCTGTCCGGAGAAAATGGTGAGCAGCTCGACCAGCGGCCTCCCGGCCAGCAAGGCGGGGAGGATGGAGAGCAGGTAGATGGCTGGAACGATCAGCAAAGCTCGCCATTGGATTTTTCGTTTGAAGAGCATGACGAGCAAGAAGGGGGCCAGAAATAACCCTTGGAATTTAAACGAGATCGCGATCCCAAACCAAAGACAGGCCAGCCAGCTTTTGTTCCTCAAGGTGTAATATACACAGGCGATAAGGCCGGTGGTGAACAGGACATCAATCTGGCCCCAGAAAGCGCTGTTCAGGACCACCGTCGGGGCAAACAGCACGGCGAATAGAGCCAACATTGGCGCGGGACCGGTGGGGAACTTCAGCCGCACGATCCGGAAGACAAACCAGGCGCACAGGAAATCACAGAGGATGGAGGGCAGCTTGACGGCGGTGAGGTTATAAAGGCCTGGAAAAAGAACGGAGATGAGGTATAAGCAAAATAAATACGGCGGATTATAGTTCGAGACGCCGGAACGAAAGGAGGCGAATCCCTGGTCTTTGATGGCCTGGTACCAGCCGTTCATCAATCCGGTGAAGTCATCCGAGGCGTACCCGCGCAGGCAATAGCGGAGAAGGAGTGCCAGAATGACTCCGCCCGCGATGATCAAGGTGTTTGCTGGCGACAGGTTTTTGGATGCCGTCCAGGTGCGATGGAGGAATGACTGCAAGCTTTTCATGATCAAGCCCTTTGCTTTTCGTGTAAAATCTAGGTCAAGTATAGCATGTCCATTCTTTCCCGCCGCAGGGAGTTATTCCATGCCCGTGGTTAATAATGTCACCCGTCTGTTGGACTCGAAAAAAATACCTTACCAGGCTTACGAGCTGCCGACCGAGAAGCTGGGCGCCCGCCACACCGCCGACCTGCTCGGCTTGGAGCCGGAGCTGGTTTATAAGACCATCGTCGTGACGCGGCCCAAAGGGAAGCCGATCTTGGCGGTCATCCCCGGCGCGAACCGGGTCGACCTTAAGATGCTGGCTGCTGAGCTGGGCGAGAAAAAGGTCAGCCTGCCGACCGAGCGAGAGGCCGAAGAGTTGACCGGCTTGCTGGCTGGCGGTATCTCCCCCCTGGCCTTGATCAATCGCGGCTTCCAGGTGGTGATCGACTCTGCTGCGCAGGCCCGGCTCGAGATCCACATTTCGGGCGGACAGCGCGGCCTTAACATCCGCCTGCCAGTCAAGGCACTGGCCGAGCTGACCCACGCCGGCTTTGCCGCGGTCAGCGTTCCCGATCCTGATGATCAATAAAAAAAGCCCTGGAATTCTTCCTCATCCCAGGGGTGGTTAAGAAAACGAAATTTCTTGGGGAAAGCAAATGTACAGGAAATGCCACAACTCAGGGGGATTGCTGTGAACAAAAGCAGAAGCTACGCAAAAGCGCGTTTCGAAGCCCGCACCCTCTTCCTCGAATAGCGTATTTTGGTTTTTCTGACCGATCCTAGATAAAGAAAGTCATTCCGAACAACCAGAAAATAGTGGCGAAGAATACCAGCCACTCCAAAATGGCAAACAGCCACACGCGCGGCCGTTCCGGCTCACCATCGGGGTCGGGAGCCTCCCCGGGGTCGTCTTTCGGTTTCTTCGGGGTCATCCGGAGTAAAAACGCTGCGTAGGCAAGAAAGGCCGCCAGGCTGAGCCAGTTGGCCGAGTGCAGGATCGCCAGGTGCCCGGAAGGTTGGAAATGGATCGACAGGCCGAAAAAGAAGACCATCACCAGGCCGCTCCGGAAGTAGGTCATGGCTGCGGTTCCATGAGCCTGAAGGTTGTTCATCGGGAAAATGCCCACCGCGGAAACCGAAAGGGCGGCGATCACTCCGGCTGCGGCACCCAGCCAGCCCAAAACGCTGTGCAGTACAACTCCCAGTTTGATTATGAAGGGGATCAGGAACAACCCACCCAGGAGCAGGCCGTAATTAAATACCCGCGCAGCCGCCGAGACGCCCACTTCCCCCAGCTCGGAGATGAAATGGTTCAGAAGCGAAAACTTTTCCCCTTGTTTGCCGCGATAGAGCAGGGTGGAAAATAAAATGGCCAGGATCGCGAGTCCGGTCCCGGCGAGGCCGGAAATTCTGAAAATGTCGATTGGCATAAAGTGGAAATATTCCCTGCGGTTATTTGTTTTGTAATGCCTCGAAGAGCGCCGCGCCGTGCAGGCCTTTGGCGAGAGCCGATTTGCCATCCTCAAGCAGGAACCACATATTCACGGTTTTTTCTCCGGCCTGAAAGGAAATCCCCACGTAACCCGGCCGGGGTCCGGGGATGGACGATCCGGGCAGCGCCTCAATAACCTCCAGGAGGCGTTCTACGGATTCTCCCAGGTGGGCTTTGTCTAGATCCTCAATGGCTGCCTTGAAACGGAAATCGGTCTCCATGGCCGAGAAATAGACGACTTTGTTCGTCAGGTTGTCGTAGCAATTCTCTCCGTAAGCCTCAGCTAGAGCAGTGACGCCGGCGATGCCCTTCCTGTCGACCGTCTCCTGGACCTGCCGGCTGAGGTCGGGCAGGGGTTGTGTCGCCCAATTGAAGTAACATCCCGGGTAGGCTGTTGCGACTGAGGGAGGCGTGACCGTCGCTGGGATGGCCTCAGTCACTTCTGCTGCCTGGCGTCCGCCGCAGGAAGACAGGGCAAAGAAAAACGGGATCAGGAGGAAAAATGCAGCTTGTTTCATGATCGATCCGATTATATTCCAAAGCGGAAAATAAAAGGCCACCGCGCCCCCTCGCGATGGCCCGATGAGCGGAAAGCAGGCGCTATGATTTGAGAATGTCGGAGAAGAAGGCTTTTGCCTCGGAGCGGCGCTCGCGTGTGGCAATGATCCAAGCGCGCAGGATTTGCCCATACATGCGCAGCTTCCATACAGCACCCTTCCAAAAACCCCGCTCCGGTCGCAGCTCACTTTGCGGATGCCAGACCCCTTTCAGCGGGACGACGCGTTTCCGGTATCCTTGCTGGTGGGCAGCCACAGTCAAGGCGACCTCGAAGCCATAACCGGCCGCCGCCTCCCGTGATATGAATCTCAGGATATCCGCGCGCAGGCCACGCTGCCCGGTCAGGTATGGGGCCAACCAATGCGAAAGATCGGTGATGAGATGCCCGCCCACGAACAAGCCCAGGGTCATGTCGGCGCGGTGCTCCAGGATGGGCGCCATCAGGGCGCAGAGATGGCCGGGGGTTAGGTTCTTCAAATCGGCATCCAGGAGCAGGAGATAGGGAGCGGATGTGGCTGCACAAGCGCTGAAAATCGCCTCCCCCTTGCCCTTGTTCCTGTCGTGTTGAACGAGGCGTACGCGCGGATCGCGGGTGGCGGCCTGGCTCAGGACATCGAAGGTCCGGTCCGTCGAGCCGTCGTCGACGAGCACGATTTCATCCAATATCTTTGTGTCCAGCAAGACTTGGATGACATCCCCCACATTGGTCTCTTCATTGTACGTAGGCAGGACGGCGGCGATAAGCGCTTTATGCGGCATGCTTGGATCATTATCCATGTGGTGTCCCTTATCTCCTTCCAAAGTATATCACCCTTTAGGAAACGGATTATTAATTCAATTTTTGGCACTGATAATGCCTATCCGGAGGCGAAGGACTCTAGTTTTTTCTATATACATATTGAACAGTCAAGTGGCCTCACAACATTTACCCTGTTTTAGGTATAATTCGCCCATTCTAGACGCAAGCGGAGCACAGATGACCAAGAAATTATCCGGTAACGAGATCCGCCAAACCTTCATCGATTTCTTCGTTGAACAAGGACACGCCTTTGTCCCTTCGGCTTCCCTCATCCCCGGCGGGGATTCTACCCTGCTTTTTACCAATGCCGGCATGGTCCAGTTCAAGGACGTCTTTTTGGGCACAGATAAACGGCCCTACACTCGCGCCGTCAACTCGCAGAAGTGTCTGCGCGTAGCCGGGAAACACAATGATCTGGACGAGGTCGGCCGCGACGGCAGCCACCACACCTTCTTCGAGATGCTCGGCAATTGGTCGTTCGGGGATTATTACAAGAAAGAGGCCATCACCTGGGCCTGGCAGCTGCTCACGGACGTCTGGAGGCTGCCCAAGGCAGACCTTTATGTCACGTGCTTCAAGGATGATAAAGGGAACATCCCCCAGGACGACGAAGCCGCGCAGGCCTGGCGGCAGCAGCCGGGATTCGACCCGTCCCATGTCCTGTTTTTCGGACGCAAGGAGAATTTCTGGGAGATGGCCGAGACCGGTCCCTGCGGCCCGTGCTCCGAGATCCACATCGATCGCGGCGTCGAATATTGCGACAAGCAAGATGTGCCCGGGCACGTATGCCGGGTGAATGGCGACTGCGAGCGCTTCCTGGAGTTGTGGAATAACGTATTCATCCAGTACAACCGCCTGGACGCAGACAGGCTCGAGCCGCTGCCTGCCAAGCATGTCGACACCGGTATGGGGTTCGAGCGCATCGTCTCCGTGCTGCAAGGCGTGGATTCCAACTACAAGATCGACCTGTTCAAAGGCGCGCTGGATGTGGTCCGTTCGCTCACCGGGGAGGGCGAGCAGCAGATGTACGCTCATTTCACCCCTTACCGGGTGATTGCCGATCACGCCCGGGCTGCGGCTTTCCTCATCGCCGATGGGGTCGTCCCGGGGAACACCGGACGCAACTACATTTGCCGCATGATCATCCGCCGGGCGGCGCGCTTCGGTACGAAAATTGATCTCCACGAACCTTTCCTGGCAAGAGTGGCCGAGGCGATCATCACCAGCTACGGGGACTTCTACCCCGAACTGGTCAAGAGCCGCCAGGCGATCATCGACAACCTGACCCGTGAGGAGGTGCGCTTCGCCCGCACGGTGGAATCGGGGACCGCCTTCCTCCAGGGGATGTTGGATGAGTTGAAGAAAAAGAAGAAGAAAGTGCTCGACGGCGCCAAGGCGTTCGAGCTGTACGCGACCTACGGACTGCCGCTGGAAATCACGCGCGACATCGCTCGTGAGCAGGAGCTGGATGTTGATGTGGATGGGTTCCACCGGGCGATGGAGGAACATCGTCTCGCCTCCGGGGCCGGGAAGGCCATGGGATTGATGGGCGGGGAAGATGCCGAGTTCTATAACGGCCTGCGCAAAGACCTGCAGGCGAAAGGCAAGCTGGGTAAGGGAGGTGTCGCCCACGACCCGTATGGCGTGCTGGAGGTCGAGGGGGAGGTACTGGCGCTGGTCGTCAACGGACAGGCGATCGACGAAGCCCAGGCGGGCGACTCCGTCGAAGTTCTTCTACCCCGCACACCTTTCTATGTCGAATCCGGGGGCCAGGTGTCCGACACCGGCCTGATCCGGGATGCCGGGAACAAATGGGAGATCGAGGTGTCCGAGATGCGCAAGCCGGCTGCCGGCATGGTCGTTCACGTCGGCGAGGTGGTGCGCGGCCAGCCCAGGGTCGGGGATCGGGCGGTGGCGAGCGTCGACGCCGACCGCCGTCATGACATCCGGCGCAACCACACGGCGACGCATTTGCTCCACGCCGCGCTCCACCAGGTCCTCGGTGAGAGTGCCCGCCAGGCGGGCTCACTGGTCGCCCCGGATCGCTTCCGCTTCGACTTCAACCACCCCGAGGCGATGACCCCGGAGCAGATCGAGCGCGTCGAGCGCATCGTCAACGCGGCGGTGGCGGCAGACTATCCGGTCAAGCCGGTGGAGAAATCCCGCCAGCAGGCGGTGGCCGAGGGGGCCATGGCGCTGTTCGGAGAAAAATACGGGGAGACCGTGCGGACGATCACCATCGGTGACCCAGAACGGCGCTATTCCTACGAGCTGTGCGGTGGGACCCACCTGGACCGGACATCGGACGTGGGCGCGTTCATCATCCTCAGCGAAGGCTCGGCGGCAGCCGGCATCCGGCGCATCGAAGCGGTAACCGGCCGCGGGGCGTACGAATTGATCGCCCGCCGTTTCAAGGCCCTCAAGCAGGCCAGCGGCCTGCTTTCCAGCACACCCGAAGCCATCCCCGAGAAGGTCGAAAGCCTGCAGGGCGAGTTGAGCGCGGCCAAAAAAGAGATCGCCAGTCTGCGCCAGGAGGGCGCAGTCGCCAGTTTTACTGCCAGATTGGCGGATGTTCCCATGGTCAGAGGGGTTCCTGTATTGACACTTCAAGTCCCCAACGCGGATGCCGACACCCTGCGTCAGCTGGCCGACCAGTTCCGCCGGAAGTATACAAGCGGTACGGCCGTGTTAGGTTCCGTGATTGACGGGCGCCCGACCGTCATCGCCAGCGTGACCGAGGACCTGGTCAAGCGCGGCTTGAACGCCGGCGAGCTGGTCAAGTTCGTAGCCGCGCCTCTGGGTGGCTCCGGCGGAGGTAAACCCACCCTGGCCCAGGCCGGCGGCAAGGACGCCAGCAAGCTGGAAGAAGCCCTGGCCTCGGTGCCGAAGTGGGTCGAGAAAAAGCTGAAGTAGATCCTGCGGAGGGAATCGCCATGCGGATCAGAACCTGGGTGCTTCCTGCCCTGCTGGGAATCTGGCTGTCTGCCTGCGCTGCGCCGGCTCCTGCCGCCACACCGGTCCCGCCTCCGACCGCAACCCTTATTCCAACCGACACGCCCATGCCCAAGCCCTCCGTCGTCCCGACCGTGGCGACCCTCCTCTATGGGAATAAATACACGGATACCGCCATTCCTGTCTGGAACAACATCCCGATCATGAGCGGCGCGATCCGCGGCACCGGGGACAACACCACTTACCGCTTCGCCACCAATGCCGCACCGGATAAAATCCAGGCCTATTACAAGTATGCCATGGGCAGCCTGGGTTGGGCCCTGACCTCGACCAGCGACCAGGTCGGAACGATCGTGATGATCTTCAACCACGGCAAGGACAATATCACCATCTCCATCACGTCGCAGGCGGCGTTCAACCTCGTGGTTTTGACCAAGGGGCAGTGAGGCACTTGGTTGACTGTCAGGCCGGATGGGGGAGTCGCCCCTGCTTTGGAGGATTTCCAACCTTAGTACTTTGAGATGATTGTGCTCCGTCAGAGACACGCGTAAAATGATCGATCATCGGCTGCCCTAGGCTCGACACATTGCAGTTGTGCGTCGACAGGCTCGTACGACCTTTGATCAGTAGATCGTTCTTTTAGCAGGTAGATTACAGTTTTAGAGGTGAAAATGAAAAAACTTTCCTGGTTTGTCTTATGCTTTTTCGCTCTGGTTGCCTGCAACCTGACCCAGGCGGCGCCGACCTCTGCTCCACAACCCCCGGCCACGGTCGTTCCATCCGCCACGGCGACCGAAATCGCCACCGCCCTGCCGACGGACAGTCCCACGCCCGCGCCCGGCGAAACCGAAACTCCACCAGCGGCCACGATCCCTCCGTTGCTGACCTCAATCCCCGGGATCGCCGCGACCTTGACGGCGGTAGCATCGACCCCCGGAGCCGAGAACACGCTCGTGGCCCAGCAGACCATGATGGCTGCCACCCTGGGGGTAAAGATACAGGGGCTTTCCAGTTCATTGGAACAATGCCCCAACCCTTCTGATCCGCCGATGCAAAAATGGGTGGATATCCCCGTGATGCCGCAGGCGACCGCGGGCCAGGTGGTAGAAACTTTGATCGGCTCCTACTATTGTTTCCGGGCACCGGTGACTGTTGAGGAGATGGAAACCTTCTATAAAGAAAAGCTACAACCCCAGGGTTGGGCGTTGCAAGCCGATGCGAATGGAGCGATGGAATTCGTCCGACTTGGTCAGACCGGAGGTCAGCTCCTGTTCCTGAATTCCGGGCCTGGAAAGAAGAACGATCTGATCGTGGTGATCAACGTGACCATCCCTATCCCTATCAGTATACCGACTCCGAAGCCATAAGACGGCTTGGAGAGCTCGTATAAAACAATAAGCAGGTTGTCCGCCGCAGAAACATGCCGAACAATATCTTGGTCATCACCGGCTCCCCCTGAACCGGCAAGCTGAACCAGGCGGGTGCGCGCGATCTCTCCCTACGTTATAATCGGGAGAGATGAAGACCCAGGTCATCCAACTGGATGTGCACGATGATGTGATCTCCGTCCGTGACAAGATGTCATGGGCCAAGACGCCGCGCCTGCTGCTGGTCTTTCCCCGCCGCGGCCGCATCCTGGCCCGGACCCTGGACCTGCGTCTGCTCCAACGGCATGCCGCCGGCCTCGGCGCCCAGCTGGCCATCGTGACCCGCTCTGCGGAGATTGGCACGACGGCCCGGGAGCTGAAAATACCGGTCTTCGATACCTCTGTAACCGCCCAGCGCAAAGGGTGGCCGGAACAGGAGGCGGCGCCCACAGTGATTTCTCGCGCCGCTCAACCAAACCTGCGCCAGAGGCTTCAGGACGTAAAGGATGTCGAAGGTCATTGGCGTAATCGCCCTGCGGTACGACTTGGCTTTTTCACCCTGGCGGTCCTGGCAGTATTAACTTTGCTCCTTCTTTTTGTTCCCTCGGCGAGGATCAAGTTGAGCCCGCGCCTCCAGACCCAGAGCTTGAACATGCCGGTCACTGCCAGCCCGGACACAGCGGAGGTCAACCTGGTGGCGGGCAGCCTCCCGTCGCGGAGCGCATCCGTCGTGGTCGAGGGAAGCGAGACCACCCCGGCCTCCGGGTCGGCGCTGCTCCCCGACCAGCCTGCCCGGGGACAGGTCCGCTTCCGTAATTTGACCACTTCCGTCATCGGCATCCCTGACGGAACCATCGTTCAAACGACCGGCAGCCCGGTCGTCCAGTTTGCCACGACCGCGGACGGCGTCGCGGCGGCGGGTGTGGGCAAGACGGTCGACCTGCCGGTCCAGGCGCTGGATCCAGGCTCCGCGGCAAACCTGCCAGCTGACCAGCTCGTTGCCATCGTGGGCGGGCTGGGCACCAGCCTGTCGGTGACCAACCCCGCCCCGACGGTCGGCGGCACGGATCGGTCCACCCCGGTTGCGACTGCCGGCGACCGTCTCCGCCTGCACGAAGCCTTGCTTGCCCGGCTCAAGCAGCAAGCTCTCACCCAAATTCCCGGTACCCTTGCTGCGAGCGACGTGCTCTTCTCCGAGAGCCTGACGATCAAGCAAGTGCTCGCCGAGACGTATATTCCCGGTCAGGGACAACCCGGGGATCAAGTCACTCTTAATATGCAGGTCGAGTTTGAGGCGCAGTATGTCGCAGGCAGCGATCTCCTGTCCCTGGCAAGCGCGGTCATGAATGCCGACCTGCCCGCAGGATACCTTCCAACTTCAGGACCCGTCGAAATCCGCATTCGCACGGCGCTTGTCACCGAGTCCGGAGTCACAAAGTGGGAGATCCTGGCTGTCCGCCCGCTGCGGGCGTATATCGATAGTCAGCAGGCAGCCCAGATGGTCCAGGGATTAAACGTTCACGCGGCCAGCCAGAAGCTTTTTACCCTCCTCCCCCTGGCTGGAAAGCCTGAAATCCACCTGTTCCCTGCCTGGTGGCCATGGTTACCGTGGCTTTCATTCCGGATCACGGCAATCACGTATTAAGGCTGGCCTGGATTGAACCATCATGCGCATCCTGGCAGTTGACCCCGGTTCCAAGCGCTTCGGCATCGCCATCAGCGATGAAACCGGAACGATTGCCAATCCCCTGAAGGTGGTCCTGCACGTCTCCCGTCTTATCGATGCAGCCACAGTAGTGGATCTGGCCGTTGCCAACCGGGCGGGATTGATCCTCGTCGGCCAATCGCTGGATGAGAATGGCCTCCCCACCTACGAGGGCCGCCGGGCGCAGCGCTTTGCGGAAGCGTTGAAGTTACAGACAAGTATTCCGGTCCTTCTCTGGGACGAAGCCTTCACCACCCAGGCGGCACGCTCCGCCCGTCTCGATCTGCGGGCTGCGCGCCGCAAGCGCGCCGGACACCTGGACGATCTGGCAGCAACCGCCTTGCTTCAGGATTATCTGGACACCCGCCATCCCGCAGGATGACCCTGATGAACAAACGGCGGTCCAGCTTTCCCTTCTTATTTCTAATTGCCCTGCTCTTCATCCTGGCAGCGACGGGATTCATCCTCGATGCACCGGTCCTGGTGGAACGTTCCTTCGGCTCTGCCAGCCCGCGCCTCGGCGACGGACAGAAGCTGAGGTATGCACTTGATCTGCTTTGGAATAGCGGAAATCTAATGCAGCCGGTCAATCCTTCCGGTCCCGAGCAGGTCTTCACGATCGAACAGGGGGAAAGCGCGAACTCGATCTCGAACCGCCTGGAAGAGGTGGGTCTGATCCAGGATGCGCGCTCGTTCCGTGCGTACCTGACCTGGGCGGGGATTGACACCACGCTCCAACCAGGTGTGTACCGCCTGGCTCCATCCATGACCGCCGTGGAGATTGCCCGAAAAATTCAATCCGCGGTTTTATCGGAAGTGTCGTTTTTCATCCTGCCCGGCTGGCGCGCCGAAGAGATCGCCGCCGCGCTGCCCACCTCCGGCTTGTCCATTTCCCCGCAGGATTTTCTCGTGGCCGTCGCGCACCCTGCCGCCCCGCCTTATTTCTTGAACGACGGTACACCCGCCGAAGGTTTTCTCCTGCCGGATCGCTATCAGCTGTCACGGGCTATTTCTGCAGACCAGTTGGTTGCCGCGTTCCTGGCGGATTTTGACAGAGCGCTGACCCCGGGATTGCGCAATGGTTTCGCCAACCACGGCCTGACGATCCATCAGGCGGTGATCCTGGCCTCGATCGTCCAGCGCGAGACCGTGGGCGACGAGGAGATGCCGGTCATCGCTTCGGTTTTTTATAACCGACTGGCAGCCGGGATGAAGCTCGAAACCGATCCAACCGTCCAATATGCCCTGGGCTTCAATGCCGCCCAGAACACCTGGTGGACCAATCCGCTCAGTATGGACGACCTGAAGGTCGACTTACCTTACAATACCTATCTTTACCCGGGACTCCCGCCCGCGCCGATCTCCAATCCCGGTCTGACCGCCCTGGAGGCGGTGGCTGACCCCGCACAGACGGATTACTATTACTTCCAGGCGCGCTGCGACAATTCAGGCCGTCACAATTTTGCTGCCACCTTCGAGCAGCACCTGCAGAACGCCTGCCCGTAATAAACTTGCAGGTCACGCTTGAAACGTGACCTGCTCAGCTTTAATTAAAACGATGGATTATTTTGTTTTGTAGGAAACGTAGATATCCCCTTCCAACATGGCAGTTAAATCTTTCGAATAAAAGTGGTGGACAAAGTACAGCGTTTTCCCGTCACCGCTCAAGGTAGGTTCTCCGGCGAAGGTGGAGATGATCTCCTCGGGCTGCCCCCAGCTCCCATCCGGCTGACGCAGGGAACGGAAGATGGCCGGGCCGGGACGCCCCTGCTTGCTTTGCCCGTTGTACCAGAGCTCCTGTCCGTCCGTGCTCACGAAGGGCCAGCCTTCGTCCGCGGAGGTGTTCACCAGCCGGCCAAGATTGATCGGTTCGCCCCAGCCGTCGGAGGTCATGGGTCTGCCGCAGGCGGGGCTGCCTTTTGCTGCGCTTCGGGTCCTGTCTTGACAAAAGTCGATCCGATCCACATCCCGGCACCGATAAGTCCAAGGAGTGTGCCGCCGAGCCCGATGCCCATCCCCAGGGACTGAACGACCGCCCGGGCCAGGTCATGCCCGAGGCTGATCATTCCGAGGGAAAGGGAGGCAGGCACCTTCCCTGCGAGAAGGGCTACCCAGCTTCTTTCGAACAGAGGGGAGAGAAAGAGTGCCAACAGGATTGAAAAAACTCCCGACAGGAAAAATGGGATGCCCCACCAGCGCAGCCAGCTCTTCGGTGTGCGCACGGCGAGGAACGTGATCAGCAGAAGGAAGCCCAAAGCGAGATCCGGGCTCAGGCGCATGCCAAGATGTGCCAGGCGCACTGCCGTAACCAAGCTGCTCGTTCCCGATGGACCCGAGGCGGCAGTATTTTCACCCGTCTCGGGTGAAAGCAGGACCCTCTGATCTGGGATCAGGCCGGCGAAGGCTGCCAGCTGTTCCTGGATCGTGGGCTTGAGCTGATCCAGCATCTCCTGCGGGGGCTGGCATAAGGTGACATCCCCTCCCCCTGAGACGAGGGACGCCTGAAATTGCTGAAGCTGTTGGTCGCTGCAGGTGGGCTGGGCGCGGAGCAGCTCGAGCAGGCTGTCCAGGCCCGCCTGTCCGGCAAGCCGGTTTTTGAAGTCGACCAGGTTCAAGGTCACAGTTTCTTGCCGCCCGTTGAGGTAGGCAAAGACCTGGTCGATCAGGTTCTCGAATGTCCGGCGGAGAGCGTCGGGTGGGAAGAGGGTGCCGATGATCGTCTCCCAGTTCGCCACGCTGAGATTTTTTATGAATGGGGATGGTTCGCCTGCATTTCCCCCATCGCCGGATTTCAGCGGGAATTTTTCCAGGCAGGGTTGGATTCGGGTTAGCTCGTCCGCGGTCGGCAGACCCTGCCCGCCGGTCAGGGCGTCCGTACGATCCGCACCGAGTTGATTGCGGGCACAGTCCAGGAATTCAGGAGAGGCACCCTCGCAGCTGAGCGGATTTTCCGTGCAGGGGTGGTAATTCACCGACAGGATGATCTGTTCGGCGATGACGCGCGGTATGCGGGCATAGACCTGTTGCTGGCTGAGGGCGTTTTTATATGTGGCAGCACTCAGCAGGCGGCGGTCGACGGCAACCAGAAAGGACGACCCGGCCGCGGCAAGGACAAAAAAGATCGCGGCAGCCACAGCCAAAAACCTGGCGACTTCCTTCCAGAAATTATGCATGGCTCCACTCCTTCGATCCTGCTCGTCGCGCCAGGTTCCGCGGGCGCCTAGGTTTTCTCTTCCGCCAGCTCGAGGTAATCCTTGGTCACGGTCTTTTTCAACGACCCACCCAGCAATGCGATCAGCCTGGTCACCAGCGCCGCCTTGTCCTCGGCGTCCTTGCGGCTCCAGGTGCGGCTCTTGATCTCGAGGTAGTAGCCAAGCGCCGGAGTTTCGACCTTGTCCAGGTTGACGTAGAATTCCTCCCCCTCGAAGCGGATCAACCAGCGCAGGCGGTCCTTGTCGATGGGAATTTCGGAGACCGGCTTGAAGTACTCGCGGTAGAAGCGCTGGCTGTTGCCGGCCGGGGCATAGTAGCGCACGCGTGAGAGCAGGACGTCGTGACCGAACTCGCCTTCGCGCGCCGGTCCGATGAGCGTCAGGCGGGCGCGCACACCGGTGATCTCGCCCTTGTCATCGATCATCTCATCTTCGCGATAGCGGACGCGACCCTGGGCCGGGTCATTGAAGCTGAAGTACACGTCGTGTTGGTGGTAATGCTTCGTGCGCAGCACGGCGATCTCCGTCTTTTTGATCCCCTCCCGGACAGGCTGCGGGTCCGCCAGCTTGACCTTGAGCTGGACCTCGAAGGATTCCTCCTCCATCGAGCCGCCCAGAGCGATCAGCTTCGAAAAGACGGATTGTTCACGGGCGATCAGGAAGACGTCGATGCGGCGGGCATAGTCCTGTGCGGCGGCCAGCAGCTCCTCTTCCTTCAAAGTCAATAACTGGCGAGCGTGCATGATCCACTTGCCGTTCACCATCACGTCAGTCACGTCCGTGCTCTTGCAGGCATACACCAGCCCCGCATAGGCGTTGTCGGGGTCGCGGTGGAAGCGGGGGGAGTTGTGCAGGCTGCGGGTGTCGACCAGGATCAGGTCGGCGTGCTTGCCGGGTTCGAGCGTGCCGGTGATGGCACCCAGGTGCAGCGCCCTGGCGCCCAGGCGGGTGGCCATCGCCAGGGCGGCGACGGCCGGGACCGAGGTGGGGTTGTTGCTGACCGCCTTGGCGACGAAGGCGGCCAGGCGGATTTCTTCGAACATGTCCAGGTCGTTATTGGAGGCCGGGCCGTCCGTTCCGATGCCAACGTTCAAGCCCACCTCGAGCATCTTCGGCACCGGTGCGAAGCCGGAGGCGAGCTTCAAGTTGGAGGAGGGATTGTGGGCGACGCCCGACCCGGCGTGCAGCAGGGTGCGCATCTCGCCCTCGTCGATATGGACGCAGTGTGCCGCCAGCACCTTGGCCTCGAACAAGCCCTGCTTCTTGACGTAAGGGATCACCGGCATGCCGCTTTCACGGCGCATGTTCTCCACTTCCAGGGCGGTCTCGGAAAGGTGCGTATGCAGCGGGACGTCAAACTCGACCGCCAGCCTGGCCGTGGCTTGCAAGATTTCAGCCGTGCAGGTGTATGGGGCATGGGGCGCCACCGAGGGGACGATCAGGGGATGGCCCTTCCACTTTTCGATGAAGTCGCGGGCTGCAGCCAGCGAGTTCCTCGAAGGAGCGCGCGTCGGGTGAGGGGAATTTCATGACCGTCTGCGAGCAGACGGCGCGCAGCCCTGCCTCCGCCGTGGCCTTGGCGACGTGTTCTTCGAAATAGTACATGTCGGCAAAGCAGGTCACACCGCTGCGGATCAGCTCGGCGCAAGCCAGCTGGGTGCCGAGGCGGACGAAATCCGGCGAGACGAACTCGCGCTCGACCGGCATCATATACCCCTGCAGCCAGACGTCCAGGCGCAGGTCGTCGGCCAGACCGCGCAGCAGCGTCATCGGAACGTGTGTATGAGCGTTGACCAAGCCCGGCATCACCACCCTCCCGCCGCAATCCACCAGTTGGGCTGCACTGTATGCTTTGCGGATCTCGGCATCCTCTCCCACCGCGATGATCGCGTCGCCGGAGACGGCAACCGCACCGGGTTCGTACTGGTGCAACTCCTCGTCCATGGTGAGGACGAGGGCGTTTGCGAGGATCAAGTCGACGGATTTGGCCATATGCACTCCTGCCTTATTTTACTGCTTCCAGTTCATGAACACCTGCAGGATGATCAGGTTCTGGTCGAAGTCGGTGTCGGTGTGGTTGGTCAGTTCGAGGTCCACCGAGGCGATCCCGATGTTGCTGGTCCAGTCCACGAAGCCGCCGGTGTATACACAGCCCGTGTCCACGGGCGGGTAGGGATACTTGGACACCGAGTGGAGCAGCTCTGCCAGGCGGATCGAGTTTTTGGCAATCGGCGTTCCGCCGGGGAAGATCCCCAGGGCTGCGCTGTGGTAATTGATGATGGCGGTGATTTTGTGTTTCTTGATGAATGCCGTCAGAGCCTTCGTCTCGGGCTCGGAGGCGGGGCCGGTGCCGCCGGTGACGGGCGGATCGATCCAGCAGCCGGCCCGCGGCCAGTCTTTCTGCCAGTTGGCCGGCCAGTTGCGGTTGAGGTCCACGCCGTTGGCATTGGCGCGCCCGTTCGGCCCATGCTCCCGGGCGACGCCGTCCGGGTTGAGGTCGTGCAGGATGAAAAGCGTCTCGTCGGACGGGATGATGGCGGGGTTGGCGGTGATGTATGCGATCAGCTGGTCCGCCAGTATGACGGTGTTGTATTCGTTCCCCCCGTGCATGCCGGCGACGATCAGCTTTTGGATTGGCCCGGTGCCGAAGCGAAACACCTCCAGCGGCCGCTCTTCGACCGAATGCCCGATCACGATCGGCCCTTCACGAAATGGGATGGGTGTCAACGTGACCGTAGGGGTGTCGGTCGGCGGGAGTGTGTCGGTCGGGGTGGACGATTCGGTGGGGGTCGGGGTCAGGCTGGCGGTCGGGGTGACGCTGGCAGTCTGGGTGAGGGTCGGTGTGAAAGTGGATGTGTAGGTGGGAGAGGGGGTAAAGGTGACCGTCGGGCTGGGGGTGGGGTTGGCAAAGAATGCCATTGCGGGCGACCTGAAAAACAACCAGGCAGCTACGATAACAACAACGCAGACCAGGTTCACGATCCAGATGCCCAGGATGAGCTTTTTCCAGCGTGGAGCGGACGGCGGGGTGGGCATCGATTATGCGATCTCCGCTGCAATACCCCGCAGCCAATCCAGCGCCATGTTGCATGCCCAGCGGGAGGCGTTCCTGGGATGCCCGCCGTAGGTCAGGTGTTTCTCTTCCCTGCCTGACGGGGTGATCAACACAAGGTCAATTTCGTGGTGGTCCCCGGACGGATATAAGGCGACCCCCAACCCGGCTGAAGCCTGCGTCTTGGACGCTTCCTGCTCGGTGGCTTCGGCCAGTCCGCGGCGCGGGATCTCGCGGCTGCTTCCGCCTCTATAAGCCGTGTCCCCGCTGCGGCTCAGGCGTGATTGCAGGGCGTCCTCCAATCCGCACTCGACACAGGCCAGGGTCCAGCCGCGTTTTGCCACGACCCGCAGGGTGACGGCCTCCAGGGTGTCCTCGTCCGCACCGAAGATGAATTCTCCAAGACGAGAGCGGATATCCCCCTCAACCCTGGCAATCAATTCGTCGGCCTCCGCCTCGGTCCGGGCCTTGGCGGCGATGCGGACGTCCACGACACCAGAGTGCGCGGTCAAGCCGACGGTCGGGTTGGCCAGAGTCTCCAGGTCGCCGACCAGCTCGTCGAGGGCGCCCTCCCCGATCCCGGAGGCGTGCAGCGTATGTAGCTTGATGATTTCATGCAGACCAAAGCGCTTTTTCAGGTAGGGAAGCACCGCTTCGGTCAGGAGCGTTTCCATCTCGCGCGGCACGCCGGGAAGCGAGATCACCAGTGAGCTTTTTCCCTCAAAGATGAAGGCCGGGGCGGTGCCGACCGGATTTTCGATCGGGACCGCATCCTTGGGGATGTATGCCTGGCGTTTCTGATTTTCGCTGGGCGTGCGGCCGTAGCGCGCGATGCGCGCCGTGATCTGCTCCCAAAGCTCAGGGTGAAAGACGAGCTCCACGCCGGCTGCCCGGGCAATCGCCTGGCGGGTGGGATCGTCCACGGTCGGACCCAGACCACCGGTGGTGATGACGATCTCGGCGCGTCCCATGGCCTGCAGCACGGCCTCGGCAATGCGCTCGGCGTTGTCGCCGATGGTCAGGGTGCGGTAGAGGTCAATCCCCAGCCCGCGCAAGGTACGGGCGATGAAGCGGGTGTTCGTATCCGTCGTCTCCCCGAGCAGGAGCTCGGTTCCGATGGTGATGATCTCGGCGGTCGGCATAGGCAGATTATATGCTTAAACGGGCGGAACGGCAGTTGCTCTACATTTTTGGCAGGGGTGGGTAAGCTTATTTTGAAAAACCCTGGGAATAGATCAATTTGGGGTTGCTCCCCGTGTCCCACGCCGCAGGGTTCGGATCGATGATTCGATAGATCCCTAAATGAACGCTCGTGGCGGCGCAGTTGCCTGAGGCCGAACAGCTCAAGTTGCCCGTCAAACCGGGAAAACCAAACAAGCTCGACAATGCGCGGCGTAAACCCTGGCGCGGGATATGCAGGGTTCCATCGCGGTCCAGGACGCTGGTTCGGCGGATGGTTTGAAAGAGCATGCCGGCTGCGTCGTACGCATAGGCGTGAAAGACGGAAATGGGGGGTTGACCGTAGGCCGCCAAGTAGGCATTGACAAAGCGGGGATAGCCTTGACTAAAAGTGGTGACGTCCGGGCCGATGAGGTAGACCCCGCGGGCGGCGTCTCCAGCGGATTGGAGAAAATCGGGCGAGAAAAGGTTCTCGCTGCCGACCACGGCAAGCGCCCCAGATTCCGGGTTGCCCTCCACATGGGTCACGACCTGCCCGGCCAGGGTGGGGGAGGCGGAAAGGTAGAGGAAATCCGGAAATTTCGGGGTCAAATCTGAAATGAAAGCCTGATAATTATTTACATCGTACGTGCCGACCACCTGTCGACGGCTTTCTCCAAGTTTCTGCAGAGCTGAGGTAAAGCTTCCGATCCGAAAATTTGAGTCGTTGACATCATCGGTGATCGTTATCGCCCGGTGGGCGTCCAGATCCTGCATGGCGGTTTCTGCCGCCGAACCGGAGAAGCTGGCGGAATAGAACGTTCGAAAAAAACCAGGAGCCGTGACCTCCCCGCCGGCGGAGGGCGAGATCATGACCAGCCCGGCATCCGACAGAATCTGGGCGGCGACTTGGGCTTCTTCCGTGCAGGTCGGTCCGATGACCGCCACCAGCTGGGCGGTCAGGGCGAGTTCCGTGGCTGCCGAGCGGGCAGCCTGGGAGGAGCAGTCCGTCCCTTCCAGGAAGAGTTGGAGGATGTGTCCTTTGATCGCCCCCTGATCCGCCGCGGCCAGTTCGACGCCGCGCCGCGAATCGATCCCGATCGAAGCGTAATCCCCGGAGATGGCCAGTAACATGCCGATATCCAGCGGGCTGCCGGGAGGGATTTCCAGGCAGCCAAGTGGATCGGTGCATTTATAAGGGCGATACGCCGCCTGGCATGCAACCAGAAAGGCAGTCAGGATGAACTGCCCGGCGAGCGCAACGAGGACGAATTTCCGCATCAGGCGTTACTTTTTCTGTCCATAGAGAAGCGTTTCGCGGATGCGCAGGTCCGTATTGCGGACTTTCATCGCCAGGTCGGCGGCCAGGTTGTACATCAGGCGGTAGCCCAGTTGTGGATAGGTCTCGCACAGCAGGAGCAGTTTGTCCCGGGGAATGACCAGCAGGCGGGTGTCTTTTTGAGCTGCGCGCACAGTAGCTGAGCGCAAGCCCTCGTCCACCAGGGCGATTTCTCCGAAAGACTGCCCCCGCCGCAGGGTGGCAATCGTCGCCGGGCGCTTGGGGGCTTCCGGTCCGCCCACCAGGGCGGGATTGACCAGGATCTCCACATCCCCGTGGGTGATAATGTAGAGGTCCTTGCTGTTGGCGCCCTCTTCGAGAATGATCTCGCCGAGGGCATAGCTGCGTTCCTGGCAGAGGTTGGCGATCATTTCCAGCTGTGTGGGAGTTAATTGATAGAAAATGTCCGCCTGTTTCAAGAAATTGTTCAGATCGCTCATGGTCTTCCTCCTGGTCTCAATAGAAGGAGCAGTCAACGTCGGTCCGGCCCGGTCAATGAGGGAACTCATTTTCCAGCCATAACAACGGGTTGACCTGCACCCCGTTGACCCACAAATCCCAGTGCAGGTGAGGGCCGGTCACCCGGCCGGTATCACCGATTTTTCCGATCAATTGTCCGGCGGTCACATGATCCCCCGCCCTGACGTAGATTTCGGATTGGTGGAACAGGGCAGTGTAAATGCCCCAGCCGTGGTCGATGATGGTTACGTTGCCGCGCACGATTTTGAGGCCGGTGTATACGATCACGCCGTCGGCGGGGGCATAGACGTCCCATGGATGGGTCTGCGAGCAAACCCCGAAATCCACGCCGGAATGGAAACCGTGGTAGGCGCCATTGTTGTAAGAGCGGCGGGTGCCGTAGCGCGAGCGGATGCAATCCTGGTTGTCCACCGGTAAGCGGAACATTCCCTGCCACAGTTTCTGCGGGGAAGCCGGCGAGGTCGTTTCAGCCAGCCACTGGTCTTCCGGTCCGGTGATCGACGGGTCGATCGTCTCGGGATCGACCGTCAGCGTTTCGGAGAGGAAGCTGCCCGCCAGAGCCGGTACCTCCTGCTCGAACGACTGCACCGAACCGTCCGCCAGGGCCGCGTCGATGCGCAGCGGGTATACGCCTGGATCGGCCAGTGCGTAAACCCCCTGAAGCGCCACCTGGGAGCCATCCCCGACGGGGAAGAAGTGCAGCGGATGGTCCATCAGCGTGCCGCTGAGGCTGACCGGCTGCGCAGGGACAACCTTGATCTGGATGGTGGCTCCCTGCACCATTGGCAGGGGGTCAGTAGAGATCGATTTAAAGATGGCCGGCAGTCCGGTCGTTTCCGTCGCCGACGAACCGCCGGGCAGGAAGAGCACATCTCCTGGAAGCGCATCCCATGTGCCGGATAGCGAATTGATCTCGGTGACGGTCCAGGGATCCGTATTTTGTTTTATTGCGGTTTCCAGGAGGGTCTCACCTTTTGCGACGGATGTGCGCTCGGTCCAGGAAGGCTTGTCCTGCTGTTCCAGGAGCGTCAGGCTGTAACCGGCATAAAGCTGCGCCGGGGTGACGACATGGTTGAGCTTGCGTAGGTTCGCTTCCGGGACACCGTACTGGCGCGCCAGGCTGAGAAGCGTCTCCCCGAAGCTGACCGGCCGGGTGGTCAGCGTGCCGGTCATCCCTTCCAGGCCGGGGATGACGAGCTTCTGTCCGGCGTAGATATCCTGGCCGGAAAGGTTGTTGATGGTCTGCAGATCGGTGATGGTGGTATTGAAACGCAAGGCAATGCTCCAGAGCGAATCACCGCTCTGGACGATGTAGACTGGTCCGGGGGAGGGTGCGGACGTCTGTGCGGCGGCAGGTTGCGTGGAGAGGGCGATAAGGAGTGTCAGGCCGATAACGATAAAACGTCTAAGCATGGTTGAACTCGACAAGATCCCCGATTTGGAATTCACCCATCCGATCGGGATGGATTTCCAGAATGTACTTGGCCGCGGCGCGCGGAACATAGGCGAGCCGCCAGGAGCGTGCCAGGACAGCGTCGACGACTTCGTATCCGGAATTGATCCAGATTACGCCCAGGTCCATGAAAACGAACAGCATGTGGATGGAGGCATCGAGACGGCTGTCACGCGACTCGACGAGCAGCAAGCCTTCGCCCAAGTCGAGGTGACGGCGGAACGTCAATCCCCGCAGACGACAGATGAAGCTGTCACAATAAATGGCTTGCAGCTGGGCGGAAAGGGGGTGGTTTTTATTTTGGAGCGTGACGATGACCATTGATAACAAACGGGGCGGTTGGTAGGCGCCCCGTCCATTTTCTTTCTGCTCAAGCCGGTTTTTTCTGACTGAGCACGCTGTCCACGCTGTTTAATAATTCCTGCGGGCTGAAAGGCTTGGCGATGTAGTCGTCCACTTTTGCGATGTGCAGGCCCAGGACCTTGTCAATGCTTTGTGCCTTGGCGGTCACGACGATGACCGGGATGTCGCGCGTGGTTTCATCCGCTTTCATCTGCTGATAGACTTCCCAACCATCCATGTCGGGCATCATCAGGTCAAGCAGGACCAGGTCGGGTTTTTCCTTGTGGATCGATTCCAGGCCTTCCTTCCCGCCATTGGCTCCCTTGACCTCGAATCCGCGCCGGTTGAGGATCAGGCGAATCAGGTCGATCATCTCTGGTTCGTCTTCGATATACAGAATGAGTTTGTTGTCATTCTTGCTCATGGGAGACCGCCTGTCTCAAAGAAGTTTACCACATAAGTATAGCATGATAATCGGGGATGTTCCACTTGGTGCTGTCGATTTATGCTTAAACCCTGTCTTGGAAGGACATCGATGGGTTGTTGGCCTGTTGTCTGTAGAATTTATTAGAAATTTGTATATTATATTGTCCGAATCTGGCATAGACCCCTATAGGTTGGTATAATCAACTCGCACGGACAGGAGGTCCATGTGAATTCAAGGAGTCAGTCTTACATTATTTATTTGTTACTGTTCATCGCCATTGTCGCGATGGTCTACTTTAATGTTCGGCAGCAACCGAATTCGCAAGGGCCATTGACCATCAGCGAGGTCGCACAACAGGTTCAGGCAGATAAAATAACCCGAATCGTCGTCAAGGATGACAACAGTTTGCAGGTGGTCTCGGCCGGCGAAAGTGGTCCGATCGAACAAACCGCACGCAAAGAGCCGGAGACGACGCTGGTGTCACAGTTGGTGGCGTTGGGCGTAACTCCTGACCATCTGGCCAGGGTATCCATCGAAGTCAACCCTCCCAGCCCCTGGGCGGGACTTTTGACCCTGGCAAGTTATATCCTCCCGGTCATCCTGCTCGGTGCCTTGTTCTGGTTCATCTTCCGCCAGGCCCAGGGCAGCAATAATGCGGCGATGTCTTTCGGGAAATCCCGCGCCCGGATGTTCAGCGGCGAGCACCCGACGGTCACGTTCGAGGACGTGGCTGGCGTGGACGAAGCCAAGGAGGAGCTCAAGGAAGTCGTCGAGTTCCTGAAAGAGCCACAGAAATTCATCCAGCTGGGTGCTCGCATCCCCAAAGGTGTCCTGCTCGTCGGCCCCCCGGGAACGGGTAAAACCCTGCTCGCCAAGGCTGTTTCAGGCGAAGCGGGCGTGCCCTTCTTCTCGATCTCGGGTTCCGAGTTCGTCGAGATGTTCGTCGGCGTGGGTGCCAGCCGCGTGCGTGACCTGTTCGACCAGGCCAAGCGGCATTCCCCGTGCATCGTTTTCGTGGATGAAATCGACGCCGTCGGGCGGCAGCGCGGCGCCGGCCTGGGCGGCTCGCACGATGAGCGCGAGCAGACGCTGAACCAGATGCTGGTCGAGATGGACGGTTTCGATACCGACACCAACGTGATCGTTGTGGCAGCCACGAACCGTCCGGACATCCTCGACCCGGCCCTGCTGCGCCCTGGCCGCTTCGACCGCCGCGTGACCCTCGACCGCCCCGATATGCGCGGCCGGGAGGCCATCCTGAAAGTCCACTCCAAGGGCAAGCCCCTGGATCCGGTCGTGAACCTGGGCAGCATTGCCCGCGGCACGCCGGGTTTCGTCGGCGCGGATCTGGAGAATACCATCAACGAGGCCGCCCTCCTGGCAGCCCGCCGGAACAAGAAGACGATCGGACAGCCCGAGCTGGAAGAAGCCATCGAACGGGTGATCATGGGGCCCGAGCGCAAGAGCCGGCTGATCAGTGAGGAGGAAAAGCGGATCATCGCCTATCACGAAGCCGGCCACGCCATCGTCATGAACGCCATCGCCGAGGCCGACCCGGTGCAGAAGATTACCATCGTCGGGCGCGGGCAGGCGGGTGGGATGACCTGGTACCGCCCGGAGGACGACCGCCTGCTGACTTCCCGGCGCAAGATGGTGGCAGAGCTGGCCGGCGCATTGGGCGGGCGCGCCGCCGAAGAGCTGGTCTTCGACGACATCACCTCGGGCGCCTCGTCGGACCTCGAGAACGTCACCCGCATCGCCCGGGCAATGGTCACCCGCATGGGCATGAGCCAGGAGCTGGGCCCTCTGGTTTACGGTCATAAGGAAGAGCTCATCTTCCTGGGCCGCGAGATTTCCGAGCAGCGTGACTATTCCGAGGCGGTCGCCGAGCAGATCGACCGCGAGGTCCGCAAACTGGTGGACGAATGCTACGAACAGGCACGTAAGATCTTGAAGAAATATCGCAAGATGCTGGACGACGTCGCCAATCGCCTGCTGGAGGTCGAAACCCTGACCCGCGAGGAATTCGAAGCGATCTTCCCGCCGCCCATCCCCAAGAAAAGCGGAACACCCCAACCCTCTACCGCTTGAAAAATAAAGCGACGCACTGCATGGTGCGTCGCTTTTTTATCCCTCTCGCTGCTCAACCTTTCTTTTCGAGGTGCTGCCTGACCAGCTCCCGCCGCAGGATCTTGCCGACGATGCTCTTGGGCAGCTCGCCCCGAAATTCGACTTGGGTCGGGATTTTATAGGGGGCTAGCCTGTCCTGGCACCATCCTTTGATCTCGTCTGACGTCAGGCTTTCACCTGTCCGTGGCACGATCCAGGCTTTGACCGCCTCGCCGCGGTAGGCGTCCGGGATGCCCGCCGCACCCACCTCGAGAACCTTGGGATGCGAGCTGATCGCTTCCTCGACCTCGCGCGGCCAGACCTGGTATCCGGATACCTTGATCAACTCCTTTTTGCGATCCACAATGTAAAAATATCCTTCCCCGTTCATACGGGCGATGTCGCCGGTGAACAGCCAGGGTTCACCCCCGCCGGGCAGAGTGCGCAGCACGTTGGCGGTTTCCTCCGGCATGTGGTGGTACTCTTTCATCACCTGGGGGCTGCGGATGACCAGTTCCCCGATCTCGCCGGCCGGCATCTCGGTCTGGCCGTCTTCGATATTAATGATCTTGGCGTCGACGTCCGGGAGGGGCAGGCCGACCGAGCCGATGCGGTTCTCACCCCGCAGCGGGTTGCAGTGGGTGGCGGTCGGCGCTTCGGAGAGTCCGTATCCCTCGCAGATGCGCCCACCGGTGAGGCGCTCGAATTTCTCCTTCGTCTCCTTCATCAGCGGCGCAGAGCCCGAAATACACGCCTTGACCGAGGTTAGGTCCACTTTGCCGGCGGTGACCTCAGGGTGGTTGTTGATCGCGTTGTAGAGGGTCGGGGCGGCCGGGAAGTAGCTGACGCGCTCGAGTCTGGATGGCAGCCAGCAAGCCGGAGATGTCGCGCGGGTCCGGGATCACCACCAGGACGGCGCGCAAGGCCAGCCCCAGCAGCATCCCGCACACCATTCCGTAGATGTGAAATATGGGCAGCGCCAGAAGGACGACCTCTTTTTCCTCTTCGAGGGTCGACATCCAGGTTTTGAATTGGAGGGTGTTGGTGACCAGGTTGCGATGCCGTGCCACCGCGGCTTTAGGGATGCCTGTGGTCCCGCCGGTGTACTGAAAGAGGGCGACGTCGTCGGGGAGGATCGATGCCTTCACCGCAGAGAGCGCCCGGCCTGCGGAGGATTTCTTGGATCTCCCGGCGGTCTTCGCCTGCTCCGCGGTGAGTATGTCGAAACGCAGATCGCCTGTCTGCGGGACGACGTCCCCGGTCACAACGACCTGGCGGAGGCCGCTTTCGGCGCGAGTTTTTTGGATGCGCTCATACAGCGCTCCGGCTGCGATCAGGACTTCCAGGCCGGCATCCCGCGCCTGGCGGGCGATCTCGGGCGGCGTGTAAAGGGGGTTGATGGCGACCACCACGCCGCCTGCTTTTAGGATGCCAAAGTATGCAAGGATGAACTCGGGCGAGTTGGGCATGAACAGGCCAACACGATCGCCGCGGCCCAGTCCCAAAGCCAGGAGGGACGCAGCAATCCGGTCGCTAAGGTCCGCAACCTGACGATAGGTGTAAACCTCGTCTTTGGAGATGATGCAGGTCCGTTTTGGCGACAGCCGTGCCCCTCGGTCAAGAAAATCGAAGACCGGGACGCGCGGATACTCCAAATGCGATGGAACACCGAAGTCGTAGTGTGCCAGCCAGGGAGAAATGGGCATACGCAGGAGTATACCGGTTTGGAGGGGTGGAGTCAAATAAAACAGCCCGCCTTGAAAAATTACGAAGCTTGTGTGCCCGGGAGCGGCAGGATGGAGCGTATAAATGACACAATTTCGTCGCTGCTGGTATGGCCAGCCTCGAACCAACGGATGGTGGGATCGTCGATTTTAAACCAGTTAGCCTGCCGGCGCACGAAGACACGCGTGGACCGTTTCATGCGCCGGATGGCTTCCCCGATCTCCAGCCGGCCTTGGATCACCTCGACGCATTCGCGATACCCGATGGCGGACATCGTCGGCAGGTCGGGGGAGTACCCTTTTTCCAGCAGGGAGCGCACTTCATTCAAAAAACCCACGGCGAACATAGCCTCGATGCGGGCGTCGATGCGGGCGTACAGCTCGGGTCGCGGCCGGGTCAATCCGATGGTCAGCAGGCGGTAGGGACTCTTCCCCTGTCCGCGCTGCTCCGAAGCCGGTTTTCCCGTTGAAAAGATTACCTCCAGCGCCCGGATGGTCCGCCGGGCGTTGCGCGGATCGATGTTTGCAGCCGAGACCGGGTCGATTAGCCGTAGACGGGTGTGCAGCCATTCGCATCCATTCAGGCGGTTGAGCTTTTCCAAAACGGCCCGCAGACCAGGGTCGGGGACCACGGGCGGAGGCGTCCAGGCGTGCGTCACGGCGTGCACATACTGGCCGGTTCCACCGACCAGGAACGGCAGCCTGGCGCGGCGGTGGATTTCCGTTATGGCCTCGGCCGCGGCCTTTTGAAACACGGGCAGGCTCCAGGTCTCGTCCGGATCGGCGACGTCGATGAGGTGATGTGGAACGCGGGCACGCTCCGCGGCGGTCGGTTTGGCCGTGCCGATATCCATGCCGCGATAAAAGAGGCGCGAGTCGGCGGACACGATTTCCCCATCCAGACGTTCGGCCAGCCGAATCGAAAGCTCCGTCTTGCCAACCGCCGTCGGGCCGACGATGACGATCAATGGGAGCAGACGGTGCTCAGGAGATGACATTTTCAAAGTGGGTGATGCGAGGCTGGGAGCCGGATTTTCCCTCCACAGCGATGACGTCGAATTGCCAGGCCTCGACGGCCTCCGGATGGCTTTGCAGATAGTCTTCGGCGGCCGCGAGCATGTGGGCCTGCTTGCGGGCCGTCACCGCCTCCTCAGGGTAACCGAAACCCTTCGTCGTGCGCGTCTTGACCTCGATGAAGACGAGCAGCTGCTCGCGACGGGCCAGGATATCGATCTCGCCGTGCGGTGTGCGCACGTTGCGGGCCAGAATCAGGTAGCCTTGGGCAGAAAGATATTCCGCGGCAATTCTTTCTCCCCAAATTCCAATGCGCTGACGTCGTGTGTTCATGGTTTGAAAGCAGTCTGATTGGCGCTCCCTCGCAACAATCCTAAGTCAAGCAAAGCGGCCTGTCAAGTGGGGTATAATTATGCCATTCAGGATCGAACATGGAGCGAGTACGTCCCCCGCGCGGGTAATCTACAACGAAGGCAGATTATGGCTAGCGTCAGGCTCACGTTGCCTCCGGATTACTGGAAAAATCTTTCCCTCAGCAAGATTGATCTGGAGTTCGTCAGCAACTATTTATTTGAAAAGGAAACACCCCTTACAGAGAACGAACTTGTCCCGGTTCTCATCGAAGAGCGAGTTCGCAGTGAGCGGGAAGTTCTCGTTAAACAAAAACAATCCATTGGCAGGGCGTATCTTCCAAAAGAGCATTATCAATCCGGGGACAGTCTAGTTTTTCCAGCGTTAGATTGGGCAAAAGGAAAGGTGATCTCTCAACGCCCCGGCGTCAATCCCTCGGCGGGGGAGTTCGAGGTGATCGAAGTCGAGTTTGACGACGGGTTCAGGCGGCAGTTCGCGGCTGGTCTGTTCGATCACAAGCTCAATCAATCGACGGATGCGGACGGCGACGATCAAATGCTCAACGTTGCCAGTGTGACCAGGATTTACGGCCGGGACCTGGAGAGGAAGCTGACCGAAGCCCTGACTGCTGATCCGGAACTGGTAAAGATTGCGGGGCGCTGGTTCCCACGCGCCTTGTTGGTGGACGTCAACGTCGGTCATTTGAACCTGGCGGAAGCAATCCTTGAAGAGGCAGGCGACAAACCCCTCCCGACCTCGGCCTTGATCGAGCAGATCGAGCTGCCTCGCAACGTGAACCCGAAGCTGGTCGAGTTTTCGATGAACTACGCCCTTCAGGAAGACGGTCGTTTTGACGAGGTCGGTCCGGCGGGGAAGGTCTTGTGGTGTTTGAAGCGGCTCGAACCGGCTGACGTGCAGCAGATTCCCGTTCCGCTGCGCTACATGACGATCGAATACGACCGCTCGAAGCTCAGCCACGACATGCTGTTGTTGGAAGCCGAGATTGATGATGAGTTGGGTGAGAGCGGACCGCCGGCAGAGGAACCGGATGAAGTCACGGTGTGCCTGACGTACCCTCACTGGCGCGCCGGTACGCTCCCTGTCTCCGTCCGGGCACGGGGGTTGTTCCCGACGGCGTACGAATCCCCGCGCATCCGCTTTGACCTAGTAGACGCACATACACAAAACATCATCCCCGCCTGGGCGGTCCGCCAACACCGTTATGTATACGGCCTCAAAGATTATTACCAAAAGTATGGACTGAACCCGGGCAGTCTGATTGTGGTGCGGAAGGGCATCCAACCCGGTCAGACCATCCTCGAAGCCAAAGTGCATCGTCCCACCCGGGATTGGGTGAGGACGGTCCTGGTGGGGAGCGACGGTGGGATCGTATTTGCCATGCTCAAACAGAACATCGCCGGTGACATTAACGAGCGGATGGTGATCGCCGTTCCGGATGTGCAGGGTGTGGACGAGGCCTGCATCCAAATCGGCAAACAGCATCTCTCCTTGGATTTCCTGGTGCGTGATATGATGAAGGAGCTGGTAAAACTGAATGTCCAGGGACACGTTCACGCCCAGGAATTGTATTCGGCTCTGAATGTGGTTCGACGCTGCCCGCCCGCGCCGTTGATGGCCTTCCTGGCAGGGCAGTCAGGTTACAAACATGTCGGCGACCTCCATTTCCGCATGGCTGAGACGGAGGCCGGGGATGAGTGAGGTGAAGAAATTCAGCCTGATCAAGCCGACCGTGGAGACGCCATTCCATATCGACTTTGATTGGTGGCGGCAAAACGATACCAGTTGGCGCGTTGCCCTGGAAGGGATGCTGTGTTCCGAGCATCAGGCGGCTTTCGCCAACATGCCCGAGGGCCAATTGGTCGACTGGATTGATCCGGAGACTGCCGAAGTCCGTCCGATCGACGGCCTCCAGCACGTGCTGATCAACCATTGCGCCCGGCAGCTGGATTTTATCACCGAGCACACCGCCCTGGTGGATGGCGTCTTCAGGGTGCTGCTGGCAAGCGGCAACACCCCGATGTCCGCGCAGGAATTGAGCCTGCGCTTGAAACGGCCTGCAGAGGTCATCCTGCGCACGATTGCCGGGCCGCGGGTTTACAAGGGTTTGAGACCTTTCGTGGCATAAAATCGGCCCCTGTAGCTCAATGGATAGAGCAGCAGCCTTCTAAGCTGTTGGTTGTGGGTTCGAATCCCGCCAGGGGCGCTCGATTCTCCGATTTTCATCCTTAACGGTTTACAAGGAGAGCTCTATGGCACTCGAAAGATTTGCGATCATCAAGTTCAGGGGAAAAGACGCCACCGTGGTCGGCGCGGATCTCAAGCCGGGTGAAGCCGCCCCGGAGTTTTCCGTGCAAACCCTCGAGTGGGCTGCGTTCAATGGCCTGGCGGACACCCAGGGAAAAGTGCGCATCATCGCTGCAGTCCCGTCGTTGGATACGGATGTCTGCGACCGGGAAACCCGTCGCTTCAACCAGGAGGCCGCTTCACTCGGCAAGGACATGGTCATCCTGGTCATCAGCACCGACCTGCCCTATGCCCAAAAGCGCTGGTGCGGTGCTGCGGGAGTCGATCAGGTGATGGTGCTTTCCGATCATATGATGACTGACTTTGGTTTGAAATATGGCTGCCTGATCAAAGAAGCGCGCGTCCTGCGCCGGGCTGTCTTTGTGATCGACCGGGCCGGCAAGCTCGTCTATGTGGCCTACATGCCGGCGCTGGGCGAGGAGCCCGCCTACGATTCGGTTTTGGAAGCTGCGAAGGCAGCACTGGTTGCATAAGGAGCTGGGGCTATGGCTGCATTGACCAGAAGACTTGGCTTATCCCCCGAAAAGGCATATGTCGCCCTGCGGGCAATCGGCTGGCAGGTCAACGTCCGCTCCTATTCTTGGAGTCCGCCGACGGATGTCTATGAAACCGAAGCCAGTTTCGTGGTGCGGGTGGAAGTCGCCGGAATGCGCGAATCGGATTTTGCCATCAACGTCGACCGGAATTTTTTGTTGATCAGCGGCATCCGCCCGGACAGCCCGGACCGGCGCGCCTATCACCAGATGGAAATCCGCTTCGGAGAGTTCAGCACCGCTATCGAGCTGCCTTTGGATGTGGATATCGACAGAGTCGAAGCGGAATACCAGGATGGATTCCTGAGCGTCATCTTTCCCAAGAGCAAGGCCAAGAAAATCAGCATAAAAGGATGACCATAAACGCATGACTGCTTCCCGCTGGCACGCAGGCCGCATGGATCTTTTCGACTGGATCGAAGACACGGACGCCTCGATCGAGGATGTGTTCCTGCCTTCCATTTTTACGCGTCTGCAGAAAAAAGAGGAGCCTCAAAAGATAGAGACGCACGCCGAGCCGGTGGAAGGGGAAGCAATCAAGTTTCCCGAAGAGGTGTCTGTTTTGCCTTTGAGGGGCGTGGTCGTCTACCCTCAAACCGCCGTCCCGCTGACCATCGGACAGCCGCGCTCGATCCACCTGGTGGATGACGTCGCAGCCACGTCGGATAAGCTGGTCGGCCTGGTTGCGGCGCGCAACCCGGAGCTGGAAAACCCCGGGCCGGCGGACTTGTATCGCATCGGGACCATCGCCACGGTCCACCGCTTGTTCCGTGCCCCGGACAACACCATCCGTTTGCTGGTCCAGGGCCTGGCGCGCTTCCGGATCTTGGAATTCGTTCAAGAAGAACCCTATCTCAAGGCAAAAGTCGAATATATCCCCGAGATGATCGAATCCGACCTCGAGATTGAGGCCCTGGCGCGCAGCGCTCGCGACCAGTTCGAACAGATCTCCACCCTGACGCCTTCCATCCCGCGCGAGCTGGTGACCTCGATTACTTCGCTCGAGGATCCACTACAGACCGTCTACACGATTGCCAATTTCCAACGCATCGAGCTGCAAGATGCCCAGGCTCTCCTGGAGCTCGACTCGACCAGGGCCAAGCTGGAGAAGCTGGTTGATTTCCTGGTCCACGAAGTCGAGGTCCTGCAGCTGGGTCAGAAGATCCAGAACGAAGCCCGCTCGGAGATCGAGAAGGTCCAGCGCGATTACTATCTGCGCGAGCAGATGAAAGCCATCCAGAAGGAGCTGGGCGAAAGGGACGAGCAGGCCGTGGAGGTCGAGGAGTTCCGCAAGAAGATCGCCGAAGCCAAGATGCCCGAAGAGTCCGAAAAACAGGCTACCCGGGAACTGGAGCGGCTTTCTCACCTACCCACCGCGGCGGCCGAGTATGGCGTCATCCGTACCTATCTCGATTGGTTGGTCTCCCTGCCCTGGTCCAAGGGCACAAATGACAACCTGGACATCGCCCATGCCCGCAAGATCCTCGACCAGGACCATTACGGTCTGCAGGACGTCAAGGAGCGCATTCTCGAGTTCCTCGCCATCCGCAAGCTCCGCCTGGAGCGCAAGGACGAGGCAAAGGCACCCTCCCAGGATAAAATCCGCCGCGAGCGGGAAGGCGTCATTCTGTGTTTCGTCGGCCCGCCGGGCGTGGGCAAGACCTCGCTGGGGCAGTCCATTGCCCGGGCCATGGAACGCAAGTTCATTCGCATCTCGTTGGGCGGCATGCGTGACGAGGCCGAGATCCGCGGCCATCGCCGGACCTACATCGGCGCCATGCCGGGACGCGTGCTCCAGGCCTTGCGGCGGGTGGAATCGAAGAACCCCGTTTTCATGCTCGATGAGGTCGATAAGCTGACCTTCGACTTTCACGGCGATCCGGCCTCGGCGCTGCTCGAAGTGCTTGACCCTGAACAAAACGTCGAGTTCCGCGACAACTACCTGGAGGTCTCGTACGACCTCTCGCAGGTATTCTTCATCACCACCGCCAACCAGCTGGAGACCATCCCGGCACCGCTCATGGACCGCATGGAGATCATCCACCTTTCGGGGTACACCGAAAGCGAGAAAATTGCCATCGCCAAAGGCTACCTGGTCCCGCGCCAGACGCGCGAGAACGGTCTGCGCTCCGAGGAAGTGACCTTCACGAGAGAAGCCCTGAAAACCATCATCAACACATACACGCGCGAATCTGGCGTCCGCAACCTGGAGCGGAAAATCGGCGCTGTGTGTCGCAAGATCGGCACGCGCATTGCCGAGAAGAAGAAACATACCGGCAGGATCACACCCAAGGTCATCCGCGAGCTGCTCGGCCATCCGACATTCCTGGCAACCGAGGAGATCGACGTCCGCACCTCCATCCCGGGCGTCGTCCCGGGCCTGGCTTGGACCCCTTTTGGTGGAGATATTTTGTTCATCGAGGCGGCGCGCATGCCCGGGGCGAAAGGCTTCCAGGTCACCGGTTCGGTGGGCAACGTCATGCAGGAATCGGCCCGGGCCGCCCTCTCGTATGTCCGGTCCCACGCCGAACAGTTGGGCTTGCAGAAGGATTTCTTCGATAAAGCGGACATCCACCTGCACATCCCGGAAGGAGCCCAACCCAAAGACGGTCCCTCGGCGGGTGTCACGATGGCAACCGCTCTGGTCTCGCTCATTTCCAATCGGTCGGTCAAGAAGGGAGTCAGCATGACCGGGGAGGTGACCCTGCGCGGGCAGGTTCTTCCGGTCGGCGGGATCAAGGAAAAAATGCTGGCTGCCCATCGTGCCGGATTGAAGACCATTATCCTGCCCAAACGTAATTCCCAGGATCTGGAAGATATTCCGGAAGAGATCAAGAAAGCGCTCAATTTTGTCTTTGCCGAAACCGTGGACGACGTCCTGAAGGCTGCCCTTGAGAAACCGGTCCGCCTCACCGTAAAACCAAAATCCACGACCAAGGGAAAAAACGCCCATGCAAAAAGTGTTGCTGGCTGAGGACGACATCACCATGGTATCCCTCCTGAAAACCCTGCTCAGCATGGAAGGGTACCAAGTCGAGACTCTATTGGATAAAGACGGCGACCTGCTTGAGAACATTCGCAGTGAAAACCCCGATTTCATGCTGCTGGACATTTTCCTCGGCGATGAGAATGGAATCGATATCGTCCGGGAGATGCGCAAGATTCCGGCTCTGAAAGCAGTCAAGGTGATCATGACCTCCGGCATCGATAAGACCGAGGAATGTCTTGCCGCAGGCGCGGACGACTTCCTGCTCAAACCGTACATGCCCGAGGAATTGATCCAAAAACTACGCCGTTGATGGCTTTGAGGGTTTGTGAGTTCGGTTCACCTGCGTGAATTCCAATATCCGGATGATTATGGTGCTGCGCGCCAGCTCTGGGAGCATGCCGGTAACGGCATCCATCTCCGCCGTTCGGATGACCCGGAGGAGATCCACAAGAAACTTCAGCGCGATCCGGACCTGTTTCTGGTGGCCGAGGCAGACGGGCGGATGATCGGCACCGTGATGGGTGGTTTCGACGGCCGGCGCGGTCTGGTCTATCACCTGGCAGTCGCTGAGCCATACCGTAAACAGGGGGTTGGGAACTTGCTGATGGAGGAGTTGGAGAACCGTTTACGCCTCAAGGGCTGCATCCGCTGCTACTTGTTGGTCACCACCGACAACGAGCTTGCCATTGCCTTTTACGAGCGGCGTGGCTGGAAGCGCATGGACGATCTCTATATCTATGGCAAGGAGATCGAATAGATGACCCTGCGAATCGGTATCCTGACCGCCTCCGATCGTTCCTCGCGCGGCGAGCGCCCCGACCTTTCCGGTCCGGCGCTCGAGGAGCTGATCCTGGCCCACGGCTGGAGGGTGACTCAAACGGCAGTGGTTCCCGACGAAGTGAAGGTTCTGAGCGAGACGATCGTGAAATGGGCCGACGGGGGTGAAGTGGACGTCATCCTGACCACGGGTGGGACAGGTTTTGCCCCGCGGGACGTAACCCCGGAGGCCACCCGGGCGGTCATCGACCGGGAAGCGCCCGGCCTGGCGGAGGCCATGCGCCAGGCAAGCCTGAAGGTGACTCCGCATGCCATGCTTTCGCGTGCTGTGACCGGTATCCGGGGCAGCGTGCTGATCGTCAACCTGCCCGGGAGCCCCAAAGGGGCAGCTGAAAATTTGCAGGTCATCCTGCCTGTGCTGGCGCATGCGGTCGAGCTTTTGAGGGAAGCCCCGGACGCCGAGAAACATCATTAGCCCCTTGCGTCACTCCCCTCTCTGGCAGTATAATCCCGCCCGTTTGCAGCTCATAAAAAGGAATTCGCCATGATTGATGTCAATGATCTTCGCAAAGGGGTGACCTTCGAACTCGACGGTAACCTGTGGCGCGTGCTGGAATACGCCCACCACAAACCCGGTCGGGGCAACGCCACCATCCGCATCAAAGCACGCAATTTGCGCTCCGGCTCGACCCTGGAAAAGACGTTCATCTCCGGCAGCCAGGTCCAGGAAGCTCGCCTCGATTTCCACAACGTCCAGTACCTTTACAAGGACGACCAGTTTTACTATTTTATGGATCAGCAGACCTTCGACCAGCCCGGCATCAAGGCCGACATCCTCGGCGATGCCGCCGGTTTCCTGACGGAAGGCATGGAATGCAAGCTGACCTTTTACAAGGGGGAGGCACTCGATATCGAGCTGCCCACTTCCGTGGATTTGAAGGTCGTTCATGCGGACATCGCCGTGCGTGGTGACACTGCCACGGGCGTGACCAAGAAGGTGAAAGTTGAGACCGGCGTCGAGGTACAGGTGCCGAATTTCGTCAACGAGGGTGATACCATTCGCGTCGACACGCGCACCGGAACTTACCTCACGCGTGTCTAGGACGACCATTTTCGACCCGCTGAAGGACGAATGATGAACGATCGTTGCCGTCCGTCATTCGTCTTTTGTTGTCTACTAGAAAAATGAAGACACCTGCTGGCAATGAATGCAAATATTTTTACGGTGACTACTACCGCGGCCGGGAGCGTGAAGAATGCCGCCTGATCGGCGCCCCCTGGACTCGCGAGCTGTGTCGCACCTGCCCCGTCCCGGGGATAGGCATGGCCAACGCCTGTGAGTTCATGCGGCTGCGTGCCGAGGTGTCCCGTCCGTTGGCAGCTGCGCTGCAGCGGCGGGTCAAGGTGACGACCTTCTGCGAGAAAACGGAACGCTCCGGGTTCGATCCGCATGTCGGCTGTGGGGAGTGTCACCCAATCCCGCCGGCATTCAAGGTGAATCAATGACGTATACGCTGCTTCTCGACCTCGACGATACCCTGCTCGATACCAACATGGATGCCTTCATACCTGCTTATTCCAAGGCGCTCGCGGGAGCCCTGGCGGAGCAGGTGTCGCCCGAGCTGATGATCCCGGCACTGATGGGCGGGACGAGGGCCATGATGGCCAACGTTGATCCAGCCTTAACCTTGCGTGAAGTCTTTGATGCGTATTTCTACCCTAAACTTAATGCGGATCGCGTGAACCTCCAGGCATTGATCGACCGGTTTTATGAGGAGGTTTTCCCATCGCTGGCCTCCCTGACCAAGCCGATACCCGAGGCGGTCGATCTGGTGGATTGGGCTTTTGCGCAAGGCTACCGGGTGGCAATAGCCACAAATCCTTTTTTTCCCCTAAGAGCAATTCAGCACCGCCTGCGCTGGGCCGGCCTCCCGCCGGAAAAATATCCTTTTGCCCTGATTTCCTCCTATGAGGCTTTCCATTTCACCAAGGAGATGGTGGCTTATTATCCGGAGGTGTTGGCGCAGCTGGGCTGGCCGGATGACCCGTTCGTGATGATCGGAGACGACGTCGATCGCGAAGTCAAGCCCACGCAGGCGGCAGGCTTTCCGGTATTCCACGTGCGCAAACCCGGCGATGTCGCCTCCGGAATTGCCGATATTCCCCAGGGACCCCTATCGACTATCCGCGATTGGCTGGCATCCGCCGATCCTTCCAAGCTCCGTCTCTCCGATAAAACCCCGCAAGCCCTCATTGCCTGCCTGCGTTCTACCCCGGCTGCCCTGGCAACAATGATATCCAGTTTGGGGGTGGAGATCTGGAGCCGTCAACCTGAACCGGGGGAGTGGCGCTTGACTGAGATCGTCTGTCTCCTGCGGGACGTGGAGCAGGAGGTTATCCTGCCCAGCGTGCGAAAGGTGCTGGCGGAAGATAACCCGTTTGTCCCCGGTGAGGAGACCGACCATTGGGTGGAGGAGCGGCGCTACGCCGAACAGGACGGACGCCAGGCGTTGACGGATTTCGTTAAGGCTCGCAAGGAAGTGATCACTCTCCTGGCAAACCTCCAATCCGAGTGGTCCCTTCGCATCCGCCACGCCGCCTATGGATCGATTACCCTCCTGGAATGGATCGGTTTTGTCGCCGAGCGGGATCGCGCACGTGTCCAGCATGTGTGGAAAACGATCCATTGAACCGTCAAAGGATGGTATATTTACTCAGACTGTGGTAAATTTGTCTCACTAACATAAAGGAGACGCTTATGGGATTCTTGCGTGATTTCGGTTTGCCCGAATTGTTGATCATCCTTGTAATCATCATCATCCTGTTCGGGCCCGGGCGCATCGGAAAAGTGGCCGGTGAACTTGGCAAGGGAATCCGATCGTTCAAGGACGGGTTGGATGGATCGAAGGATAAAGACGAACAGAACAAACAGGACGCTGAGAAACAGCCCGAGCAACCAAAGGTCGATAAATAGCCGGTTGCCGGTTGGACATAAAATTGACTCCCTGCCATGTGGCAGGGAGTTTTTCGACTATGCTGCCGTTTCATCCGCTCGATCCCAACTCAAATAGGTAACCAAAGATTCTTCTCCTCCACGGCCTGCGAGCAAGCGGCACTTCCTGGACCCTGCAACTGCCGCCGCTGGAGCCGGCCGGTATCCGGCCCCTGGCCCCGGACAGATCTCCGCCTGCTACTGGTCGAATTGCAGCAACTCCAAAATCGTTCCCAGTTGTCCTGAGCAGTCGATATATGCATACTGACCGCCAACCCACGCGCCGGATTGGATGGTTAACATTCCTTTCGACGCCAGGAATTTTTCGGCTTCTCCCAGGTCGCGTGTCCGGACGGCGATGTGGTGGATGCCCTCCCCCTTGGTGCGCAGGAATTCCTCCCAGGTGCTCGGCGCGCCGATGGGCTCGATCAGCTCCATTTGAACCGGGCCCAGGTCGAAGAAAGCGGCTCTGCCTTTTGCGGTGGAAGCCCCGCCGCGGAATTGCGTGTTGGCGATAGGGTCATCGGCGATCATGACCACTTCGGGGACGGGAATGCCAAAAACGTCGGCGTAGCGCTGTGCGGTCTTGGCCGCATCACGAACGATCAGGCCAATTTGTACGATTACATTACTGTCCAAGTTTTTCACAAAGCCTCCTTTGAGCCTGGATGGGATGAGGCGATTATACTTGAAGGCAGATGCGTCAAAAATACCGCCCAAATAAATCGGCGGTTTCTCGTCCGACTTGAGTTTGCTCGGCGGCGATTATTTTACCGCGATCGTCATCGTGTAGTTCACCACCTGGCCCGTCTTGGGTACGACCTGCACGATGTAGTCTTCGCTGACCGGTAGCTCGCTGCTCCAGGTGGTTGCATTGAGCGCCGACCGCAGCAACGGCTGGCCGTCCTCGAAACCATAGATCGTCAGTGCAGCGCTGTCGGCAGGAACGTTGAGGGACACACTCAGGGTTTGATTTGCCAGCGCGTAAAGCACGTAGGAAACCACCAGCCCGCCGGGTGTCGAGCCGCTGACCGTGGTCGAAGTGGCCCCCTGGCTGAAAGTAATCCGGCTGGGGATGATGACGGAGAGGGTGAAATCTTCGGTCTTCGTACCGGCATAGACGGTAAGCAGATAATCCTGCGTCGCCGGCAGGATGCCTTCCCAGCTGGACCACTTTTTCGAAGCCTCGAGCAGCGTGCTCCCCGAACTCCGCCCGACAATTCCCAGAGTCACATCGTGAGCGGGCAAATCGGCCATCACGATCATGGGCTGGCTTTGACCGGCCTCAAGGACGAAATCCTGGAGTTCCCCCGGCTGAAGCGTCCCTTGCTCGATACCTGCAGTGGCTCCGGGGACAAATTCGATCCGCACGGCAGCGGATTTCGTCGTCGGCGTCGGCACGTTCGGCGTGGAGGTGGGAGGGAGGGCAGCAGGCAATTGGGTATAAACGGTCGTGGGTACGGGCGTGGGAGCGGTGGTCAAGGTTGGGAAGACGAATGTGGGTGTGGCTGGTGTCGTGGATGGCAGATTACAACCGGAGAGCAGCAAACCAAATAAAATTGTCAAACCAGCCGCTATCGGAATTCTATTGCGCCATGTTTTCATGATGGGTGCCTCCTGAGTTGTAAAGTGGCTTGCGCATTCCATCTGGCGAGCGAAGAGAAATTACGGAAAAGATCAAGCTTAGTTCTCCCGTAATTGCAACTCGAGATCTTCACGCTTCGTGACCGGCAGCTTGCAGGTAAAAGATTCGCACACGTATGCGGTTGGCTTGCTGTCGATCAAGGTCTTTTCACTGAAAAGGGCAGGGGCTCCTGCAGGGACCGGAAAAGTTGCCGCCGCCAGGACGAGATTCGGTCGGTACGAGGAATTCAGCGCCTCCAGGAAGGCCTGTACGCCGGGATCGCCCGGCTTGCCCAGGATTGCGACCTGTTTGACCTTTGCCAGGGAAAAATCGACGGCCGATAACCAGCGGGCGAAAGCAGTCGGATATTTCTCCGCGAGACGCGGGATTTGACCGAGCGCGCCCAAGCCGAGCTTGCGCCAGGTCTCGTTTCCGTCGAAGGCGGCCAACTTGAGCAGAGCTTCGGCAGCCAGGGCATTGCCGGAGGGGGTGGCGTTGTCCTGAAGCTCCCTCGGGCGTATCAGCACCGGATTGGATTCCTTGGGCGTGTCAAAAAATCCATTCCCGGAATCCCCAAATGCCGGGATCATTTCTCCGGCGAGGTCCCGAGCCAGGCTGAACCAGCCCGGGTCGAAATCGGTCTGGTATAGCTCGAGCAAGCCCAGGATGAGGGCGGCATAATCCTCGAGGAAGACCTCGTTACCGGTTTTGCCATTCCTGAAGGCGTGACGCAGTGTTCCTTCCGGGCGCAGGGCGGAGACGAGGAATTGCGCATTGCGTGTAGCCATCAAAGAATATTTTTCACCCCCTAAAAAACGGGCGCATTCAGCTAACGTGGCGAGCATCGAGCGCGTTCCAGCTGGTCAGGATCTTGTCGTCCGTCCTTGGCCGGACGCGCCGGTCGCGCACCGCCAACAGCCGGGTATGGCACTCAGCCAATTTAACAGCGACCTGTTCGGGGGTCAGCTCGAAGCGGGCCGCGACGGTCGAATCGTCGACGGCGCGCTGAAGCACCGTCTTGCCTTCAAAGTTCCCCGCCGCAGTCATGCCATAAGCGGTCTCGAAAAACAAACTCTCCTCGCCGAGTGCTGCGCGGATTTCAGCAAGGTCCCAGACATAAAATTTTCCTTCTTCTCCCTCCGAGTCGGCATCCAGGCTGGAATAAAACCCACCTTCGGGGGAGGTCATCTCACGGGCGATGAAATCGATCGTCTGCTCGAGGGTGTCCCGGAATAACGCCTCACCGCTGACCAGCCAGGCGTGCAAATAGGCTCGGCTGAGCAGGGCATTGTCGTAGAGCATTTTTTCGAAATGGGGCACGCGCCAGAACGGGTCGGTCGAATAGCGCGCAAACCCGCCCCCGACGACATCGTACATGCCGCCGCGCGCCATGGCCCTTAACGCGTGCAGCGCAGGTTGCAAAACATCCGCATCACCGGCAAGGTGGCGACGGATCAGGTAATCGATCGCCATTGGCTGAGGGAACTTCGGTGCTGCGCCCCAGCCACCGTACTCCCAGTCGTAGGTCTGGACCAGCGTCTTGGAGGCGGTATGAAGCACTTCGCCATTCAGCGTTTGCGTCAAGTCGTCAGGCCGCTCCTTTTCCTGTAGGTGGGCCGCGATCTCCGCGCTGGCCCGGGTGACCTCGCTGCGCTGCTCCTTCCAGGCTGCGGCGAGGGAGAGCAAAACATCCCTGAAGCCGGGCAGGCCATTCTGCCGCCGGGGTGGAAAATAAGTGCCGCCGTAAAAGGGCTGAAGGTCCGGTGTCAGGAAGACCGACATCGGCCAGCCGCCCTGGCCGGTCAGGGCGACCACGGCAGACATGTAGATGCTGTCCAGGTCGGGACGCTCCTCGCGGTCGACCTTGATGCTGACGTAATGTTCGTTCAGGATGGCGGCAATTTCCGGGTCCTCGAAGAACTCGTGCGCCATGACGTGGCACCAATGACAGGCGGCATAGCCAATACTCAGGAAGATCGGCTTGTCCTCGGTCTTTGCCTTGACCAGGGCTTCATTTGTCCAGGGGTACCAATCCACCGGGTTTTGACTATGCTCGACGAGGTAAGGGGAAATTGAATTGGATAAATAATTCGACACGTTGATCACCGGGGGAAATAATAAAAGTTAATTCAGGCAATTTTACTCCAAATAAAATCCCCGTCCAATGGAATGAACGGGGTACAGCACTTACCCTTTTGATCATGAGAATTCCGTCATCTGAAAGGTGCTGCGGATTTCGAAAAAGGGGTTAATTCACCTGCCATTGGCCCGGGGGATTCTCCCCGGGCAGCCGCGGCGTTTCCGTGTCCGCGGCCAGGAACAAGCCTGCGGCCAGCAGGACGATGCCCAGAAAGAGGGACGGACCGGAGGCGCAGGCGTAGATGGTGTTCAACGTGCTCCAGTCCGGTAATTCCCTGTGCCCGAAGATACGCCACAGGACGATGTCCAGGATTGGTTCGATGCCTAACAGGGTAAACCCCATCAGGGCCAGGCTGCCGGGAAGGACCTTGCGGCGGATAAACAGAAGGGTCGCTCCAAGGAAACCAGCGAGCACACCCACACAGATGACGGCCTCCCGTATATAGTACAGGACTTCTATATTACTCATTACAATCGCTTGATTGCATAAAATGATTGAAAAATTCCTGGACCGGGCGCTTCAATTCCCCGGCTGACCAGCTCCTTCCGCCCGAGGCTACTCGAACTCGATCTCGAAGTCCTCGTCTTCACCCCACTCCTCCAGCTTCTCGATCTGGATTTCGTTGAACAGGCCTTCCTGTTTGGCGGCCACCCGGTAGCGTTTGACCAGCTCGAGCAGCGCCAGGAAGGTGACCACGACTTCGAGCCGGCTGGGTTTTTCCCCCAGCAGCCGGGCAAAAGTCAGGTCATGCTCGAGCTGCAGGTGACGGGCGATCAGCATGATCTTTTCCCGGATGGTGATGCGCGGTGCGGAGATGACCGTTCCCAGGGCAGCCAGTTCCTGTTCCCGGGCAAAGATCTCCTCGGCAGCCGCCCTCAGGTCAGCCAGGGTGATGTTCGAGAGGTCCAAGTGTGCTTCGACTTTCGGCGGCGAAGCGACGCGCAGGTAGGTCCGCAGGTGGCGCGTTTCCCGATCATCCAGCCAGGCGGCCAGCTCCTTGAAACGCTTGTAGATGCGCAGCTGCTGGGCCAGGGCCTCGCCCAGGTCCTCCTCCCCGGGTTCACGGGCAGGCGGACGGGGAAGCAGCGCTTCGGACTTGATCTGCAGCAGCTTGGCCGCCACAACCAGGAAGGCCGAGATTTCGTCGGCGGGGACCTGCATCTGGTGAATGTAGGTCAGGTATTGATCCGTCACCTGGGCCAGTGCCACGGCGGTGATGTCCAGCTCGGCATGCTCGATGAGCTGCAGGAGCAGGTCGAGCGGCCCCTCATAGACGGGGATTTGGACGGTGTAGCCACCGGTCTGGTGGGCGGCAATCTTCAGATCCATGGTGGCTGCATTATACTCAAAAAACTCTCCTTCTTTGGAGAAACGCACTTCTATGGGTATAATTCAGGCATGAGCTCTCCGAAATTGACCCACCTCGATGATTCCGGCCGCGCCCATATGGTCGATGTCGGCGCGAAGCAAGCGACCGAGCGGATTGCCATCGCCAAGGGGGAGGTGGTGATGAGGAAAGAGACCCTGGAGCTGATCCGCGCCGGGGCGATGAAAAAGGGGGACGTGCTGACCGTGGCCCAGATCGCCGGCATCACCGCCGCCAAAAGGACTTCGGACCTGATCCCGCTCGCCCATCCCATCGCCCTGACGCATGTGGAGGTCGACCTGAGCCTGGACGAAGCCCTCCCCGGCGTGCACATCACCGCCAGTGTCAAGACGACTGGCAGGACCGGGGTCGAGATGGAAGCCCTGACCGCCGTGAGTGCGGCCGCCCTGACGGTCTATGACATGGCGAAGGCTGCCGAAAAAACCATGAAGATCCAGAACATCCGCCTGGTCGAAAAGCACGGAGGCCGCAGCGGAGACGTGCTGAATAAATAATGGTTGAGCTTTGAGTAGATGGAGGCGTAATGAACCGGACGAAAATACTTCTTTTTGCCAGTCTGCGCGACCGCGCCGGCGGGAAGAAGTTCATCGAGCTGGAAATGCAGGACGGGATGACCGTCCAGGGCTTGAAGGACCGCATCGGCGAGTTGTTCCCCAACTTGAAGGCATCCATGCAATCGGTCCTGGTGGCGGTGGACCGGGAATATGCCATGGATGAGCTGGTGCTCCAACCCGGTATGGAAGTTGCCCTGTTCCCCCCGGTCTCGGGAGGCTGAGCGGGATATCGGCCCATGGACCAGCCGACCATCTTTCGTGTTACGGAAGAAACCCTCGACCTGGATGCCTTGCTGGCGCAAATCACTCTGCCGACCACCGGTGCAGCAGCCGTGTTCACCGGCATGGTGCGCGGGGTGACCAGCCGGGGCGAAGTTCACGAGACCCGCTATCTGGAATACCAGGCCTACCGGCCGATGGCGGAGGACAAGATGCGCCAGATTGCCGACGAGATTCGCGCCAAGTGGCCGTCCGTGGAAGGCATTGCCGTCGTCCAGCGCATCGGCCGGCTCTATCCGGGCACGCCGACCGTGCTGATCGCCTGCACCGCTGCCCATCGCGACACTGGCGTCTTCGAGGCGGCGCGGTACGGCATCGACCGCCTGAAAGAGATCGTCCCGGTTTGGAAAAAGGAGGTCAGCCCGCAGGGCGAAGAATGGATCGAAGGCAAATATTTTCCCCGGCCGGGCGAATGATCTGCAGGGTAGCCTGCGGATGCCATTTTGGGCGTGAATTCCATGCAGCTTCCGGCGATCGCGTGTACGAACTGTGGGCGGCCGTACCCGGGTGAAGGTATCCCTTATCGCTGCCCGATGTGTGGCGGGGTGTTCGATTTTTCCTCCCCGCTGACTTTTGATGCCGCCCAAGTCGACCCATCCCAGGCGGGTATCTGGCGCTATCGCAGCCTTTTGGGTTTGGCGGATGGGACGGAAGCGGTCTCTTTGGGTGAAGGGGGCACTCCCCTGATCTGGGCGGAAGCTTTTGGCCGGCAGGTTGCCTTCAAGTGTGAACATCTTAATCCGACCGGCTCATTCAAGGACCGCGGCACGGCGGTCATCACTGCCGTGCTCAAATCCCGCTCGGTGACCGAGGTGGTCGAGGACTCCTCCGGTAACGCCGGGGCTTCCCTGGCTGCCTATGCCGCCCGGGCGGGGATCCGCGCACGGATTTTTGTCCCTGCTTCGGCTTCGGGACCCAAGCGCAAGCAGATCGAAGCCTGCGGCGCGGAGTTGGTGCCCGTACCCGGAACGCGGACGGAGGTCACCGAGGCAGTTAAAAAGGCCGCCGACCAGGACATCGTCTATGCCAGCCATGCCTTCCTGCCCTTCAACCTCCCCGGCTACGCCACGGCGGCTTTCGAGACCTTTGAGCAGCTGGGAGGGCGCATGCCGGGGTCCGTGGTGGTACCTGCCGGGCAGGGCGGGTTGTTGCTCGGATTGGCGCGTGGCTTCGAAGCACTGCGCCTGGCCGGGCTGGCGTCCGCGGGGCCAAAGATGATTGCGGTCCAGGCGCGGGCCTGCGCTCCGCTGTGGGCCATGTTCACCGCCGGGCCGGACGGGCTGCGGATGGTGTCAGAGAACCCAACCCTGGCCGAAGGGGTGCGGGTGCGCTTCCCCGTACGCGGAGATGCGGTGCTGCGAGCGTTACATTCCAGCCGGGGCGGGGTCGTCGCGGTGGACGAGGACGAGATCATGCCCGCCCGGGATGCGCTGGCCCGCCTGGGCTTTTACGTCGAGCCTACCTCGGCGGTCGTCTGGCCGGCGCTCGAGCAATCCCTCCGACAGTTGTCTGACCCAGTCGTCGCATTCCTGACCGGATCGGGATACAAGTACGGGTAAAATAGAGCTCGGGAAGGAAACCATGATGAACGTACAAGCATTCAGCATGAGATTGATCAACAACCTCGAGAAAGTGGTGGTCGGCAAGCGCGACACGATTGAACTGATCGTGGTTGGTCTGCTCTGCCAGGGTCACATTCTGATCGAAGACGTGCCCGGGGTCGGCAAGACCGTGCTGGCGCGCAGCCTGGCTCGCTCCTTAAGCTGCACGTTCAACCGTCTGCAGTTCACCCCGGATATGCTGCCCAGTGATGTGACCGGCGTATCGATCTACAACCAGTCGAAGCGGGTGTTCGAATTTCACACCGGCCCGATCTTCGCCCAGATCGTGCTGGTGGATGAGATCAACCGCGCCACACCGAAGACCCAGGCCGCGCTGCTTGAAGCGATGGAGGAACGACAGGTCACCGTGGACGGGAAGACCCATCCGCTGGTGCGCCCGTTCATGGTCCTGGCAACCCAGAACCCGATCGAGTACGAGGGGACCTTCCCGTTGCCGGAAGCCCAGCTGGATCGTTTCATGATGCGCGTCCGTCTGGGTTACCCCAACCCAACGGAAGAGATTGAGGTGCTCGAGCGCCAGCAGCTGCGGCACCCGATCGAGGTCCTCGAGGCGGTCATTGAGGTGGACGAGCTGCTTGAAGCGATGGAAACGATCAAGAAGATCTTCGTGTCGCTGCCGGTCAAGCGGTACGTCGTTGATCTGATGAACCGTACGCGCCTCAACCAGGACGTCTACCTGGGCGCCAGCCCGCGCGGCTCGCTGGCTCTCTTCCGCACTGCGCAGGCAATGGCGGCAATGGAAGGCCGCAATTTCGTCCTGCCCGATGACGTCAAGAAACTGGCGGTGGCGGTGATGGCGCACCGCGTCATCGTCGGACCCGCAGCCCGGCTGCGGGATTTGAGCGCAGAGCGCATCGTCCAGGAGATCTTGGAGAACACCTCGGTCCCCGGCGGAGATTACGAAGCACCACGCAGGAAATGAGACAGACCCTGGCCTTACGCTGGACCCTGGTTGCGCTGTTGATTCTCGGCCTCGTCGGCTGGATTGTCACCGGCTCGCCGCTTTACGCGCGTCTGCTGTATTTGAGCGTATTCCTGCTCGTGGGAAGCGGCGTCTGGACGGCGTTCTCGACGCGCGGCATCCGTTTGAAGCGGGATGCGCGCACCCTGCGTGCCAGCATGGGGGACGTATTCGAAGAACGCTTTGAAGTGGCGAATTCTACCTGGCCCGGCTGCATGTGGTTGGAAGTGATCAACCAATCGCCGCTGCCCGCGGCGGGCAGATCGGCGACCGGCTCGCGCCTGCTGACGTTCATCGGTGCCCGCCAGAAACGTTTTTACAGCACGCGCACCTTGTTGGTGCAGCGTGGGGAGTTCCTGCTCGGTCCGACCGAAATCAATTTCAGTGACCCTTTTGGCCTGTTCAATTTCCATCGTCATCTCGACACCAAGGAAACCCTGGTCGTCCTGCCGATGACCTTTCCCATTTCCACCTTTCCACCGCCACCTGGGATCCTGCCAGGCGGCAAGACGATCCGCCAGAGGACGATGGATGTCACCCCGCATGCGGCCGGTGTGCGCGAATACGTCCCGGGCGATCCGATGAAGCGCATCCATTGGCCGAGCACCGCCCATCGCGGCCGTTTTATGGTCAAGGAGTTCGAGCAGGACCCCCAGGCGGATATCTGGCTGTTCCTGGATGCCCAACGCGAGCTGCTTGTGGATCAAACCGTGGCCGCGGCCGCGCCGGATGACGAAAGCTGGTGGTTGCGGCGAATGGAAGTGGTACTTCCCCGGAACACGTTCGAGTATGCGGTCAGTGCAGCCGCCTCCTTAGGGCGTTATTTCCTGGGGGAAAAAAGGGCGGTCGGTCTGGCGTGCGAGGCCGGGAAGCTGATCGTCGTCTCCGCCGAACGCGGCGAGCGCCAGGTCGGCAAGATCCTGGAGACCCTGGCTTTCCTCCAGCCCGAGGGAAGCATGCCGCTCCTGGGACTGGTGACGATGCAGGCCAAGCTGCTGCCCCTTGGCAGTGGAGTGGTGCTGATCACGACCGCTACCAAGCCCGAGCTTCTTTTAGCGGTGGAAGACCTGCAGCGCCGCAACCTGCGCCCGATCGTGGTCTTGATCAAGGCGGAGACTTTCGGCGGGCCGGTGGGAAGCGAGGACATCGTTACCAGTCTGCTCAACCGCAACATCCCTGTCTGCCCGATCGCCTACGGCGACAATCTGGCCGTGCAGCTGGCCCTCCCGGCGATCTATTACCAGCGTCCTTATCTCTCACGCTCATTCTTCTTTGCCCGTTTTTAAATGGTATGTCGAACATCATATCGATCGACCTTTTTTTCCAAAACCATTTCGAGATTATTGCCGCCTACCTGATCCCATACCCGGGCGGGGCAGTTCTGGTCGAATCCGGACCGGGAACGACGCTGGCAAATCTTCTATCCGGTTTGCGGGAGCATGGAGTTGACCCGAAGACGATCACCGACGTCTTGTTGACCCACATCCATCTCGATCATGCCGGGGCGGCTGGCTGGTTTGCCGCACAGGGCGCCCGGGTGTACGTCCATCCGCTCGGACTTCCGCACCTGGTCAACCCCATGCGGTTGCTCGACAGCGCCCGGCGGGTTTATGGGGATCGGCTGGAGTCGCTGTGGGGAAAATTCTGGCCCGTGCCGCAGGCGAACCTGGTCGAGGTCGCGGATGAAGTCGATATTGAAATCGGCAAGCTTCATTTCACCGCGCTGCATACGCCGGGTCATGCCAGCCATCATATCGCCTATCTGTTCGAAGATACCTGTTTCAGCGGGGATGTCGGTGGGATACGCATGCCCAAAACACGTTACACCCGCCTGCCTTACGTGCTCCCGGAGACGGACTTGAGACAATGGAGGGAGAGCCTTAACCGCCTTCTCCAGACGCGAATCGGCCACATTGCTCCAACGCACTTCGGCATGTACGAAAACGCCTCCGGCCATCTTGCCCGGGCATTGCAGCAGCTCGACGAGCTGGAGGGTTGGCTGGAAGCGACCATGGCAGACGACCCACCGGTGGAGGTGCTGCGGTCCCGCTATCTTTCTTGGTTGCAGGGCAGGGAGCGTGATTTAGGGATCACCGACGGTGTGCAGGCGGCCTATGAGCTGGCTGCGCCAGCGCACTTGTCCGCTGACGGCCTCTTTCGCTACTGGCACAAAGTCAGAACGGGCCCTTGAAGTGATTTATTTCACAAAACAAGCCGCCGCTTTGCACTTGACGGAAGGGCGAACGAGTTCGATACTAGTATGTAAGGAGAAAACTGATGAAGCACTTCCTGGACATATCCGATCATTCCCCCGAGGAGCTGCAGGACCTGCTCGACTTGGCGGTCCGCCTGAAAAAGGAATACTTCGCCAGCGGTAATCCCCCTCTTTTCAAGGGCAAGGTGTTAGGGATGATCTTCCAGAAACCCAGTCTGCGCACGCGCGTCTCCTTTGACATGGCCATGCGCCACATGGGCGGGGACGCCCTCTATCTCTCCCCGAACGAGATCGGACTCGGCCAGCGCGAATCCATCGGCGACGTGGCGCGGGTCCTCTCCGGGTATGTGCAGGCACTCATGGCACGGGTTTTCTCCCACGACCACATTCTGGAGCTGGCCAAGTGCAGCTCAATACCGGTGATCAACGGCCTGAGCGATTTCTGCCACCCTTGCCAGGCGATGGCCGATGCCCTGACGATCGAGGAGAAATTCGGCAAGAAAAAAGGGCTGAATATAGCCTTCGTTGGCGACGGTAACAACGTGGCCGTCTCCCTGATGCAGATCTCGACCAAGCTTGGCTGGAACTTCACCATAGCCAACCCGGAGAGATATGACCTGCCGGCCGGGTCAATCGAGGCGGCAAAAAAGGTCGCCGCACAGACCGGGTCCAAGTTGGCGTTCCTGCGCGACCCGCATGAAGCGGTGCACAAAGCCCAGGTTATCTACACCGACACGTGGACCAGTATGGGTCAGGAAGAAGAAACCGCGGCACGCGAAAAAGTTTTCCCACCGTACCAGGTCAACGCCAGGCTGGTCACTGAAGCCGACAAGGACGTGATCGTCATGCACTGCCTGCCGGCTCACCGCAATCACGAGCTGACCGACGAGGTCGCCGATGGACCGCACTCGGTCATCTTCCCGCAGGCGCATAACCGCCTGCATGCCCAGAAGGCCATCCTGGCCCGCCTTTTTGGAGTGGCATAACCGAGACGGCATGAACACCCAGGACTACATCGACCTCGAAGAGCGTTACGGAGCGCACAACTATCATCCTCTGGATGTCGTCCTCACCCGCGGTGAGGGGGTGTGGGTCTACGATGTGGACGGCAAAAAATACCTGGATTGCCTATCCGCGTATTCCGCCGTCAACCAGGGACACGTTCACCCGAAGATCTTGGCGACTTTACTGGATCAGGCCGGCAGGCTTACCCTGACCTCGCGTGCCTTTCGCAACGACCAACTGCCGCTCCTTTTTAAGGAGCTATCTGAGCTGACCGGCTACGAGATGTCCCTGCCGATGAACAGCGGGGCGGAGGCGGTCGAGACGGCCATCAAGCTGGCTCGTAAATGGGCTTATCAGGTCAAGAAAGTTCCTCGTTATCAGGCGGAGATCATCACCTGTGCCGGAAACTTCCACGGACGCACCGTGACGGCTGTCTCCGTCTCGACCGAGTCGCTGTACCGGGACGATTTTGGCCCCTTCACACCTGGCTTCATCACCGTGCCATATAGGGATGCTGGAGCGATCGAAAAGGCGATCACCAAAAATACCGCCGCCGTACTCTTGGAACCGATCCAGGGCGAGGGCGGCGTGATTGTCCCGCCTGCCGGCTACCTCAATCAGGTGGCGGCGGTCTGCCGGAAGGAAAACGTGCTCTTCATCGCCGACGAGATCCAAACCGGACTGGGCCGGACAGGGAAGCTTTTCGCCAGCCAGTACGATGAGGTTCGGCCGGATGTCACGATCATCGGGAAGGCACTCGCCGGCGGTTTTTACCCTGTCTCGGCGGTCCTATCTGATGCGTCCATTCTGGGTCTGTTTGCTCCCGGGGAACACGGCTCTACGTTTGGGGGAAACCCGCTGGCGGCCGCCGTCGCCCGGACGGCGCTGAAAGTCCTGGTGGAGGAGAAGCTGATCCCACGCGCTGCAGAGATGGGCGAATATTTCATGGAGCAGCTGGCGGAGATCTCCAGCCCGCATGTCAAAGAGGTGCGAGGCAAAGGGCTGTTGATCGGCGTCGAGCTGAAGGAATCCGCTGGAGGGGCGCGCCGTTTTTGCGAGGCGCTCCAGGAAAGGGGCATCCTGGCCAAGGAGACCCATGAGCGCGTCATCCGCTTCGCCCCCCCGTTGGTCATCGACATGGCAACCATCGATTGGGCGCTGCCCAGGATCCGCGAGGTCCTGAACATGGCATAGACCCAACCGGCTTTTACCGGGAGCGTGCCGGGGAAGCCGGAAGGCGTGAATAACGGAGGTGTTGCATGAACATTGGTATTCCAAAGGAAAGACGGCCGTTCGAGTACCGGGTCGGGTTGTCGCCTTCGGGCGTGGAAATCCTGCACCAGCACAACCATACCGTCTTCGTCGAGCACGAGGCCGGGGCGGGCGCCGGTTTCAGCGACCAGGAGTACGAACGCGCCGGGGCAAGCATCGTCTATTCGACGGAAGAGGTCTTCGGCCGGGTGGAGTTGTTGCTCAAGGTCGCCCGGCCGATGGAAAATGAAATCGACCAGCTCCTGCCCGGCTCGATCATCGCCGGCATGCTGCACCTGGCCTCCGCCCGCCAGAACAAGATCGATGACCTGCTGAAAAACAAGGTCACCGCCATCGCCTACGAGCAAATCCAGGAGACCGACGGCTCCCTGCCGGTGCTGCGCCCCTTCAGCCAGATTGGCGGGGCCATGTCGGCCGAGGTGGCCGCGCGCCTGTTGCATAGTGACCAGGGCGGACGGGGGATGCTCCTGGGAGGCATCCCCGGCGTTCCACCGGCCGAGGTCGGGATCATGGGGGCCGGAACGGTCGGAACGTATGCTGCCAGGGCGTTCACCGGCCTGGGGGCGCATGTGACCGTCCTCGACCGGGACATGAGCGCCCTGCAGAGATTGAACCAGTGCAACAGTAATGTAGTGACCATGCTTTCAACCGAGCACAACATCGCCCGGATGTGTGAATATGCCGACGTGCTCGTCGGGGCAGTGCTGGTGCCGGGAGAGCGCGCTCCGATCGTCGTCTCGCGCGAGATAGTACGAAAAATGAAGCCGCGCTCGGTGATCATCGACATCAGCATCGACCAGGGAGGCTGCATCGAGACCTCCCGGCCGACGACGCACGACCACCCCACCTACGTCGACGAAGGCGTACTGCATTATTGTGTGCCGAACATGCCAGGCGTGGTGGCTCGCACGGCGACCTACGGGTTCGTCAACGCCGCCATCGGTTACATCCTGGAGATTGCCGACCTGGGGGCGGATAAGGCAATTGCCAAGAACCCGGCCATCGCGGCCGCGGTCAACACTCACAACGGCGAGCTTCGCCATCTTACTCGCTTGAGCTGATACGGAGGAGACATGGACTGGAATGCCATTTATCAATCCCGCGTGACCTCTGCGGAAGAAGCGGTCAAGGCCATCAAATCAGGAAACCGCATTTTCATGACCGGCAACGTTTCGGTGCCCCAAAAGCTCCTGGCGGCACTGGTCGCCTACGCCCCCAAGCTCAAGGACGTGGAGATCTGCCAGGCACTCTCCATCGGCCCGGCGGACTACGTCAAGCCGCGAGATGGAAGGCCATCTGCGCGTCAATACGCTGTTCATCAGCGCCAACGTCCGCAAGGCGGTGCAGGAGGGGCGGGCGGATTTCACCCCCGTGTTGCTCTCCGAGTTCCCGCTGTTGTTCAAGAACAAGATTCTGCCGGTGGACGTGGCCATGATCCACGTCTCGCCGCCGGATGAGCACGGTTTCTGCAGCCTGGGCGTCGAGGTGGGCCTGACCAAGTCGCCGGCGGAATCGGCCAAGATCATCATTGCCGAGGTCAATGACCAGATGCCGCGCACCCTGGGCGATTCCTTCATTCACGTCAGCCGCTTCGACCCACATCGTCCCGGTCAACTACCCGATCGTCGAGATGCCGATGGCGGAGGAGGGCGACAAGACCGCCGAGCGAATCGCCGGCTACGTTGCCGACCTGATCCCGGATGGCGCCACCATGCAGATGGGCATCGGCGCCATCCCGGACGCGGTGCTGAAATTCCTCTTTCATAAAAAAGACCTGGGCATCCACTCGCGAGATGATCTCCGACGGGGTCATCGACCTGGTCGACGCGGGCGTGCTGACCAACGCCCGCAAGACCCTGCACCCGGGTAAGATCGTGGTCGGATTCGTCCTGGGGTCGCAGCGCCTGTACAAATGGGTGCACGACAACCCGCTGTGCGAGTTCCACCGCACCGAATACGTCAACGACCCCTTCGTCATCGCCCAGAACGAGCGCATGGTGGCGATCAACTCGGCCATCGAGGTGGACCTGACCGGCCAGGTGTGCGCTGACAGCATCGGCCCCAAATTCTTCAGCGGCGTCGGCGGCCAGCTGGATTTCATCTACGGAGCCTCGCGCTCGAAGGGCGGCGTTCCCATCATCGCCATGCCCAGCACGACGGAGATGAAGGATGGTACCGTGATCAGCAGGATCGTGCCTATGCTCAAGCAGGGCGCCGGGGTAGTTACCGGGCGCAACAACGTCCACTACATCGTCACCGAATACGGCGTGGCCGACCTGTACGGCAAGTCCGTGCGCCAGCGCGTCAAGGCCCTGGTGAATATCGCCCACCCGGATTTCCGGGCGGACCTGGAGAAGCAGGCCAAGGAGCTTTGCTGGACCTGTTGAAATCGACCCGGGGCGGCTGCAAGACCGCCCCGGACGGTTATAATCAGCCCATGGTACGAAAAGCGAAGATCGTCGCCACGATCGGACCTGCCAGCCAGGACGAGGCGGTCATGGAACGCTTGCTGCAGGCGGGGATGAACGTCGCCCGGCAGAACTTTTCGCATGGGACGCACGCCGGGCACGCTGCCCTGACCGCGAACCTGCGCGCGGCGGCGAGGCGCCTCGATCTGCCCCTGGCCATCCTGCAAGACCTGCAGGGTCCCAAGATACGGGTCGGCGCGCTGGCAGCCCCACTGACGCTGACGGCCGGAGAGACGGTGGAGCTGTATCGGGAAGGTGAGGGGCCGGGGACAAAAGCGAACCGCTGCCGCATCCCGGTCGATTTTCCCGAGCTGTTCGGCAGCGTCTCGACCGGGGATCGCATCCTGCTGGACGACGGCCGGCTTGTGTTGACCGTAATCAAGTCGGACCGAAAAACGGTCGCCGCCGATGTCCGGACTGGTGGAGTGCTGTCTTCTCATAAGGGGATTAATCTCCCGGGGGTGTCGCTGGACATTCCCAGCTTCACCGAGAAGGACGCCGCGGACCTGGCGTTCGGCCTGGAGCAGGGGATTGACCTGGTAGCGACATCCTTTGTCCGTACGGCGGAAAATGTCCAACAAGTCAAGGATGCGATCAAGTGCCGGAATCCTTTGGCCTGCCCGCTGCTAATCGCCAAGCTGGAGCGGCCTGAAGCGCTGGACAACCTGGAGGCGATCCTGGACGTGGCCGATGGGGTCATGGTGGCGCGCGGTGACCTGGGGGTCGAGATGGCTCCGGAAGACGTTCCCGGGGCGCAAAAGCGCATCATCCAGGTGGCCAACCGCCGGGGCAGGCTGGTCATCACCGCCACCCAGATGCTGGAGTCGATGATCCACAACCCGCTGCCGACGCGCGCCGAGGCTTCCGACGTAGCCAATGCGGTCTTCGACGGGACGGACGCACTCATGCTCTCGGCCGAGACGGCTGCCGGGGAGTATCCGGTGGAGAGCGTGACCCTCATGGACCGCATCGTCCGACAGGCGGAGGCGGATTCCGGGAAGTGGGGGCATGCCCAGGTGATGGAATCGACCCACGGGCAGGACGATATTGTGGCGCTCTCCAACGCCGCGCGTGAGCTGGCCCACGACCGGGACGTTGCAGCCATTGCCGTCTTCACCCGCACCGGCCGATCGGCGATTTACATGTCCAAGGCCCGGCCGGGTGTGCCCATCCTGGCCCTAACCCCGGAGGAAGGTACCTACAGGCGGTTGGCTCTGGCCTGGGGCGTGACACCTTACATCGTCCCCTTTGCCGACACTGTGGAGGCGATGATCGGGCACGTCGAGAAAGCACTCAAGTCTTCCGGGACCGTCCAATCTGGTCAGCAGGTGGTGCTGGTGGCGGGGTACCCGCTCAAGGAAATCCGCCCGTCGAACATGGTGTTCCTGCATTCGGTTAAGTAATCATTTGCGACGCACTTTGTAAGTGCGTCGCAAATCTGGTGAAACCAAAAGTCCCCGGCACCTCGAAAGTTCCGGGGACTTTATTCATTAATTTCCGTTCTTTCCCGACGTGTCCTTTTGATAGCACCCCGTTTTTTCTTGGATTCAACCCGCCTGGCTTTTGCTGCCGGGCTCGGCCGGGTGGCACGACGAGATTTGGGTCTCTCCAACGCCTTGCGGATCAACACGGTCAGACGGGTGGTGGCATCCTGGCGATTCTGTTCCTGGGTGCGGTAGCGTTTGGCTTCGATGACAATCACACCGTCATGGGTCGCTTTTTTGCCGGCTGCGCGCAGGAGCTGCTCCTTTATTTCCTCGGTCAGGGAAGGGGATTTGCGCACGTCAAAGCGCAGCTGGACGGCGGTGGCGACCTTATTTACATTCTGCCCGCCAGGGCCGGAGGCACGGATGAAAACGTAAACGATCTCTTTCTCATCGATGGTAAGGGACGGGTTGATTTGCAGCATGCCTCAATTATTTCCCATATAAAACTCCGGCAGGATCTTAATCTCTGCCGGAGATATTTACCTAAAACATCATCGCGTTGATCTTGTCGATCGTCTCGCGGGCCGGACGGACGTCCTTTTCCTCCAGCCGGTTGAGGGGCACATCCACCAGGTTGTAAATATCGGTCAGCGCCGGTTTCTGCGTGTCGATATAGACCAGTCCGGTCACCAGCCAGTTGTTCTTCTGAGCGTTTTCCAGGATCTGGTAAGCGTTTGCCTTGTCTGTCGGGTCGTAGTCCTTTTCGAGCTTCTTCAGGACGACCGTCGATCCGTCGTGCATGGTCACTTCGCGCACCGCGCCCTCCGGGAAATCTCCGTCGAGGATGATCTCGGCCAGCTTCGGCACGTAGGAGATCTCGTGCAGCGGCTCTTCGTGGTCTTTGCCCCAGGTATAGGAGTGAAGCGCGTTCTCTTCGTTGTTGAAGGTCACGCACGGGCTGATGATGTCCAGGATGGCGGTGCCGTGATGGCTGAGGGCGGCTTTGAGTAGCTCCTTGACCTGCTTGGGATCGCCGGCGAACGACCGGGCGACGAATGTGGCGTTGGAGGCCAGGGCTTCCATGCAGATATCCACGGGCATGTACTGGTTGACGCCTTGATGTTTCAGGTTCAGGCCGACTTCAGCCGTGGCGGAGAACTGCCCCTTGGTCAGGCCGTAGACGCCGTTGTTCTCGACGATGTAAACGATCGGTGCATTGCGGCGCATCATGTGCTTGAAACCGCCCATGCCGATCGAGGCGGTGTCGCCGTCGCCGGAAACGCCGATGACCTTGAGGTTCTTATCGGCGAACATGGCCCCGGTGGCGAGGGAGGACATGCGCCCGTGCAAGCCGTTGAAGCCGAAGGAACGGTTCAGGAAATAGGCGGGGCTTTTGCTCGAACAGCCGATCCCGCTCAACTTGATGACTTCCTCGGGGACGATATCCAGCTCGTAGCAGGCGGTGATGATCTGGCTGGCAATTGAATTGTGTCCGCAGCCCTGGCACAGGGTGCTGGGCAGGCCGCGGTAGTCGTTTTTGGTCAGGCCGGCTTTGTTGGTCTGGCCGACGCTAGCAATTGTGGTTGTCATTTAATTTTTTTCTCCTGGGCCAGGATGGCATCCTTGACCCAACCGGCGGTCAACGGCAGTCCGTCGCTGTGGCAGACCGAGCGTAACTTGCCGGTCTGCTCGGGCGGCACGACCGAGGTCAGGATCTGGCGCAGCTGGCCGTCCCGGTTGGCTTCGACAATGTAGACCCGCTCGTGTTTCTTAATGAAAGCAAAGACTTCGGAAGTACACGGCAAGGCACGCAGGCGCAGGAAATCGGCCTTCGGACCCCCGTCCTGTTTCAACAATTCCCGGGCCTCTTCCACGGCTGGTTCCGTGGAGCCGAAGGCCATGATGCCGATCGTCGCCCCTTTCGTGTTCCGGATGACCGGTTTGGGAACCAGTCTCCGGGCGGTTTCGTATTTTTCCTTGATGCGCAGCATGTTGCTTTCCCAGGTTTCGGCATCTTCGGAGTAGCGCGTGTACTCGTCGTGGCCGGTGCCTCGGGCAAACCAGGCTGCGGCCGGATTGCGGTTGCCGGGGACGGTGCGATAGGGAATGCCGTCGCCGTCCACGTCGCGGTAGCGCGCCCAGACGCCGTTCAGCTTCTCCAGGTCTTTTTCCCACAGGACCTTGCCGCGATCCATCGGGGAGTCGGGGTACTCGAAGGGTTTGGTCATCCATTGGTTCATGCCCAAATCGAGATCGCTGAGCACGAAGACAGGCATTTGCATGCGCTCGGCGATGTCGAACGCTTTCCAACCGAATTCGAAGCATTCCTGGACCGAGCCGGGGAACAGGAGGATGTTCTGTTTATCGCCGTGGCTGAGAAAGTACGTCTCGGTCACGTCTCCCTGGGCGGTGCGGGTCGGCAGCCCGGTGCTGGGGCCGATGCGCTGGATGTCCCAGACGACCACGGGGATTTCGGCGTGATAAGCCAGGCCGGCAAACTCAGACATCAGGCTGATGCCCGGTCCGGAGGTCGATGTCATGGCGCGCAGCCCGCCCCAGCCGGCACCGATGGCCATGCCAATGGCGGCGAGCTCGTCTTCCGCCTGCAGGACGGTGTACGTCTGTTTACCGTCAGCCGTCTTGCGCAGCCGGGGCAGGTACACGTTGAGCGCTTCGGCTAGGGAGGTGGCCGGCGTGATCGGATACCAGGCGGCGAACTGCACCCCTCCGTAGATGGCGCCCAGGGCTGCGGCCGTGTTGCCGTCCGCCATCACGTACCCTTTTGTGGCGTCCATTGTCTCGACGAAGTACGGATCGGTTTTCTTCAAATTCTGGGCGGCCCATTCGGTGCCGGCCTGGATGACATTGAAGTTGGAATCGATCGCGGCGGCCTTGCCCTTGAAATGGAAATCCAGGGCTTGCTTGATCTTTTCCATGTCGATCCCGATCATCTGTGCCAACACACCGACGTAGACCATGTTGGCAATATAGTCGCGCAAGCTGGGGGACACCTGGGCCGCCTTGGCCATTTGCTTGACCGGCATCGGATAGACTGCAATATCGGTGCGCGTGACCGGCAGCTTGATGTCATCGGCGTAGAAGAAAGCCCCGCCGGGCGACACGGACTCCAGGTCCCGTTGGAACGAAGCCGGATTCATCTCTACAACGATCTCCTGTTCGTCCCGTCGGGCGATGAAGCCATCCCTGCTGCACGCGGATGGTGTACCAGGTGGGCAGCCCCTGGATATTGGACGGAAAAAGGTTCTTCCCGGAGACAGGGATGCCCATTTTGAAAAGAGCGCGCAGCAAGGTTACATTGGCTGTCTGGCTACCGGACCCGTTTACCGTCCCGATCGTGATCGAAAAGTCGTTGACGATTTTTTTGTTAGTCATCTGAACTCCCAATAATTAGATGATGATTTCGACAAAATGAGGCCGAAAGATGATAAATCAAAGACCCTCCCGGGTCAAGGGGAAAAAATAAAGGGCGAGACCGGCCGGTTTCGCTCTCTCGGGATGGTTTTTCTGCCGGGCCGAAATAGAAACCAGCTCAGGCAGGGTACAAGTTCTGCTCAGCGACCGGCGGCTTCGCGGCGCGGGCGGTCATTTTAGCAGTTCGAAAATCGAAGCGGCCATCAAAGCGGCGGCCCGGGGAAGGACTGCTTCGTCAAAATCGAACTTCGGGTGGTGATGCCCGGCATTCAGACCTTTTTCGGCGTTGGCAGAGCCGACGAAGAAATAGCAGCCTTTTTGCTTTTCCAAGATGAAGGCAAAATCCTCTGATCCCATGGTGATGTTGTTACCGGGCTGGATGTCCGCGTCGCGGAACAATTTCTGCGCCGCTTTTTGGACTGCGCCCGCAATTTCAGGGTGATTGATCGTGGCGGGTGTCAGCTGTTTCAGCTCGATTTCCGCCTGGCAGCCCATGGCTTCCGCAGTCTGGCGGGTGATCTGCTCGAAACGCTCCAAGACGGTCTTCCGCACCTCCGGCTCGAAGGTGCGGATGGTCCCGGTCAGCTCGACCTGCTGGGGGAGGACATTGAACGCCTCACCTCCGTGGATGGTGCAGACACTGACTACGGCGGCCTGGAGCGGGGCGACGTTGCGCGCCGCGATGGACTGCAGGGCATTGACGATCTGGGCGGCGGCAAGCACGGGATCCACTGCCAGGTGGGGTGCAGCTGCGTGCCCTCCTTTTCCGTGCACCACGACCTTGAAGATCTCCGCACCTGCCATGGCCGGACCGTTGGCGATGCCAAGCCAACCGAGCGGTTTTTCATTCCATAAATGCAGCGCCAGGGTGAAGTCGACCTTGGGGTTCTCCAGGATGCCCGCCTTGAGCATACGCTCGGCGCCGCCCATGCCTTCTTCTGCTGGCTGGAACATGAATTTGACCGTCCCGCTAAGCTCCCCGACGTGTTTTTTGAGCATTTTGGCCACGGTCAGCAGGATGGCCGTATGCCCGTCGTGGCCGCAGGCGTGCATCACGCCCGGATTTTGGGAGGCGTACGCGGCACCCGTCTCCTCGACGATGGGCAGCGCGTCCATGTCCGCCCGAACCAGCAGCACCGGTCCGGGCTTTTTCCCTTCCAGGATCGCGACCACGCCCGTGTCGGCGATCCCGGTGTGGACCTCCAAGCCCAGGTCGGTCAGCTCTTTGGCGACAATCCCCGCCGTGCGGACCTCCTTGAAGCCAAGCTCGGGATGCATGTGGAAGTCGCGGCGCAAAGCCTGGGTGTAATCAAACAGCTCGTTTGCTTCGGACAGGAAATCGATCATGGGTACCTCGTCTTGTCTATCCCTCGCAAAATTATCAGAGCCTCACGTCCCTCAGCTGAATTTGATGAGGCGGAATTTTTCTTCGAAACGCGGATGTTCGTCGCTGCTGTCTTCCGTGCGCCGGGAGCGCATGCGTTCATCGAATTTGGCCGGATCGCCGATCTGCGATTTGTGCGCATGCAGGGCGCGCAACTTGATCTCCCAGGTATCTGTGATGTCGAAGGTTACGGTCGGATTTTCGGGAAGTGAGACCCAGACTTCGCGCGGCGTAAAGGGCTCCAACCCCTCGTCCCGGCGCAGCTCCGGAAAGAAATGTGCATTCCCGGCGGCGGGAAAAACGGCGTCCAATACCACCTGACCGGCGCAGCGATGGTCGGGATGGTTGATGCCGCGTTCCCCGACGTACAGGCGGGTGGGGTCGCAGGTGACCAGGATGTCGGGCTTTTCCTGTCGGATGGCGCGCACAACTTGGCGGCGCAGGTCGATGCTGGGGACCAGGTAACCGTCTGCCAGGTCGAGGAAGCGGACGGACTTCACCCCGATAATGGCTGCCGCAGCTTGCTGCTCCTCGTGGCGTGTGGCGCATATTTTGTCCGCTTTTTCGTCCGGATCTTCAAACCCCTTATCGCCACAGGTGAGCAGAAAATAGTGGATCGTATGTCCGGATCGAGCCCAGCGCGCCAAGGTGGCGCCACAAAAAAATTCCGGGTCATCCGGATGGGCCAGGATGACCAGGATCTTTTGGGGTTGTTTCCAGGAGCCGGGTGCCTCTTGATCATTGCCGCTCATGCCGGACGTCCCTTTTTACGACAGCTGCCATTTCCGCAGGGCTCGTGCGACTTGCGTCGCAGCGTCTCGAGCTCATCCCAGGGTTCGATCTCGTCGCGCGAGAACTCGCGTGCCCCGATCTCCGGCAGGTCCACCCGAACGGTCATGCGCAGCGGGGAGACGTCCAGCACCTTGCCCTCGCCCATCGGCGTGACCACGTGCTTGTTCCTTTTAGGCAACTCCTTACGAGCGGCGGCGTATTGTTCATATTCGTAGACCAGGCAGCAGCGCAGGCGCCCGCACATCCCGGTGATTTCAGCCGGCGTCAGGGAAATGCCCTGCTCTTTAGCCATCTTGATCGAAATGGGGCTGAAATCCGTCAGGAATTTGGAGCAGCAGCGTGTCTCCAGGCCGCAGGCGCCCATGCCTCCGAGCATCTTGGCGACATCGCGCGGGCCGATCTGGCGTAATTCCACTTGCGATTGCTGGTATTGTTTCTGCATGTCGTGACGCAGGGATTTCAGATCGACCTTTTCCTCTGATTCGGTACTGAACATCAGGGTGAGTCGCGAGCCGTCAAATGAGAATTCCGCCGCCACGACCTTTATGCCCTTCAACTTCAATTGTGCGGCGCGCTCGCGGCAGTCGACCATTGCCGCGATTTCTTTTTGCTGCCACATCCGGCGTAAGACCAAGTCGCGGGGCGTGGCAACGCGTTCGATGAGTTTCCAACCCTCCGGGGTCGTTGCGGGATTCTCGACCAGGACGGCCACCTCGCCGAGCTGTCTGCCGCGTGAGGTTTCCACGACCACCCGGTCGCCGATTTTTATTTCAGGCACCGAGGAAGCATCAAAATGATAGACTTTCCCGATTTGTGCAAAACGTACACCAACGATAATGGGTTGCATGGATTGATTATACCGTAGCGTAGTGGGTGCTGTCCTGTCGTCCTAGCGCAGGAATCTCAGACGACCTTGATCGATGGGGCGTTGTTTTGCTTGACAGCTTCCACGCTGACGCGTGCCGCGACCTGTTCGGCCGCAGATCGGAAAGCCCGGGCGGCTTCGGACTCCGGGCGGTCGATGAGTACCGGCCTGCCGCTGTCACCGCCCACGCGCACGTTCGAATCCATCGGTATCGCGCCCAGGAAAGGGACCTGGGCGTTGCGCGCCAGTGCTTCACCACCGCCAGAGCCAAAGAATTCGCCGCGCATGTTTTCGATCACGCCCAGGATCGGCACCTCCAAAGTCTTGAACATCGTCAAGCCGCGGCTGGCATCTTCCAGGGAGACCGCTTGCGGGAGGGTTACGATCAACGCACCCGAGAGGGGCATTGCCTGGGCCAAGGACAGCGCCGCGTCCCCGGTACCCGGCGGCAGGTCCACGATCAGGTAATCGAGCTCGCCCCACTCCACATCGCTCAGGAACTGGCGGATGGCGGAGTTCAGCATGGGGCCGCGCCAGATCAAAGGCTGCCCGGGTTTGACCAGGAAACCCATCGACATCAATTTGACGCCGTACGCCTCGGCAGGGATGATCTTATTTTCTTTGGCCTGGGGGAGGGTGTCGACGCCCATCATGGTGGGGATATTGGGGCCGTAGATGTCGGCGTCCATCAATCCTACGCGCGCGCCGACCTGCGCCAGGGCCACTGCAATGTTGACGGCAACCGTGCTCTTCCCGACGCCGCCCTTCCCGGAGGCCACGGCTACGGCATTACGGACCGGCAAGCTAAGCGCTCCGCGCAGCCGCCCATCGTTCGGGACGTTGGAATCCATCTTGATGTTGACATTCTTGACCCCGGGGACAGCTAATACCGCCCGACGGGCTTCTTGTTCGATCACTGATCTCAACGGACAAGCAGGTGTGGTCAGCAGGATGGAAAAATTGACCGTTCCGCCCTTGACTTCTAGGTCTCGGATCATGTTCAGGGTGACCAGGTCCTTATGCAACTCGGGTTCCTGGACCTTGCTCAAAGCAGAGAGGACCGCTTCCGCGGCGATTTTTTCTGTCATTCGGTACCTTTATTATTTTTCTCAAAATATTGCTCGACCTCCGGGACTGCCTGATTGTACAGCGCGGTTAGCTCGTCGTCCGTTCCCCGAAAACGTTTGAGCGACTGCTTCGCACAGACTGTGCAACCCTGCATGGCCCTGAAGGAATCGGCGCTGCAGGAGGCGCATCCATTCAAACGAACCATGATCAGGAGGAAGGCGAGCTTTTCGTAGGAGTCGTCCTCGGCCGCGATGGCCCGCTTGACGATTTTTCGCCATGCCCTGCCTCTGCAGTCTTTTAAGTCCGGGATGACGCGCGGTGGAAAAAGCAGATCGGTGTCAGAGTTATACATGTTTTATGCAATCAGCCGGCCTTTTCGATCCGGGCAGCCTCTTTAGCGGCCCGGGCGGCGTTTTCGTGCGCCGCATTGGCCGGGCGGATACCCTCGTAGTATTGGGCGGATTTGGATAGTTTTGCCTTGTCGAATACGTTCCTACCAAAAGAGGCCAACTCGTAATCGTGGTCCATCTTGATGGCATCGAACGGGCAGTATTCGGCGCACAGCCCGCAGTTCATGCAGATATCGGCATCGATGAAGAATTCGGCGGGATCCGGGATGGGACGTCCAGTGACTGGATCTGTCGAGCGCACGATCCAGATGCACTGCGGCGGGCAGACTTTGGCGCAGATGCCGCAAGAGGTGCAGCGCAGGGTGCGCTCCCCGTCCGGTCCGTCGTCGTAAACCAGGAAGGGGATGAAACGAAACTCCTCCGGGACGGGGATCTTTTCCTCCGGATACTGGACGGTGAAAATACCACTGCCATCCTTGCTGCCGCGGTGGGCGATGCCTTCGGCGCTGCCGTAGCGCTTGCGGCCCAGCCAGCGGAGGTCGTCGAGGTAGGTTTCCAAAAAGCGCTTGGCGCTGACGCTCAAACCTTTGAGAATGCCTTTACCGTACATGTTCGCTCCTACCGGTCGACTTCACCGAGTACGATGTCGATGGAACCCAGGACTGCAACCACGTCTGCGATTTTCTGTCCAACACATATCGGTCCAAATGAGGTCAGGTTGATGAAGGAAGGCGCACGCACGTGGTAGCGCCACGGGTTGGGTTTGCCATTGGAGACAACATAAAATCCGAGTTCACCTTTCGGACCCTCAACCCGCCCGTACGCCTCGCCGGGCGGGACACGCACCTGGTACACGGGCTTCAGCGCCTGGACCGGTCCCGCGGGCAGTTGCTTGATCGCTTGCTGCACGATGCGGATGCTCTGGCGGATTTCATCCAGGCGGATGATCAGGCGGTCGTAGATATCGCCGCGCTTGCGGACGCACACGTCGAACTCGAAGCGGTCGTAGATCGAATAAGGGTCGGCGCGGCGCACGTCGTACGGGATTCCGGAGGCGCGCAAGAGCGGACCGGCAGCCGAATATTTGATCGCGTTCTCGGCAGTCAGGACGCCCTGCCCGATACCGCGTGCCCGAATGATCTCGTTCTCGCTCAGGAAGCGGTCGATCTCGTCAATGCGCCGGGGCAGGCGCTCGAAGAACAGGTCCTTGATTTTCTCCGGCGTGCCCTCGGGCAGGTCACGCGCCACACCGCCGAAGCGGAAGTAATTGCACATCATGCGCGAGCCGGCGACGGCTTCGAAGATGTCCAGGATGAGCTCGCGCTCTTCAAGGGCGTACAACATGGGGGTGAAGTAAGCACCCAGATCGTTCAGCATGGCGCCGATCGCCATCAGGTGATTGGAGATACGGGTCATCTCCGCCATCATCACGCGCAGATACTCGGCCCGTTCCGGCGGTTTGACGCCCATCAGCTTTTCGACTGCCAGGGCATAGCCGAAGTTGTTGCTCATCGAAGAGAGATAATCCAGGCGGTCGGTGTAGGGCATGTTCATGATATAGGTGTTCCGCTCGCCGATTTTCTCGTGATTGCGGTGCAGGTATCCCATGACCGGTTTCAGGTTGGCGATGGTCTCGCCGTTCAGCAGAACGGCCATGCGGAACACGCCGTGCGTGGAGGGGTGCTGCGGCCCCATGTTGACAATGACGTGGTCGGTCTTCAGTCCCGTTGCGTCCTGGGCCTGGAAGCTCGCCAGCGCGCCGTACAAGGCTGCCTCGCCGTCGGGAATCCACTTCTCCGGATTAAATCCGGCGGGGTAGGCGACATTATCCTCAAAAGGGGTCTTGCTTTCGGACTGGGAGATCTTGCCTTCCGGCCAGCGGGATTTCAGCGGCTTGACCTCTTCTTCGAAGTACGCCTCCTTCCAATCCTTGCGCAGCGGGTGACCGGCAAAACCCTCCCACATCAGGATGCGGCGCAGGTCCGGGTGGCCGGTGAATTTAATGCCCAGCAAATCCCAGGCTTCGCGCTCCTGCAATTCCGCTCCCGGGTAGATGGGGACCAGGGACGGCACCTCGATCGGATCGGCGCGCGGCACCTGTATTTTGAAGACCAAGCCCGGACCCCCGGAAGTCTTGTACAGGTGATAGACGATTTCCATTTTTCCTTCGGGGAGATAATCCACACCGGTCAAAGAGGAGAGGTAGTCATAGCCGAGCTCGTCCTTTAGAGCGGCCGCAACTTCCAGCAGGTGCTCCTTGTCCACGATCCAGCCGGAGTAGGCCGGGCGTGTGTCGGGGTAGACAAAGCCGGGGAAACGGGCGGAAAGGTCGAGGGCCTGGGCAGGAGCAAGGGTTGCCATGCTTGCCTCCTACGCCTTCTCGCCGGGATTTATGAACAGATCGATCTTGCGCGGGTCGATCAAGTCCGGTCCGAGCATCGGGATAGGAACCTCGGCACGGTCGGCCCCCTTCCGGTACCAGCGGCTCTTCCTGATCGACTCGCCTCTGATCTTTTCCTGGATTTTCATCAGCCCGTTCAGCAAGGCTTGAGGGGTTGGAGGGCAGCCGGGTACGTAGACGTCGACGGGTACGTACCGGTCCACGCCGGAGACGACGTTGTAACCCTCCTTGAATGGTCCGCCGCCGGAGGCGCAGGCGCCCATCGCCAGGACGTACTTCGGCTCGGGCATCTGATTATACAGGCGGACGATGATCGGCATCATCTTCTTGGTCACAGTGCCGGAGACGATCATCAGATCGCTCTGGCGTGGAGAGGGACGCATGATCTCCATGCCGAAGCGAGCCAGGTCGTAGCGGCTGGCGGCGGTGCAAATCATTTCGATGGCGCAGCAAGCCAGACCAAACATCATCGGCCAGACGGAGGCGCTGCGGCCCCAATTGTAGATTTTATCCAATGAGGTGATTGCGATCTGTCCTTGTAGTTCGGGAGGGATTTCATAACCTGGGGTGTTCAAGTTGTCGGTCGCCATGCACTTCTCCAAGGATAATATGAAATAATGCTGGGCTTATTATAGTCGCAGGGAGTGGGGAAGTCAATTTAATTATGCAAATATATATTTTCATAAATGGTATAATAAAAAAATGGAGCCACCCACCCGGCAGCGCATCCTAAACTATTTAAACAAGCATCAGACTGCTTCAGTCAGGGAATTGAGTCGCGACCTGGCCTTGACCGGAGCGGACATTCGCCATCACCTGTCTGTCCTCCGGGCAAGTGATCAGGTGGAGGTAATCGGGCAGCAGCGCGAGGAGCGCGGCCGGCCTGCTTATATCTATTCTCTATCCCGGCATGTATTGGGGGATAACTTGGCAGGTTTGGCCAATACCGTGTTGAGCATCTGGTGGCAGAAAATCCCAGAAAGCCGGCGGACCCAAGCCTTGAAGACAGTTGCGAAGCAACTAGCAGCTTCCATGGTGATAGAAGACTTAACACCGGTCACGCAGCGTCTGACCTTGGGCATCGAGAACTTGAACCGTTATCATTACCAGGCACGTTGGGAAGCAGCCGCCTCGGGTCCGCGTACCATTTTCGGGAATTGCCCTTATGCTGCCGTTATCAGCGAGCACCCGGAACTGTGCCAGATGGACGCTTATATTTTGGAAGAACAATTTCATCAAACGGTGCAACAAACCGCCAAGCTGCGCAAAACATCCAAGGGGTTACCCTTCTGTGAGTTCCGCGTCGAGCAAAAAGAGTGACACTTTTTCGCCAGGTTAAATCGGGTATATGTGGAGCATAACTAAAGAGAAAAAGATACTTCAAGGTGGAGAAATTATGCATGATGAAAATCATCACCGAAAGCACTGCTGACTTGGGGATGGACTTCGCCTCAGAATTTTATATCAGCGGAGTACCTTTACAAGGGGGACGTTGTAACGCTCTACAGGCGATCATGGGGAGCATGCTCAAGATCCGGCCGGTCATCGAGGTCCGCAAGGATGGGACCATGGGGATGAAAGGAAAGGCTCGAGGAACGCGCCAAAAAGCCCTTGAGCTGTTGCTGGCGGACTTCGAAACTGACCTCCCACGCTTGGATCCTGACCGAATTTTCGTAACCCATTCCGGGTGCGATCAGGATGCAGAATTCCTGGTAGAAAAAATTAAGCGGCTTAGTTCACCGAACGAAATACGAATAACGTCAGCAGGGAGTGTCATCTCCAGTCATTGCGGGCCGGATACTATCGGAATCTTGTACATGGTGACCTAGTTCTGATTGTACGGAAATGAATTCGGGCGATGAACTCCAAAAGGGTTTGTGGATATGTAAGGCGGGTTGTACTCTCCGATGATGGGAAGTACGTTCTCACCTAAGCGAAAAGGTCCGTACTTAAATCCGAAATTCAGCGATTGCATGTTGACAAAGGGGAGGTGAATGTTGTATTATAATACTGACATCGTTGTCGTCAACGATGGCAGGTGTAAGAAGCGAATTCTGTTTATTTTCCTGGCTAAAGAAAAACCGCTTAGAAATGAGCAGCTCTCCGCCCAAGAAGCAGCTCGTTCGCAAGTCGAATAAACACCAGCATGCCACCCTGCGGGATGTGGCTGGTTTAGCGGGCGTATCGATCAAAACCGTTTCACGCGTTGTAAACCATCAGGGTGAAATCAGCGAGGCCACGCGTCAGCGTGTCCAGGCTGCCATCGACCAGCTCGATTACCGGCCGAATATCTTGGCGCGCAGTTTAATCCACCAGCGTTCGAATACCCTGGCAGTAGTCGCCTGGGGAATTGATTATTTTGGACCTTCGCGCACCGTGGTTGGAATCGAGCAAGAGGCGAATGATTTGGGCTATTCCTTATTTCTAAACTTAATGAGTTGTCCAGATGATCATCACGAACAGATATTGGACACGTTAATCGCCCGCCGTGTCGATGGTATCATCTGGGCGGTTCCCGAAGTGGGGAACAACCGCAGCTGGATCCAGCCCAATCGCATCGATCAACTTCCCCCCGTCGTTTTTCTAAGCATGGCACCCTGCCCGGGGATTTCCGTGGTTTCGGTTGATAATTGTAATGGCGCCAAACAGGCGGTGGAGCACCTTTTGCAGCAGGGCAGACGGAAGATCGGAATTATCACTGGCCCGATGGCCTGGTGGGAGGCACGCGAACGATATGCAGGTTGGCAGGAAGCCTTGGAAGAGGCAGGATTGGATGCCTCTCCTTCTCTGGTGGTCAAAAGTGATGACTGGTCGGCCGTGAACGGCGAACAGGGGATGCGTAAACTCCTGTCGCAAACACCCGACATCGACGCCGTTTTTGCGAGCAATGATCAGATTGCCTTGGGCGCACTTGGGACTGCTCATCAACTGGGTCGCTGTGTGCCTAAGGAGTTAGCCGTTGTGGGCTTTGACAATATTCCGGAAGCGGCCTTCTTTTGGCCTCCTTTAACAACCATCTACCAGCAACTTGTTGACGTCGGTCGGATAGCGGTAAAATATCTGCATGAAATGATTATTGCGCGCCGGATGCAAAGTGAAATCCCACAGCCATTGTCCACTATGTTAAAGCCGGTGTTGGTTGTCCGCGCAAGTTCTTCGATTTGAAATTCCGAGAACATATCATGCCGTCATTATCGGTTTTTACACTTCGTTTGTCATATGAGCGAAAGGAGGTGACCTGAAAAAAGGATAAGCATCCCTTCCTGTAACGAACAAGAGGACGCAAGATTTGTCCGAAAATTCCGCTAACAAAATAGGAAAATATAAGGAGGCTGAAATGTTCAAGAACGTCTCGCGGATTGCATCCGTGATCGCCTTAATTGCCATTGTGCTGACGGCCTGTGGTCCAACTGCAACGTCCCAGGCACCGGTTGCCCCGGTGACCCAGCCGCCGGTTGCCCCGGTGACCCAGCCGCCGGTTGCCCCAGCCGCTACTGAAGGCGGTGCTCCTGCTGCTGGAACCAATTGGTGCTCCGGCACGAAAATCGTTTTCTTCCCCGGTGGAACACCCGGCGGTGGTTTTGAGCAGGTGGTCTATAACGGTGCTCTCCAGGCCGCTAAGGATACGGGCGCGGATGTGCAATACGTCTGGTCCGACTGGGATCCTGCCAAGATGACCACCCAGTTCACCCAAGCCGCGGCCACCAAACCCGATGGCATTGCCATCATGGGACATCCCGGCGACACCGCTTTCGATCCCCTCATTGATGCTGCTGAGGCACAGGGTATCATCGTTACCAGCATGAACACACAGCTGCCAATCGCGCAGGCCAAATACGCCTCGGGTGGTTTTGGCTACGTTGGCGCCATCCTTTATCAGGCAGGCTATGCCCTGGGGCAGGAAGCCGTGAAGCGCTCAGGTGTCAAGGCTGGCGATAAGGCCTTCCTGTGGGGTCTGTTGGCGCAAGCCGGCCGTGGGGAACGCACCAAGGGCGTGAAGGATGCTCTTGAAAAGGCTGGATTAAAAGTGATCTACCAGGAAATTGATGACGCTACCAATAAGAGTGCGGCCGCTGGTGTCCCGATCTTTACTGGCATCTTCTCCAAAGACCCGGACATTAAGCTAGTCGTCACCGATCACGGCAACCTGACGGGCACCATCCAGACCTTCCTGGAAGCTGCCGGCAAGAAGCCGGGTGATGTCTTTGCCGCCGGCTTCGATATGTCTGGTAACGCAGTTACGGCGATCAAGGGCGGCTGGCTCCAGTTGGTAATCGATCAACAGCAGTACCTGCAAGGTTACTTCGGCGTTCTGCAGATTTGCCTCACCAAGAATTACGGTTTCGCAGGTCTACAGATCGATACGGGTGCAGGCTTTGCTGATAAGAACAATATTGACCAACTGTCCGCGCTGGTGACGAAGCAAATTCGCTAAACCAGTTCCGGTCTTCACCTGCTGACGCTTGTGGTTCTTTGACAGATCAGCAATCAGGAAACAGGCAAGGGTTAAATGGCTCGTGATGAATTCTTTGCCATTTAGCCCTTGCCATTCTAAATATAAAAAGACTTCCCTGCGCAGACCGCAGACTGTGTAGTTGTGAGTAGTCCGTAAATCAACGGCTGAAGCTGTTACGAAAATGCTATTATTGTGGATATAATCCATATCTAAATAATCCTATCCAATAACCAACGGAGATAGTCTTATGGAAGAATATCGGCTCGAACTAAAACACGTGTTCAAATCCTTTGGAGAAGTCAAGGCGCTTGAAGATATCAACTTTCATTTAGGCCGGAATGAGGTTGTCGGCCTGCTGGGAGATAACGGCGCCGGAAAATCCACGTTAATCAAGATCATCACCGGTTATCATCAACCCACCTCTGGCGAGATTTATTTCAATGGCCGGAAAGTGGATCATCTCTCGGTTCCCAGGACCCGGGAATTGGGCGTGGAAACCGTCTATCAAGAACGGGCGCTGGCCGAATTGCAAACCTTGTGGCGTAATATTTTTCTGGGACGCGAACTCTGCCACTCCATGGGTTTCCTGGATATCCAGCGGATGAAAGATGAAACACACCGGCTGATGACCGAGTCCATGGGCTTTACCTCCCATGCTGTCAGTCCAGATTCCCGCGTTGGCAAGTATTCCGGTGGTGAGAAACAGGGCGTCGCCATCGTCCGCGCTCTTTTCTTCAACGCTGATATAGTCGTTCTCGACGAGCCTACCATGGGCCTCTCGCTTAAAGAGTCAGCCAAACTGATTAGTTTCGTAAATGGCATCAAGCAGGCTGGCAAATCCGCCATTTTTATTGACCATAACATCCTGCATGTCTATAATGTTGCCGACCGTGTGGTGGTGATCGACCGTGGCAAGGTTGCGGGTGAATTCCAAACCAAACATATCGGCTTGAATGAGTTAATGGATAAGATGGTCCGCGTTGCAGAAACCGGCAGCCTCAATTAGCATATCAATAAGGATGGATGTAATGAATTCTCAAATCAACGGAACCGTACCCGAGGTGCGCCAGCATTATAAAGTGCCCTTCAGCCTCAGGCGATTTGCCCGCACGAATAGCGCCCAGCTTGGAATTCTGGGTGTCTTTCTAGCCTTGTGGTTAATATTCATCGTTTCGGCCCCCAAAACCTTTTTAGCCCCTCAAATATATTATGCCTTCATGTCCTCCATCCCGTTCTTTGCCATTCTGGCCATTCCCCTGACCATTGTGGTGATCGCCAAGGAGATGGATCTCTCGTTCCCATCCATCATGGCCATGGGCATGGTGTCGTTTAACTATACATATGTTGTTACAGCCTTTCTCCATAATGCGACCCTACAGGTGTTCCTGGCATTTGTCGCGGCCCTGCTGACCGGAGCGATTATTGGCTGGCTCAATGGGTTCATCATCGTCAGGTTCGGCATTCCTTCGCTCGTCGTCACCATCGGTACGCAATTCTTGTGGCGGGGTGCCGTGCTGGTGCTTACGCAAGGGGCGAATTTTTCTTTGGTATACATTCAACAAACCTTTTTTTACCCGCTACTGGTCGGCAAGATCGGCGGATATGTTCCCATGCAGATGGTGTGGTTGATTGTGATCACGATCCTTGGTTGGGTGTTGCTAAATCGACATAAATTCGGTGCGCACATCTACCTGATTGGTGACAATATCAACAGCGCCGAACTGATGGGCATCAATACCGGTCGTACCCGAATCCAGGCCTTTATGCTGATCGGTCTGATTTCGGCCTTTGCCGGCGTGGTTGCCAGTTTTTACGTGGCCTATTTTTGGCCCAGCCTGGGCGATGGTTATTTGCTGAGCACCCTGGCCTCCGTCTTCCTGGGCGGTACTTCCGTCTTTGGCGGCACCGGCACGATTCTGGGAACTTTCCTCGGGGCTTTTATCATTGGTGCCATCGAAGCTGCGACGGTAGCCATCGGCTTGACGGGATTCTGGACCCAGTTTATCTATGGATTTATCATCGTGCTATCGGTGATTATGCACACTTATCTGCGTAAGCGCGGGGAGTGACCTGCCTCGCTCATAAGGTATGTGTGGGTAATGAAGGTACGGTATCACCCCTCATTCTCCCTCCGCGGAGGTTACTGACCGGCGTGGTCGACGAGGTCGATCTTCCAATCTCCCGTAACCTGGATCGTGGTGCTGTTTCCCGGCCAATAGAGATGCGTCCAGTAGTCTCCACCCCGCAACACGGATGGATTCACCCCCTGCGTGACGATGATATGGTCCGGCGTATAGTGGGCGAAATACATATCTCGGTTGACCTGCAGTCTCCCCAGGGTGGGGTCCATTGCCACCCAACCGGCCGTCGGCATGTAAACGTCCGGCCAGGCATGCTCGATTCTAGCGAGGGAACTCGTTCCCTTGTCCAAGTACAACAATCCCTCGAAATATCGCGCCGGAATGTGCTGCGCCCGGCTGAGCGCCACAAGCAGGTCAGTGTATTCGGTGCAGTCCGCCCCCATCGGCCCCAACGCCGCTTGCGCTCCCCAATTTGCTCCATTGTAATTATAGACCAGCGTATTGCCGATGTATTCATAAAATGCTCGCACCTGCTGGCAAACAGTACTTCTGCCTCTCGAAAGTTCACTTGCAAGTGCCACAATTTGTGGATTAACGGATTCGATATGCAGTTCGGGTTGGATGAAATCGTCCAGAAGTTTCCCCTGGCATACTGACAAATCGTATGCCAATTCGTTTACGACCACCCGATAATCGATCTTTACCGTTTGGGTTGTACCAGCGGGTTGTCTGGAAAAATCAAACTCAGCATAATGGTTGCCATATTCGTCAACCACCAACTCATAATCTTTGGGAGAGATCTCCATTGACGGCACCTCCTGATAAGGAGGTAAGTTTCGGATCAATGCTATCCAAATATTCTGCTTCTCTGGCTGACCCGATCCCTCATTGACGAGCGTCAATTGCTCGTGCACAACATATTCACGTTGATCTAGGATAGTCACAAGAGCGCCAGGGGTTGTAGGTGAAGGGATCAATGGATCCACCCGTGGCTGACATCCCAGCGAGGAGATCAATAAGGCTAACAAAAACAATCTTCTGGATAAGCTTTTTATGCTGCCTCTATTCGACACAATTGTATAACATAAAGACCAATAACGCAAAAAACGAATAATGCAGCAAACCCAATTCACATCGCTTTGACCAACCTGGGAATCGTAGCCTCCAGGTGGACGGCCTTCTAGACCCAAATTATCGATGGTGCAATCATCATCGCATCCATTGTCTTCCAGGCTGTTCTGCGAAAATGCTTTAGATAGGTGGATGAGGGTAAGATGACGTCCCGCGTAAGGGTAATGCAATCCCTCAATCATAAAGAGCCCGATCGCGTCCCTATCGATTTGGGCGCGACGATCGTCAGTTCGATCGTCAAGAAGACCTACATCGAACTCAAACAGTATCTTGGCATACCAGTTGAGCAGATCAAAATGCTGGATTACGTGCAGCAGCTGCCCTATATTGATGATGGATTAATGGAGCGGTTCGGGGTTGATTTCCGCATGGTGCAATTACCAGCTGCGACGACGGTCGGGGCGGATATTTTCGAAGAAGGCGAGTATTATGCTTTCGTTGATCGCTGGGGGTCGAAATTGCACATGCCTAAAAATGAAGGATTGTATTTTGATTGGGTCGACTTCCCGATCAAAGAAGCAACGATGCTTGCACTGGATAACTATTGCTGGCCCCACCCTGATCCAAGAGAAGTCAACGCGCAGCTGGCTTTGCAGGCGAAAGCCTTGTATGAAACCACCGATTACGCACTCGTGGGCAGTGCGATAATTGGTGGGGGAATCTTTGAGCAGCCAGCCCGGGTCATGGGTTTGCAGAACTTCTTAATGGCTTTGATCACAGCACCCGCGTTTGCCGACCGTTTGATGGGGGCCATAACCGATATCTATATTGAATCCTGCAACAAGTACCTCGAACTCGTTGGCCCCTATATCCAGGTTTTTACATATTGGGATGATTTAGCCGGGCAAAATGGCTGGATCATCAATCCCGAGATTTATCGAAAGCTGATCAAGCCCAAGCAAAAACGACTGGTTGAAGCGATCAGGAAAAAGACGGACGCCAAGCTGTTCTATCACAGTTGCGGGGCGACGCGCAGCTTAATTCCAGACTTGATCGAGATCGGATTTGATATCTTAAATCCGGTCCAGGTTTCGGCGAAAGGTATGAATACCAGGGAACTGAAAGCTGAGTTCGGACGGGATATTGTTTTTTGGGGTGGTGGTGTTGATACCCAGCAAGTGCTGCCATTTGGTAAGCCGCAAGAAGTTGTCGACGAGGTGAAACGCCGCATCGATGACCTCGCACCCGATGGAGGCTTCGTATTTGCGGCGGTGCACAACATCCAGGCATTCGTTCCGCCGGAAAATATCGTCGCGGCTTTTGATACCGCACTGCAATATGGAAGGAGTCACCCTTCGTCCGTGGTGGATGAAGATCCTCGACCCGTTAAGAAGAAACTTAATGAAGCATCGAGATCGTGTTTTGGCTGCCCTCAACCACGAGTTGCCGGATCGTTGCCCGATGCAGATCAGCTTTACACCTGAGTTTGCTACCCGGCTCAAAGCTGATCTGCAGCTCAAAGGACAGGGCGTGCACAACCCACATGGAGGCGGCAATACCTATGAGCTCGAGCGCGCCCTCGACGAAGATATGCTTTTGACCTCCGTGGGCTGGGTGAATGGCTATTACCAGGATGGTTATCAGGATGTTGAAAATTACCGCGACGAGTGGGGGGTGACCTGGAAAACAGTCCCATACGATACACCCTTCGGAAAAGGCAAATACACCGAACCGTTTGGTCACCCTCTCGCTGACGATCACGAGTTGGAAACCTATAATCCACCTGATCCAAGCCGTCCTGATTTATATTGCGAGGCGGAACACGTGCTCCGCGATTTCAAAGATAAATATTGGGTTGTCGGTGTCACCCCGACGACAATTTTCGAGACGGCTTGGGCCTTGCGCGGTTACGAACGGCTGATGATGGATATGGCCATTGACGGTGAAAAGGCCAGCCGCATCCTGGACATTCCATACCATTACCATCGCACGGTGACACAGCGGCTGGTGCACCTGGGTGTGGATATGATCTGGTTGGGTGATGACGTCGGCGGGCAAACTTCCATGCTGATATCACCTAAAATGTGGCGGCAATACTTGAAGCCGCGCATGGCCGAACTGGTCACTTCTTTGCGCGCGATCAACCCGTCGGTAAAGATCGCCTATCATACCGATGGGGTGGTTTATCCGATCATTCCTGATCTGATCGAAATTGGCATCGACATCTTGAATCCAATTCAGCCGCAGGCCATGGATCCTGTCAGACTGAAAAAGGATTACGGCGACAATTTGTGCTTTTGGGGCTCGCTGGACATCCAACAGACGATCCCCTTCGGGACACCGGATGACGTAAAAGCCGAGGTTGTCACCCGTCTGAAAACGCTCGGCCGGGAAGGAGGTTTGTTGATCGGACCAACTCATAACTTGCAGCTCGATACTCCCCTCGAGAATTTTTGGGCGATGGTGGAGACCATCCAGCAGACATCCTATCAATCAATTTCCTAATCTTGGGTTGCAATTGTCTTTGATAGAAAATAAAAACTATTAGGAGGTGTATGTATGTTCGATCTCAAGGAATACGAAGTCTGGTTCGTCACCGGAAGCCAGGAGCTATACGGCGAAGAGACCCTCCGGCAGGTTGCCGAGGATTCCCAAAAAATTGTAGACGGCTTATCCCGTTCCGGCAAGCTCCCGGTCCGGGTGGTCTTCAAGCCGGTCGTCACCTCGCCGCAGGCGATATATGACCTATGCGCGGACGCCAACAACGCCAAGGGCTGTATCGAACTCATCACCTGGATGCACACCTTCTCGCCGGCAAAGATGTGGATTGCGGGCCTGAAGGCTTTGCAAAAGCCCTTCGTCCATCTGCATACCCAGTTCAATCGGAAGTTGCCCTGGGCAAGCATCGACATGGATTTTATGAATCTTAACCAGTCGGCGCATGGGGATCGGGAGTTCGGTTTCATCGGAAGCCGGATGCGTTTGGACCGCAAGGTGATCGTCGGTCACTGGCAGGACGAGGATGTCTTGAGCCAGCTGGCCACCTGGACGCGCGCTGCCTGTGCCTGGTCCGACTTTCGATCGGCCAGAGTCGCCCGCTTTGGCGACAACATGCGCGAGGTCGCGGTCACGGAAGGCGATAAGGTGGAAGCCCAAATCCGCCTTGGCTACTCGGTCTATGGCTTCGGCGTCGGTGACCTGGTGGATGTCGTCAATCAAGTAACCGACGCGGAGATCGATAAGCTCATCGGAGAATATGAGCAGCGCTATACGGTCGCCAAATCCCTCCAAAAGGGTGGAGATCAACGGACCGCGTTGCGGGAAGCCGCCCGGATCGAGCTCGGGATGCGCGCCTTCCTGCAGGATGGCCGCTTCACGGCCTTCACCACGTCCTTCGAGGATCTGCACGGCTTGGTACAGCTGCCCGGCCTGGCCGTCCAACGTTTGATGGCAGACGGGTACGGTTTTGGAGCCGAAGGGGACTGGAAGACGGCTGCTTTGGTCCGGGCGATGAAAGTCATGGGTGCCGGTTTGGAGGGTGGCGCTTCTTTCATGGAAGATTACACCTACGACCTGGATGTGAAAACCCCCAAGGTTCTAGGGGCACACATGCTGGAGTTGTGCGAATCGATCGCCGATAAAAAACCCTCCCTGGAAATGCATCCTCTGTCTATCGGCGGGAAAGCGGATCCAGTCCGGCTGGTATTCGGTGTGCGCAGCGGACCGGCGATCAATGCGACGATTCTGGACATGGGCAACCGTTTCCGCATGGTCGTCAACGAGGTGGATGTCATCCAGCCGGATGGACCCCTTCCCAAGTTGCCTGTCGCCAGGGCGGTTTGGATTCCCCGCCCGGACCTCAAGACTGCCGCGGCAGCCTGGATCCTGGCTGGCGGCGCCCATCATACCGGCTTCAGCCAGGTGCTCACGACCGAGCACCTCGAGGATTTTGCCGAAATGGCCGGCATGGAGTTTCTGGCGATCACCAATCAGACGCATATCACCGAATGGAAGAAGGAGCTCCGTTGGAATGAAATGTACTATCTCCTGGCAAAGGGCCTCTGATTTGTTAATCGCCTGCTCGAGTGATTGAGCTTCCGCCCGGAGTCGGGCGGGCAAGGAAGTAATCCTGGCAGCTAAAGGAGTGAAATGATGAGCGCGCACAAGTATGCAATTGGCGTTGACTTTGGCACCGAGTCCGGACGTGCGGTGCTGGTCGATGTTGCCGACGGAAAAGAGCTCGCCACTGCGGTCTACAAATATTCACACGGCGTCATCGACGAAGCGCTGCCGGTGGATGGAATCCCCGTCCGCCTTGAACCGGATTGGGCTCTACAAGATCCGGAAGATTACATCCGGACATTCAAACGCACCATCCCGGCCGTGATGCGGCAGGCGCATGTGAATCCAGCTGACGTCATCGGGGTTGGAATTGACTTCACTGCCTGCACCATGCTGCCGGTCCTCTCGGACGGGACCCCTCTGTGCGTTCTACCCGACTACCGTCGCAACCCGCACGCCTGGGTGAAGTTGTGGAAGCATCACGCCGCTCAGCCAGAAGCGGATAAGATCAACGCCACCGCACGACGGATGGGTGAAGGCTGGCTGGACCGGTACGGAGGCAAGATTTCTTCAGAGTGGTTTTTCTCCAAGACCCTCCAGATACTTGCCGAGGCTCCGGAAATCTATGCCGCGGCTGACCGGTTGCTCGAAGCGGCGGACTGGGTCGTCTGGCAGCTGACCGGCATCGAGACGCGCAACTCCTGCACGGCCGGTTACAAGGCAATGTGGTCGAAACGGGAAGGTTTTCCGAACGAGGCTTATTTCGCCGCACTGGATCCACGCCTCGCTCACGTCGTCGCCGAAAAGATGTCGCGTACGATCACGCCGATCGGGGATTGCGCGGGAGGACTCTCACCGCAGGCAGCCAAATGGACGGGTCTCGAGCCGGGCACCGCGGTCGCTATCGCCAACGTGGATGCACACGTCTCCGTGCCGGCAGCGACCGTCACCGAACCGGGACGCATGGTCGCAATCATGGGCACCAGTATCTGCCATATGGTCCTGGGCGAAAAGGAGCAGCTTGTCCCCGGGATTTGCGGTTATGTCGAAGACGGCATCATCCCGGGCTTTTTCGGGTTCGAGGCGGGGCAGTCCGGGGTGGGGGACATCTTTGCCTGGTTTGTCGGGAATGGCGTACCGGCAGAGTATTTCACTGCAGCGAGAAGATCCAAGACGGATATCCACAAGCTTCTGGAACAGGAGGCTGCCAAACTCAAACCCGGCGAATCTGGCCTGTTGGCGCTCGATTGGTGGAACGGCAACCGATCAGTACTGGTCGACGTTGATCTGTCGGGCATGCTCATCGGGGCGACGCTGGCCACCAAGGCGTCGGAAATCTATCGGGCTTTGATCGAAGCGACGGCTTTTGGAACGCGTACGATCATCGAGGCTTTCAATAAAAAAGGTGTCCCCGTAAATGAGCTCGTCACCTGCGGCGGCTTGCCGGAAAAAAACATGCTGTTGATGCAGATATATGCCGATGTGACCGGGGTCGAGCTCAAGGTGACCGCCTCCACCCAGACTCCCGCTCTTGGATCAGCGATGTTTGGTGCGGTTGCGGCTGGCGCAGCCCGCGGCGGCTACGCCTCCATTTTCGACGCGGCCAAACGAATGGCAAGATTAAAGAAGGATACCTTTAAACCCATTCCGTCGAATCAAAAAGTATACGACAAGTTATATGCCGAGTATGTGATCCTGCATGATTATTTTGGGCGCGGGTCGAACGATGTGATGAAGCGCCTGAAGCAGTTGAAAAAGGAAACCTTCGCCCATTGATCCTTTTACACGCCTCCGATCCGAGGCAACGATTTCCTAAGATTCCGCATGGCAATGAGGTGATCTTTGTTAGAAGCTTTACGTCAGCAGGTTTGGAAGATGCACCTGGAACTTCCCAGAAACGGCCTCGTCACGTGGACCGGAGGTAACGTCAGCGGGCGTGACCAGGAGAGCGGGTATGTCGTCATTAAACCTTCGGGGATGCGCTACGAGGACTTGCGCCCGGAGCATCTCGTGGTGGTGGACATGGATGGAAATCGAATCGAGGGTGATTTGAATCCCTCCTCGGACATGGCCAGCCATCTCTATATTTATCGTCACCGGTCCGATGTCCGAGGGGTGGTGCACACCCATTCGCCATACGCGACTGCCTTTGCTGCCCTGGGGAAGCCCATCCCGGTTTACCTGACGGCAATCGCCGACGAGTTTGGTGGGCCGATCCCGTGCGGAGGTTTTGCCCTGATCGGCGGTGAGCAGATTGGTCAGGAAGTGATTAAATCCATTGGTGTTTCCCCGGCCGTGTTGTTGAAAAACCATGGCGTGTTTACCGTGGGGGATTCGGTCGAGGCAGCGGTCAAAGCGGCGGTTATGGTCGAGGATGTTGCCCGGACTGTCTGGCTGGCATTGCAGCTGGGTCAGCCCGAGGAGATTCCCGCCGAAGTTGTTACCAAATTACGCCATCGTTACACCCACGAGTATGGGCAAAAAAGCAGTTGAATTCCCGGTGGCTGACGAACGCAACCGGATCATTACGCCGACCCGTTCTTCAGGGTCGGCGGTTTTATTCTCTATTTTCAAGATGAGGTTTCACTCGAGCTATTCAACCGTCACGCTTTTTGCCAGGTTGCGAGGTTGGTCCACGTCCAGTCCCCGGAGGGAAGCAATGTGATAAGCCAGCAATTGCAATGGGATGACCGTAACCACGGGCGAAAGCATCCAGGGCGCTTCAGGTACCCAGAGGACGTGGTCGGCCTGGGAGGCGATCATTTCGTCTCCCTCGGTGGCGACTGCAATCACCGTCCCTCCCCGTGCTTTTGCCTGCTGGATTTGACTGATCATTTTCTCGTGCCAGGGGTCTTTTGGGGCCAGACAAACGACCGGCATATTCCTGTCGATCAGGGCGATCGGGCCGTGCTTCATCTCTCCTGCCGGATAACCTTCGGCGTGGATGTATGATATTTCTTTGAGCTTCAGTGCCCCCTCATATGCGATTGGCATGTTGATCCCGCGGCCGAGATAGAGGCAATCGCGTACATCTTTCAAGGTAAATGCGATCTTCTCCACCTCCGCATCGCGGTTGAGTACACGGCTGGCCAGGTCGGGAACCAAACGCAGGTCGGCAACGAGTTCCCGACGCGTCCGGTCATCGACCACCCCCCGCATGTCTGCGAGAAGGACGGCCAACATATACAGGTCGACCAGGGGGGCCGTAAAGGCTTTGGTCGAGGCTACGCCGATTTCCGGTCCGGTTTGCATGGCGATGTACCCATGTGCGCAGCGCATCGCCTGCGATCCGACGACGTTCACGATGCTCCAGAGGATTGCCCCTTTGCGTCGTCCTTCCTCCATGGCTGCCAGCGTATCCGCCGTCTCGCCGGATTGGCTGATCGCCAGAACTACTGTACGGTCGTCGACGATCGGATCCTGGTAGCGGAACTCCGACCCGATGTCCAACTCACAGGGAATGCGGGCGATGCGCTCGATCAAGATTTTACCGACCATCCCGGCGTACGCCGCGGTCCCGCATGCAGTGAGATAGATCTTGTCGATTTTTTTGGCCACTTCGGGGGTCAGATTCAGCTCCGGCAGACGGATACGGCCGGCATTGAAGTCGACTCGCCCTGCCAGGGTATCGGTCAGGGATCGTACCTGCTCGTGGATTTCTTTTTGCATAAAGTGTCGGTATTCGCCCTTTTCCGCCGCGGCGGCGTCCCATGCGATCGTATGGATTTTGGGTTGGACGGCCAGTTTGTCCAATGTACTCACCTTCACCTGATCGCGTGTTACGATGGCCATTTGCCGTGATTCGAGGAAAACGACCCGCCGTGTATGTTCGAGGATGGCCGGGATGTCGGAGGCGATGAAATTTTCCCCTTCGCCCAGACCGAGCACCACACCCCCGGCATTGCCGATCCGGGCACACACGATCTTGTCGGGTTCATCGGCCGAGAGGAGCACAATGCCGTGCGCTCCCTGAATTTGCAGAAAGGTGCGCCGAGCGGCTTCGATCAAGTCCAGACCGGAAGCCTGGTGACGCTCGACGAGGTGGACGATGACCTCGGTATCGGTGTCCGAGTTAAATTTCACACCCTCGGCGATGAGCTCATCCCTAAGCTCAATGAAGTTCTCGACGATGCCGTTGTGGACGACAACCACACGACCGGTGGACCCCAGTTGGGGATGGGCGTTCCGTGCGGACGGGGCACCATGGGTCGCCCAGCGAGTGTGACCAATACCGGGTGCGCCATGGATGGGTGACTTGTCGACCAGTTCAGTCAGGCGATCAAGCTTACCTGCGTCCCGTCTAACTTCGATGGCGTTATCTTGAAACACAGCCAGGCCGGCAGAGTCATAACCGCGATACTCCAGCCGTTTCAAGCCGTTCAGAATGATCGGCGTCGCGTCATGCGGGCCGATGTAGGCAACAATTCCACACATGGGGGATCCCTCCAGTAGTGATCATGTATGTCAATCCAGCAAGCTAAAAATCTGGCTTTGACATTCCATCGCCATGCTTTGCACTTTGTCCGTACTGTCACCGGTACGGCGTTCCTGCAAAGTTTATTTTGGAGGGAAAGGCATCAGGGTATGGCAACCCTGGAGGGCGTCCGCTGAACATTCGATTTTTTCCCGTTGAGCATCCGGGATTGGCTCCACCTCGCGGCGGAGAACCCTCATCCTCGTCATCTTTAATTGGTGGTCGATCATTTTACCTAACTTCCTTTGAAGTTCGGTGACGATCTAGGGAGACCATCCAACTAAAGATCATGCGCTAACTTTCCCTGGCAATCATCCTTTACTGCACCTCCTTGAAAATGGGACGGTGGCGATTATAACCCACTTTTTTACCCTTCAATTGTCCATATTTTGTGAAAATCACGTCCGGGTTCCTTTACAGTTTGGGCCCTACTAATTGACTTAGCCTGACTCCCTTGCTATTATTAAGGTGGTATTAATCTGTCAGTAACTCACAGAGAGCGATCCGATGAAACTATTTTTACTTGGCAAGAAGGGCAGTCGGAGCGGACAGAGCTTTACGGAGCTGTCCTTGGTCCTGTTGATTCTAGCCTTGCTCCTGGCCGGTGTAGTCGAATATGGCTTTATGCTGAATTCATACCTGCATGTACTGGATGGCGCACGCGAGGGGGCGCGTTTTTCCAGTAACTCCAATCCATTCACACTTAATGAGACTACCCAGGTATACGAGTATGATAACCCGGAGCAGAGGTTTTATATATCCACTGCCGCCGAGGTGGCATCGGTGATGGATCCCGTTCCCCTGAGGCCAAGTTCCGATCCAACCAGATCCGATGATGTTGTCATCTCCGTCTATAGCGTGACCTACCTTCACGAAACAAGCACATGGTCGCTTGTTCAATATCCATCCCAGGATCCGAATGGTTGGAGCTTGTGTACGCACTATAAGAATGGGTATGTTGCGACATATTTTGCCTTGAGAGGCGTGCCGATCCCGTTATATTTGCGTGACGTAAATTGGCCCAGCTGCTCCCCGCAACAGACAAAATTCAGCTCGAGCAGTACCTTGCTTCAAAGCCGCCTGGATCCCAACGCTCCCGCCACGGGCATGTTGATTGTCGAAGTTTATTACCATTACTCCCAGGTGTTGAGGCTGCCGGTGTTTACGAGCTTTATCCCTGACCCGATCCCGATTCACACCTATACGATCATGCCGCTTTCGGCGGCGGAAGCCACCCCGACGCCCTAAGATCAAAGATATGCATATGAAACTCAATATTCTTTTACAAGGCACAAAACAAAATACCAGCCGCAGACAGAAAGGCCAGGTTTTGATCCTGGCTGCAGTGGCGATCGTTGGTATCATCGCTGCCATCGGTCTGGCAATTGACGGGGGGATGATGTTCATCTCGGATGGACGTCTGCGCCGGGCGGTGGATGCCTCCGCGATCGCAGCAGCCTTGCATTACAGGCAGCATGCCACCATCGAAGAGATGACCAGAGAAGCCCAGGAGTTTCTTGTGGCGAACGGGGTCCAAGACCCGGGTGTGATTATCAGGATATGCGACACAACCTTGGATCGCCTTGACCCTGCGAACCTGATGCCAGACGGCAACTCAATTTGTGGTCCTACAGGTTATCGGAAATTGGTTTATGTATTTGCCACGGCCAGCGTCCGCCTGGCTTTCCTGCCGGTGATACCGGGTTTTCCTGATCACGTCACCATCAACGCCAGTGCGATATCCGAAGCCGCTTCCGTGGATGTGGTCTTGGCCCTGGATCGATCTGAGTCGATGACCTTCAATCGCCCGGGTGATGATCCCCAAAAAAGGCGCGACCCAAGCGAGTGCAATAAATTGACTTCTCCCCAGGGATACATCGGGGATTGTGAGCCATTTAATACCGTCAAAAAGAACGCCATCTACTTCGTCAACCAGCTATACTTCCCTTATGATCGGGTCGCGATCATTACCTTCGACAAGCACGCTCATGTTATTCAGGCGCTCACCAATAACAAAGGTACGATCCTTTCCAAGCTGTCTCAACTTACGGTCTATCAGGCCGAGGCGGACGATGGATATGACGGCATCCATGTCACCTGGCCGGGGAATCAATGTTTCGATGATGATCCGTATACCTGGTTAGGAAACCCATGTCGGGAATATACCTCCAATCCTGCAACCGGCGGGAATTTTGAATGGTTTGGTTGTACGCAAGCCGTCCTCGGGACCGGGAGTTACGCCGAGTGCGGGACAACGAACATCGGAGAAGCCTTATATTATGCGGGAAGTGAATTTACTGATGCTGACGCCGTAGGGGGATCCCGCGCCTCGGCCTTGTGGGTGGTGATTTTGCTGACCGACGGTGAACCCACCGCAGGCTATAGTATTGACGACATCATCCATCATCACACCCCGTATACGGCCCACTGTCCTTCGGATTATTGGACGGCGGCACCCATCTGCCGCCCGCCTGGAAAAACACCTGACTCTGCCACTTATCCCCGCTGGTCATTGGATACGAGCAAGGCGAATTACAACGTCAGCCCTGTCAATGGGTATGATGCCTATGATTTAGCGCTTGACCAGGCGGATTTCGTCGGCGTCGATCAACACGCGATTATGTTCTCAATTGGTCTGGGTGACTCCGTGGTCAGTTCAACCCCGGCCAAGAAGCTGCTGAAGTATGCTGCCGATCAAGGGAATGGTCGCAGCTACATTACCCCGGACGCGAATGAATTGCACCAGATCTTCCTCGACATTGCCAATAACATCGCCACGCGGTTGGAGAAATAGGAGGAGCATGAATACGAACAGAATGAGGTTAACTTCTCCGAGAAAAAAATACTGGCAGGCCGGTAGCCGTTCCCAGGGATTGGTTGAGTTTGCCCTGGCGCTCCCGATCCTGTTGACGATGTTGTTTGCCATCATCGATTTTGCCCTTTTATTTGCGGCTTGGCTCTTGATCCAGAACATGTCCCGCCAGGCAGTACGCTATGCGGTTACCGGTCAGTATATCAACCAGTATTGTATTGATATGGGAATTGAGGCGCAGTGCCAATCGGATGATATCAATATTTCCGGTCCGGCAAGGGATCGTGCCCGTATTCCCTCAATCATCGACGAGGCATATAAATTTACCGCGGGTTTGTTCATCGATCGCAGCATCCATGACGATACGCCCGGCGCTGAAAGTACTCCGGGTTATCTAAGAGTGACGGTGTGCTCTAGCCGCGACAGCGATGCCGACCATACCCCTAATGACGGTCATTCCGATTTTTATACAACCTTTGCGCGCATGGGTAAACCGATCTACGGTAATTGCCAGGAATTTTCAGCACACGATCCTACCGACCCCACGGTCATGGATGCCGGTGGTCCCGGCGATACCGTCATCGTCCTGGTAGATTTCAACCACCCGTTCATCACTCCCTTCCTGAATTTGCTCTTTAAGAGCTGGGGCTGGACAATGACCCACCTGGCTTCTTATCATCAGGGCGTGGTAGAGGAGTTCCGGGTCTCCCGCTTGGTCACCTTCAACCAAAATCTGAGCGGGAACTGGCCAACAGACACCTTTACGTATACGTATACGCCCTCGGATACATACACTCCATCCAATACGCCCACGGATACTTCGACGGTTACTGCTACACATACTGCCACCAGCACACGCACACCCACAAATACACCGACCGACACGCCGACCGCCTCACCAACCTCGACCTACACAGCAACAGCAACTCCCACACCTGTGTGCTCGAGTTTCAGCATCGGACTGAATTCGCCTTCCCTGACTGAAAGCGGTGGGCTCCCTCGGGTGGCATTCAGAATTTACAACAACTCGGCTGATAGTACGTATATACAGTCATTTACTTTCGATTGGACGTATTACCATACTCAAAACCCAAGTCAGGTGTTGAAAGACTTTCATTTCAGTGGCGTCAATCCCACTCTTAACTCGGCCACTTCTCCCTCGTCCTGGACGCGAACTGTCCCTCCGGACAGCACTTATGCTTTGCAGGCCGGTTACGCATATCCCCTCTACCTTGACTTTAAAAATGCAGATGCCGGCTTTCATTCCACTCCGAAGTTTCCACCTATTTATACTTTTGGTCTCAGTGTAATGCTGGAGAACGGCTGCCCTCTGAGCATATCGCCATCTGGAACGCCGACGATCACCAACACCCCGACGAGAACTTATACGCCGACGAATACATTTACACCCACGAAGACATTCACCCCGAGCAACACAGGGACGAATACCAGGACGCCCACGATCACTAACACACCGACCAGGACGTATACGCCGTCGAACACCTCCAGCCCGACCAGGACCTATACTCCGTCCAATACCGCTACAGTGACGAGGACGTTTACCCCGACCAATACTCCGACGCGAACCTACACCCCGACCAGGACGAGCACCCCGTCCATAACATTTACACCGTCGAAGACGTTTACGCCTTCCAACACGTCGACAAGGACAAATACTCCCACGCGGACCAGCACTCCGTCGAACACGGCAACTCGGACCGCAACCAACACCGCCACCCGCACCCCGACAGCTACAAACACAGTGCCTTCGCCTACGCCCACACCGACAAGGACGCGCACGCCGACACCGACCGCTTCTAACACGGCGACAATCACGCGCACACCGACGGTTACGAACACTGGGACGAACACTCCCACGGCGACGGTGAGCAGTACACCGACTAAGACCAACACACGGGTACCTACTCCGACAGGCACACTCACCCCAAGCCGGACCACTTTCTGCATGGAGTGCGCAAAGACTTCGACACCCACCCCATAGGTTCGATTGATGACCAACAGGAGGCCTGGACCTGCCGCTGGCACAGGCCTCCTGTGTGTTAAACAGATTTTCCAGGAGAACATTGATATAATTCTCTTGATATAAGCAATACATACCGGAGGTTGCATTGCAAAGGTTGCTGCGCAGGTTGTTTCCCTGGCAGATCCGATGGAAGGGGGCTCTCATTGAAGCGCTCGTCTTGCTTGCCGCGTATATCGTTTGGCTGATATTCCAATCTCCTGCCTCGCCTGCACGCGCCCTTTTTGGGAGCGTAGCCGTCTTGGCACCTCTGGTCGCAACCGTATTCTTGATTTATCGATCCTCACCGGAAATCCCGCTTTATTCGCGTCGGGCTTGGACTTTCCTCGGCATTGCGCTGGTATGTCTGGTGTTGGGTAATTTTTCCCGAACCTTTTATCTGGTGATATTGTCGGTTCCTTTACCCGTTGTCTCTGCCGCGGATTTTTTCAATTTCCTGGCTTATCCATTAATTCTTTATGCTTTGATGCTCATCCCTTTCGAAAACCGTTATGCCCCCTCCCGTTTTCGTTTTTTCCTGGATGTAACCATCAGTTCCGGCGTCGTTGCCACCTTGGGTTGGTTGCTTCTGGCACCTTCTTTGATTGTCTCCGGTTTAAATGGCTTGGCCGGCCTCGTTCCACTGACTTATCCGATCGCGGATCTTATTCTCGTGATGATATTGATCAATATGCTGCTCGCAAACCGGAAGGCGCGTCGGACTTTGCTGTTATGGGGGATCGGTTTACTGGCTTTATCGATTTCGGATTATTTCTATAGTTACCAAATCTCCCTGCAGAACTATCAAGCCGGAGAGTGGGGAAGCTTGGGATGGACGATCGGCTTTCTCTTTTTCGGAGTCGGTGTTTTGATCGAAACGGGAATCCCGGTGGCCGAGACGAAGCGAGATGTTTCCGGTTTTGACTTTGGTTCGCGCCTCCAAAACTTACTACCGGTCACCCTGGTCCTGGCCTTATTTTGGTATGTATTAATCGATTGGGAGTATCGCGGCACGGTCTCGGCTTTTGGTTTGTGGATGAGCGTGCTCTTATCGATCGGATTGATCGTCCGTTTGGGTGTGCGCGCCGGCGAATCAGAACTACATAAATACTGGCAGCTGTTCAGCAGCCTGGCTGAACCTACTTTTATTTGCGATTCACGCGGCCGGATCATGCTCGGCAACCCCGCCCTGGTGAAGGCCGTTGGCCTTCAGGACGAGAGCCAGATCATCGGCAAGCCTCTGACGGTCATTTTTGATTCCTCGGACCTGCCCGACGACATGCTCCGGTCAGCTGCCCGGCAGGATTTCGTCAAAGAGGTCCACCTGCAACCTTACCAGACCCCTTATTTGCTCTCTCTGAGTCCCATTGCCTCTGAAAGCCGCGCGGTTTTGATCGCCGGGGTGACCCATAACCTGAGTGATCAAAAGCGGCAGCAAAACGCCATCCAAAAGGCATACGAGGAATTGCAGGCGGTTTATCGTCGCCTCGAGGAATTGAATTCGCAACTGGAGTTGAAGGTCGAAGAGCGCACACGCACGTTGAGTGAGGCCAACCGCCAGCTTGAGGAGCAGAATAAGATCCTGCAGGCGCTCGACCAGCTGAAGAGCGATTTTGTATCGATGGTTTCCCATGAGTTAAGAACTCCGCTCACCAGCCTGACGGGTGGACTGGAACTGCTCCTCAACAGAAAGGAACGTCGTCCCTCCGACCGTTCGACCATGTTGCTCATGAAAAATGAGGTTGAACGATTGACGCGCTTTGTGGAAAACATCCTCAACCTTTCGGCGATGGAAGCTGGTCGCCTGGAGTTTAAGTTGGCGCCCACATCCCTTGGTTCGCTACTTGAAGACATCTGTCAGAAATTAAAGACATTCCCGGGAGCGGAGCGCATTCAGGTAAAATTACCCGATAACCTCCCTCCAGTCCTGGTGGATGCCGGCCTACTGCGGAGTATTTTCCATCATCTCATCGATAACGCTTTGAAATACGCTCCGGAAGGCCCGGTTGAGATAAAAGCCTTTCACAAGCGGAACAAGGTCCGGGTCCAGATCACCGATGCCGGTCCTGGAATTCCGAAGGACAAGCGCCGCCTCCTTTTTCAGCGTTTCCAACGCCTGGACGCCAAGGATTCGCAATCCGTTTACGGTTATGGATTGGGCCTTTACCTGTCCAAGCGGATGTTGCAAGCCATGTCGAGTGATCTGGAATATGAAGCCCCCGAGCACGGCGGGTCATGTTTCTTTTTCGCTCTGAAGGCAGCTAAATGAAGATTAAACTTCTTTTGATCGACGACGACCAGAACTCTCCTGCACCTGCTTGGCCAATACTTGAGGGAGGGTGGCTTTGAGGTCTTCGAAGCCCCGAATGGACCAATTGGACTTCGCCTGGCTTTCAACGAACGTCCCGATCTTGTGCTGTTGGATGTGATGCTCCCCGGAATGGATGGCTGGGAGGTTTGTACCCGCCTGAGGGAGTTGAGCGATGTGCCCATCATCATGGTGACTGCCAAAACCACTGAGGCTGACAAGCTGCGCGGTTTCCGCCTTGGCGTGGATGATTATGTCACCAAGCCATTCAGCTTCGCCGAATTGGCTGCCCGCATCCAAGCTATCCTGACCCGTTTACAAGCTCCCGGCGAAAAGGATACCGGTTACCTTGTTCATGGCGATATTATTTTGAATATGGAGAAGTTCCAGGCTTCAATTGAAGGCCGTACCTTGGATTTGACTCCGACCGAGTTCCGCCTGCTGCAGGCATTGGTGCGTCGCAGGGGAAAAGTCGCCAGCGATCACGACCTCATCCGCGAGGTGTGGGGGATCGCGTGACGACCCCGCCCTGGTTCGACGCTATATCCTGATGCTGCGTAAAAAAATCGAACGAGATTCCTCCGATCCGATCTGGATCCGGACGGTGCGCGGATTCGGGTATAGGATGGGGACCGGACCGCTTCCGGTCCTGGACGAAGAAAGCGACCAGGAAAAAAAGAACGAGCCGTGAGTTTCCACGGCTCGTGTACGGAATTCGATGTGCTTATCTTATGTATAAAAGCAAGGCACTGATGATGAGAAAAGGCGCATAGGGGATCGCCCTGAAGGCTTTGTACTTCTTCGAGATCAGCATCCCCAGGATGATGATCAGGCTGACCAGTCCGCCTGCCAGGACGCCAAACAGGAGACCGGCTACGATACCCGGCCAGCCGAGCAGGAGGCCCAGAATCCCCGAAAAATTCACGTCGCCAAACCCAAGTGCTACTTCATCCTTGGACATGCCCCGGCGCTTGACCATGATTTTTACATACCACTCCCCGACGAAGTAGAACACCAGCATGACCCCGAACCCGACGGCTCCGCCGATAAGCGTGGGGATGGGTTTGTGAAGGATGATCCCGATGACAAGACCCAGGGCGACACCAAACCAGCTCACCGGGTGCAGGATCAGGCGGTGCTCGACGTCGATGACAAAAACCAGGCAGAGGTATATAAAGAGGAGAAATGCCAGCGGGAACGAAAGCAGCCTTGGAAAAACCAGCAAAACAGGAGGTACGACTGTCAAAATGACTTGCACGATCAATGTTCGCCAAGTTCGCCGCTGTCCACAGGCAGGGCAGCGGCGCAATAATAGATAATCCCCCCATTGGATGGGCTTGTGACAGCGCGTGCAGGCCGGGTGACTGAATTTACGCGTGGTGGGCAGTACGTCGGCGAGATAGTTGACCAGCCAGCCTGCTAGCCAGCCAAGGAGGGCAGCCAGGACAAGGTTCATGGGATGATTATATCTCATCTACCCCTCGGGCGTTCTTGGCGAATACCCCGATTTGACTTACAATCCCCTTGCATTTAGAAAGCAGCCCACGCTAGGAGCCGTACCATGGAGAAATTTGTCATTGAAGGCGGAATTCCTCTCAAAGGGGAGGTGACCCCGGCCGGGAACAAGAACGCCGCCCTGCCGATCCTGTCCGCCTGCTTGCTGACCGGTGATCCGGTGATTCTTCATAACGTTCCCAATATTCGTGACGTCAACGATATGCGCAAGCTGATCGGCAGCCTGGGCGTAAAAATCGAGGAGTTGGGAGGCAGCTCCTGGCGCGTTACCGCCCGGACCGTCCGGCCCGCCGACCTCGACCCGGACCTGTGCCGCCGCATCCGCGCCTCCATCCTCCTGGCTGGCCCGATGGTGGCTCGGGCGGGGGAATTGCGCCTTCCGCCTCCAGGAGGGGATGTGATCGGTCGTCGGCGTGTGGACACGCATATCCTGGCGTTAAAAAACTCGGCGCGGATGTCAAATACACACGGTCTTTTGAGTTTAAAGCGCGGAGGTTGAGAGGCGCTGACATTTTGCTGGATGAAGCCTCGGTTACAGGCACCGAAAATGCGATCATGGCAGCCGTCACCGCTAAAGGGACCACGATCCTGCGCAATGCTGCCTCCGAGCCTCATATTCAGGAATTGTGCCAAATGTTGAATGCCCTGGGTGCGCAGATCGAAGGCATCGGCTCGAATACGCTGTTTATCCAGGGTGTGGAAAAACTTCACGGAGGTGAGTTCACCATCGGCGCCGATTACCTGGAGGTGGTGAGCTTCATCGGGGCCGCGGTGGTGACCCGCGGCGAGATCCGCATCCGTAACGCCAGTGTCCAATACCTGGATATGGTACGTTTGGTTTTCAAGCGCATGGGCGTCAATTGGAGCGTGGAAGGCAACGATGTCCTCGTGCCGGCCAAGCAGCGCTTGAAGATTGAGCCCGACCTCGGCAACGCTATCCCCGAGATCAAGACCAACGTCTGGCCGGCTTTTCCGACCGATTTGATGAGCATCGCGATCGTCGTGGCCACCCAGGCAAAAGGCAGTATTTTATTTCATGACTGGATGTATCCCGGTCGTATGGTGTTTATCGACAAGTTGGTCGGCATGGGCGCGCAGATCGTACTTTGCGATCCCCACCGTTGCATCGTCAATGGTCCGAGCAAATTATACGGTGAAAAGGTGGAGAGCCCGGATATCCGGGCCGGTATGTCCCTGCTCCTGGCCGCCCTTGCCGCGCAGGGAACATCCACCATCCGCAATATCGGCCAAATTGACCGGGGTTACGAAAATGTGGATCAAAAATTCCGCTCGCTGGGAGCCAGCATCACACGCGAAGTCGAACGCTAAAATCCTGCCGTTGATCAGGGAAACAAGAAGAGACGCCCTTGCGGCGTCTCTTATAATTTTTCACTGACAACTTATCAGGGTACCTTGGGTTGACTGGTTACTTCCATGAACTGGCCGATTGCCTCACGCAGCATCCGCTCCGGTAGTGCACCTACCTGCCGGTGGATGATCTTTTCACCAAAGACGAACAATAAGGTTGGAATGCCTTGCACGCCGTACTTGGTTGCCCACTCCGGATTTTCGTCGGTGTTGACCTTGGCGACGATTATTTTTCCTGCACTTTCCTTGGCTACTTTCTCCAGGACGGGGGCGATCATTTTACAGGGACCGCACCAGGGCGCCCAGAAATCGACAATGACCGGTAAAGGATTTTTCAGAACAGTCTGCTCGAAGGCTGCATCGGTCACATGGATGGGTTCTTCAATCATGGAATTGCTCCTTATAATTTATTCCGCGCTCTCGCCGGGTTTTAGTATTCGATATTCGGAGGTTATCTTGGCTGCCTTGCGCAGCATCAGGCTGACGGAACAATATTTTTCTTCGGACAGCCGGATGGCCTGTTCGAGGTCTTTGGATTTGATGTCCTCTCCCCAGATCAGGTACAAGATGTGAATTTCTGTCCAGATCATGGGATAATCATTGGCGCGCTTCCCGCGCACCTTGACCTGCACGTCGGTAAATTTTACTCTTTTCTTTTTCAAAATCGAGACAATGTCGATACCCGTACAACTGGCCACTGCCAGCAGGAGCATCTGCATCGGCCCGACTGTTGGGCCGGGCGTTCCATCCAATTCGCCCATTTGGACTGTGCCGCCGGTTGCGTTCTGGCCGATAAAGTTCAGGTCCCCACTCCAGGCTGCATTGATTTCTGTCCAACCGTCGCTCATTGAGAACTCCTTCGTTTTCAGGCTGGCGAGAGTATATCATAAAACGAATCGGGCAATTGTTTTAAGATGCAGGAGAAGGAAGAAAGTTTCATTATTCCTGATGAAGCAGTATAATCGTGCCGGTATGCCTGACCTGCTCTCGCAATGGAAACAAGGTTTGACTCGCAGCAGCAAAGCAGCCTGGGGACGATTGTCGGGGCTGCTCGGAGCCAGCGAGATCACGGAAGGAACCTGGGAGGATCTGGAAGCGGTGTTGATCCAAGCCGACCTGGGGATCGAGACCTCTGCGTCCGTGCTCCAAGCCCTGCGCGCGCCTCCGCCCGCTCCTTGGGCTTGACACACGCCAGTGAGCTTCAGTCGCATTTAGATGTTGAGCTCCGCTCCCGTCTGATGGCCGTCCCGGCGGTTTCTTTTACCGCCCGGCCATCCGTCATCTTGCTCGTCGGGGTCAATGGCTCGGGGAAGACGACTACGGCTGCCAAGCTGGGCAGCCGGTTCGCGAAGGAGGGCCGCAAGGTCCTGCTGGTGGCCGCAGACACGTTCCGCGCCGCGGCGGTTGACCAGCTCCAGGTCTGGGCGGAGAGAGTCAACCTGCCGGTCGTGGCTGGACAGGCGGGGGCAGACCCCGGCGCGGTAGTTTTCGACGCCGTCCAGTCGGCGGTTTCCAAAGGATTTGAGCTGGTATTGGTGGACACCGCTGGTCGGCTGCATACGCGCTTTAACTTGATGGAAGAGCTGAAGAAGGTCGTGCGCGTCTCCGGAAAGGCTTTGCCCGGTGCACCGCATGCCGTCTGGCTGGTGTTGGATGCTACCACCGGGCAAAACGCCCTGGTGCAGGCCCGCGCCTTCAAAGAGGCGGTTGGTGTGAGCGGTGTAATTCTAGCCAAGCTGGACTCTTCCGCCCGCGGCGGCATGGCTTTTGCCATCCAGCACGAGCTTGGTCTGCCAATTTTATACGCCGGCTTGGGCGAAAGGGCAGAGGATCTTCAACCCTTTGACCCGGACGCATTTGTCAGAGGTATTCAAGGTCTGTCATGAATCAAAATATGAAAGAAAATATCGAATCACAAATAATCGACCTGGAAAAAGCGGCGTTGGAGCGCTGGGGCAGGGGGGATCCTTCCGGGTTTTTGGAAATATGCGCCGATGAGGTGGTATATTTCGATCCGTATCTCGAGCGCCGCATCGACGGACTGGCAGCCTTGAAGGAATATTACGAGGATCTCCGCGGAAAGGTCTTTTTCGACCGCTTTGAGCTGCTCAACGCCAAAGTACAGGAAAATCGAGGACTTGCCGTTCTAACTTTCAATTACATCTCCTATACCGGGCAGAAAGCCGACCGCTGGAACTGCACCGAAGTTTACAGGCTTTTCGACGACCGGTGGAAGATCATCCACACGCACTGGTCTTATACCCAGGTGTTTAAATATAAATGTGTCCAGAAGGGAAACGACTGATGATTGATCTGCTTGAACGTTTGCAAACCGCGGGGGACGTACTTCAACAACTGATGGTGCGCCTTTGACTTGGTTGCCAAGGAAGCTCAACTCATAAATTTCGATAAACAGATCAGCATGCCTGATTTTTGGGCGGATCCGGCGCACGCCCAGCAGGTCAGCAAGACGGCTGCCGGGCTGCGGGAGGAGGTCGAGTTCGTGGCGCGGCTTCGAGCGCCGCATCCGCGACGCGCAGGAGTTGGCTGGCCTTGATGACGAATCCTTGCGGGCCGACCTGGAGGCGGAGGTGTCAGTAATCGAAGCCGAGCTGGAGAAGCGTTCGTTCACTGCCATGCTCTCCGGTCCATACGATGACGATGACGCCCTGCTGGCCATTCACGCCGGCGCCGGTGGAACAGATTCCCAGGATTGGGCTGCCATGCTTTTACGCATGTACCTGCGCTGGGCAGAAGATCGCAAGTATTCCACCGAAATCCTCGACATGACCGAAGGGGAAGAGGCGGGGATCAAGTCGGTGACGATCGCCGTTAACGGACGCTATGCCTACGGCTATTTGCGTTCGGAGAAGGGCGTCCACCGCCTGGTGCGCCTGTCACCGTTCGATTCTGCCCATCGCCGGCATACCTCGTTTGCCCTGGTAGAGATCCTGCCTCAGGTCGCCATGGACAGCCCCGAGGTGCACGTTGACCCGGCGGAGATCAAAATCGATGTTTATCGCTCCTCAGGCGCGGGAGGGCAGAACGTCCAGAAAAATGCCACCGCGGTCCGCCTGACGCATCTCCCGACCGGTATCGTGGTCACGTGTCAGAATGAGCGTTCGCAGACCCAGAACCGAGAAAATGCGATGAAAGTCCTGCGCGCTCGGCTGTTGGAGATCAAGCGTGCTGAAAAGGAGGAGGAGATCGCCGTACTGCGCGGCGAGTTCACCAAAGCCGAATGGGGGAGCCAGATTCGTTCCTATGTCCTCCATCCGTACCAGATGGTCAAGGACCATCGCACGGAATATGAGACCGGGAACACTCAGGCGGTGTTGGATGGAAATTTGAATGGATTAATGGAATCCTTTTTACGCCAGGGAGGCGCGCAATAGAAAGCCTGAAACCTGACGAGGTCATCCTTGACGCCTCCACGCTTCGCCGCTATAATCAGCCCGCTTAAAAAGGAATTATATAAAGGAGTAATCCATGCCCCCACAACCCAAACGCAAGCTTTCCAAAGGTCGCCGTGACCGCCGCCGTGCCCATGATGCCCTGGAGGTCGCTAACCTGGTCGCCTGCTCCAACTGCGGCACGATGATCCTGCCGCACACGGTGTGTCCGAACTGCGGTTTTTACAAAGGCCGTGAAGTGATTGCAAAGAAGAAAGAAGAGAAAAAGAAGTAGCGCGGCGGGCCGTGATCCCAACGGCCCGCTCTTTCTTTGGCTGACTGGCATCACCTCCACGGGGAGTGGAAAGCATATAGCGCAGTACGGTGATTGTAAACACAAATCAGGACGGAGGATGTTATCATAGCCTGTCTGGTATTTTCAAAGACAGACATGCGGTCAATCGGTCCAAGGAGTGACTATGAGCCTGAGCCAAGTCGCAAGTTCAATTCCCGCTTCGCCGACCGTGGCGCTTAACGAGGAAGCGCGTTTGTTGCGGGAAAAGGGGGAGCCGGTCATCCATCTTGGAGTGGGTGAACCCAAAAACAAGACGCCGATCACTGCCATCCTGAGTTCGGTGGCAAAAATTTCCAGCGGCGAGGTCAAATATGTACCCACGGACGGCACCCCTTCGCTCAAGAAGGCCATCATCCGCTATACGGAAGAAAACTATGACCGTTTGGTTGCGCCCCAGAATGTCATCGTGTCGGATGGGGCCAAACAAGCGATCTGGAATATTCTTTTTGCCTTATGCAATCCGCAGGATGAAGTCATCATCCTGGCACCGTATTGGGTGAGTTACCCGGAAATGACCAAAATGATCGGGGCTACGCCGGTCATCGTGACCCCCGAAGATGGAACTTTCGTTCCCAGCTTCGAAGAAATCGAAAGGGCGGTGACTTCATATACCAAGGCCATTATCGTTAACAGCCCGAACAACCCCTCGGGTGCGATCTACCCCGACAGTCTGATGGCTAAAATCGTGGATCTGTGTGAAGCCAAAGGCATCTATATGATCTGCGACGATATCTATAACAAGCTGGTTTTCGATGGGAATGTCGCAGCCCCTGCATATCGATTCACTAGAAAGGATGTCGAAAGCTCGAAAGTGCTCGTGGTCAATGGCGTGGCAAAGTTGTATGGCATGACCGGATTCCGCATCGGTTGGGTAATTGCCTCCAAGCGTCTGGTTGAAATCATGACCAACATTCAATCCCAGACCACCACGTGCGTGTCACCGGTCATGCAGGCGGCGGCGGAGGGGGCTTTGAATGGCATGCAGTCGGTGGTCGAGTCCCTGCGTTTGATGGTCCAGAACAATCGCGATGTCTTGATGCAGGAGCTGCGCAGCTTTTCCGGAGTCCGCTGCTTCAAGCCCCAAGGCACGTTCTATGCTTTGCCTGATTTCAAGGCTTACTGCACCCACAGCATGATCAAGGATTCCGTGGATCTGGCGAATTTTCTCCTAAAGAAGGCGATGGTCGTCACGGTACCGGGCAAGGAGTTCGGCATGGAAGGTTACCTGCGCCTGAGTTATTCAGGCACGGTGAAAGAAGTGACCGAGGGGATCGAGCGCATGAAATGGGCACTCGATCCGAAAGCTCCCAGCGAAATATACATCGGTGATCGCAAGCTGGTGAGGGATTGGTTATGAACAACCTCTTGAATATCAAGACCCCCGCCGAGGAGCAGGCGGCAGCCGTTCGCAGTGATTATGGGCTTGAAAATCTCGGCTTGACCAATCTACGCAAAATCTATTGGAATTTACCGGTTGAGGCTCTCTACGAGGAAATCCTCTTTCGTGGCGAGGCTAATCTCGCAGTTATGGGACCGTTGGTGGTCAATACAGGCAAACATACCGCCCGGGCTGCGAACGATAAATTTATCGTGCGTGAAGCCACAACCGAAGGGGATATCTGGTGGGGCCAGTATAACCGTCCGATCAGCGCGGACAAGTTTGAGGCGCTTTTCAACCGCCTGCAGGGTTACCTCCAGGGACGGGATGCCTTTGTCCAGGATTGTTTCGGCGGAGCGGACCCCGAGTATCGCCTGCCGGTTCGCGTGATCACCGAGTCTGCCTGGCATAGCCTGTTTGCCCGGAATATGTTCATCCTGCCACAGACCATAGAAGAAATCCGCCGCCATGTCCCGGAGTTCACCGTCATTGCCGTCCCCGGTTTCAAGGCCTTTCCGCAAATCGACCAGACGCCGACGGAAACATTCATTGTAATCAACTTTGCCCAGAAGATTTGTATCATTGGCAATACGTCTTATGCGGGCGAGATCAAGAAGGCAGTGTTCACCCTGCTGAACTATCTTCTGCCGCTGCACGATGGCGTCATGACGATGCACTGTTCTGCCAACGTCGGCAAGAAAGGGGATGTGGCGCTGTTCTTTGGGCTGTCCGGGACAGGCAAAACCACCCTTTCGGCTGATCCGAACCGCGGCCTGATCGGTGATGACGAGCATGGCTGGTCGGATAACGGGGTGTTCAATTTCGAGGCAGGCTGCTACGCCAAAGTCATCGAGCTGTCGCCGACTGCCGAGCCTCAGATCTATGCCTGTACTCGCCGTTACGGGACCATCCTCGAAAATGTGGTTTTCGACCCAATCTCGCGTGCGGTTGACCTGGACGATCCCAGCATAACAGAAAACACGCGTGCTTCCTATCCCCTGGACTTTATCCAAAATGCCGTCCTGGATAAGAGAGGAGGGCACCCGAAGAACATCATCTTCCTCACTTGCGACGCCTCGGGGGTGATGCCTCCGATTGCCCGCCTGACGGTTGAGCAGGCAATGTACCATTTCGTCTCCGGTTATACTTCCAAGATCGCCGGGACCGAGATCGGTCTCCGCGAAGAGCCCGAGATCACCTTTAGCGCTTGCTTCGGCGGTCCGTTCATGGTTCACAGGCCATCGTTTTATGCCGAGCTCCTGCGCCGCAAGATAGAGCGCTACGGAGTAAGATGCTGGTTGGTGAATACGGGCTGGGTCGGCGGTGCCTACGGCGTCGGAAAGCGTATCAGCATCAGGCATACGCGGAAATTGCTTGATGCCGTCCTTAACGGTAAGCTGGTGAAGGTGGAATACTATGTCGATCCGGTATTTGGCTTCGAGGTCCCCAAATCCTGTCCGGGAGTCCCCGAGGAAGTGATGGTTCCTTCACGCTCATGGCAGGACGAAGACGAGTACTGGAAGAAATACAAACAGCTGGCCTCACGTTTTGTCGATAACATGAAAAAATTCGAACCAGATTTATCCAAGGGTGTGATTGAGGCCGGTCCAAAGAAATAAAGACGACAATGAGTGGGCATCGGAATTCAAATGCTTCTGCAGTCAGCTTCCCTGCGGAGGCATTTTTAACTTTGTTCTTCGGGGGGTTTTAACTTACGGAAGTTGAGGTACAGGACCAGATCATAGATGATCTTCAAACTTCCGGAGAGGAAAAACGGAGCACTGAGCCACGCAGGAACCGAGAGAAAAATTCCAGTCAGGGACGGGGAGAGGGCTGCGCCCACGGAACGGGCGATGGACGTCACGCCCGAAGCGGCGGAACGCTCGTCCGGTGCAACGACCGCCATGGTGTACGATTGGCGCGTGGGGACATCCATTTGTGAGATGCTGAAGCGCAGCAGCAGCACGGCGATTGCCAGCGGCAATGTGGGCATTACCGGGACCAACAGGAGCAAGATGTTCGAAGGGATATGAGTGAAGACCATTGTATTGATCAGGCCGATCTTATTCGCCAGCCTGCCGGCCAGGAGGGCAGAGATCCCAGCCAGGATGTTTGCCCCGAAGAAAATACTTCCAATGATCCCTGCCTCGATGCCGAAGCGCAAATGGAACCAGTAAGCCACCATGCTCTGGATGATCAATCCACCTGCGAAGGCATCCATGGCAAAAAGCCCGGACAACCGGAAGACAACCGCTCGGGAGCGGTGCAGGCCCAGGGTTCGCGGTGCCGCGGCTCGAGGTCCCGCGCGATCCACCTCGATGGCGGAAGAAAGCCCCCGAAAAATGATCAGCAATATGATCCCGCCGATGACATATCCCCATAGAACGAAACGATAGGAATTTAGCGCGCTGATCCCTGTATGCTGGAGAAATTGGGACAGCCAGCCGCCTGTGAGGGCACCGGCGGCCGTGGCAAAGGACCCGGAGAGGTTGTACCAGGCAAAAGTATGGGTGCGATCTGCATTCGAAATCAGCTGCGTCAGGCCAGCCTGCTCCACGGAAAGGAAGGGCCCGATCTCGTTCCCGCTCGGGCTGATCACGCCAACGATGGCGGCAATCATCAGCAGGAAAATATCGCCTGTAATTACGAAGACGACCCCCGCGGAGATCATAAGCATCGCGCCGACCAGCAGCGTACGCCGCCGGCCAAACCGGTCTGCAGAAGTGGTCAGCCAGAGCGAGATGCCGGCGTCCCCGGCCAGGGTCAATGTGAAGAGCAAGCCGACCTGTTTTTCGCTCAATCCGACCTGGATCAGATAGAGGGCCAGCACTACGGACAGGAATCCGTAGCAGAACAACCGGACGATGCGCGTGGTAAACAGCAGACGGACGTCGCGCTCTCTGTTTGCGTACGGAGTACCAGGCAAATCAAAATCCTACTTTTTCGCTACCTGCAGGCGACACCAGGCGTACAGTGCATCATAGACTTCGAATTGATGACTCAGGTTTTCTTCATCCTCGGGATAGCGCAGGCTGTACCCTGTGGCGATGGCTTCCAGGCCGCGGGCAAGGGGGTCCTTGTCGATGTCGACGGATACGTCTGCGGCATGGACGATCTCGGACAGGCGCAGCAGGGCCTTGTCTTTCAACTCATATTTCTGCAGGATCGATTCGAAGGAACAACGCCTCTCGTGATGTCCAAGCTCAACTCCGGGAACATCAAAGGGGATCGCGCCGGTGTTTTGAACGATGGTTTCGATCTGGTTCGCGGGGGCGAAGAGGAATTCGGCCTGATTATCGATGAAACGTGTGATCAGCCAGGGGCAGGCGACGCGGTCAACGTGGACGTGTGAGCGGGTGACCCATAGCATAATAAAAGAACTCCTATCCGTATTTAGTTTGGAGGAATATCTCGCGGGTCCTTCACAGAGCCCAGGCAAGCATCAGACCGAAAATCGCGAGGATCAATCCGACATGCAGGAAGAGATTGGTTTGGCTCACCCAGGTAGCGGGTAACAGTTGGACGAAGAAGTTAAAGACGATCAGGACCATCCCCAGAATGGGCAGTAGTCCCTTGCGTGGGGCAAGGAACTCGGAAAGTTTGTCGATTAATTTACCCAACCATATGAACATTCTCATCCTCCTTTTCCAGTCCGCCAGCCTGGACCAGCCAGGGCCTGAATTGGGCCAGCAGACGGCCCGGGATTCGCCCCTGGATCAAAACGCCTTTTCGACCATGCTCGATCCGCTCCACCTGCCCGAATTCGTGAAATAGCGAGATCAACTGCCCCTGCTGGTATGGCAGGCGGACCAAGAGGGGCGTCAAGGATTCAAACAAGTTTACTCGCACCATTTCCAGCAGATCCGGTATCCCGTCGCCGGTGCTGGCGGAAATGGCAACGGCCTGCGGGTAATTTTGTACGGCTAGGCGGGCGGCCTTGGGGTCTGCCAGGCGATCGATTTTGTTCAATGCCGTGATCACCGGGAGGTGATCCGCGCCGATCTCTTTGAGCGTTTCGTGAACAGCCTCTGCCTGGTTCATGGCGTTTGGATGGGAGACATCCACGACGTGAAGCAGCAGATCTGCTTCGCTGATTTCCTCCAGCGTGGCGCGAAAAGCAGCCACCAACGTGGTGGGAAGTTTTTGGATGAACCCCACCGTATCGGTGAACAGGACCTGATACCCGCTGGGGATTTCGACGCGGCGCGTCGTCGGGTCGAGTGTGGCGAACAACTGGTCGGCGACAAAGACATCCGACTTGGACAACCGATTCAACAGAGTGGATTTTCCTGCATTAGTGTAGCCGACCAGGACCACGATCGGGATGCGGTTGCGCTTCCGCTGGGCCCGGTAGCGCATGCGATGGGCGCGCACTTTTTCAAGTTCATCTTTCAGATGGGATATTTCGCGCCGGATGGCACGCCTGTCGACCTCCAGCTGGGTTTCGCCGGGGCCGCGCAGGCCGACGCCACCGACCGAGCCCGAGCGTCCGCCTCCGCCTCCAGCCTGTCGCGCTAAATGCGTCCATTGACCGGTCAGGCGCGGCAGGTAATACTCGTACTGCGCCAGCCTGACCTGCAGCTGTCCTTCGCTGGTGTGGGCGTGCTGGGCAAAGATATCCAGGATGACAGCCGTGCGGTCGAGGACGCGCACCGAGTTCACCGAGATGCTTTTCAAGCTCGCGCTGGTGACGTGGCGACAGCTCTTCGTCAAAGACAATGACCTGTGCAAGGGTTTCCTCGGCCAGGGCTTTAAGCTCCTCGACCTTCCCGGAGCCGATGAAGGTCTCCGGGTTGGGGCGGTCTAGTTTTTGGGTTATTTCGCCGACCACTTCCAAGCCGGCAGTGTCCGCCAGCAGGGATAGTTCCGCCAGCGAATCTTCCACCGTAAGCAGGCTGTGCTGACCGTATAACTCAACGCCGACCAAAAAAGTGCGCTCGCGGGGCGGCGTGGTCGATACAGGGACTTTCTTGGCCATCAGGACTGGGCTTCTTTCTGGGTTTCAACGCCGAATAATTTTGCGAAGGTGGGATCGGGAGGCTCGGTGCGGATCGGCAGGAGGACGTGAAAGGTCGAGCCGGGACAATTCACCTCGTCGTGGCCTTCAAATTCTACCCAGATGGCACCGCCGTGCGCTTCGATGATCCCCCGCGCAATCGGCAACCCCAACCCGGGTCCTCCACCTTTGAATTTCGTCTTACCGCTCGAATGCAGGGAGGTATTCCCCAACTGCCCAAATTTCTCGAAGATCAGTTCCTGGTCTTGGGGGGATATGCCAATCCCGTTGTCGGATATGGTCACCTCGATGAATCCGGAGAGTGTTCGTCCGTCGACGACGATCTTGCCGCCGTCGGGGGTGTATTTAATCGCATTGCTCAGGATGTTTCGAAAGCTCTGGTGAAGGCGTTCGGGGTCGGCAAAAATCATTTGCTCGCTGCCCGGGAACTGGTTCAACTCGAGGGTTTGTTTGCGGTGAGACATGGACGTAAACAGCTCATCTTTGAGCAGTTGGAGGATTTGATCAATCCAGACCGGTTGGAAGTTCAGGTTGAGCAAGTTATTGTCGATCATCGAGACATCGATCATATCGTCGACCAGGCTGCGCAGGCGGCGAATGCCGTTATTGACCCCATCTATGAGTGTAATGAAACGTTCGCTTTTATCCTTCTTTGCGTGCTCCCGCATCATTGCAGCGTAACCCTCGATCAGGGTTAGGGGTGTTTTTAGTTCGTGAGCGGCAACGGATATGAAGCCGGACTTGCTGCGGTCCAGACGTTCCAATTTTTGTTGCACACCGGCAAGTTCATTCGAAATGTAGGTCACACGGCTTTCGGTTTCATAACGGGCAGCTTTTTCGAGGGCATAGGTGAAGATGGGTAGCAGGGCTCCCATCAATTCCATCGCTTTCGGCGCAGTCAGATCCTCGCGCGCGATTTCGTAGGTAATTATGAGCATACGGTTGAGCACGGCCGAGAGGTTTTTCTGACCCTCTTCCAGATCGCTTTGAGTGGGAGCAGAAGACCAATCTTGCAGAATGGATTCAATCCAGGCCGGATCCCCGGTTTCCACGCCCTGGACCATAAGGTCGAAGAAGCGCTCGACTTCCGACTGGAAATTCTCTCGCACGCCGGCACCCCGTGCCATGCTGCTGGCCACGCGGTGCACCCATGTCGGGCGGATCTTGGCAAGGGTTTTTGGGATGCTCATATGGATTAAGTTTAAGCCAGGTTGTTGGTTTTGACAATCACAAATTTGTTTACAGTCGGGTAAGTCGATCGGGCGGGCTTCATTTCTGCGCCACAAGCCAGGCCCACATGGTCCGTCCGACCACCTGCAGGGATTTAGCGGACACCTTGTCAGCAATGTCCGCCGAGGTATGCCAATACGGATAGTCAAAGTCGATGATATCCACGGCGGGGATGCCGGCCTCCAGGAAAGGCGTATGGTCGTCCAGCATGCTGTACTTGGCGGTTGGGATGAACTCCTTTGAATATCCCAGGGCGGCGGCCTGTGCCCAGATTGACTCTACCAATTGTGGATTCGAGTTGCGTTCAATGTAGATATTGAGATCGGCATCCCCGATCATGTCCAGGATGACGGCGGCGCGTGGTTTTTGGGTCAGCGCGGCGACGAAGGCGCGCGAGCCGAGCAGCCAGTCCCAGCCTGGCAGGTTTCCATCATCTTCGGCGTCGAAGAAGGCCAGCTCCACCGGGACGGTGTTGGAGGGGAGGGTGCGTGCCAGCTCAAGCAGGACGGCGACGCCCGAGGCTCCATCGTTCGCCCCCGGTACCGGACCGTTCCGACCCGGACCGGTGTCCTGATCCGCGACCAGCCGGCTGTCGTAATGCGCCCCGAGGAGGATCACGGGCGGAGCGTTTGTGCGGTGGGCAAGGATATTTTGAATTGGGTGTCCCATCAAATCTGCGGATTGGATTTCAACTGACCAACCGGCTTTTTTGAGCTCGTCCTGCATCCAGGCGACGATTTGATCATGGGCCGGGCTGCCGGGAATACGGGGTCCGAAAGACATCTGGGTTAATACGTCCTGATAGGCTCGCGAGCCGTTAAAAGAGGCTTTTGAGTGGGTGACGAGAAGGGATAAGCTCACAATAGAGATAATAATGAAACTAATCCCGAGCAATCCAAGTAATATCATCTCCTTATTGCGCGTAGCCATTATCTTGTCCCTAAATATGTATCCAGATCTGCCAAAGCCCTTTCAGCGTACATCCGGGCGCGCTCACGTTTTCCCAGGCGTCGGGAAGAGGGCAGCGGTGGAAGGATCCCAAAGTTCGCCTTCATCGGTTGGAAATCTGCCAAGCTTGCCCGGGTTATATACTGGCATAATGCACCGAGCATGGTCGTACCTGGGAGGGTAACCGGTTCCTGGCTGTAAAAAAGGCGGGCGGCATTCAAGCCAGCCAAGAGTCCGGTGGCAATATTTCCCATATAACCTTCCACGCCGGTAATCTGTCCGGCAAATAGTAAATCCGGCCGGTTTTTAAATTGGAGAGTGGGGAGCAACAGCTTTGGTGAGAAAATGAAGGTATTGCGGTGCATCTGGCCATAACGGATGAATTCCGCATTCTTCAATCCGGGAATCATTTGGAAGACGCGTTTCTGTTCCGGGTAAGTCAGGTTGGTCTGAAAGCCAACCATGTTATAGAGACTTCCGGCGAGGTTATCCTGACGGAGCTGTACGACGGCGTACGGCTTTTTTCCATAACGCGGATCGGTCAATCCCACCGGCCGCATCGGTCCGAATGCCAAGGCATCCTGTCCGCGCCCGGCAATGATTTCCACGGGTAAACAGCCTTCAAAAAAATGGTCTGCACCTGCATTCACCCCATGGATGATCTCTTGCTCGAATTTGCGTAATTCGATTCGTTTCGCGGATATCAGCGCCTGGACAAAGGCCAGATATTCCTCTTTGTTGAAAGGACAGTTGACGTAATCCCCCTCGTCTTGCTCGCCTTTGCCGTAGCGTGAAGCCCGAAAGGCAATTCCGGAGTCGATCGTTTCTGCGGCAACGATGGGTGCGATGGCATCGTAGAAATAAAGATGTTGCTCACTGGTCAGCGTGGCGATTGATTTGGAAAGCTTCTCCGAAGTAAGCGGGCCGGAGGCGATGATTGCTAAGCCGGCCGGGATATCGTTGCACTCCTCTCGAACTATTTCGATATCAGGATGCAACTCCAGCTTGCGGGTTACTTGTTGGCTAAATACCTCTCGATCCACTGCCAGGGCGCTGCCGGCGGGCAAGGCAGCCGCCTCGGCGCACTCCAGCAGCATTGAGCCAAGGCGGCGCAGTTCGTTTTTAAGTACGCCCGAAGCCCGGTCTGGCAGGTTTGAGCCAAGTGAGTTAGAGCAGACAAGTTCAGCCAGATCGCCGGTCTGGTGCGCGCCGGTCTGGACCTTCGGACGCATCTCATACAAGCGCACCCTAAGCCTGTGCTGCGCAGCCTGCCAGGCGGCCTCGGATCCTGCCAGTCCGCCGCCGATGATTGTGAGGTCTGGCTTTTCCATTTGAAAGCTTATTGTACCATCCAAGGATTTTTATGTTGTGATATATAATTTATAGAAGGAAGGATATAGCGAATGTCCGGAAGTCCGATGGAAATGAAGTTAAAGGAAGCCAGTCAAATGACTGGCGCTCATTGGGCTGCCTGGCTCGAACTCAACTCTGAAAGGTGGGAAATACACGCGGCCTATAAATTGACCAAGGGACAAAAGCAAAGGCTGATAAAATATTTGGGCTCCCCACCTATATATTCCTGGCTGAATGGTTCCTTGGCCGGCAAGCGCGACCGCTCGCGAATCGCGCCTCAAGAAATGCAGGCGCAGAGCCGCATTTTGCATGTCTTTCCTGACCGTGTTACCCCTAAGTTAATTTTAGTAGGGGCACAAAAACTATCTGCTGAATCCCGCCGTTTATGGCGTCTGCTGGCCCTCGAAAATCAAAACCATTCTTCTTACCAGTCAGCGACTGCGACCGAACCTTCGGACGTCGGTCTGAGCATCCCCTATTTATTCCCTCAAACTTTAGAAAAAGTATTGGGAATCGTCTTGCAGAACATGATATGCCAGGGGGGCTGGTTGGCAATCCGCTCCGGAGATGTGTTCGAGATCAAAGCGGTAGATAAAATATCAATAGAATTAAACGGGGAGAGGATCCCGATAGAAGCCAATCCCTTGATGCGGAGAATCAGCCAAACCCGGCGATCTCAAATTATTACCCGAGAGGAATTGGAGTGGGCAATGGTCCCACGGGCGGGACTAAAGGCTGACAGTCGAAGCTGGATTGCCCTGCCACTCGTCATTAGTCAAAGGGTAATAGGGCTGATTGCTTTATGGTGTGACTTGCCGGTTAAACGGGGGGAGTTGATGCGACTACAAAAAGAATGCACGCGAATGTCCCCGGCGGTGGAAGCAAGCATCACCTTTGCTGATATTACCAATCATTTGCGTCGTATGGCTTTACTCAATGATTTTGCATTAGCAGTGTCATCGGCGATGGATTTGGATCAAATCGCCCAAAGGATTTTCAGCCTACTGCAACGCACGTTTGAGACTGACCGCATCATCCTTCTTGTGTTATCGCCCGATGAAAGAACCATTCATAATTACATTTTCAAGGAAGGAAAAATAGTTCTCCAAGTCGAATCTACGAACGGGAATTCAAGTCATTGGCCGGTAGAAAGAGGGACAGTATTTCGGACCGAAAATATTGAGTCCGACTCTGAATATAAGACAGTTTACCAGGATTCGCGTTCGGTCCTTCTTGTGCCTCTCATGTACCGACGTCAGAGGGTTGGAACCCTTGGTATGGAAAGTGTGCAGGTAGGAGCATTTTCAATTTATGACGAGAATATGTTGGTAGTGATTGCCAGCCATTTATCTGGCTTGATAGTGAATGGGCGCCTCCGTCAGGAGGCCGAGATACGGGCACGAAATTTGACTCTTATCCATGAGGTCGTCGAGCATATTATTGGATTGACAGACTTTCACCAGGTTGCTCAAATAACCGCTGATCTCTTGACCCGGAACAATGCTTTTGAAATAGCTGCAGTCCTTTTATATAGTAAACCTGAGGATAAGCTCAAATTGGCCGGAATTGCTGGCGGCGCTGCGGATGTCGTCCAACAGGGCTTACGTTACCTGGATCTTTCCGATCAGGGAGGCATTATTTCAAGAGTTGCATTCACCGGTCAGAGCATGTTAGTTAACGACGTTACCCAGGATCCGATTTACCAGCCGATCCCGGATTGGAATGCAGGTTCGGAGATGTGTGTCGCCTTACGTGAAGGCGAACGCATATTAGGCGTCATCGATGTCGAGAGTCAACACAAAAATGCATTCACGCAGAGCGACCTTCTACTTCTTGAGGCCCTTGCGGGAATTTTATCGAATGTAATTTCGAATGTCGGTCAGTACCAACATCTCCAGGCAACAGTAAATCAATTGCAGGCAGCGCGAGAAGAATTACAGGAGCGCATTGCTGCACAACGTCTCACAGAAAGCCGGCTCGTACAAGCGGCCAAGTTGGTTGCCGTTGGTGAGATGGCGGCCGGGGTTGCCCATGAATTAAACAATCCGCTGACAACGGTATCCGGATTTGTCGAATTAGTCATGAATGAATTGCCAAAAGATTCTTCGATGTATAACGATCTCGAACTTGTCCTTCGTGAAGCCAATCGCGCCCGCGGGGTGGTCAGACGTTTGCTTGATTTTGCTCGGCAGAGTGAGAGCGCCCGGGTACGAACAGATTTGAATGAAATCGTCAATGATGTTCTGGCGCTGGTCAATCATCTATTACAAACGAGTCGTGTTGAGGTTACCACCAAGTTGTCTCCTCATATCCCATGGGTTTCGGTTGACCGTAATCAAATTAAACAAGTTCTACTTAATTTGATACACAATGCTCTACATGCAATGCCAGTGGGGGGGGAGTTGCACATCGCCACCGAAGGTGGTAAGCGCGATCGCCATGAATGGCTTAAAATCATTGTTCGCGATACAGGGATGGGTATATCCCCTGAAAATCTGGAGAGGGTTTTTGAGCCATTTTTTACCACACGTTCGAAAGAAGGCGGTACCGGTTTGGGATTGTCAGTCTCATATGGGATCGTTTCTGATCATGGTGGTTTTATCGAGGCCGATAGCGAGGTTGGTAAGGGATCCGTATTTACGATTTGGCTTCCGGTTGAGTTGGAGTGAGGGCAAAAGTGAACATACTTGTCGTTGATGATGAACCCGGGATCACTCGCCTATGTGAGCGTTTACTCAGACAGGCCAATTACAATGTAACGTCATTTACTGATCCTTTGGTGGCACTAAAGTATCTTGAAAAGAATAAGATCGATCTGCTTCTGGTAGATATTCGGATGCCCGAGATAAGCGGATTTGATATCATCTCCAGGCTTCACCAATACCAACCCGATGCAGCTACCCTGGTCATGACTGGATTTGGGACTGTCGAGACGGCAATTCAGGCTCTCCGTCAAGGCGTAGATGGATTACTATTAAAACCTTTCGAAGCCGGCAGTGAGCTGATTCAGACGGTGCAGCAGGCGCTTGCCGATAACCAGAAAAAGAGGGATGTAGCCCGCAGCTCCGCTCTGAGGCCGCTCTTCGACATTACCGAATCTTTCTTGGCAGAAACACGCCCGGAGCGTTTGCTTGATCTTATCCTTGACGCTATGACCGGGCATCTTCGCTGTGAATATGCGGGTTTTTATCAATATTCGGCAGAAGACCATTATATGCATCTCATTGCTGGTAGAGGTACTGTTCTGCCAGATGAAGAGAGCAGTAAGGAAGGTGGGGTGATCGGGCGAACGGACGCACTTAATTCCCCGTTATGGATCACCATGACAGGTCCCAGCGAGGATGGTTTACAACCCCTGCTGGCCAAATTTGGGTTATTTTCTATCATGTGCGCCCCGATTTCTCGGCTTAAAGTGCGTGGGGTGATCTTCGTTGCCCGCAGCATCAACACCCGACCTTTCAGAGAGGTCGATTGGGAGATGTTTCTGCTTCTGGTGCGTCAATCGGCGATTGCCATGGAGAATGCCCGCCTTTACGAGGAATTAGAGAATATGTCCGCCGGGTCGAGGCTTCACAGCAAGCGCTGATTCGGGCAGAGAAGATGGCCACAGCTGGGCGGTTAACGGCTTCGATTGCCCACGAGATCAATAACCCGCTGCAGTCGGTACAAAACTGCCTGCATCTTGCCACGCGTGCGGAGCTGACGGGGAAAGAGCAGAGAAAATACTTAGATCTTGCCAATGTCGAGCTGGAGCGTCTGATGAATACCGTTCAGCGGATGTTGGATTTTTACCGGCCTGGAGCTCTCGAACCTAAACGGATGGATCTTGCAATCTCATTACGTCACGTTATTAATTTACTCTCGCCCCAGCTTGCGGGGCGCAAGATCCATGTCTCGACGAATTTTTCCTCGAAACTCCCCCAGATCATGGCAGTGAACAGCCAAATCGAGCAAGTATTTATTAATTTAGTTCTCAACGCTTATGATGCCATGCCGAATGGTGGGGAATTAAGGATCGGTGCGCGACCAGCGAAGGATATGGTGGAAATTACTTTTCACGATAGTGGAACCGGAGTACCGGAGGACATTCGCAACAAGATCTTTGAACCTTTCGTCAGTACCAAAGAGGGTGGAACCGGATTGGGTCTATCGGTAAGTTATGGGATTGTGTCGGCCCATGGCGGAAACCTTGATCTGATACCGAGCGAGGCAGGAGCCTGTTTCCGGGTAACATTACCAGTGAAGGGAGAAAAATGACCGCGAAGGCGAATATCCTAGTTGTTGATGATGAACCAATTGAGCGCCAGACCTTGACTGAGATATTGCGCCTCGAGGGTTATCATGTCGCAGCGGTTGGCAGTGGCGAGGCAGCCATAGATCATATTCGTTCGAATCCGGTAGATTTAATGCTGTTGGATTTACGCATGCCCGGAATGAGTGGCCTGGAGGTGATCAAGGTAGCCAGCAGGATCGCTAAGGATGTTGAGATAATCCTGCTCACTGCACATGGCTCGATGGAGTCCGCGATTGAAGCCTTGCGTAACCGCGTGGACGACTATCTCCTTAAACCTGCCACTCCGGTTCAGATCATCGAAAGCGTTGCCCGGGGATTGGTGCGTCGCGATGCCAAACTTAAAATGCGACAGAAACAGGAAGTTGATGTTGATGCAGACCAGCATGCAATTATCGCCCTCAGCGATGGGACGGTCATTGATTTTGGGAGACGATTGGTCCGCTGTGAGAATCGAACGGTTTTTCTAACCCCCGCGGAAGGCAGGCTGCTTAGGGTGTTCGTCGAAAATATCGGCAAAGTATACACCCATCGGGAGCTTGTATTACTTGTACAAGGATATTCAACCTCCCATCAGGAAGCCCCTGAAATTCTTCGCCCCCTGGTCAGCAGGCTGAGACAAAAATTGGAAGTCATTCCTTCCTTAATGAAACGGATCAGCAGCGTACGGGGGACGGGATATGTTTTCGAGAATGAGTGATGGGGGAGAACGTTACGTGTGCGGGCCCCATGGAATTTCTGGAGGAACTTCAGGCAGGCGAAGCCAACCCAATATTCCACCTTGCGTATGCCGCACTTCCGGTTTGATTTTTTCAAACCCAATCAATATCAGACTTGTGCCCAATAATGCCGCTCCCAGCCACTGAACTGGCAGCAGGCGCTCGTGCAGCCAAATAAAGCTGACGAGGATCGAGACGAATAATTCACTGAGACCCAATAAGGCAGTTTGCATTCCACCAAGCCTTTTAACTCCAAAAAATAACAATAAACGGGAGATAAACGTGACCAGTGTGAGGGCAATGACTGGCGTCCATGATATTTCCGGTGATGGCAACTGGCGGTCGAAGATCAGATACACCGGCACGACAACCGCACTCATTGCCAGCAGTGTATACAAGGTTACGGTTGGGGCTGGGATATCGTAAAGAACATGTTGATTTATCGGCAAATGGATCGCATACATCATTGACGCGGCCAGCATAAGGAGGACGCCGATCCAATCCACGCCTACCGAGTTAGCCGAGGTCAGAAGAATTACACCGATGATCGCCAATCCCAGGCGGATCAAGGTCACCCGGTGGATCGTCTGCTTGTCGATGATTAGCCAAATAACTAAGAAAAGGGGATAAAGGGAGTATAGCAGTTGTCCAACACTGACATTCAACCTCTCAAGTGCAAGATAGTAAAACACAGAACCGATCCCGTTGATCAAACCGGCAAGGCCGCAGCCAAGAAGGCCGGCAGGATATATATACAGATAGGATTTACGAAACACTGCGAAGATGATTAATAACAAAACCGCGGCCATGCTGGTGCGCAAGGCCACGGTTGCAAGGGGAGTAAAACCCTCCAGGATGGCCTGTTTCCCAAAGATCGGGGCTAAACCTATAAACAAGGCCGAGGTGACTGCGGCTCCGATGCCGGAAACATGGACAACTTTTTTCGTCATTAAAAGATATCCATAAAGGGATTGCTATCGAATCAGCGAACGAACCTCTTCGAGGAACTCATCGCTCAAAAAGTCGCCTTTCTGCATCAAGATTTGAATCTGTCCCTTTAAGCGATCTTTCTCGTCCGGGGTTAGTTCCTTGGCTGTGGCAACGATCACGGGTATGCTGGCAGTATCAGGGTTGGCTTTCAGGTGATCCAATACAGCAAATCCATCCATTTCCGGCATCATCAAATCGAGTATGATCAGATCTGGCCTTTCTTTTTCAATCAGCGTTAGAGCCTGCTTGCCGCCTTCGGCTTCAAAAATAGTGTAATTTCCCTGAGATTGTAAAATCCTCCGAATCAAGCGACGGGCTTCGGGACTGTCGTCGACAATCGCGACATTGGGGAATCGATCGGGGGCAACCCGGCTTAAGGCGGCCAATAATCCTTCTTCAGGTGTCTCCGCCGCGGTCTGCGTGGGCATGACAACGTTCCGCGCCCAATTGTCTCCCAAGATGAACGGCTCGGTTGGCATTGTATGCCCGGTGCAATTGACCACGACGACATCGGTCGGTTTAATGACTCCTGCACGGACGAGTTTAAACAAACCTGCAAAAGAGACGGCTGCGGCCGGTTCGGCCGAGATTCCTTCCATTTTTGCCAACACATGCATGGCGCGAAAAGCCTCTTCGTCACTGACGCTCTCAAAAATACCCTTCGTCTCTTTTACCCATTTTTGAAGGATCGTGTAAGTTCGTCCAGGGTCACCGGTGGCCAGTGTTTCGATATGGGTGCGTGGTGATTTAACCGGGGTTGCGGTTTCAGCCCCTGCTTTCCAGGCCTGAACCATGGGCGAACAACCCTCAGCCTGGATGGCGGCGATGGCTGGCATCCGGTCGATGAATCCCATTTTCTTCAATTCCAATGAGCCTTTTGCGACCCCCAACGGCCCCATCCCTCCGCTGATGGATTGAATATACCAATCAGGGGAACGCCAGATCGTTCGTGTCTCACCTTTAGCGGTGGTTTTCACGCCGAGAAGCGAAGTAAGTTGCTCGGCGATCTCGAAAGCGATTGTTTTCATCGCCTCGATGGAAGTGATCGTCCGGGCTCCCATGTCGAGATAAAGCCCGCGCTGGTGCGCGAATTCTGCGGCGACCTGTTTAGCCTGGTCGTACGACCCAGTCACCTTGACGACCTGGCTTCCATAAAGCGCGATTTCACGCATTTTCACCGCTGGAACCAGACTGGTGACGAAGGCCCATAACTTTATTCCAGCTCGGGCGGCGTAGGCAGAATAAGAAATGGCTACATTCCCGGTCGATGCGGCGACCATTTCGGTGATGCCGGCTTCCTTGAGCGCAGCGATCGTAATCGCGGCTTGTCTATCCTTGAACGATGCTGTTGGCCCCTGGCGCTCATCCTTTATGAATATGTTTGGACAGCCGAGCATCATTCCCAAATTAACTGCCTGAATAAGCGGTGTTCCACCTTCTCCAAGCATGACGATTGGGTTGGGGTTCCGTACCGGCAGAAGTTCTCGGTATCTCCACAAATCGAAAAACCGACCGGGCAGTTGGGCCGGGAGGCTTTTTGCGATACCATCGTAATCGTATTCCGCTTCTCGCCACTGGCTGCCGCATTGTGGACAATTTATGGACGTGGGAAAATATGGTGCAGTTTGCCCACAATCAATACATCGAACCATAAAAGACATATATTTCTGCAGCCTTTCTATGGTCGTTTAATTCGTCTCAAGGCCCGATCGAGCAAGGACAGCATTTCCTCCTCGTTCAAGGATCCCTTTTGGAGTAGTTTCTGACCAAAATCGGCCAATTGTTTTTTCTGCTCGGCTGAGAGATCCACACCGCTGACCACCAGGACGGGGATGTCATTCAGTTCAGGAGTAGTCCGCAGTTTCTCGAGGATGGCGAACCCATCCATATCCGGCATGAACAAGTCGAGAACAACAGCATGGGGTGGATTTTCAGACAATTTTTTCCACCCTTCGGGACCACTCTTGGCGCAGATCGGGTGATACCGGTCGTCTGCCTTGAGTATTTTCTCGATAAGTCGGAGGTCCTTTGGGTTGTCGTCGATCACAAGAACGTCATGAATCTTCCCGTCGCCATTTAACCGATCCAGGGCTTTCAACAGGTCTTCTTCCAGGATAGGCTTCACCAAATATTCAGATGCGCCGAGGCTGAATCCTCTTTCCTCTTCCTCTAGGATACTGCATACAATAACTGGAATGTCACGGGTATCGGGATTATTTTTGAGCTCCTGCAGAACCGACCATCCATCCTTTCCCGGCATCATAATATCCAGGGTGATGGCGTAGGGTTTTAATTGGTTTGCCCGTTCAATGGTTTGAGTTGGGTCGGTGAGGGCAATGACCTGATATCCCTGCGGTTGCAGGTATCTTTCATAAAGCCCGATGACTTGCGCGTCGTCATCCACGGCAAGGATGACTTTATCTCCTGGTTGGATATTGATGTTCGGATTGCTTTCCTTGATCTTGGGCAATGGCAGGGTGAAGTAAAAGGTGCTGCCCTTGCCTGGCTCGCTGTTTACGCCAATATGGCCTCCGTGTAGTTCGATCAAACGCAGGCAGATGGAAAGGCCCAAGCCGGAGCCACCCGTTTTACGGGTCGGAGAAGCATCCACCTGCGAAAATGCCTGGAAGAGTTTCTTTTGGTCCTCGGGGGAGATACCCGGACCGGTGTCGGTGACTTTGACCACGGCTTCTGGTTGCCCTTCCTTGTTCATTTCCACGCTGGCTCCTACCGTGATCGAGCCTTCTTCGGTAAATTTAGCTGCATTGGCGAGCAGGTTGAGGACGACTTGTCGAATGCGCATGGAATCGGCACGAATGATCGGAATGTCTGGAGCGATATTTTGGATCAGTTGGATGGGTTTATCTTTAATCAGACCCGCTGCGGTCGGGATTACAGACTGGAGCAGTTCTGACAAATTGACATCGTCGAAAGCCAATTCCATCTTCCCGGCTTGAATCTTCGAAAGATCCAGGATGTCATTGATCAGACGCAGTAGGTGCTGACCGGAATTATATATCGCGTTGAGGTCTTGTTCCTGCAATTCGGTTACAGGCCCGTCAATTCCCTTCAGGATCACACGTGAAAAACCGATAATGGAATTGAGCGGGGTGCGCAGCTCATGGCTCATATTGGCTAAGAATTGGTCTTTGAGTCGATCCAATTCACGCATTTCAGCGATCGCTTGCTGAGCAAGTTCATAGGATCGGGCGTTGTCGATGGCGACGGCGATTTGATCTGCCAGAGCCTGCAATACGTCGATGGTATCCTGCGTGAAGGCATTGATGGTTGTCGACTGGATGTCGAGGGCGCCGATGATACGCTGTCCGATTCTGAGTGGTATGGTAGCCTCGGAGCGCGTATCGGGCAATAAGGGGTTAAAAAGATGGGTCGGTTCATTAGCAGTATCGTTAACGATCATCGGAGTGCCTGCCGATGTCACCGTTCCCACCACTGATTGTGAACCAACCGCGAGGGAGTGTCCGCGTTTCAACATCTTGGCGCCTGCTTCTCCCGTGGCAGCTGTCAGAATTGCATTGAAGCCGGTCTCTTCTACAATAAAAATAGCCGCGTGGTAGAAACCGAATGGATCGTGGATTAAATTCACCGTCCGGGTAAAGAGCGTATTGAGCTCAAGAGTTGAAGTGACCAGGCGGCCAATTTCCGCCGAAATTCCCAGAAATTCATTTTGCCGACGAATTTGGTTGAACAAGCCTGCGTTTTCGATTGAAAATCCAATTTGGCGACCCACCGTTTGGATCAGATTGATGGATGTCTGGCTGATAGGACTCGGAAACTTCCGGTACCCGCATATGGTACCCAGGACCTGCCCTTTGGACTCGAGCGGGGCGCCAATGTAGGCAAAGAACCCAGCCTCAATTTCTCCGGAGACATCAATCGGCGCCCCCTCGCGCAGGTCTTCCAAGGCGAGCGTGTTTTTAGTGGTGAAGACTACATTGCATAAGGAGTCCTCCATCCCCTCAGCCGGATCGGGAGGAATTTCACCGGGCAATCCCATGCGGACGATGCGCTCCAGTTTTTCTCGTTGTTGATTGTATATCGTGATCAACCCACCATCAAAACCTATGGTTTCCAATGTCTTGGTGAGCACGATTTCGAGGACGTTTTTCAAATCGAGAGATTGGCTCGCCGAGCCGACAATTTCATTGAGCGTCGCCAGCTCTTCGTTGCGTTGACGAGTCTCTTGAAACAAGCGTGAATTTTGAATCGCAATGGCTGCCTGGCTGGCAATTGAGATCAGTAAATTCCTGGCGTGCAAGTCGAAGGCGCGAGGGTTGGTGTAACTTTCGACTGCAATCACGCCGACGGGCTGACTTCCAACCATCATCGGTATTCCCAGCCAGCATTTTGATGGAGAGCCTATCAAGGCAATTCCCAGTTCTTTCATTTTTTCCGGAGAGCTGTCTTCAATTAATACAGGCTCGCCTTTGCGAATAACATATTGCGTCAAGCTGTTTCCGGCCCGAATGGGTGCCATGGAAACAGAATTACCCTGCTCATATATCAGTGGGAAGCTGACTTCGTCCTGGTCGCGATCATAATAGGCGATGAAGAAACTGCTGGTATCCAGCAACCGGGATGCATACTGGTATATATTTTCAGTGATCGATTTGAGATCCAGGGAGGCAGCCAAGGCTCGACCCATTTCGTTGAGGATGGATAATTCCTCGGCACGAATTTGAGTTTGCTGGAAGAGGCGCGTATTCTGAATAGCGATCGCTGCCGGGCTGGCGATGGCGGTCAACAAATTCATCTGATGTTCGTCATACAGTCTGGGGGTTTCAATGCTTTGCAGGGCAATTGCTCCCAACACATTTTCGCCCAACAAGATCGGGACGCCCATCCAGCAGAGGGCGGGTCGGTCATTGCCAAGCTTGACGAATTCAATCCCCAAAGTTTTCATCTGCTCGGGAAGGTCCTCGGGGATCAATAAGGGTTTCTTATTGCGGATGACGTAATCGGTTAGTCCATTTCCTAAATCTCGCTCAGGAACGCTCATTCTTTGATTGTCATTGATGGCGAGAGGAAAATCGAGGTGTTGGGTTTCGGAATTGTAAAAGACGACGAGAAAATTCGTCGTATCCATCAGACGGCCGGTATAGCTAAAAAGAGTATCCAATATGCCGGTGATATCCAATTGGGTAGATAATTCGCGACCCATCTCGTTGAGGATCTGGAGTTCTGCGGCCTGTTGGCGAGTTTGTTGGAAGAGGCGAGCGTTTTCAAGGGCGAGGGACAGCTGGTCGGTTACCTGCTTAACCAACAGCTGATCGTCCATTCCCCATAAGCGACCTTCTGTGGGGTTAGTGATTTCCAGGACTTCCCAATTTTGAAGCTCCGTACGGAAAGGCATACTGAGGCGATCAGTTGGAGCAGTCGGTTCAACTTGGGCGCGCACTTGAGGTTCAGGACCCAAAGGCTTGGTTCCCAATTCCGTCCGCGGACGCCGTGGCTTGGGACGAGGGGCACCGGTCCGGGAGGGAGTTTTTGCGCGCGGGGGTCGGACACTTTCGGGGCGCGCTACGGGTTCGATGACCACATCCTGCTGACCGGGAGTGGTCTGTTCGACCTGTTTAAAATCCGTGAAGATCTTCTCAAGCCGCTTCTGTATACGTTTGCTTGACATATTGAACTAACTCCTCAGCCAGGCTTCGGTATTGCTGAGCACCACGGCTGTTCGGTTTATATTGTGTGATCGGCAGGCCGAGAATTGGACTCTCGCGCAGTTTCGTGTCAATTTCAATGATCGTTCTAAAGAGACCCACTCCGAAAGTATGCTCCAATTGATCGCGGATATCGCGATGGGTTCGATTGCGCAAGTCGAGCAAGGTGACCAGGATTCGATAAGCCAGATTGGGATTGTCTTCGGCGCGGACCTGTCGAATGATGGCCATCATGTCACGTAAAGCATACGCTGAAAAATATTCCGCTTGAGTTGGAATAATCAGCAGGTTGGCAGCCGTGAGTGCATTTACGGTAACGGCGCCGAGAGATGGTGGACAGTCGATTAAAATGATCTGATAAGGTAATGAGCCGGCCTCCCCGATGGCGTTTTTCAATCGGGAGGTATAGTTCAGGTAGACTGGCAAAATCTGCTCCGACTGTTCTAAAGTCGTATTCGCAGGGATCAAATCAAGATTGGGGAAGTTGGTTGGGATGAGAGAATCGTGCAGGGGAGCTGAATCCAAAAGAATCTCACTCGAAGTATGCTCAACATTTGCAGGCTCGAAGCCCAAAGCTAAGGTTAAATTTGCTTGAGGATCCAGGTCAACCAACAAGACCCTTTGTCCAGAATCGGCCAAAGCGGCGCCAAGAGATAGCGTGGTTGTGGTTTTGGCTACCCCGCCTTTTTCGTTAGAGATTGCTATCACATACGACATAACTACCTCTTCAGGAAATTCGACTCTAACCTGCGGATTTAGATGTCTTGCCAACACGCTTGCTACTCTCCACGGCTTTCTCTTTGGAGTGAGGGCTATAGGGGCGTATTTGAATGTCGCCCGCCCCCAGGACATTTTTAAGTTCGTCAAGGGCGGTTCGAAGCATAACTTGAGGGTCCGCTGCACTGCGTATACGAGTAGTTATTTCAGCAACTGTCCGTTCCCGGTCAGCCCGACGAGTCGTCTCTTCGAACAAACGGGCATTTTCCAAAGCAATAGCAGCTCGATCGGCGACAGCCTGAACGAGAGCCAGTTCGTTGTCTGTCCAATGGCGCAATGGATCATTTGAGCGGATATCCAAAACTCCGATCACCTCGTCACGAAGCTTTAATGGGACAGCAAGGACAGGTTCTTTTTCTGTTTCGATGACTGGTTTTCCACTATTGAGAGCTTTCTGAATTTCAGGCAGGTCGAGAGGTGTATCAAGCGTATCGACTTGGACACCGGAGTACCGGTAACCGAAGGCTTGTGTATCCAGGGGGAGCTGTTCCCAGGCTTGACGCAGATATTGGCCATAACTCACTTGAGCTTCGATAAGGGCGCGCTGAATTTCACCGAATAACCGGGCATTTTCAATGGCAATGGCCACGAGATCCGCCAAGGTAGTCATCACGTCCAGACTTTGTGTCCCGAAAGCGGCCGGTCCTTCACTCTGGACGTCGAGGACGCCGATGACACGATCGCCATATTTAAGAGGCAGTGCCATTTCGGATCGAGTGCTTGGCAGGTCGGGGTTGTCAAAAAATACTGCATCGACACCGACATCCAAAGATATGCGTGGTTCGCCTTTGTCGGCGACGTATCCAACGATGCCGGTTTGGCCTACCCGGAGTCGATGTCCCCGAGCCAACATGCGTTGACCGCCTTCGCTGTTGGTTGCTCTTAAGACCGCATATTCGCGGGTGTCGTCAAGTAAGAAAATTCCAACATGATAAAAGCCGAAGCGCTGGCCGATCACTTGGGTGATCGCAGGGAGGAGTTCGGCAACATCCTGTAGTTGTGCAATTGCCCGGGCGATTTCTGCGATCGCTTCGAGCTGGCGTGCCCGGCGCTTAGTCTCTTCGGCAGAAACGCTGATTTCGATAGTGCGTTCCTCGACCCGGTTCTCAAGTGTGGAGCGAATTTCATTCAATTCACGGTTGGAGGCTTTTAATTCCTGCAGCCTATAATTTTCTATGTTACTTCGAACTACGCTGACGACAGTAGCCAGCCCACCAATAGCAATTATTCCACCGATACTTTGCCAAATTTCTGCTTGTAATGCATTAGGTATCAATAGGTATAGAAATAGAGGGGCGACTGCATTGCTTATCGTAAAAATAATCATTTCCCGTATTGAGAGCAAAGCGCTCCCAATTATTAACGCAGTGCTAATATTGAGTAAAAGAGAAGATTGGATGTTTGCTCCGCCAAGGATTTCTCCATAAGCGGACAATGACATCGTGATCACCAAAATCCAGGAACCGATCCCGTAAAATTGAGAACGGCTGAAAACATAGGCAAGTAAGAACAGGAAAATTACCGGTATCAAGACATTGACTGCAGCAGTCAGCCTTTGGCGCACAATAAAAGTAGATGGGATTGCTAAAGCCATAAGAACCGATAGACCTAGTGTGAGTATGGAAAGTAGTTGAGCTCGGCGTTGGTCGCCGATGTCTTTTAGGTAGACATGTGGCTTTATCAGGGACCACCATAGTCGCTGGATCCCTGTCTGTGCCGTTTGTGGATTTGCTTGTGAAGGATTATCCACGAGATTTTCCTTTTGTCTTTTGACCGCCGAGTTGGAGAATTATTTCTGAATTTCCGAAGGTTTTCCCGAGTTCTTGAACAGTATTGAGCAAAATTGTTTCCAATCGAACCGAAGTACTAATCTTGGTGGCTATCGAAGAAATGATGTTCTCCCTTTCGGCGCGTTGGCTGATCTCGCTATACAATCTTGCGCTTTCAAGAGCTGTTCCGAGCTGTTCGACCATGGTGTTGGCGATCGTAACATCATCCGATGTCCATCCTCCACCATCTTTGGGTTTATCAAGTTGAATCACACCAATAACCTCTCCGCGGATGGTGATTGGTATGTGAAGGGTAGCTTCATTATTAGTCAAAATGGATTTACCGGTTGTGATGGCTTTCTGAAACTCTGATCTTGCCTTTCCAGTGACAGGTTTGACATCTCCGGTGGCGAGGCTGACATAACCAATCTCAGTTTTCTTATCATGTAAAAGGCGTTCCCAGCCCGAGCGACTTATTTCTCTATATGCACGACGACTGGTTTCCAGAGCGGTTTGGGTATCGGAAATCAGGCGAGCATTATCGATGGCAATTGCCACTTGATCAGCCAGGACTTTCAGGATCGTTATGTCGTCTTCATTGAATGCCGCTTCCTGGGTGCTCTGAACGTCAAGTGCACCTAAAACCTTCTTGCCAACCATGAGGGGCAAGGCCAGTTCAGAACGCGTCTCGGGTAAATCCGGATTATCAAAAAATACCGCATCTTTCCCCACATCAAGAGCAATGCGGGGTTCACCTGTTCCGGTTGCATACCCTACAATTCCAACCTGACCTACTTTCAGCTTATGTCCGCGCGCCAGCATGCGTTTACCGCCTTCGCTATTGGACGCCCGGAGAACCGCATATTCATCTTTTTCATCGAGCAGGAAGATGCCGACGTGGTAAAAATTAAACCGTTCGGTAATCAATTGAGTGGTTGTAGTTAATAATTCATCCAAGTTGCGCAATTGGGTGACCGCGCGGCCTACATCTGCCGCAACCTGTAATTGGAGTGCTCGTCTTTCAAGCCCGCGTGTACGTTCAGCCACACGTTCCTCAAGCTCAGCAATCACGGATTGCAATCTATCGGCGGTAGAAAAGAATGCTTTATTGAGCAGAGATATTTCAAAACTGTTTGATTTAATTTCGGGTCGATAATCAAGTTCGCCGCCTGCAATGCGTGTACTTGCATCGGTAAGTGCGGTGATCGGTTTGGCAATTCCAATACCCAAAATCCATCCGACACCTGCGATAAGCGGCAGTATGACGATGAAGATAACGATAAACCGAAATAATACTTGCCTTTCTTTGGCAAGAACGTTGGCTGCAGTAATATCGGCACCAATGATTCCAGCGAACTCGCCACTCGAAGTGTAGAACGGAGCGTATGCAGAAATGAACGTACCATATTCGTCCGTGTAAAAAGTACTTTCAACCATAGGCCGATTCATCGTTTTATAATTCGCTTCCAAAACCGGACCCGGTTCGAAATAGCGTGTTCCATATGGAGAGGATCCAGGTTCTCCAGGTGTAACAGCATCGACAACAAAGTAAATCCCTTGGTCATCATAGCGCATGGTGTATACAAATCTAAGGTCGGGATCTGATCTGCGTACTGTTAAGGTTTTGTATTCTGATTTGGTCAAACGCCGGATCCTGTTCGGAGTCAATTTTGACGAATGCATCTCCATCCTGCTGCAATGCAGCTAAAGAAACGATGTTCAGCAAACGCTGGCGCAGGTCACTTCGGAGTTGCTGGCTGTAGTTGAGGTATGCAATTAATAAAGATATTCCCACCGCAAGAAAAGCAATAAAGGAAAAACTTAAAGCCAGTCGCAACCGCAAGCTGATTTGTTTTTTCGGGGAACCAGAATATTGGGCATTCACAGATTGTCATTCCTTCTTAGAATGCTTCTTTGCCTGTTCTTCTTCCCGGGATGCAAGTTGCAACCTAACTTCAGCTTGCTCCAGGTTGAGGTATCGCCTGATCTCTTGAACTGCAGTTTGCAAAACGTTATCGACATCAAGTGTTTCCCGCATCTGGGCGGCAATCTGGGCTATAGACCGTTCCTGATCCGCTCTTTGTTGTGTCTCTGTCAAGAGACGAGAGTTTTCGATTGCCAAGCTAACTCGGGAGGCAATCGTTTCTAGGAGCAATTTTTCTTCGGATTGCCATTCATGCGCTGGATCATCATCTTCATAGCCCAGGGTCCCGATCACTTCATCTCTTAGGATGATCGGGGTGACAAGCCTTGCGCGTGGATTTTCATCTTTGGTGATATATGTGGCGCTTTGATGGGAAAGAAGTTGTTCGGTTATTTCTTTCGGAAAGGTCTCGCCGATGGGCAGGACATGCAACCGATCATAGGAATATCCTACCGCCCCTCCGCTCATGATTTGCGACCAGGAACCTTTGATGGCCTGTCCAGCGAGAACGCTGATTTCACTAAGGCGACTCTGGAGTTGTCCCAGTAATTTGATGTTCTGATGAGAAAGGGCGAATTGATCTGCAAAGGTCTGGATGGTTTCTTTCTCGATGTTCTCGGGCGCAAGTGATTGGAGTTGAATGTTCAAAACGCCAATAAATTTTGGACCGGCGACGATCGGGAAGGACATATTTGTCTTAGCACCAGGCACCAGAGAAGGACGCGATACACGGTAAACTTGAGTGCCGGATTGAATACGAAAATAATCCGCATCAGGAAAAATCGAGACGAGTTCCCCTTTCGAGATCATTAATTTGTATCGATCTGCAATTGACGATTTTCCGGCATCACTGTTCGACGCGACCAGAATAGCAAACTCCTCCAGATCATCGACGAGGAAAATACCCACGTGGTCAAAATTGAGTTCTTCGGAAAGAAATTGTATCGTTTGTCCGAGGAGATCGTCTTCGCTGTGAGCCTGACTGGCAAGACGAGAAAAATCGGTTAATGATTTGTAGGTTGCATTGCGTCTTTCAAGGGTTATTGTTCGCTTCTCGAGTTCTATGCGATTCTGCTCCAATTGAATATTGGTTTCCCGTATGGATTGCTCATCCATGATGGCTTTGCGCGAAGAACTCGTAATGCTGCGGATAGTCAGATATAACAATAAGAGGATCGTTATAAAAGTGATTGTTTGTGAAATCAGAACCGATGTGGTTGAGACCGGGACATAAGGGGGGAGTAGCCCCCGGTTTTCTAGAATAATGAGCAGAAGCCCGGCAACAATCGTTATCGCCGTGTATATTATGCTCGCGGTTATCCCAATGGATAATCCGGCGATGACAATAACCGTCGCAAAAATTGAAAAACCTGTGTCCCGAACGCCGCCGTATAATGAAACCGTTAAAAGTACAGCTAGCCATAACAATGAAGTAAATATCACACTGACAACTTCCAGATATTTATAGTGCAATAAGAAATATAATCCGAACAAAATGACCATGAACACGAGCGCAATGAAAGTTTGATTGTAGGGAGGGAAAAATAAAGAGTAAAGCAAGTAAAGGATGGCTAAAATAAACGTGCCCAGCAAAATAGTGTGAATATTTTGGGCTCGAATATTTCTTTCGAAGTCATCGAAAACTGGCGGTTGAAAAAAATTTCTAAGACGGGCTCGCATCAGTTTTATCCCTTGTTATTTGTCTTATCGACTTCTTCGTGTAAGTTCAGCCCAATTTGTATGAAAGCAGTCGGCACATCGAGAGTATTCCCGAGTTCGCGGATCGTGTTTTGGAGAACAGTTTCAAGGCTGGCAGATTGCTGAACCTGGGCTGAGATAACGTTAATCTGCCGTTCACGTCTTGCTAGGCGTTGTGCATCTTGTACTAAGCGAGCATTTTCTAATGCCAAAGCCAATCGGCTAGCTGCCTCTTCGACCAGTTTGATAACATCAGGAGAAATGTCCGCGCTTTGAAACCGAAGGTTAAGGATTCCGAGCGCTTGGCCACGAAGTCGAATTGGAACCGCAAGGATGTTACCAGTTTTTCCATGTTCACCTTTTATTATTACCGAGGTACCTGAGCTTAAAGCCTCAAGGGTTTCGCGAGGTGGGTTGACCACCGGCTCGATGGAAACACCATCAAAACGATATCCTTGATTTTTTTGCCTTTGCTGGAATAATGATCGCCAGCCACGGTTCGTAGTTTCTTGTAAAGAACGTTCCATGATCGCAGCATGTATCTCTAGTTCTTGAAGCAGACGCGTCCTTTCTATTGAAACACTGAGCTGATCTGTTAAAATCTGCATGATAGTAATGTCGTCTTGATCAAAAGCGTTGATCTTGTCACTTTGGACGTCCAAAACTCCGATGATCCGTGAACTCACCTTGAGAGGCAGAGCCATTTCAGAGCGAGTGTAAGGTAATAGGGGGTTGCGGAAGTGAACCGCATCAGCTCCAACATTTAATGCAATCCGGGGTTCACCACTTTGGGCAACACGTCCAACTATACCAACTTCACCAACTTTTAATTTATGCTTGTTTGCAAGCATTAATTGACCCGCTTCACCGCCCGCTGCACGTAAAACGGCGTACTCGTTTTTATCATCGATGACGAAGATGCCAACGTGATAAAAGCCAAATCTTTCCCGGATTAATCGTGCAGCATGATTGAGTAAGTCGTCTGGATTTTGTGCCAAGGACGCATCCCGGGCTATTTGAGCCGCAGTTTGTAATTCCCTGGATCGGTTCTCCAGTGTTCGTGTGCGCTCGTTTACCCTGTCTTCTAGATTGACGACCATTGCCTTGAGTTGATCGGTCATCTCATTGAATGCGTGCGCCACAGTGCCTATCTCGTCCTCCAATTCCACCTGTGCACGGATATTCAGGTTTCCAGCCGCAACCTGACGAGCGGCGTGTTCAAGGTTAGTCAAAGGCGCATTGATCGACCGGACGACGTAAAAAATGCCCAGCGTCGCGATTAAAATTGAAATTAAGGCGATTATTAAATATGTGATCACGGTTGTCCTTAAATTGCTAAAGACAATCGATTGTGGAATTTCGGCAACGAGAGCAACGCGTAGGTCCTTCAGCCAGGTATAAACTCCGAAAACTGGCATGCTGTCGTGATTGTATAGGAGCCCACCATTGGTTTGATTGTTTATTGCCTGTGTAACGATCGCGGATTTCATTATTTGCGTCGGTTTACCTTGCAGAACCCCATTCAATATATTACGATTCTCGTCGACAAGGTAATATTTAGCATTTATGTCTGCACCGACATACGAATTTAGTATTTGATCGATTTTAGAAATATCTGTAGTACAAGCAATTACACCAACTGTTGCTCCGTTCCCACCTATGAACGGAGTCGAAACGATAATAGTTTCTTTATCTACGGGTTGGAAGTAAAAAAGCGGCGATATATAGGTACCCTGGCTGCCTTGTTTGAAAAAATCCTGGGCTTCATAATCGCTGTTGACGAACTTATCTCCAAAATCAGCCACAACGAAGCCGTTATTATTTATCACCATCAGCTCTTGAAACTGGTTGTATTTCTTTAATAACTGAATAAAATATAACCTCAATGTTAAACGGTCTATTTGCACTTCGGGATAATCGCTTCGCGCAAGAACACGGTACATTTCAAGTTGATTGTATGCATCCTGCCGAACTGCGTATAAATCATCTTGAAGTTGAGTGGTCATCGTATTGATGCTATTATTCTTGTTTATTACCGTGTTTTGTAGAGAGACAGTGGCGGTTTGACGGTCGCTTTCAATCGTACCCAGTATTGAAGAGCCGCTCAGAATAATAATTGGGATGAGTACAATCAAGAGGATTGAAGGCAATATCCGGTTTACCAGCCGTTTGGTCGAAATTCCAACGAAAATCACTAAAGCGAGCAACGTCCCCCCAAGGGTCATGACCAATGGGAATAGCCAGCGCAATAGATTATTATCAATCACGTTCAATCTGATTAAGGCTGTGTTTTTATCAATTGCGATAATGCAGACAGTCGCACAAAAACCGATTATTGGGGCGAAAATCAGTTGATAATTCCTCTCGAAGCCATACCAGGCAATGAAAATAGTGACAGCCCACGCTCCAAGGATTAATTCGATGGTAATTCCCGACCAAACTAAAGCATAAACGGGAAAGAGCATGACTCCTATTAGCAGCAATAAGAACGCTGTCACCTGGAGTTTTCCTTTGGACAGCAAGTTACGTGCCAAAAGGAATAACATTGCCCCGACGAGTGCCAGTACTGCAGCCACGAGCATCTGCCACGCGTAAAAGAGGAAAAAAATCACCACATAACCAATCGCGGAAATGATAGCCATGATTGGCACGAATCGTACAAGAGCATTTAGAAAGTTGAGGCGGCGCTGAATTCCTAAAGAATTACGAGTAGCTGGTTCCACTCTACTATCCTTTGTCCGTGAATAAGTCGATTAAGTTTTATCATCGGCTGATGATTGTGAGGGAGCGATAAAAACTGATACTTCTGTAACGTTCGGCATCTGGTGCAACTCACGAGCCGTTGTTTGTAAGAGGTTATCAGGATCAAGTGAACCGCTGAGACGAGCAGTTAATTCACTCAGTGATTGCTCTTGGGCGGCATGCCTTTGAGCTTCCTCCAAAAGGCGCGAATTTTCAAGAGCAAGACCGACCTGTGTTGCAATTTCGATGGCTAGCGATCGCTCTTTTTCACTCCATGTTGTTTCAGTTTTTCGATTTAGAATAATGTTTCCAATGCGCTGCCCGCGTAAATTGATCGGTACTTCCAAACGGCTCGTATTGTCTTCAGTGATTGCTGAATTTGAAGCCAATTGTGTTCCATCCCCCTGCGTGATTTGGGCTACACCTGCCGAGGTATAGTGGTAAGCACGTTTCTGTTGACAGCGACCTCTCAGCCATGAACGACGCACATTCTCGGTGTTAAGCGCTTCTAGCTGTTTATATACATTCTGGCTTTCCGATAAAGTTTTGGCGTGCTGTATCGCCAATGCAATTTGATCTGTTATTGTTAGCAGTAATTCAATGCTGTCCTTAGAGAAACTATTTTTTTCGGTGGATTGAACGTCCATAACTCCGATCACTTTATTCTTAGCAATCAAAGGGATCGCGATTTCAGAACGAGTCAATGGTAGTTCAGGATTAATGATGAATTTTATGTCGCTGTCATCAATTGAAGCAACCCGGAGGCGGCTTTGGTAAGCAGCAATACCAATAGCATTTTGAGAACCGACCGCAACTCGATATCCTTGTACTTGTAAGTTTTTCCCTCCCTCAGATGAAGCAGTTTGCAGTATCGCATATTCGCCGCTATCGTCAATCAGAAAAATGCCGACGTGGTAGTAATTATATTTTTCCGCGATCCTGTTGGCTGTTTGAGCAAGCATCATATTTAAGTCTTGGTATGAGGTTGCTTCATGCGCAATTTCTGTTGCTTCTCTCAATTGGATATTTCTGAGTTCGAGGGCGGTTGTACGTTCTTTGACTTGACGCTCCATCGCAATCTGGGCCGCCTGCAACTGATCCAGGGTCTGATTTAACCGAATGGTCAATAGTGCGCTTTCATCCGATGTCATTATCTTCGCACGTTCAGAATAATTCCCGCTTTGGATGAGATTCATGATGCGCATCATCTCATGAACAGGTTCTGTCGCAGACCGCGCATGAAGGGTGGTCGTGAATATTCCTATTGCTATGATTCCAATGCTCATTATGCCAACTTGGCCAATAATTTGATTAAGATCAGTTGATTGGCCTCTGCCTATATTTATTAGGGTGATTATTTTATGAATTCCGAGAAAGCCGATCACGAAAATGGAAGTAACAATAAGCAAAATGGAAACGAAGAAATGGCGACCCCGCTGCCCAAAATTGGGTACGATGTCTTGATCGGAAGGATTGTCTGGAATAAGCACGCGACGGGCAGGCGCTAGTTGCCGATCAAGGAGGAAGAAAGTCTGGATGACGATGAAAATCTCTGCGACAGACCCCCCAATTAAAATGAATATTGTCTGCATCCAATCCACACCGCCTACACGAATCATAATTAGGAGGACTGGAATTATGACCAGTGGATATGCAGACATAAGCTGGGCCAGGGTAGAGTTGCCAGGAAAGGCGATGATCTCTTTCCATGCGAGTACATCGTTATCCCATTCCGGAAGCGGTCTCTGATTGAAAACGAAATCCAGGCGTGCTCTCGCTCTCTTCGTGATCATGCTCATATAGATTGGAAGGAGGAGATTCTCAAGGAGGATAAAAATAAAAAGAAAAACAATCAATTCGATCGTCTGCACGCGGTTGAGGTTGGCAGCGATGACAATAAAGGTTAAGCCAATAGTCAGACCCACGATTGAAGCCAGCAATTGGGCTGTGAATTGGACTCGCAGGATATACCTACCGCCTAACCTGCTCAACAGTCGATTTTCATTCTCGGTTGCTCGAAAAGGATTATTCATACCAACCAATGCTCCTGGTGCGCAGACCTTAATCCAGTTTTAATTCGATAGTCCCTAAATCGGCACGCATGGCCCGGCTGAGTTCTTTGATGGCGGTCTGGAGAATGATATCCACATTTGGCGAGGACCAAACTTTACCGGTGATTTCGGCGATCAGGCGTTCGCGTAAAGCAAGTTGCTGGCTTTCCTCTAATAATCGGGCGTTTTCTAGCGCTAATGCCGTCTGGGTGGCAACCGCTTCGACTAGACTTCTTTCCTCCGGGCTCCATGATTGTGAACCTTCCAGGCTGAGTTGGCCGATGATTTGTTCTCGGAGGGTCAATGGTACGATAAGGGAGGCAGTTTCCTTACCTGCTTCTAGTTGTTGACCACTCGTAATATATTCAAATCCGCTGCGCTCTTTTGCCATTTCAGACCAAGCCATGGTCATTTGCATATGTTGAGAAGCCCTTAGTTCCTCGAGGCTGTTCTGGGTTTGTTGAAAGAGATGCGCATTCTCAAGTGCGATAGCAACCTGGTCTGCCATACCTTGAAGAGTACTGATCTCTGCTTCACCAAATGCCGCTTCATCTTTCGATTGGACATCAAGAGCACCAATTACACGATCTCCAATCATTAATGGCAAAGCAATTTCAGACCTTGTTTCTGGTAACAACGGGTTATTGAATCGCACGGGTTCTTCACCGACATCAAGGGCGATGCGGGCTTGACCAGAGTTGATTGCTGTACCAACCATGCTCTTTCCGCCTACTTCAAGGCGATGACCTTGAGATTTTAGGGTTTGGCCGGCAATCCCGGTAGCATCTTTAAGCTCTGCCCACCGTCCCGAATCATCTAAAAGAAAGAGAGCCGCGTAATAGTATCCAAACCGTTCTGTGATCAGATTGACCGTCTTGGTGATTAATTCTCCCGTATTTAGAATGGAGCTGGCGGCGCGCCCTACCTCTAGGGTGGTTTTTAATTGCTGGGTTCGCGCGGCCACCTGTCTCTCAAGATTTTCTTGTAACTCATCCAGTCTGGAAATCATTCTATTAAAATACACGGTTAATTCACCAACCTCATCGGAAGCCGTGACCATTGCTCGTTGTTTTAAATCCCCGCTTTCGACTTTATTAAAGACATTAATTAACCTTCTGATGGGATCAGAGACCGACCGGGCAAGCAGGAACGTGACAACAAATCCAATAAAGACTGCAACAGCGCCGGCTACCACGCTCTGGATTCTCAGATCAACCAAGACTCCCGAAGGGCTTATGAGCCCGCCCATCAATACGGTCCGCGTCAAGTGATAGCCGATTGGTGCAATTAATAGTGCACTTACCAGGATTAAGAAGGTGATTATGACTTGAAATTTTGTTAATACCCTTGTGCCAGTTACTCCCGCTAATTGTGTTTCGAAGCTCTTGGGAAGTAAGATTTCACGCGCTGGAGCGAGCAATCGTTCGATCAACAATATCCCCAGAATAATAATGATCGCAGCGCTGATTATTCCTCCGATGAGGGTGTAAATTAATTGTTCGGGAGTTGCTTTTTCATAAAAATATAAAAATCCCATTAGCGGAAGAATATCAATGAATATTGATACTACCACTGATGCGAGCCCATATCTCCAGGGCAAGTTGGTGATCAATTCCCAGGCTCGTGTTTCTTCATGTGCATCTATCGATAAAGGTTCCCCCTTCAGCCATTGGACAAGTCGTAGACGTGGTGTGCGATAATAAAAATGAATCCAGAATAAGAGGATGATATTTCCTAAGAGTATAACAAACAATGCAAACCGGGCAGCTGTAGTGAATTGTGATTTTGTGAACTCGGCGTTATTTTGAATGAGAAATGCTGCTGGTATCGCAAACAAATTGGGGGCGAGCTGCGCCAAAGCGACAACAACTACCAAGTACAGATTTTTTGTACTCGCCAGTAGCCTTCCCGGAGTTGCCGATTTGATCGGAGATCTGTTCATAATCTATCTGTCCTGAACTTTACCTCGTGTCCTAAGTCCTAGTAGCGTCATTCTTCGAGCTGTCGCCGACGTCGATTTTGATTTCTGCCCGTTTTGCACCGAGCACTTTACTTAGTTCGCTTGTCGTCGTCGCCATGATGGTTTGCATATCAGTAGAACGGCGGATTTTACTGGTTACTTCATAGAGCAGGCGCTCTCGATCTACCTGATGACGGATTTGGTCTAACAAGCGGGCGTTAGAAATAATCGCCGCCAGAGTTCCGGCGAGAGTCCCAAGCAATTCTTCGTCGTTCTCACTATAAGCCCCTACCTTGTCGCTTTCCACATTCAAAACTCCCAGTAAATCCCCGCGATAGACCAATGGGATGGCAAGCTCTGAGCGCACATTCGAGCCAACTTGAATATAGCGTTGATCTTGGGTAACATCGTCGATCCGTTGTGGTTGCATGTGAGTGGCCACCCACCCGGTGATGCCACTTCCAAACGGGATCACTACTTGCTTGACATCTTCCGAGTACCCGGCGACAGAGTTTATTTCAAGAAGTTTTTTCTCCTTATTTGCAAGCAATATGGCCACACGATCGCCCCCAAGCGTGACTTGTAACCCCTGCGTAGCGCTGTTTAATGCCTCTTCGATCGTGGTACCGGAGGCGGCGGCTGTGGTGACATGGTGTAAGAGACGATGCTGGGAGAGATGTTCCTGGGTTTCTGCAAAGAGTTCTGAATTGATAACGCCAACGGCTAATTGGTCAGCCAAGACGCGTAAAACATTCACATCTTCCTGGCTGAAGGAATATGCTTGAGTGTTATGAACATCTAGTACTCCCAGAATTCGAGCACCGACTTTGAGCGGAACGGCTGCTTCAGCATTAGTATCCGGCAGCAACGGATTGGGGTAGTAGTTCGAATCATTGGCGGTGTCGTTGACGATAAACGGTTCGCCGTTGCTGGCCACGTACCCGAGAACGGATTTCGATCCAACTTTCACTTTATGTCCGGCCCGTTTCATTTGAACGCCGGCCTCTCCAGTACTTTCGCGTATTGCGAGATATTCTCCACTTGGCTCTATGAGATATACCGCCGAAAAGTAGAAATTAAATCGATCACGGATTAGTAAAACAGCATTTGATAGCAGCTCATTAATATCCAGGGACCCAGATATCTCACGGGCGATTTCAGCAGCGGTTTGCAGGTGGGTAGCACTCTTTCGTGTATCGTCCAATAAACGATTGTTGTAAATCGACCCTGCCACTTGCGTGGTGAGTGTGGTCAGGAAGCGTAAGTCGCCGACATCAAAGGCATTTTCCTGATCGTTATCCTGGACAATAATCGCGCCGATTACTTCACCGGCTATCATCAATGGAGCGCCCAGCCAAGATTTAGCCGAACTTCCTGCGACTTTGGCCCCCGATGCGGCAGTTGTTTGATCGGCATTCTCGACAATCATCAAGGGTTGTTTTGAACGAACTACAACGGAGGTCAATCCCTCTCCTAAAGGAAAAGGCTCTAGGCTAATCGCCCGACCATCCTCGGCACCTCTTTCATAGTAGTAAGGTATGTTGACCGTGTCGCTTGACGGATCATACAAGGCTACCATGAAATTTTTATCACCCATGTAACGACGGATGCGGTCATGAAGCATACTATACAGTGACTGCAAATCCTTTGCCGATGAGATTGCCTGACTTGTGTCTGTGATAGCTTCCAATTCACCTAAACGATGCTCTACATCCTGTTCATTGCGGATGCGTTCGAGTGCCGATGTGACCAGTTCGCTGGCACCCACATACGGTCCGATTGATTCGGGAGGCAGTGGTTGGTTATTCATTGTTCCGACAACTAATAAGGTGACCAATTTTTCATATCGTATGATCGGGATGAGACCAGCATAATAAAACCCAACTCGCTCCAATAAACCGAGCAATTCCGGTTGTAGAATGGGCAATTTGACAGCTTGCAGTTCGGTCGAGCTACTGATATCTTGGCGAAACACAGTGTGATAAACTGCTGAGAGTTTATCGACCTGTTCAACCAATATCTTTTTACCAAGTTTAATTAATAATTCATTTGCTGAAATGCTCAGCCGTTCTGGAAGCCCCGCCAAGCCTTTCTCTTGTGTGGGATCAGAGCTGGCAACAATATGTAAAAGGTCATTTTCAACGATCATCAATATTGTATAGTTTGGAGTTCGTTGGAATACTCGTTGTGCAGCTTCAAAGACTTCTTGATCGGTTTTAGACTGGGCGATCTGATAACTTGTCTGGTAGACATCGCCCACACCCTGCAAATTGACCTGAGCCGCTTCGATTGAACGCACATTCATGATCGCCGAGGCAATTTGCCCTGCCAGGCCTTGTAAGAGTACGATTGTGTCATTGTCAAAGGCGTTGACATTGGTGCTTTGAACATCCAAGACGCCAAGTATTTGATCTCCAGCAATGATTGGTAAACCTAGCTCGGCTTGAGTTTCGGGCAGCAGTTCGTTTTTCAAGTGAATGGGGTCCTCAGCTACGTTGGAAGCCAAGCGGGGCTCTTTATTGGCTGTGACCCAGCCTATGATTGAAGGGGAACCAACGGCTAATTGATGTCTGGCTTCCAGCATCTGTTTAGCGGCCGGACTGCTGGCGGCTCGCAATTCAGCGTTTCTTCCTGTTTCGTCCAACAGGAAGATTCCTGCGTGATAGTAACCAAAGTCTTTGACAATCAGATCCACGGTACGGGTAAGCAGTTCCTCTATTGATATGGCGGAGGCGATCTTCTGGGATATTTCTGCGGAGGTCTTAACTTGGCGAGTACGATCCTCTACCCGCCTCTCGAGTGTATCTCTTAGCTCACCCAAGTTACGGTTTACATCAATGATCTCTTTTAGGCGCAGGTTTTCGACCGAATTGCGAAAGACAACTGTTACGAGGATAAAAATACCGATGGCTGCGAGAATACCTCCGGTCGTGAGAACATCTCGCAGACCCGTGTTAGGTGCTTGCAGGATGATGGTCAGAGAGGCAATAGTGTTCAAGCCTACCAATAAAAGCATCCCCCATAAAGGCAATAAAACTGAACCCAGTATGAATGCAAGCGGGATTGTTGAAAAAAGGGCGCCGTAAATAGGTTGGCCGTTTCCGACAAGCCAATAACCCACGATCGATATCCCTGCAGTAAGGATGATTGATCCGACGAGAGGATTATTTCTACGGTTAAACCAATATGCGATTAGTGAGACTACTCCTAGGATCGCAAAAGCAACTAGGATTGGGCCGTTGTACTTGTTGTGCTCGACCAGAAACATCGCAAAAGAGATTAAAAACCCAACCAGCCCAACTAAAACTAATATCAGGGAAGAGGCCGAAAGAAATTGCACCTGCCTCCTCGTAGTAATATCTTGCACCGAAGAGGCAGGCTCGATCGCCCGCTCAAGAAGCGCTTGTAGCCTCGACTTTTTCGGTTCCAAAGACATGGGCTGCTCCTTACCGTTGTTACCCTAAGTCAACCGATTATTCCTCTAGCTCATCTCCCAGACGGGTTCTCCAGCGAGTATCCGTCTTATTTGATCTGGAAACCGGTCAGGATCCAGTGGCTTACCAAGAAATCCATTAAAGCCAGAGGCGCGCGCCTTCTCCATTTGCTCGATACTTGCTTCAGCGGTCACGGCCACGATAGGAGTGCGTCTAAGTCGTTCCGATCCTCGAATTTTACTTAACGCACCGTATCCATCCTCGTATGGGAGACGAATATCCATTAAGATCAAATCGACTCGCGGCAGAGTATCTGCATATTCTAAAACTTCATATCCGGATGTTTTCCACTCGCAATGAACCCCGAGGTAACCCAACATGCGGGCAATCAGAACGAAGTTAGAAACGTTGTCCTCGACCACCAAAACTGTGGCGTCTTTTGGAATGCTGGGTTTCCGCGAGGTCTGTGAATCAGATCCGGAATTTCTCACGGTATCTTGCGAATCGGATGTGGTCATTTTTTTCTCATGTAACGTTCTATTTGTTGTGGCAGTAGATCAATATCGACCGGTTTTTGGATGTAACCGTCACAACCGGCTTCCAATGACTTCTCGCGGTCGCCACGCATCACGTTTGCTGTAAGGGCTACAATCGGAATATTCTCGAATCCCTGACTGGCGCGGATTCTCGATGTGAGAGTATACCCATCCATATCGGGCATGCTTATATCCATAAGGATTAAATCGGGGTTCTGCGATTTGATAAGCTCAAGAGCTTCAATTGCATTTCCGGTATCGACAACTGAATACCCTTCTGCCATCAAAACCCTGCGGATAAGCATGCGATTGTCGAAGTTGTCTTCAATATATAGGATTGTGCCTTGACTTATTTCGGTCGCCTCTGTCTCCAATAGGTAATTTTAACATGGGGCTATATGGTGCACATAACAGCAACCTTACAATCTATCCACATACCAAAATATGATCCCTAAATGGATCTGATTTTTCGACCTATACGGATGATGCGTCAATGAACGATCCTTTTATTATTTGCCATTCAACCTATAATGGTAATTGGACGAAGATCTTGACTATGGTAGGATTACATATTAATACTTTAGCGCAGATAGGTTTAATTGGCAAGAACGATACGATGGGGTATTTCTGAATGGGGATACGAAGATAGCGACTGCTCTAGAAGGAAAAAATTATGCCCTGGTTTAGATGACCAGGGCATGTCACACTGGAGCGGGTGATGGGACTCGAACCCACGATATCTTGCTTGGGAAGCAAGCGTTCTACCACTGAACTACACCCGCAATGTAAGGAAAATTATACCAGAATTTACATTCATGCCTGACGGTTTGATAACCATTGTACAAGATCGAACAACGCTTCCCCCGCTTCCCCTCTAGGGTTAGATTCTCTTAAGGATCGTACGGCCAGATCGGTCATCTGATCGGAAGTTTCCTTGGTTTGTAATTTGACACCTTCTTCGGCCAATTGGTCTGCCAGCGCCGGAACTTCATCCGGGCGGATTTCAGCTGTCCCAAGCCAGCGCCGTGAAAATGTTCCCTTCTTTTCTAACCCCAATAAAACCGGTAACGTTTTTTTACCAGTGACCAGATCCAATTCGGCGGATTTGCCGGTGAGTGCCGAATCACCCCAAATGCCGAGGTAATCGTCTTGAACTTGGAAGGCCAGACCGAGGTAATGACCGAAATTCCGGTATGCTTCCTGGTTTGCCTTGTTGGCTCCGCCGAGTATGGCGCCCATATGGGCGCAGGCCGAGAGCAGTGCGGCCGTTTTCCCGGAGACCATCGGCCAGTAAGCCTCTATAGCGAGTTCCTTTTGTTTCTCGAAGGCTATGTCCATGAATTGACCACTACTCAATGCTAGGCAGGCCGCGTTGATGATTTTACCCGCCTCGAGAACTTTATCGGCACTATATTTCTGCCTCAAATCGAGCAAACTCATATGTGCCAAGATGAACAGGGCGTCGCCTGCATTGATCGCTTGTGCCGCCCCCCATTTATTCCAAACAGTCGGGCGGCCACGCCGCATATCAGAATGATCCTGAATATCGTCATGGACGAGGGAAAAGTTATGGATTAACTCGACGCAGGCTGCGGCAGGCAGAGCTGCTTGCCAATCGCCCCCCGCTGCAGAAGAGACGAGGAGCAAGATCAACGGACGAATGCGTTTGCCTTGCGCTTCGGGTCCTGCTCCTTCTCCCGTCCATCCCATATGGTAGGTGAGCATGTCCTGGAAAGTCGTGGTTTTTGGGTCATTCAACTTATCAAGGGCGCGATGTAATTCTTTTTCGATCGCAGGCAGCATTGTTTGAGAAAGGTTTTCGAGGACCATTGATTCACATCCTGGATGATGTAGGGTTGGAAAAATTATATCCGAATTCCAGCCAGACGCAACCATTGTCAGGCGGCTTAGAGGGATGAACCAGAGATCCCATGAAAGAACGAGACCGTCCGCCCCAGCCACGTAACCGGCCTTGATTTCGTTCCGCACCTCTCTTGAGGTAAGGTGATTGATCCCGGCCAGTTCAATTAGCGACAGGCCGGCAAGCAGTTTTTTACCCACAGCCCGGCGGGCTCGCCGGATTTCAATTTCTACAAACGTATCCGATAAACCTCGTATTAACCGGTGACCCCGATGTTCCAGGAGTGGACCTCCGCACATCCGCGCGAGATGCTCCAGCGTTTCGGTTACATGGATGCCGCGTGCAATCAGCCAGTCAGCCAGACAGCCTAATTCGAAGGGTATGCCGGCCGGTCCATAAGTGTGAGTATAGACCATCGGCTTGAGCCAATCACAGAGCCGCCCCAGTTCGGTAAGATCCTGCCCAACCATCTGTGCAAGGCAGGGGGAGAAACAATCAAATCCGATGGCCAGATTTTTCGCTCGGATCGCCTCTGTTGCCAGCCTCACGATTTTTCCGATACTGACCTGGCGAAATTTCATGAACTTGCTCAAGAGGAAGTCGGGACATTCTTTTGCAAGGAGAAGATCCACCATGGCAAGGATACTTTGATCTTCCTTGAACGGTAAAGATGTTATTTTTCGACGGATTTCTTCGAGGTCCAGGTCGTAATCGGCCGCAGCCCGCCGGCAACATTCACAGAAACAGCCCAGCATTTTTAGCGGGTCAGCGGAGGGGGATGGTAAGCGGATCCGGTCTAAAAACATACCCTGGTATATCCCGATCCCTAAAACCCGGTCCAGGTTTTCCAGCACAGCCTCCCGTACTTCTGGCCGGTTGGGGCAGGAAAAGGTGAACTCCGGCATTTGCTGGTATCCTGTGATCGTGTTGTGATATGGATTTCTGACTTGCCATTCGGGGTGCTGGAGGCCTGACAGGAGCGGATGCCAGCGATAAAGGTATGCCCCATGAACGGCAGCTTCCATTGAGCAGGCTTCAGCTAGATCGGGGGGCACGTTCCAGCCAAGTATGACCATCGAAATCGGTAGGCGTTGAAAAGCTTGTCGTAGCCGCAGGAGAACATTCTTCTGGGTGTGAATCCGTGGGTTATATGCTTCCAGGTATTGAACCGCGAATGTCGCCATCTTCGCCGGAGGGTAATTTCGCTTTTTCGACCCACCTTGTTGAGCCGCAGATTTATTTATATTGGAGAGAGGTCTTTGACAATTCGCCCAGGTTGCTTGCCCCAGCGGCGAACATGGTCACCTGGATTTGTCGCTTGGTCAAATTCAGCAGGTGATCAACCCTTTCGCTCGAGACCGCGGCGGCTTTCAAGTATTTTCCTGCCATACCGCCCAGGGTTGCTCCCAGGGGAATGCATTTTGCAATATCCAGACCGTCATTAATCCCTCCGCTTGCAAAGACGATCATTTCCGGTATCGTTTTTTTGACCATTTGGATTGCTTCGGCGGTCGGGAGACCCCAGCCAACGAACGTTCCCGCCAGCTCACGGGTGAATTCATCCGGAGCGCGATGCATTTCGACCTGGGACCAGGAGGTGCCGCCTGCACCAGCTACGTCAATCGCCGCAATACCGCAATTAGAAAGCAGCCCGGCCGATTTCTCGGAAATACCCCAACCGACTTCCTTGGCGATGACTGGGACGCCCAGTTTTCTGCAGATGGTTTCGATTTTTTTGGCCAGACCGGCAAAATTCGTGTCCCCGCCAGCCTGCACGGCTTCCTGGAGTGGATTGAGGTGAAGGATTAATGCATCCGCTTGAATCATGTCCACGGCACGGCGGCATTCCTCCACACCGTACCCGTAGTTTAATTGCACTGCACCGAGATTGGCAAAGAGCAGGACGTCAGGCGCCACTTTCCGGACCTGGAAGCTGGCTGCCAGCTCGGGCTTTTCGAGACCGGCACGCTGCGAGCCGACCCCCATCGCCACCCCGGCCGCTTGGGCGGCTTCCGCCAGGCGGATATTAATTGCCTGGGCGTCGGTTGTTCCACCGGTCATGGATGAGATCAAGATCGGCGCGTTGAGTTTTTTACCGAACAGGTTCAGGGTCAGGTCGATTGCTTTGAGGTCCAATTCGGGCAAGGCTTGGTGAATGAAATGATAATGTTCCAGTCCGGTCGTCAGGCCGGAGTGGACATCCCGTTCCAAATTGATTTTGATGTGGTCAGCTTTTCTTTGATCGATGGGCGCAACTTTAGACATGGCTTTGTGTTCCGTCTATTGAATTATACTGGCAGAACGATTACAATTGGGCAACAAAATAAAAGGAGGAACCCATGGCGAACACTTTTGATGAGGTAAAGGCAATCATTGTGGATTTGTTGGGCGTCGACACTGCGAAAGTTACTTCTGAAGCTCGTTTCCGTGAGGATTTGGAGGCAGATTCGCTCGACCTGGTTGAATTGATCATGGCCTTCGAGGATAAATTTGGTTCCGAGATCTCTGATGAGGATGCCCAGAAAATCCTCACGGTTGGAGACGCGGTCAAATTTGTAGAAGCACAAAAAGCCAAGTAAAAGCGATTTCTTTGAATATGATTAGAGACGCCCAAAAATGGCGTCTCTTTGTTTTTTTGCGATAAAATGGGGCTTGCGCGCTATTTAGCCCGTAATCCATTCCTGACCAAGAAGGTGTCTCGGTGGGTGATATTGTTACACTTTTGATGAATTTGGGCGCTTATATCCGCAGCAATCAGTTACCCCAGGTGGGAAGTTGGAGCTATTTCATTTTGGCCATCCTGGTGGCGATCGAAGGACCGGTGGCGACGCTGCTCGGTGCGGCAGCGGCCTCAACCGGTTTGATGAGACCCGGGCTGGTATTCATCGCGGCTGCGGCGGGCAATCTAACCGCCGACTCACTTTGGTATACTCTCGGCTACGTCGGCAGGATCGAATGGTTGTTGCGTGTAGGACAGAAGCTGGGCGTCCGCCGGGAATACCTGGAGCGACTACAGGCGGGGATGCATCGGCACGCGACCCGCATCCTGTTTATCGCCAAATTAACAGTCAGCCTCGTCATTCCCTCGCTGATCGCTGCTGGTTTGGTGCGGGCTCCCTGGAAACGTTGGTTCCCGGCCATTTTTGCCGGGGAGATGATCTGGACGGGATCGCTCGTGTTGATCGGCTTTTATACAACTGAAGCGATTAAACGCATCGAGCAGGGGGTGGGTTATGTGATCCTCGTCTCTACTCTGGTTTTCCTATTCTTTCTCTTGTGGCTGGTGCATCGCATCCTGACCCGGAAGTACAATACTGAAGTGGAAATCTCCAAAGACATAAAATAAAACCCAGGGAATTTTTCATGCGCATTTTGATCGCGGAAACGTCGTATTATGTTTCTTTTCATGGCGAGGCGATTTTCACCTACAATCTATCCAAAGGCTTGGCGCAGCGCGGCCATGAGGTCCTGGTGATGGTGAATTCCGAACGCGGGCGAGGCTACCGGGAGGATTTTCATGGCGTACACCTTGCCGCTCCGGAAACTTTGAGCCTAAGATTATTACATCCAAATGCTGCCCTGCCATTTTTTCCGGGAATCGCGGCCGAGGGGATCATCAGGGCCTTTCGACCGAATCTTGTTCACATCCAGGACCATTACCCGATCAGTCGCAGCGTCGCGTTGGCTGCCCTGCGGCATCGGGTGAAGCTGGTGGGAACGAACCATTTCATGCCGGAAAATCTGGCCCCCTATATACCTTTTGCCGCCCAGATCAAGCTATTTTATAAATGGGTTCTATGGAGTTGGATGCTTGAGTTATACAATCGCCTGGATGCGGTCGCGGCTCCCTCCAGGACTGCAGCTGAAATCGTACGTGCCAGAGGATTGAGACCTGGGGTCGTTCCGATTTCTTGCGGCGTCGATGTGCAGCTATTTTCACCCACCCATAAGGGAGACCGGGAGTATATATATCGCCGTTATGGATTGGATCCAAGAAAGACCACTTTTTTCTTTGTCGGTCGGGTCGATAAGGAAAAACGCCTGGATGTGATTCTGCACGCGCTTCACCTCTTAGATCGCGACGACCTTCAATTCGTCATCGCCGGAAACGGGACCGTGGTCAGACGATTAAAAAGGCTTGTGCGAAAGTTGAAGCTGGATAAGAGAGTGGCATTTACCGGATTTATCCCCAATGCCGATTTACCGGCTGTGCTGAACAGCATCGACATCTTTACGATGCCCAGCGAAGCGGAATTGCTCAGCATCGCCACCCTCGAAGCCATGGCCTGTGCCCGGCCGGTCCTGGCGGCCGAAGCCGTCGCGTTACCGGAGCTGGTGACCGATGAAGTCAATGGTTACTTGTTCAAGCCGGGAGATGTGACGGACGCAGCAAGGCGCATAACCCAATTAGCCAACCACCCGGAGCGTTGGGCGGAGATGGGAAAAGCCAGCCTGGAAAGGGCGCAGGCCCACAGCCTAGAAAACATGGTGACACATTACGAGGCCATGTACACGGCCGTGCTGGAAGGATTGTCGGTTGCTCAAACCGTGGATGCCGGGCGACCAATCCGCAGTCGTCGTTCCATCGTAAATTGATCGCAATCAATCAATTGAGGACCATCCTTATTCTTAGATGGTCCTCAATTTATTTCTCACAGCGTGTCTTTCGATATTACTTTTTCAACAAGTCCGGAATCTGCTCCGGCTGTTTCGCCACACGGACTCCGGCGGCTTCCAGTGCCTTGACTTTGTCGGCTGCGGTGCCGGCGCCACCTTCGATGATCGCCCCGGCGTGTCCCATGCGTTTTCCGGGCGGTGCGGTTTGGCCGGCGATGAATGCGACCACTGGCTTGGTCAGGTTTTTTGCGATATATTGGGCGGCCTTCTCCTCGTCCGTTCCACCGATCTCGCCGATCATCACGACCTTGTCTGTGCTTGGATCGTTCTCGAACATGTCGAGACAGTCGATGAAATTCGTCCCGTTGATCGGATCGCCGCCGATGCCCACGCAGGTTGAGGCGCCCAGCTTGTGTTCTTTCAGGGCGTAGAGCACTTCATAAGTCAGTGTCCCTGAGCGGGAGACGACTCCGACGTTGCCAGGGATGGCGATATCGCCGGGGATGATTCCGACCTTAGCCTCACCCGGGGTGAGTAAACCGGGGCAGTTTGGGCCGACAAGCCGGACGTGTTTTTGGTCCAGATATTCGCGCACGCGCATCATGTCTTGGACGGGAATGCCCTCGGTGATGCAGACCAGGAGGGGGATGTCCGCATCGGCGGCCTCGAACATGGCATCCGGGGCAAAGCGGGACGAGACAAAAATGACCGAGACGTTTGCCCCGGTGGCATCGACCGCGGCACGGCAGGAATCGAAAACCGGGACCTTGCCGTCCAGTACCCATTCGCCGCCCTTTCCGGGGCGCGTGCCGGCAACAACTTTCGTGCCATAAGCCAGCATCTGCTGGGTGTGAAAGAGGCCTTCGTTCCCGGTAATTCCTTGCACCATGAGGCGGGTGTCTTTGTTTACCAAAATGCTCATCTAGGCCTCCTTAACCTTTCGCTGCCGCAACGGCTTTTTTAGCTGCCTCGGAGAGGGAATTGGCAGTGATCATCTTGGCGTCCGCCAACAGGCGGCGACCTTCCTCGGCATTCGTCCCGACCAGACGGACGACCATCGGAATTTTCGGTTTGACTTCAGCCAGGGCGGTCAGGATGCCCCTGGCGACCTCGTCACAGCGCGTAATGCCGCCAAAAATATTGAATAAGATTGCTTTCACATTTGCATCCGACAGGATGATGCGCAGCGCTGCGGCGACTTTGTCCGCTCCGGCGCCTCCGCCGATGTCCAGGAAGTTGGCCGGTCCGCCGCCAAAGAGCTTGACGATGTCCATCGTCGCCATGGCTAGGCCGGCGCCGTTGACCATGCAACCGATCTGGCCGTCCAATTTTATGAAAGAGAGGCCGTATTTGCGCGCTTCTGTCTCGGCCGGGGCTTCTTCGTCCACGTCGCGCATCTCCGCCAGATCGGTGTGGCGGAATAGTGCGTTGTCGTCCAGCAGCATCTTGCCGTCCAGGGCGACCAGAGTTTTTTCCTTGGTGATCACCAGCGGATTGATCTCCGCCAGGGTGGCATCACATTCAAGATATGCACGCCACAGACTGCCGCTGATCTCGCCGAACTGTTTCCAATATTCGCGCGGCAGATCGATGCCCAGAGCCACGTCGCGCGTCTGGTAATCGCGCAGCCCGAGCAGCGGGTCGATGTGCACTTTGATGATCTTTTCGGGAGTCTGCCGGGCGACCTCTTCGATCTCCACGCCGCCCGCAGAGGAAGCCATCATGACCGGCCTGCGGGCAGCCCGATCATTGGTGATGCCCAGGTAAATTTCGTGGTCGATGTTGGCCGCCTCGTCCACGAGCACCTTGCGCACCGGCAATCCCTTGATCTCCATCCCCAGGATTTGGGTGGCGACTTCCTCGGCCTCTTTTGGTGATTTGGCCAGGCGGATGCCGCCGGCTTTGCCTCGCCCGCCGACAAGGACCTGGGATTTAATCACAACGCGGCTACCCAGTTCCTCGGCAATTTGCCTCGCCTCGGTTGCGGTAGCCGCCACCCGACCCTTGGGGATCGGAACGCCAAATCTGGCGAAAATCTGTTTCGATTGATACTCGTGCAGTTTCATGCGCCATTGCCTCCTGTCAGGTTATCCCAAACCGTGAGGATTATACCACCCGCGTTTTATCGACTGCCAGCATTCCGGGTTTACACAAGTGCAAATCGGGATATTTGATTATGGCAGGGTAAATCTCATCAAGCGGTCGTTACCGGAGTCGCTGACCCAGACATGTCCCTGGTTATCGACGGTCACCGCCGCGGCGCGTCCGAAGGTGGCGTTATCTGTACCATAGTCTCCCCAGGTACGAATAAACCCGCCTTGCGTCGTGAACTCGAGGACGCGATACATCTCCGGGTCGGTGATGAAAATGTGTTCCTGATTGTCAACTGCCAGGAACGGCTTGTTTTCCACGGACTGCCCGTACCATCCGGCGATGTCCCATTGGAGCAGGGGAGTATAAGAAGTCCCATCAGCATTCGGGGCATATGCCTGTACGCGCTGGTTCCAGGTATCGGCGATGTACAGGTTGCCTTGCGAATCGAACGCCAGGCCTACCGGCTCGTCAAATTGCCCCGGGGCCATCCCTTCGCTTCCGAATTGGGTGATGAAATTACCGTCTGCATTGTAGACAACGATACGCTTGTTGCCTGTGTCTGCCACGAACACGTTTCCTTGTTGGTTGACGGCGATCCCACGCGGCCCCCATAGGCCAAACGGATCCTCGGTTTGGCCAAAGAGGTCATGTCCCCAGGTCGCGACCGGTGTTCCATCTGCCGTAAACTTCTGGATGCGGTGGTTCCAGGTATCGGCGACGTAGACCCATTCCCCGTCCGGCGAAAGGGCGATGCCCCAGGGCTGGTTGAATTTACCCAAAGGGATGGGCTTTACAGAGCTGTCGGCGAAGGAGCCCCAGGCCTTGATCAAGGTGCCGTCGGCGGCAAAATGCTCAACGCGATTATTGTTTGTATCAGCGACGAAAATGCTGCCGTCGGGTGCAATCGCCAGACCATGTGGGTCGTCCATTTGTCCATCCCCTTGCCCTTGTGACCCAAAAACAGTGTCGGCATTTAACACAACAATTCCTTGTTTATAAGGATCCGCCTGGGTTGGGACGGTTTGCCCTACGCCATACTGCCAGACTTGTGCGGCAACGTCTTTACGGACAAAAAGTTCCATTCTGCCTGATGGTTCCCAGGTCGCTGGGCTGAACGTATCCTGACCGGTTGCCTGGGCGTACAAGCTGTAGTCGCGATTCAGCCAGATCTGGAAAATAGCTGCGCGCATTTTTGGATTTGCTATGGCAGTCCAAATTCGCGGCCAGGTCAGCGCAAAATAATCCTGATTTGGCCAGACCATGCGGATATAGTCAAATTGGTAATATTGATCGGCCACCACCGGTTGAATGGCTTGAAAGTTGCTCTGGTCCACAATGATGACCGGATCGGCAGTGAGATCATTGGTTAGCTGGACAAATGGATTAGCGTTTGGGTAATCACGCAAATACCACTTAAGGGGCCATGAGACCCCCTGGTTTGACTGACTGGCATCATAGGCGATGACCAGGTTGTTGCCCCCCGCCGTTTGTTTTGAGATTTGCTGGAGTTGCCCCATGACGTCTTTGACGCCACTTGCCCCGTGGGCGTAGACCAGGTACTCGCTGGCATCGTTGTAATCCACGTAGGCAGCCCGGAAGGCCGTACGGGCAGTCAGAACGACCAGTAATCCGAAGACGGTCAAGCCCCCCAGCCTCAAAACTTCGCGAACCTCCCAATTGGATGCAAGGTACACCAGCCCCAGGGCGCTGCCGACTGCTGTCACAAACCAGAAGAGGAAGGTGCTCGTGTTGGATAGCTCTGACAGGGTCTTTCCCTGGAATGGCAGGGTTGGCCCCAGGATCAACGAGAGTGTGCCGGCCAAGCTGATGCAAAAGACTGTCAAAAGGAGAAAGATCAGTATCCCGCGCCGGGTCCGGACCTGGAGCCAATTAATCCGTTCGACAAGCTGTCCCAGCGCCCAGCCGGTCAGGAGGATCATCGGCCAGGCAATATGATAGGTCAACCAGGGCATTTTTTCACCCGCCAGGGTATAGGCGAACAGGCTGGTCAGTGACCACCAGAGGAGCAATCCGAAGGTTCGATTTCCCTCACCTTTTATGACCGGCTCGGGTTCCGGGTTCGGGCCGGGGGAAGGCAGTGGGGCGGGGGTCTTATGCCTCAAACCAAAATAGGTTGCCAGACAGATACCCAAGGCGGGCAGGTATTCGTAAATCGGGATTTGGATTAACAGGTAGTAATACCAGGGTTGGCTGCCGCGCTGGACTCCCTGCTGTTCGAGCCAGTAGCCCAGGGACCCCACTAATCCGGTGAAGATGCCCTGCCAGTTGGTCAGCACGGTTGAGTAGAAAAAGATATATACCCCGTAGAATAGCAACGCGTTCCATAACCAGAGTCTCTTGTTCCATAAGACTCCCAGGACAATGGAGATAGTGACGATGGGGATGAAGATGAGTGCGACGCGCACCGGCCCCTGGGAGAGCAGCTTTGGGAGATTCCATCCCGGCCAGTTAAAGTAGTAGTCGAGCGGATTCCAGCCTGCCCACTTGACTGGTAACGCAGTCAATTGCGGCAGGACCAGAGTGCCAAGCAGGGCGAGCAAATCAAAAGAGCGCTCCCTGCGCACATTTTTCCAGCCGTAACCCAGGCCCAGCAAGACAGCTGCCGTCACGAAAGCCAGAGTGGCGATCACGAGTAGAGATGTACTCGCCGAGAACGAGGGTGCCGGCAGTCCTGTCGCCGCCGGTGTCTGTCCCGGATTGAGCGGCGCGACGGTCTGTGCAGCATTGATTGTGTTTTGGGCGTGATTGTATAGGATAATGCCGAAAGAAAGTCCGAGGAGTATGATGCCAATGCCAAGGGCAATCACAAAACTGTTATAGAGATTGCTATTTTTCCATGGATTGCGGGTTACTCTTCCGATGAGGTAAACAGCCAGGAAAAGCAAAGCTTGGGCTGTGTAGATGAAGGCGGTCTCTTTAGCGGTGAAGTGCAGGACAGTTGCGAGGGTGAGCAGAAAAATATAACGTTTGTAACCTGTTTCCAAGTAGCGCAGGATGGCATAGAGTGTCAGGACGCCGAAAAGACCGACGAACGCTTCATTGCGGGCATAGCGTCCGTAATAAAGCATGAATGGTGAGATCAACATCAGTCCCGCGGCGATCAAGGTCCCTGCCCGGCCCAGGTAGCGGCGCCAATTCCAAAGCAGCACCACCGTCAGGATGCTGGCAATGGCGTGGGGGAGGCGGGCTGTAAAGTCGTTGTCTCCAAATAAAAAGTAAATAAAAGCGATCAGGTGAAATTGAAGTGGGCCATGCATCATCGGGTTGTGCTGGTATCCCTGTCCCTGGTAAAACAGCCAAGAGAAAAAATCATGCAGGCTCTCATCATGGCTCATAACCCGTAGACCGAGGTTGGCGAGGCGGCTGATGGTGACCAGGAGTACGATCACAATAAAAATCAATCCTTCACCGGTTAACAACGGGAAGGATTCGAAGACTGGACGGTCAAACCAGGGGCTACTTTTCTTGGGGGAAGCGGGCATGCTGCACCTGTGAGTGGGAATTAATGTGAGGATACATCAAACCGGGTTTTCTGGCAAGCGATGGAAGATTATCCGGAATAGAAGTGGTTTGGGTATAATGCGCATAGCCATTATATCACCCATGAACTCGATATACCAAGGCCTCAAACCTTACTTGCCAGTTGACCACAGCCTGCCTGAATATCTATTCCACGTCTCAGACGGATCGTACACGGAATCCCAGCCATGTTCAGCACTTCTTTGAACTTCTCGGCCCGCTGATGAGTGGTTGCGTGGCCGCCGTATCCAACGGTGGGGTTGAGAGGAATTACGTTGACATGACATAGCAGGCCATTCAACTTCCTCGCCAGTAGAGTAGCCTGTCGGGGAGTGTCGTTGACGTCCCGGATCAGTGCCCATTCAAATGTGATGCGCCTTCCCGTGGCAGATACATAATCCCGGCATGCGGACAGGACTTCGTCGATCGGATATTTCTTATCCACCGGCAGCATCGAAGCCCGCAAGTCGTCATCGGCCGCGTGCAGGGAGATCGCCAGGTTCACCTGGCGCATTTCGCTGGCAAAACGACGGATGAACGGGACAAGACCGACGGTCGAGATGGTAAAACGGCGGGCGCCGAAGTAGTACCCCTGCGGATCGTTCAGACGGTCAATGGCCGCCATTGTGTTGTCGTAGTTATGAAAAGGTTCCCCCATGCCCATCACGACCACGTTCGTCACTGCCTCGTTTTGTTTGTGGAGCAAGCGGGCGTAATACATCACCTGGGCGACGATTTCTCCGCTGCTCAGATGTCGGCGGAAACCCATCTGTCCCGTGGCACAGAAGACGCATCCCATGGCGCAGCCGACCTGGGTTGAAATGCACAGGGTCCTGCGGCGATCATAACGCATCAGGACGGCTTCGATGGCGCGGTCATCGTGCAAATGGAAAAGGGTCTTTATGGTCGAGTGGTCCGCCGACTCTAGGATAGTGGTCGGGGAAAGGGTTTCGAGGCGCAAATTCTCGGCCATTTTTCGGCGCAGAACGATAGGGAGGTTGGTAAACTCCTGCGCCGAATTCCAAAAATTCCGGTATAGACCTTCCCAAATCTGGGTGGCGCGATAGGCAGGCTGACCCCAGTCATCTACGAGGGCAGTCAGGTTTTGTAGATCGAGATCGTAGATCAGGGGAAGGGTCATGCCAGGAGAGCGGACAAATCAGGGACCACGAAATCCGGGCTGGGGGTCCAGGCCGAAGCCATCTCGGGCGTCGAGACCCCCGAGAGCACCAGGGCGACAGGACAGCCGGCAGCCTGTCCGCCGGCGATATCCGTCTCCAGACGATCGCCGACGATAAGCGTCTCCTGGCGGGAGGTGTTCAGGCGTTCGCGCGCCAGATCGACCATGAAGGTCGCTGGTTTCCCGACGAAGATCGGCTCCACGCCGCTGGCGGTGGCCAGAGCGGCGGCCAGCGCACCTGCTCCCGGCGCCAGACCCTCCGGTGTCGGGAAGGTGCGGTCGGGGTTGGTGGCATAAAAAGGCGCTCCCTGGCGGATGAGCAGTGTGGCGCGGCGCAGCTTGGCATAGTTGATCCCCCGGTCCATCCCGGATACGACCGCGCAAATCGTTTCCACCGGGTTCCAGTTCTCCTCGTCGATCACCTTGAATCCGCTGTCGGTCAGCGCCCTATACAGTCCGTTTTCGCCGATGACATATACCGCACCCCGCTTAACAAAGCGCTTTTTGAGCTCATGGGCAAGCGCCTCGGCGGAGGTCACGATCTGCCATAATTCCAGATCCTTCACGCCAAATCCACGCAGACGCTCAAGATACTGCTCCGGGGTGCGCGTGGCGTTGTTGGTCGCCAGACAGACCTTCAGGCCGCGCTTGGAGATGGCTGAAAATATCTCAACCAGATCACCGATGGGGGTGCTTTCCTTCCAAAGCACGCCGTCCATGTCGAGGACGAGGGATTTTATTGTCGGGGGCAGGGTGGACATGAGAAAAAAGAAGGGGCGGCCGAATGGTCGCCCTTGTTGCGTTTACTTCTTTTCTGGCAGTTCCAGGATTTGGTCGACCAGCCCGTAATCGACGGCCTGTTTGGGATTCAGGTAGAAATCACGATCCGTGTCACGTTCGATGACCTCGATCGGCTGGCCGGTGTGCTTGGCCATGATCTCATTGAGCTTGGTCTTCAGGAGCTGGATCTGTTTGGCCTGGATCTGGATATCCGTGGCTTGACCTTGGGCGCCGCCGAGGGGCTGGTGCAAGTGGATGGTGGCATTTGGCAGTGCGTAGCGGCGGCCTTTCGTACCAGCGGCCAGCAGCACGGTCCCGAACGATGCGGTTACGCCGACCGCGACCGTGCTGATCGGATTGGAGATCATCTGCATCGTGTCGTAGATGGCAAAGCCGGCATAGATCACGCCGCCGGGGGAATTGATATACATCTGGATTTCCTTTTCCGGATCTTCGCGGCTCAGGAACAGCAGCTGCGCGACGATCAGGTTGGCAACCTGGTCATCGATCTGTGTTCCGACGAAGACGATGCGCTCCTTAAGCAGCAGGGAGTAGATGTCATAGGCGCGCTCCCCGCGGCCGGACAACTCGATGACCATTGGGATGACATTCTTGAAATTTGGGACTGACATATTACCTCCATTCGAAAAACTATAAGGGACACGGGCTCACTTGGCTGGAGCCTTCTTCCTTTTTGGCGACGCGGCGGGTTTCCGGGGAGCTGCCTTTTTGGGTGTGGGTTTCCTGGTTCCTCCGCCGGTCTTTGCGCCCGCGACCTTCTTGCCCGCTGGAGCCTTCTTTGGTTTTTCTTCTGTAGCTGACCCGGCCTGACCGGTCGCAATTTCCTTGAGGCGCGTCAGAGTTTGTTGGGTGATGGCCCGGTTGGCCGATTCCATAGCAACGGCGTCCAGCAGGCGCTTGGGAGGATTGGACTTGCCTCGCATGGCGCGCCTGAACTCATCGGAAGCGCGGAACTCGCCCCAAGTCTGTTGGAAGACGGCGTTGAGCATTTCCTCGTTGATCACGATCTTCTCGGCCCGCGTGATCTCTTCCAAGATCAGCGAGCGTTCCAGTCTGCGGATGGCCACGGGCTTGGTCTCCTCAGCGGTGAACTTCTCCTCGTCCATCTGGCGGGATTTCAGATAGGCTTCCATGTCGAGCCCCTGCTCGGCCAAGCGGGTCTTCAGGTCTTCGGTCACGTGCTCGATCTCGTGGTCCACCATTTGAGGCGGGTACTTGATAGTGGCGCCTTCCTTGATCTTGTCGATCAATTGGACAAAGTAGGCATCATCGTAATCGGTTTTCGACTGCCGCACCAGGTTGGCACGCACGGCATCCCGCAGGGCTTGCAGGTTTTCGAAAGGCCCGGTTATTTTGGCGAACTCGTCGTTGAGCTCGGGCAGGATGGCACCTCGCACCATCTTGACCGTGACCTCGAACTCGACCGTAAGCCCTTTGAGGCTTTCGTCCTTGAAGTCTTTATCGTACTTGTGATCGAAGGATTTATTCTCATCCTTTTTCAGGCCGACCAGTTCGCTCGAGAAGCCAGCGAAAGGCCATTCGTCCTCTTTGGCATCCATGCGGATGAAGACGGGATAGCCGGGACGATCGATTAGCTGCACCTCGCCCTCGGCAGGCTTGGCCTTGACCCCCTTCAGGTCAATGAGGACGAAATCGCCGGCTTGGATCGGGCGCTCGACCGTCTCGGTCTTGCTGTACATGCGGCGCAGCTCCTCGATCGCCTCGTCGACCTTGTCGTCGCCGGGCTCCTTCCAGTCGTAGGGCAGGCGGATCGAATGATACTCTCCAAGTTCGACCGTGGGCATCAGCGGGACGGTCAGGATGAACTTGGGCGGATCGATGCTCTCCACTTTGTCCAGAGAGCCCGGGCCGGAAGGGTCGATCTCGGCTTCCTTCAGCGCCTCGGGATAAACCTCATCGAGAAGAATATCCAACGCTTCTTGGGCGATTTTTTCCTCCCCCAGGTAGCGCAGGGCGACGTCATAGGGAACCTTGCCGGGACGGAAACCGGGGATCTTCGTGCGTTCGGAGATGCGTCGGGCGGCGCGGTGCTTGGCGCCTTCCATGCGCTGGGGCTCGATCTCGACGGTCAGGGTAACCTGATGGTCGTCGCGGGGCTGGGTCGCAATTTTCAAATCGAAATCCTTTTCGTGCGAGGCTCATGGCTTGGTTGAGGTGTGGGGAAGACGGGACTTGAACCCGTACGCCTTGCGGCACATGATCCTAAGTCATGCCTGTCTGCCAATTCCAGCACTTCCCCGGAAGCCTGCAAGATTATAAGCGCAAGGGATAAGCTAGTCAATAAACCTATATGCTCTGTTAACCTTTTGCTTACAGGCCTATGAGGGGTTTGCTGCGGTATAATCGGCGCATTCTTTTTTTACCGGAGGAATATTGAGCCGAATCGTCAACCCTGACAGTGCCGGGAAGGAACGCACCCGTCTGACCAAAGGCGTGGTTGTAGCGGTCCGTGAGCTGGCTTTGCAGAGCGGACCCGGAGCCGAATCGCATGACCTGGCGGCTTTCATCGCCCTGGCGTTGAGCCTTATCGCCGATACCATCGATGTCTCGGTGGCAGCGTGGGAAAAACGCGGTTACTGGGTCAAGGCGGATCATTTCCGCATGGACTGGCTGTGGGCCGGCCAGCATGCCCAGAAAATGCGCCAGGCGGTTCTGAGTGAGGATTGGGGAACGGTAGCCCAAGTCGCGGCCCAGACCGCCCAGAAATTGGGCAAGGTCAACGTCGCCGAGCACCACCGCCTGGGAAGACCCTGGGTCGGGGCGTGGGAAGAGCTTAAACGACAAAATTAAACAAAAATCCGGCGGCCGCCCGCCGGATTTTTATCTCTTTCAGGGTGTTGTGTAGGTGATGATCAAGTCGATCTTGGTAAATTGAACGACATCGGCATTGTTGTCCGAATTTGTCTGGGAGTTGAACTGGACCCTGTAGCGGATGCGTCCGGTCCCTACTTTGGCTTGCAGATCCTTGCGGAAATCATTGTCCGCAGCCGGGGTTCCGAGGTCGGTTGTGGAGCACCAATCATGGTCTTCGTTGGCGGGTGCCGGTCCGGATATAAAGTCACCTGCGCTGGGTGAAGGCGGGGCGTCATAATTGACCGGATAAACCTTGATGCAGCCCAGGTTTCCGAAGGGATCCCCGCTGATCGTATAGTCGCTCAAGTCCATCTTGACTTCGGTGATGGTCGCATTGTTGGGAATCCCGGTGATATCGAAGGCCACGAATGTCTGCAATCCAAGGTTTGGGGGAGCGGACCCCCCGGAGCCGGAATCGCCGACATATAGATCAATTGCAGTATGCCCGTCGCCGCGTACCGTACCAATTTCACCGGGGGTGAAACTGCTGCTCGTCGTCACGGAATGGCTGGTAGCGGCGGGCACTTTGATCACGACGATGAAATGCGTGAAGATCGTCTGATTGGTCGGCTCACGAAACCCCCAGCGTCCTTGATAGGTACCTGTCGCCATCGGCGCAGTCAGATTGACGGTTGCGTCGACATCCTGGCCGGGTGAAACAAAGCCGCTGGTCAGAGCCTGGGCATATCCTGTCGGGACGCCCATCGCATCGCCGCTCTCGAACACCAGCTGATAGCTGGAATTCCACGTACGGGTGCCCACGTTACGCAAACGCCAGGTCTTGGTGAAGGTCGACCCGGCGGGCACAACCGTGTTATCCGGGATGGTCACATCCGTGATGAACAAGGCTTTGTTTTCCGGGATCGGCGTGTTCGTGGCGGTCGCCTGAAGGGTGTTGGTCGGGACGGGTGTGAACGTTGCAGTCGGGAGGTTGGGCGTCGGGGAAACCAGCCCGGCCACCCGGGTCAGCTCAGCCTCCACGGTCCTGGCCGATTGTGTGTACGCCAGACCCGGTATCTCGGTCGGGCCTCCTTGGACCGGCAGGTTGCACCCGGTCAAGAAGATGATTGACAAAATGATTGCGACTGTCGAAAAGATCCTCATGGCTCCTCCTTTTCCATTATATCCCCAAGTTTACCCAGTTCATAAAGATGGGTCAATAGGGTCTGCCAAGTGTTCGCAAAGCCGGGATCTACTTGCCCAAATCGAAAAAATCCACCATGCCGCGCACGTAGAGTGTGGTGTATATAGAACCTACTCTATACACTCTCTTGGAGTACTGCCGAACATCCGCCCGGGATACCCTGGCAGGTCCCTGTCGACCTGATTTTTCCGATAGCTCGTACCGGACTTTATAATGCGACTAGAATAAATTTGGCTGGTAGACTGCGTGCCTCCCGTCTAAGAGCAGGAAAGGTGCGGCTCGCTCGACTATCACCCCCAGCTTGCGCAGGGCAGTAAGCTCCCTGATTCTGGATTGGCGGCGTGCCTTCAGGATCGCCTCCACCCCCTTCGGTCCGATGCCCGGGACGTGCAGCAAGTCCGTTCGCTCCGCCCGGTTGACTTCGACGGGGGCTTCGCGCAGGTGCACATCCGCCCAGACCGCTTTGGGATCGGCCCGGACCGGGAGTTGACCATCTAATTCAAAGGGCAATTCCTCCAGGTCAAATCCGTAATCGCGCAAAAGGAACGATGCTTGATACAGGCGATGCTCGCGGATCGGGGCAACCGGAGCCTGGTCTTCAAGTGGCGTATCGGGGATGGGTTTGAACCGGGAGTAGTAGGCGCGCTTCAAGCCCAGGCGGTGATAAAGATACTGGGTGGCGGTCAACAGCTCGAGGTCCAATTCGCCTGCACCTCCGGCCACGAATTGGGTCACACTGGAGGGCCAGTGTCCATTCCAACCTTTGGTTGCCGGTTGCATCCTGCGGATTTCCTCGATCCATTTTAGCGGTTGGAGCAATTCCTCCATGAATTCCTTGTGCGGGGCGAGGCGCGTCAGACGGGCGGTATTCGGTGCCTCCAGGTTGACCGAGACACGGCTGGCAAGCTGCATGGCGCGTTCGACCTGGGCTCTCTCGGCACCGGGCATGATCTTGAGGTGGATGTAGCCTCTGAAATCCAGTTTATGCCGCAGGATATCGGCGGTATCGATCAGCTGGTCCTCGGTGCGCGCGCCTCCACCCACCATCCCCGAGCTTAGGAAGACCCCCTCGGCAATTCCTTTCCGGGCAAGGGAGAGGAACAGGCGGGCGAACTCCTCGGGTTGAAAAGTGGCCCGGCGCATGTCCCTCCCAGCGCGGAACGGGCAGTAGTAGCAGTCCCGTTCGCATGCCGACGAGAGCAATGTCTTGAGCAGCTTGATGCGCTGTCCGTTGGGGAGCACTGCGGGGTGGACGTAGATGGCATCCTGATCGCATGGCAAGGTGGAATCAATTAATTGTTCGCCGGAAGTGCGGATCTCCACGTCTGGTTCGAACGACATCTGTGCGGAAAGCATTTGTAAGCGGGATACTTGATCGTCCACGCAGTAATTATAGAACAGATATTCTACAACGTCAAGTCATATCGCCGCGGATCAGTAAACGTAAGCGTAAGTAAAATGTAATTGATTTCACGGGGTTTTTGTGCGATACTGGTCGTTAAAAACTGGAGGCAAAACATGGACGACAAAGTCACCAAAAAATTAAGCGAGATCACCCGCAAAGAATGGATTGCTTACGAATGGATAAAAGTAACCGGTTTCCAAGAACAGCCAATGTATAAGCGGGGTTTGAAACGAACAGCCAAAGACGCGGCGAAGGCTGCTGCCGATTGGGATAGGATGAACGCGAAGACGGGCCGTCTGTAAATTCCGTCCCTTCATCAACTATATTCACCGCAGAGTTCACAGAGCGCTCAGGGAAAGTTACTCAACTTCCGCGTTCCACCCGAAGGGAGCCCACTTGGTCTGCGCGCTCTCCCGGAAGGACTGCGAAGCGTCCTTTTGGGACACCGGGACGGTATGTGGTGGATTATTCTTGAATTGCCCAAGTCGATCGCGACGATAACAACGCCGTGGTCAAGAAGTTGATCAGGATTGCATTTCTTACGAGAAGCAGGTAAACTCAATCGCGTATGGTCGACAGCCAGAACTCTCCACACGTTGAGGGATGCCTGTTCACAACCGGGATGCCCGATCTGCAACGTCACCCAGGCTGCCGTAGAGCGCTACATCAGCGGACTATTTTATGAAAGCATACTGGATCCAATTTCACGCCGTAAGTTGCGCAACAGCCTCGGCCTTTGCCAGAAACATGCCCGCCTGGTTCTGGATGCGGGCTTGAGCGACGCACTCGGACTTGCAATCCTTTACGAAGATCTGGTGGGGAAGGTATTGGAGTTGCTTCCGGTCGCATCGAACGGCACAAGAATAACCAAGAATGAGGTTATCCGTTCCCTCGAGACGGTCAAACCTTGTACCGCCTGTGTGCAGGAAAAGGAGACCTCCCGGCGTTACAGTTCAGCATTAGGAGAAGCGATCATTCAGCATGATTTCCAGCAGCTCTTCCAAAAATCGAATGGACTGTGTCTGCCCCATCTGCGCGAGGCGATCGAACACAGCTCCAACCAGCACAACCTCCGCACCTTGCTCGACCTCCAGTCCGAGAAGGTCACCAGCCTGCGGCAACAATTGGCCGAGTTCATCCGGAAAAATGATTACCGCTTTCGCGACGAGGCTTTTGGCGAGGAGCGCGATTCCTACCGGCGGGCGATCGAGATGATCGCCGGGCTGAAATATCATAAACCCGATTAGCAACCGACCATGGGGGTCATCGCAACTAGAACGCGGTCCGGATGATATGAACGTACAAAACCATTCTATTGGATCTTCTGTCGGCGATCATTCAAAGTCGGTCCATCCAATCAAGTTCCTTTTTCTAAGCTTAGGGATTCAATTTCTGCTGGCCTTTTTTTTCGGCCATCTCTATGACATGCGAATATTCATGGCCACAGGCTACCTGGTGGGCACCGGGCAGAACCCGTATTTTCCACACGATCTGAGTGCAGTGTTCCAAAGCCAGTTATTTCAAGGGATAACCACAATCGGTTATCCTCCTCCTTGGGCGCTTGTGCTTGGCCTGATTTATCTTGTCGTGCGCCCCTCGGGTGGAAATCTGCTGGTGTACAACCTGGCGATCAAAATTCCCATCATCGCAGCCAATATTGGACTTGCCTATCAGGTGAGCGCCATTCTGAAGAAATTTGGGATGGATGACAGGTTGAGACATAAAGCGTGGATCTTCATGCTGTTCAATCCCTTTTTGCTTTACGTTTCCTCCGCCTGGGGACAGTTCGACTCGATCGTCGCGCTGCTTTCATTAGCAGCACTGGTTTATCTTAGCTCGGACCATCCGACGGCTTCGGCGGTGCTGCTCGCTCTCGCCGTCTCATTCAAACCAACTGCTTTCCCCATCATTGTGGTGGTGTTCCTTTTTTTCTTAAGAAACCCGCGAATATCGAAGATGCTCGTTTATTTCAGTGCGCTCGTGATCGCCTTGTTGATTTTCTGTGTATTCCCTTTTATCCTCTTCGGGTGGGATCCTACGGCGATCCTGCACGGCTGGAATGCACATTTCACCGTCGGTGGAGGTATATCAGTGTTGTCATTTCTCGAATTGATTAATAATTCCTATCAGCTTCCGGGCTTTTGGTGGCTTGTGGGGCTATTATGGATTCCCGCTTTGATTGGTGCCGCGTTCGTAATGCGGGATAGGGCGGCTGATTTGACCGGTCTCCTGAAGGTGAGCCTCGCTCTTACCCTGGTGTTCTTCCTGACAAGGGCCTGGTTGTCTGAGCCCAATATCTTGCTCGTCATTCCATTCATGTTGATCCTGGAAACAATCGGCGAGCTCGATCGGTCGACACTGACCCTGGTTTGGCTCGTCCCCCTGATTTTTGGTGTCTTCAACACCTCTCTCGTCCAGCTTTTATTTCCCAGCCTGCCCGGGGCGATGGAAAAGCTGCTTCAGCTGGCGGATGTAAATCGATCTGCCAGGTTAATCGCCAGGACGATCACGGTGATGCCCTGGCTGGCCGCAGGCTGGTGGAGCGTGATCAGATGCATCCATAAGGATCCTTCGCGGATGGCTGTCGGATCGGCGGCGGGTCGGTAATTGGGATCCGTCGATGGAAATCAAACTTTCGGCTTTTCCTGGGTGCAGCTTGGAATTTGTCGGCAACCGCGAGGCCGGTAACGAGTATTCCACCTCCCGGCTGCAGAAGGGGTTCCTCCTAGTAGACGACGGTGTTGTGCTGGCGGAGGAGGCGGTGGGATTTGGCGTACCCGTACTCAAGCGTGGGCTGCGGGCTGTTTTTCCGGGTCAGGTGGAATTCACTTCGATCGAGCGAGGTCCAATTCACGAAATTGTCGCCCTTTTCAAATTGAATTTGGAAGAAAAAATCTACCGATCAGGATCCGGAAGCATAAGAAGTCCCGGTCTTTATCGTATCAAGAACATCCTGGCTGCGCTCATCCGCCAGGTTCCCTGGCTGCGCAGTATGCTCACATCGCTTTCCAGCGTTTTTCGATTACTCTTCAACTGGCAGACTGTGTACGAAGAGGGCGCATTTTGCACTCAGGTAAGGATGACCTATTCCATCCAAAAGTCGACCGGGACGATGACAGTTAGGGTCGATTTGACGGATATGGAGATGACCGGCGTGACCGAGATCGTAGTTATGAACGAGCAGGGCGCACACTATTTTACCCATTATCAGGATTTGAGCGGTCTGCGATTGCATGGAAAAAAGATCGGCACCTGGGATGAAGTTCGCGCGCCGGAAGCTGCTTTTATCTGCCCCACTAACCGGATCGCATTTAAACTCAAACGGGTAGAGGGCGCCAAGTTATTTCGCGGCAGGGAGCTTATCGGCTCGCGTCTGGCCTGGTCTGGTTTTGGCTATTCCCTGCCTCCCGGGATAAAAACCTTCAGCTATGATTTGATCCTTGAAAGGCTGCCGTGACCTCGGTGCTGCTCATTTACCCGTATTTCAAGCCCCGCCGGGACCGGTCGGTGTTCCGTTTCCCGCCGCTCGGGATCAGCTATGTTGCCTCCAGCCTGCGGGAGGCCGGGCATGAAGTGCAAGTGCTCGACTGCACTTTTCTGGACCGGCACACGGCGATGGATAGAGCAATGCTGGCCGGGGCGGAGGTCGTGGGAATTTATTGCATGGTCACCATGCTGGAGGATTGCCTGCGCTTCGCGGGAAGCTTGCGCGCCCACTGCCAACTCCTGGTTGCCGGAGGACCCTTGCCGACCTGCGACCCGGCCCTTTTTGCCGGACAGTTCGACGTCGTCATCCGCGGCGAAGGCGAGGCGACCATGGTCGAGCTGCTGCGCGCATTCGAGCAGGGGCAGGATTGGGCCTCGATTCCCGGGCTTGCCTGGCGAAAGAGGGACCGGGACGCAGGGAGTGAAGAAGAGCAGATCCAATTCTCCCCCGAAAGGCCCTTCGAGAAGGAACTGGATCGTCTCCCGTTCCCTGCGCGCGACCTTTTGCCGAACGATGAATACACTCACTATGGCAGGAAGAAGTACGGATATGCCATCACGACAATAATGAGTACGCGTGGCTGCCCATTTCGCTGTGAGTTCTGCAGCAATGTGGTCTTCGGCGGCTCATACCGGGAGCGCTCTGCTCAGAGCGTGGTCGATGAAATTGAAGCCGTACTCCACCTGGGATATGAACGCATTTCCTTTGCCGACGATGTGTTCACCCTCAAACGCCAGCGGGTGATCGAAATCTGCCGGGAGATCAACCGCCGGGGACTCCGGTTCAAATGGGAATGCCTCGGCCGCGTGGACAACCTGGATGACGCAACCGCCAGGGAAATGAAGCAGGCAGGATGCACGCGCATCTATTTCGGCATCGAGTCCGGCGATGATCGCATCCTGAAGCTGATGAATAAAAACATTACCGCGCAGGAGGCGCGCCGCGCCGTGGAAGCAGCCCATCGGGCCGGCATCCAGGTCGGAGCGTTTTTCATCCTATTCTACCCGGGGGACACCGAAGAGACCGTGCTCGCTACCTTGCGCTATGCCTCTCGCCTTCCCGTCGATTACCTTGGCCTGAGCATGCCGTATCCACTGCCAGGGACGGCGCTTTATGCGCGCGTTCGGGAGCGCATCAACCGCGATTGGCGGCCGGAGGAAAGCGTCTTCGGCAGCCACGTCTTAATCTTCGATGCAGGCTTTTCAGAAGCCAAGATGTGGTTCGGCATCTTCAAGGGTCGGCTGCAGTTTGAGATCCGGCGGCGGTTGGGGAAGCTTGGACCCCTGGTCCTGCGGCCTTTCGAGCAGTCCACGGACGCTCTATTCCGGCTGTTGAAATAATCGGGGGGGATGAGAGATGCCGTTGGATTTCAGCTTTACCGTGCGGCGAAAGCCTGCATGGTCTGGCGGATCCGCCGGCGCAGCCAGCGCGGGTCGAATTCCGAGCTGTAGACAAAAGTGACTTCGTTCTCGGTGTTCCAATCCTTTTCCCGGTCGATGTCACTGACCCGCTCGAATAATGTCGATCCTGGCAGGGGAAAGGGGACGTTGAAGGAAATATAGTTAAGGGGCAGGGATAACGCCAGCTTGAAGGTGCTTTCGATCGAGTCGATTGTTTCACCCGGATACCCGACGATGAAAAAGGCCGCCACTTCAATCCCGGCCTTGCGGAACAGGTGGACTGCCTCGACCCCTTCCGAGACCGTTGTTCTTTTATTCATCAGGTTCAGGGTCTCCTGATCGCCGGTTTCCAACCCCAGGTAGACACGCCGACAACCGGCCTCTTTCATCAGGTGGGTGATCTCCTCGTCGAGACCGGTGACGCGCGACAGACAGCTCCAGCGCATCTTCTCGGAGGCCATGCGCTCGCAAAACCCGCGCAAATAGGCCAGGTCCAGGGTGAAGTTGTCGTCGGCAATCCACAGGCTGTCATAGCCCAGGCTGCGGATCTGGGCGATTTCCTCGAAAACCGCGTCCAGGTTCCGGCGGCGGAAGAGGCTGCCAAAGATCGGCCGGGAGCAAAAGTCGCAGCTGAACGGGCATCCCAGTGTGGTGATTATCGAAGTCGTCTTTGACCCATCCAGATTCTGCCAAACTTTCTGGTAGGCGGCATGGTCGAAGTCGCTGCGGTCGGGCAGGGGAAACGTCTCCAGCTCCTTTTCGGGGTAATGGACTTGTGGATTGTCGAGCCGAAGCCAAGCCTGATTTAGATAAAGACCCGGAAAACGTTGCAGTTTCAGGTTCGGCAATTGCCGGTTCGCATCGAAAAAGTCCCGGCAGAAGGATGGGAAGCTCAGGTCGGACTCGCCCCGGAACACGACGTCGAAAGCCCCGCTAAACCGCTCAGGGTACAAGGTGGGGAGGGGTCCGCCGGCGACCAGAAGAGAGTCGGGGAAATCGCGCCTGATCATTTCAGCGATCCGGAAAGTGTTCCGGCTCAGGGTGATCATGCAGTAAACCCCTACGACCTCGGGGGCATACGCGACCAGGGCTTTTCGGACCTGGCCCGGGGTCCGGAAAGTACAGTCGAAGATCTTCGCTTCGATCCCCAGGTGGCGCAGCTGGCTGGCAAGGCTGGCGGCCCCGAGTGGAGGGAAGAGGAGTTCCGTAGCCGAGCGGGTGCGAAAGTAAGGATAGACGAGGGCTACTTTTGGCATCCCGGTTCCTGAGTCAAGGGTGCATTCCATTCAGATCCCATAAACATAGACCGCGACGTAAACGACAATTCCCAATACTGTAGCCAGCATATAAAGCGCGTAAGCAATACGCATGAATAATTTATAGTTCTTGAAGCGCAGCTTTTTCGGCATCAGGCCGTTAGCCCGCAGGACGACGAAGATGCCAAACAACATCCCGGCGGTTCCAACCAAGGCATGCACAGTGGTGACCCCATAGGAGCCCTCCAGCAGCTTGGCGGGGATTCCGGGCAAGATATAGGTGATGAACGAGCCGATCATGACGGTCAGCACGGCGACCGTGTTAAGGATGGCGGCCGTGGTTTGCACCCAGCGATGGACCTCGAATTGCCTGCGGATCGCCAGCAGCACTCCCAGGGTCAACATCAGTGCCGAGGTGAGGATGAAGACAAGCGCGAGATCGGAGTGGAAAGGGGCGTGCGTACCCAGAAACCCTGGACCGGCGAGAAAATCGACCATCATTGCCTCCTCATGTCCGACGTACCCAATTCGATGTCCGGCACTTTCACTCGTAATATCCAAGCCCCCATTTCCGACCCTAATTATAATCTATTCCAGCTATGCTCCAAATTTACGCTGGGCAGGGTTATCAAGGACTGCGTAATCATCCATTCGAAATTGTTGATATCGAACGCGCTTTGGTGGGGAGGAAGGCCCACAGAAAAATGCGGGAGGCATTAAAATCGTGTCCATGGTTAGGGCAGTGGATCATTCGACTGGAGTAACCCTGGCGATCCTGGCCGGCGGCAATTCGGAACGCATGGGGCAGGACAAGGCGCGCATGCCTTTTCTTGGCCGGCCGCTCATCCTGCGCATCCTTGAACGCCTCCGGCCGTTGGCCGATGAGGTCATGGTGACGACCTCCCATCCAGAAGACTTTGCCTTCCTGGAGGTTGCGTGCCATCCGGACCTTGTGCCTGGTCGCGGTGCCCTGGGCGGGCTATACACCGCCCTCAGCTTGGCCAGCAACCCAATCGTGGCTGCGGTGGGCTGTGACCTGCCTTTCGCCAATCTCAATATTTTTCAATACGCCTGCGATCTGATGGGCGCGAGCGATTATGACGTCGTCGTACCGTCTACAGATAAAGGGCTGGAGCCGCTGCACGCCGTTTATCATCGTGACGCCTGCCTGCCGGTCGCCCGGCGCGCGCTGGACAGGGGTGATCTTAAAATTGATCAACTGGTTCCCAACCGTCAAGACCTTGATCATCGGACCTCAAGAGACTGCAAAATTCGACCAGTCCGGATTGGCGTTCTGGAACCTCAACACCCCCGAAGAGTTCCGTCAGGCGGAAGAGCGCGCCGGACGAGAAGAAACATGCTGAGATTACTTAGACCGGTAATAGCTGTTCCCTGCGCAAGACCTGCATAGACACACCCCATTTTTATATGCCTGTCTTTCGTTGATGATCTCTTCTCCGCATTGGGAGCATTTTGCGCGCATGCCGGGGCGGCTGAGGAGTGTTTTTAAATCCGGCTCGAGCTGGACTTCCCGAAAGGAAAAGAGCTCCTTCGCCGGCATGATCTGGTAGCCCTTGAGCTGGGCATAGTATTTCTTCTTCACTTCCGGCACGTAATGGGGGGCGGTTTCGCGCACACCCGCCCGAGGCGCCAGGCGGACTGTCCGGCCCGTCTCGAGGTTGGCGAAGGTGGCTGCGATCTTGCCCAGATCGTTGACCCGCAGCGTGCGGTGACCGACCGTCGCGCCGGTAGCCACTTCGATGCCATCTGCAAAGCAGCCGTCGGTTTCGATGATCACCAGGGCGCCCTTGTGCGGCATGGGTGCCTGCAGGCCGATTGCAGCCAGACCGGCCAGGCCCATGCGCACGCCAAGCACCTGCCGCGGACAAAGGTGATCATGACGGACGGAGCTCAGCTTGAACAGGTCGGCGAGATGAGGTTTCACATTCAAATCCTGGTGTTTGACAGCCGCGACGATTTTAGTTTGTGTAAACATGCAGGTGTCCATCCTGGGTGATTTCATATCGTAAGAAACGAAGCGGCTGGAAAGCCGGCCCACGCGTGACCTTACCATTCAGATCGAAACGCGACCCGTGGCAGGGGCAGATAAAACCTTCCGGCTTGTTCTCCACCGTGCAGCCCAGGTGCGTGCAGACCAGGCTCAGGATGGAAAAGCCGGCATCCGTGCGTGAGATCAGCGCCGGGATTTCCGGGCGCAGCATCCGCGAACCAGTCGTAAAGTCCGAGACCAGGCCGAGGTCGAAATCGGTACGCGGGGCGGGTTCGGTTTGGGCTTCGAGAAAACGGATCAAGCCGCCCAGCCCAAGCAGGCCGCATGCCGCCAGGACGGCAGTCCGGAGGAGCTTCAAAAAGTCCCGGCGGGACACGGAGTGGGATCTCATCTCTGCACCGAATGACATTGATGGCAGGAGGCCGAATCCTGCCGGGATGGGTCCTGCGTGCAGCCCGATCCCTTGACGGGTTTGAAAGTGAAGCGCTCGCCGCTAGCTTTATCAAACAGCTCGTAGGTTCCGTTTGGCAGCAGGCGGATGTTCCAAAGCGGTTCGCCTTTCTCCGTCACCAGGATTGTATCGCCAATTTTCAAGTCGATCGCCGGGTTGAGTTGCGCCAGGCGGAAGGCGAGGTCGTTAGGGTCGGTGAGTGTCTTTGTCAAAGGCAATTCAGCGGGGGTGCCGTGACAGGTTTTACACCGGATATATTGGATATCCTTCTTGCTCCCATACAGACTGCCGTCGCCCATGGCCTCCGTGCGTGTGTGGCAGTCGATGCAGTCGAGCTTGTATTCGCAGGTGGTGAACTGGGCGATGGGCTGGTAGTAAGCATGAAGCCGCTGCTCTGAGCTTGTCGAAGAGCGGTCGGTCGGCAGGTCCTGGCGCGGCTGGAAGGTCATCGAGCGCAGATCGTAGTTGCCGCGGTTGTGACAGGTGTCGCACTGGGTATAAGGGATGGCCGTGGTCAGCTTGTGGACCTGGTTCCTCACCCCTTGCCCCTCTCCCTGAGGGAGAGGGGCTGGTGTGAGGGGGGTATGGCAGGCAGCGCATCCGGTGAATCGGGCGTACTCCATGCCCGGCAGAGGTTGAGCGGATATGTGGCAGTTAAGGCAGTTCTGGCCGAAGAGCTTGATCGCCGGGTTGGAGGTTTTAGAAGGGTCGAACGCCGACAAGGCGGTGATCCCGCTGCTGCTCTGCGGATCCTGGATGGCCGAAACAGCGAAGCGGGCGGTCAGATCGGGTTGGGCACCGAAGGTGTAGAGCATGCTGGCGATGGCACCGGCATATGTCCCCTGGATGCTGCTGGTGGCGCGCTGGATATGGTTGCTATAGTTTGCCGGAGTTCCGCTGTGGCAGTTGTCTCCTCCGCAAGAGGCCTGCACAACCGCATAGTCGGAGGGATTGGTTCCGCCGCGCATCGTGCTGTGGGCCAGGGCTGCATCCAGCGACAGGGGCTCGCCTCCGTGGCAGATCACGCACCCGAATGTTTTGACCGGATGGGAAGAGCTGATCTGTGCCAGGTCGGAGTGACAAGTCAGGCAGTACTCCACCTGGCCGGTGAGGGTGGGGATGAGCGCCAGCGGTTTGGGACGGCGGCCTTCATGCCAGGCGGTTATGAGCAGAACTCAGTAGCAAGAGAACCGAGCCAATAAATAAACTTATGCGACGCATATCCACCGATACTCTTCAGGAGGTTGGCAGCAAAGCCGCGATCGTCAGTGCCAGGATGGCAAGGACGATCGCCAGAACCAGCATTTGCGCCGGACGTCCACTCCTGGGAAACCAGCGCCCGAGCTCCGAGGCGGCCGGCCTGGGAAAGATGTAAGGAATCAAGGTCACCAGAACCAAAAGGGCGAGCGGAACGACCACTCCCCACAGGAACGGGCTGCCCAGCTTGAGCAGCTGCTGGACCCACAAGAAGAACCAGGGGGCGCGCGCCGTTTCGGAGAGGGAGGATTGAGCCGTGATCGGTGGTGCCAGCGGGGCCGGGGCGAAGACCGAGAGCAGCAGCAGACCGGTCGAACATAATAGCATCGCCAAGGCCTCGCGCCGGACGAGCTCGAAGCGGGTGATGCGGGTTTGATCCGGTCGCATGGCCGGAGGCGGAACTGCGATGCCTCCATCCCGTCTTACCCGGAAGAGGTGCCAGCCTCCCAGGATCAGGACGACGAGCGCCAGGCCGAAGATGTGCCAGTTATAAAAGCGGAGCAGTGTCGCCAGCCCGGGTTGGGGGCCACCGACAAGAATGAGGTATAGTTTGTTTCCCAGGATCGGGATGGATTTGACCAGGTTGGTCCCGGCGACCAGCGCCCAGCGGATGCCTTCGTCCCAACGCAGGACATAGCCGGTGAAATCCAGTAGCACGGCGAGCACCAGCAGGCCCATCCCGAGCAGGTAATTGAAGCGCCGAGGCGGGGCGTAGGCACCGGTCAGGATCACGCGCAGCAGGTGCACGAGGCAGACGAGTACCAGGAACTGCGCCGACCAGTAATGCAGGTTGCGCACCAGCCCGCCGTAAGGCACCAGGAAGGTCAGCGCCTGGATCGAGCTGCCGGCCTGGTCTGGGGTCGGGACGTAATAGAACATCTCCAGGATGCCGGTGGCGAGCAGGATCAGCATCAGGAAGAGCGCCAGCCCGCCGGCAGCCAGGGTATAGCGGAAGCGCGCCTGCCGGGCAGGGATGGTGGGGGGATGGAGATGGTGGAAGAAATTCGGTCGCACGGAAAAATTATACCCGGTAGATGGATAACCGCCCCTTGCCCGGAGCGGTTATGCGTGGTTCAGGGATGCAGGAAAAACGACGTTCTTTAAGTCTACGCGGCGCTGCCGTGCCCGCCCTCCTCTTCGAAAACCGGCAGGTATTTCACTGCCAGGCCGAACGCCAGGATGCCGAAGGAGAAGATGCCAACCGAAACGGCGATCTCCGGCAGAGAGGGGAGGTAGTGAACATTGCTCATGAACGACGGCAGATAGGTCAGCGGGTCGGGGTGCCGGACGGCAAACCAGCTCACGTTGAAGCGGTTCAGGATCATGCCCAGCAGGAGGATGATCGCACCGGTCAGCAGACCTTGCGGGCTCTGGCGGACCTTCTTGATTGAGAAGAACACCAGAGGGACGATCGCGCCGACCAGAATCTCGACCCAGAACAGGAAGCTCATCAAGCCGCTGGAGAAGAGATATTTCATGTTGCCAGCAATCGCCAATTGGGTAAACCTGATCAACAGGTAGAGGCCCAAAAGGAACGGAATAGCCAGGGCAAGTTTCTCCAACAAATGGATCTCCAGGCCGCGTTTGAAATAGCGCGAGCTCAGCGACAATTCGAGGATCGTCATTGCCAGCCCGATGGATACGGCCGAGACGAAGAAAAGCAATGGTAGTAAGGGGGTCCACCACAGCGGATGCAGCTTGGCCGGCTGGATCAGCAGGAGCGAACCCAGCGAGGACTGGTGGAGTGTCGACAAAACCACGCCCAGGGTCACGAAAGGCATGATGAAGCGATGGATGAAGTGAGCGAACTTCTGCCACTTGAGACCCTCAAATACGACCGGCGCAAATTCGATTGCGAGCACGGTCAGGTACGACATCACGCAGATGCCGATTTCCAGCAGCACCGAAGTATGGTTCCAGTGGATCATCATGTACCAGATGCGTTCGGGATGGCCCAGGTCGACCAGCAAAGCAAGAACCACCATGAGATAACCCAAGAACGCAGTCAACACCGAAGGTCTGAGGAGCGGGCGGAACTCTTTCAATTCAAAAATGTAAACGACCGCGGCCATGAGGAAGGCACCCGAGCTGATGGCAACTCCAGTAAAAAGATCGAAGCTGATCCAGAGACCCCAGGGATAAGAATAGCTCAAGTTGCTGATTGCGCCGATGCCGTCCGCGTAGCGGATCATGGCGACGATGAACGCGAGTCCTGTGAGGGCCAGGAGGAGGATGACCAGCGGTTTCAGGTGCAGGCGCGGGTGGATGGCAATTTGCATTTTCATTTATCCTCCTCCAGCTGCTTTTCGGTGGTTGCCAGCTTTTTTGCGTCCGCCTCTTTCTTTTGGTTGACCAGGTGCACGCCGACTGCCGTGGCCGTCAGGACGGCGCCCCAGCCGAGGGCGAAGGGGATGGTAAACCCCATCACCTCTTCACTGATCTCGTTGACCGGTGTGGAGCCGAGCTCCGGCAGGCCTAATTCAGCAAACGACACGTGTGAAAGAATGAGATATGAAGTGCCGCCGTTTTCAGTCTCCCCGTATACGTGATCGAGGTATCGATCCGGGTGGGCCTGAATGCGGGCGTGCGCCTCTTTGACCAAATCTGCCCGCTCGCCGTAAACCAGTGCGTCGGTGGGGCAGGTGGCGACGCAGGCCGGTTCAAGCCCTTTGTCAATACGTTGTGGGCAAAGAGTGCACTTGTCGATGAAGGCGCCGTCGATCAAGCCCTTGTCGAAGTCGAAGTGAGGCACCCCGAACGGGCAGGCGTTCATACAATAACGGCAACCGATGCACTTTTTTAAGTCGTAGAGTACCGGTCCGTCCGGGCGTTTACTGTACGCGCCGACCGGGCAGGCCGAAAGACAGTCCGGAGCGTTGCAGTGCATGCAGTGATAAACCATGCTCGCCCGCGTCAGGTTCGGGAATTCGCCCTTGAGCCCAATCCCGGCCACCCAGATGCGGGTCTTGTCCATCGGGATTTTGTTCTCAACGCTGCAGGCAACCATGCAAGCCCGGCAGTCGATGCAGCGGGTGGCGTCGAACAGGAAAGCATGATGTTTTATTTCCGGCATTGTTCTGCTCCGTGTCTTACAATTTCTTTACCGATACGAAGGTCTGGCTGAGGGCCTGGCTGCCGCTGACCGGGTCGGTGTAGGTGACGTGCAGGTCCGAATCGCTGGCGCCGACGCCGTAGGCAACGGTCAAGCCCTTGGAAAGGTGCCCGTAGCCGGGGGTGAGGTAGACGCAATCCGGGCGGATGGCCTGCGTGGCCAGCAGGCGGATGTGGATCTTGCCCACGTCGCTGGTCACCTCGACCAGGTCGTTATCCGCCAGAGCCAGACTTTTCGCCGTGCGGGCGTTCATCCATAGCCGGGGTTCGTCCGAGTATTTGTGAAGCAGCTGGTTGTTCTGTGTGCCGAACTGCGTGGATTGCGCTACCTTGCCGGTGAGCAGGTAGAATTGGCCCGGCTTGGGCGCGGGCGGTTCCTCCCATTGTGGAACGGCAGCAAAACCTCCGCTTTCGAGCGTGGGGGAGTAGAGCTCGACCTTGCCGCTTGGGGTGTTCCAGGTGGGCTCGGAATATTCGTTGGTTTCACCCGGTAATTCGACGTAGCCCTTCTTCCGCACGTCATCGAGCGAAGCACCCAGGGGCGCCAGCTGCTGCTTGAGATAATCCTCTTCATCCGCGTACTGGAAGAAATCACTCAAGCCCAGCCGTTTGCCAATTTCCTTGTAGATCCATAGCGCGGATTTTCCCTCGCCCTGCGACTCGATAACCGGCTGGCGCAGATAGGCTTTGCCATCCACGATGTTAAGCGGGTCATACCGTTCCAGGTAGGAGGCTTCAGGCAGGACCACGTCCGAGAACCAGGATGTATCGTTCATCAGAGTGTCGATGGTGACGATAAAATCCATCCTGCCAAAGGCTTGCAGCGTCCGCCCACGGTCGGGAAGGGACATGGCCGGGTTCTGGCGGGCGATAAACCAGCCGTGCGCCTGATAGGGTGTTCCGGTCAAAACGGTATCGCGCATCTCCTGGAAGACCCCAATCTTAAGCGGCACGAAAGGATACTTCCACGGAACGCCGTCCAGACGCTGGGCCGAGATGCGCGGATAGGCGGGCTGGGGTGATGCGCCGAGCACGCCACTCTCCTCTCCTGCAGCCGGGAACATCGCCGTGCCCCAGTTGCCGGCGAGAGCGTTGAGGATGCCGATGGCCCGCTCGGTTTGGAAAGAATTCACGAAGTTGGAGGTACGCCAACCGTTGTGTGCCAATGCGTAGGGGGCTGCGGCGGCAAACTCACGCGCAATACGGCGGATCGTGTCGGACGGGATTTCAGTGATCGGCGCTGCCCAATCCGGCGTGTACCCGCTAACTGCTACGGCCAATTTCTCAAAGCCGTACGTGCAAGAAGCTATGAAGTTTTTATTATAAAGATTTTCGCTGATGATGACGTTGATCAGCGCCAGGTGGAACGCCAGGTCGGTGCCGGGTCGGATGGCAAGCCACTCCGTGGCTTTGGCAGCCGTTTTGGTGAAGCGCGGATCCAGGTAGACCACTTTGACGCCCCGGTCGATGGCCTGGCTTAATGAGGATGTCTCGGAGGTCGATATAGCCTCCATCAGGTTCCTGCCGGTCAGGATGATATATTTGAGCTCGTCGTACTTCCGACCTGGCTCCTCCATGCCGTAGGTGGTCAAGTTGGAGACGATCATGGCATTGAAGCACAGGCTGCGCTGCGTGCCGTAGTTGGGGGAGCCAAAGGCGTTGAGCAGATTTTCGAACTGGACCTGACTCAGGTTATGCGTGGAAGAAAAAAGCATAGCCTCGGGGCCGTATTTCTGCTTGATATCCAGCATGTTTTGGGCGACGATATCGAGAGCTTCCTCCCACGAGGCCTTGCGGAATTTGCCTTCCCCGCGCTTGCCGACACGGACGAGGGGGGTCAGGACCCGATCGGGGTCGTATGTATTCATCAAACCCGATTGACCGCGTGGGCACAGGTTACCCTTGGAATGCGGATGCTCAGGATTCCCTTCCAACTTGACCACACGCCCGTTTTCAACTTTAGCCAGAACGCCACAGCGCCAGACGCACATTTCGCACATGGTCGGGATGTAGCCGCTGTCCGTAAATCCAGCAGTCCATTCGAGTGGGCAGCTTCGGCCACGTGCGGTGGGATGAACTGCGATAAAACCGCCGTGCCAAGGGCACTACCGCCGACTTTCAGGAAATCGCGGCGCGATATTGTTGACGGCATAACTCACTCCAGTTATTAACCTTCACTGCGAGGGGTGGTTTTCCCCTCGCAGTGATGATCATTGGGGATTATTTGCTTTTCTTGGCTTTGCGTTGGAGGCCCATGCGGTCGATCGCATAGAAAAGCGCCAGGGCCATCAGCGCAAAGACGAAGACTGCCAGGTAGGGGTTGATGTGCCACAAATCAGGCAGGACAACATTTCCATAATTTGCGATTGCAGAAATCTTTGGAAAGACATATTGATAGGTCAAACCATAGATCACCGCGCCGGTCAAGAAACCGAGCAGACCGGGGATCAGATAATCCAATTTACCTTCGCCGGACCCGGCGACACAGGTGCCTGGTCAGAACCCCACCAGGGACATACCGACCCCGAAGATCAAACCGCCTGCCAGGTTTCCGACGATGTAGGTGGCCGGGACGGTCGGGAATGTGATGAGGCCCATGGCGCGCAGAGGGTACAGGCCGAGCATGGTGACCACCAGAGCGGTCATCATGAACTTCAGCACGGCCATATCGGTGAAACGGAACTGGTTGACGACCTTGTGATACTTGGTCAGGCCAGCTTTGTTGAGCGCAAAGCCGAAGCCGAGACCTAATATCAAAGCAATCACGAAGTTCATATGAACCTCCTTCTTAGTAATTCTTCCCGTAGACGATCAGGGCAGTAATGATGCCGGAGGCGAACATTCCGGCAATGAACAGGAAGGCGGCCGGGACGAGCAGCATGCCGCCCGAGATCGCCAGGCCGCTGGTGCAGCCCCCGGCGATGCCTGCGGCATATTCCACGATGATGCCACCCAGGAAGAGTAGCAGCCAGCGCTTCCAAGGCTGCTTGCCGAAAGCCTGCTTCCACTGTTCGTCGTCCATCGTGCGGAACTTGAATGTGCGGCTGGAGATTGCGCCGAGCATCCCACCGAAAAAGACGCCAACCAGGAGCACCACGGGGTAGGTGATGGCAGCCGGCATCACGTAATTGAAATACGTGTTCGTTGGATTGATGGCCTTGCCGATGTAAGCGGCGACGTTTTCAAAGCCTCCCGAGGCACCCAGAAGTGCGTGGGCCAGGACTACGGTGAGGATGCCTACGATGCCCAGCAAGATGCCGGCAATGTAAGGTGACCATTCCTCCTTTCGAATTTGCTTGGTGAGCCAATTCATATTCTCTCCTTTTCTCTCCTTTTGTTGTTGGATTATGACTCGGTGGATGGATCTAGTCTTCCTGATCCTCAGACGGTTTGTCGTCCGTTGGTTGGGTCTTGGTCAGTTTAACGATGGATGCGAACAAGTCACCGGCAGCCTGAGGTTCCGTTAGAATATCGCGCAGCGCCTGGCGGGCAGCAGGTTTTAGACGAGCGATCTCGGGCAGCATTTCCACGATATCGACAGGATACTTTTCCTTGACGCTGATTCGCTTCGGATCTTCGAAGGAAACGTTGATCCAACCCTCTCTTTTCATTACGAAGAAACCGCCCCCCAGGAGGATGACCGCAATCAGGACCAGGGCAATGATATTACCGATGTTGACCGGTTTGATCCCAAGCGCAACCTCATCGTATCTTTGCGAGTAGTCCACCATGTCGGCCGGGGCGGCAGCCGCGGCCTGGGTCGCCGCGGGCGCGACGGCTGTGCTCGCGGTCGGGGCGGAGGCGTTGGGCTGGCTGGTGACAGAAGTCGAAGTGTTCCCGCCGCCGGTGCCAATCGTCTGTCCCAGCGTCGTCGCATAGATCTGGGCCTTCGCCATGAGATCGGTGGGATGGCAGCTCTTGCAGCTGGCGTTAACATCGGAGAGGGGCGCGACCATGCCGGTGTGCGCTGCGACCTTATCCGTGGCTTGGTTATTGCCCGCGTGGCAGAGATAGCAGAAATCGCCGAAGGCATGCTGGCTGTGCCAGGTTGTTCCGTCATTGTTGACCGGATCTTGTGCCTGCACCTCATGGCAATTTTTACATGAAGAGACCTGGGATCCACACTGGGCCTTTACCGGCGGCGCAGTAAATAGAAAAATACTGCCGGCGACTAGGAGCAGACCCAAGGCCAAGAAAAAGAGGATAAGCTTTTGTTTCATGAATTTCCTTGTCCTTGAAGATTTTTTCTTGCTTGTTACGAATTCGGACCGTCAAGTTCATCGATCAGGTTTGCCCGATGCTGGATCCGGTCACGCAGGACGCTCCGGAGAAGGTCCAAGGCCTCTATCACGCGGCGGTCGGTAAGCTCGTATTGGCTGGAAGCACCGTGGCGTGTAGCTCGAACCAGACCTCCGTCACGCAGCACTTTGAGATGGCGCGACACGCTAGGTTGCGGGATTTCCAATTTTTGCGCCAACTCGGTTACCGTGCACGGCTGCTCTGCAAGCATGTAAAGAAGGAGAAGGCGGGTCGGTTCCGCCAGCGCAGAGCAGAGTTCGGCGTGCAGTTTAGCTATTTCCTGGCTTAGAGTGAAAGTTTCCATCGTTTATAGACCTATTCGGATAATCGCATATATTCCTATAATACTCCGGAGAGCATGAGGTAAAAGTGTAATCTGTCACAATCCTCGAAGTCATTTGTAATGTGAAATTGGACACATTGCTCAATAGGTTAGGGGGGTCAGCCTGCCGGATCTGCGTGGCCGAAATAGCCAGGAGAGGCAAGGAGGCATTGGAAAAATAAAATCAAAGCCCGCTCTTTGGGAAGCGGGCTTTAAGCTCCTTTATGACAATACGCAGGTTTCGCTAATTTTCCTCGACGTCACTCCGGGATCGTTAATCCATCAATGCTTCGATGGTGCGGTTGTTATCGGCCAAACGTTCGGCCAGCAGACGGGCAACCCATTCATGCAGGTAAGCCGCGACCTGTGGTTCTTTTTCGCCCATCTCTTGCAGAGACCGCGCGGAAAGGCGGTAGATCGTGCTGGGTCTGGAAGCGATGACGTCGGCGGTTCGTGTGGCTCCCAGATACAGTCCCATTTCGCCGACCGTGGCCCCGCCCCGGATCGTGCGCAGGCGCAGGATTTTCCCCTCGGGGAGTTCCAGCTGGATCGTAATCAAACCATGCTCGATGAAATACATTTCGGTGGGGGGGTCGCCCTGGCGCATCAGGTATTCACCCTCTTCGACCTGCCGGCGCTCGAGATATTTCATCAACTGGTCGGCTGCATGAAGCCCCGGAAAGACACGCTTGAGTTGCCCGTCCATCCGTTTAAAGGTGCCGGTAAGATCGGTTATCCCGTGGTCAGCCAGGATCTTGTTTTCGCACCATTCCACACCATGATCAAGGGTGGGTAATATGCTAAACGAATCGTCCGTCGCATCTACCAAGCCGCCGCGCTCCAGTTGCCGGCAGATCGGGTCTGAAACGTTCGTCCAGACCATCAGGGCGCCGCTGGCTTGTGCGAGCTGTTTTAAGCGGGTGATACCAAATACCGCGGAGGAGTCGAGGCGAGTTACGCGTTGGAAATCAAGCAGGATGAATTTCAGAGGTTGCCGGCCTTCCTGATTGAGACGGTAACGGATTTCGTTGATGATGGTTTGGATTGTCCCAAAGAAGATGAACCCCTGCAGGCGCAGGATGTGGATCTGCGAACCTTTCAGGTTGATCAGGTCCCGATGGACCTTTGGGCGATCCACCTTGCTGTGATAGACCTCACCACTTAAGATGTTCTTGATGGCATTTACCCGGCTGTAGGAGACGACGAATATGATGGCGGCAATGAAGATGCCGGCGACAATGCCCTCCAGGAATCCGATCGTGGCGATGATGGCCAGGATGATCCAGACTAGCAGGTAATCAATGGTGGGCAGCAGCCGGCGCGCATCGATCAGCCATTCGACCATGAAAGAAAGGCCAAGGAAGAGCAACATGCCTCCAAGAACAGGTCTGGGGAAATACGAAATCAGGGATGCGCCGAAGAACAGGGCTGCGCCGCAAAGGGACGCCGAGATGAGATTGACAAGGCGGCTCTTTGCTCCCAGCCGGTTGGACAACGCGGACATCCCGAGGGTTTGATACCCGACCGGGCTTCCACCCAATCCGCCGGCGAGGTTGGCAAATCCAGCCGTCAGGAGTTCGCGGTTCAAATCAATGTCCTTTTTGACAGCGACTTCGAGTGCGCTGGCATTGAGCAGGAGTGAGACAGCACTCAAGACCAGGATTGCAGCAATCTTGTCGAGATGCTGGAAAATGACTTGCCAGTTGACTGCCGAAAACAAACTGAGGGCTGGCGGTTGGTAGAGGCCGCCGGACGGGAAGGGACCCAGAAGCCAGCCGCGCGCGGAGGCCTCTGCCACTGAAATGTGGTTGAAAAATAGATAGGCGTAGAACAGCCCACTGGCCAGGATCAAGGCGAGCGGCGTGACCAGGAAATGGGATAATTTTCGCAGAGTCAGGAGAAGGGTGATCGCGAAGGCTACACCCGGAAACCACAGGATTAGGCTTTCGGGGGCCAGAAGACGGGGCAGACTGGCGATCGTCAATGGCACATTGGCCATCACGCCGATTGCGCCTTTCGTCATCAGCCAGCCCGTGCCGGCCAGGAAACCGCCGACGACGGGATATGGAATATAGCGTACGATTGCGCTGGCTTTGAAGGAGCCGAGGAGCAGGAAAAAGATCGCCGTGAGCAGGGAAGTGAGCACGATGGCGGCCAGGACGGTCGCGTAGACGTCCGTCGGTGGGGAAGATTTCATGCTGGCGGCGATCCCCGCTGACAGTAGTCCGAGGATGGCGGCGGGCGTATCTTGGGGTACGCCCACCATGCCGGGTAGGGAGGTGACCAGCGCAACCACAATGCCCATGGCAAAAGCACCGTACAACATCAATCCGATCCCACTGCCGAGGAACCGGCCCAAGTCGCCGGAAAAAATCAAGGCAGCCAGGGAGATTTCAAAACTGATCGTGACGATGGTTGTAATTACCCCTGCTGTGATACTTGGTAAAAGAATGCTGGGTTGTAACTCTTTTTGAAATTCCCGACGTGTCATGGCATACCTCTAAGATACTTTTATTGTTGATAGAGAATTGAGTATACCGGCAATTGGATATATCTTCAAACACCCAAAAGTAGGATGGGTTATCAATCAACCTTTCGGTCGACAAGGAGTGAAGGCCTGGATTTTCAAGTGTCGATGCTGATATCAATGGGGTGGGGGAGGTCATCTCGGGAGGGATTGCAGGTCGAAAGTGCAGCAGTATTTACTTCTTACTTTCATCTTGGGAAGGCACTGAGAGGTTCCCATATTTCGACTGTTAGGCTCACGGAAAGAGGGGATTGACAGATCGGGCTTGCAGTTGTAAAATAATTATGCTTTCGATAAGTATTATTATCATAAACAATGAGGTGCGCATATGTTAACTCAATATATTGCTCTAACAATCGAAAAATTCCTGGATACTGTAAAGCTGGCTCGCAGTAAGAACACCTGGCGCACATACACCAATGCGATGTCACTTTTCAAATTGGTCCTGGCTAAAAATAATTTCGATCCCCACCACTCCCCCGTGATTGAGCTGAAAGAGGATGCAGCCGCCTGGATGGCTGATGCGCTCAAGGATTTTTCTCCTGCTACCGAACAACTGTACCTGGTTGCGACTGTACGTTTCTTTGAATTCCTGGCAGCTGAAAAACTTGCCGAGATCAACCTGCCCCGCCTGCGCTTGCTGCTCCGACAACGCTCCCGCCGACCCGGTCAAAGACTGCCCCAATTTCCTCGGGAGGATATCGAGCGCGTACTGGAGTTTGCAGATGGTCTGGCAGACCGGCTTGCTTCGGACCCGGTTATTAAGCTACGCGCATTAAGGGATCGCGCCTTCTTGATCGCCCTGGCGGACACGGGCCTGCGCGTCCACGAAGCCTGTAATTTAAGACGTGGGGATATCGATTGGAATGAAGGCCGCGCCGTGATCATTGGTAAAGGCGATAAACAGGCCGTTGTGCGCTTCTCAACCCGCAGCCTGCGTGCCCTGAAGGACTACCTCACGGCTCGGGCCACCCTCGACGGCAGTTCAGGACGCCCCCTCCCCTCCCTGCCCCTCTTCGCCCGGCATGACAAAGGGGCCGGGAAAAAAGTCAAGCCGGTGACCACCACCACGGGCCGGAACATAGTCACCGACCGCGTCCGACAGGCGCTTGGGAAAGATACCGGTGAGAATATCACCCCTCACTCCTTCCGGCATTATTTCGTCACCACGGTGCTGCGCGCTTCCGGAAATCTCAAGCTTGCTCAGGAGTTGGCCCGCCATGCCAGCATCCAGGTTACGCAGCGTTATGCTCACCTCTCGAATGACGAGCTCGATGCAGGCTATCATGACATTTTCGAAAAGTAGTGACTTTCTCTATTGGAAGGAGGTTGGAGCGGTTTCCTCTATCGAACAATAACGATAGTCATCTCCGCTTAATACTTATGGATAAGAAAAATACCAGCTATGGGCTGATTGAACGGCTCAAGGCATTACGGGACCTTTTGCGCCAGGGGGATTTCAGCAAGGTGGAGATCTGCCGCCAGCTGTCGAAATACTACCAAACCGGTCCCGCTGGAAATCGGCGCTTGGGCCGGGATATCCATGCCCTACGTCAATGGGGATACCAGGTTGAGGTCCATCCATCCACTCATGCCTACGCACTCAAGGAAAATCCTTCCCTGACACTTTCCGATAGCAATCTACAGGCCCTGGCCCTGATTCGAGAACTCCTTTGAGGCACTTTCGCCCATTTCACAGGACGTAATCCCGTTACTCGACTACCTCGTATCTATTCTCCCCGAGCGACAACGCCAACTGGTCTCGCAGCGTGCCCCGATCTCCATCTGGTTGAAACCCGCCGTCGATTATCGTCCCCACCTGAAGAACATCCGGTTGTTGGAAATGGCCATCAACCAGAAAAGGAAGGTCCGTTTACTATACCCAGCGTACCACGACAACCAGCCCGTCCTGCACCTTGGCGTGGAGCCGTATGCGGTCCAGTTCTTCGACCGCCATTTCTACCTGCTGGGGGTTACCCCGCGGTCTTCGGAGATGGCCGAGTTCCGTATCGATCACATCCAGCAGCTCGAGCTTATGCCCGGCAAGGCGAACAGGCAACGGAAAAGGGCGACCATCCCTTTCACCTACCGTCTTTCCAGCCGCATCACCCAATTGGGTATCAGCGAACGCTTCCTGGACCAGGAGGTCAGGCTGCAGGACGACGGGAGTGCGATCATACATGCCAGAGGGTATAGCGAGTTCCGTATCATCCAGGATCTCCTGCGCTATGGGGAACAAGCCGAACTGCTCCAGCCGTCCCAGCTGCGCGCCAGGATGGCACAGGTCGTCCAAGCCATGTCAGCGATCTATGGGAAGAGCCAGGACAAATAGTGTCTGGCATCTTTTTGTACAATGGAGGCATGGAACTCGACCGCATTGGATTCTATACACTTTCAGAAGCGCGTGCACGGCAGACAAGCGGCTTCTCCCCCATGTGGAGAGGAGAGATCATCCTGACCGGAAAATGTAACTTCAAGTGCAGTTACTGCCAGGGCCTACCGGTCAAGAACGATATTCCCCTGGCTCTGGCCCACTCCGCCATAGACATCTGGTCCAGCGAACATCTGAAGAACATTCGCTTTTCAGGTGGAGAGCCGACCCTGTACAACGGTTTGCAGGACTTGATCCAGCACAGTCACCAGGCAGGGGTTGACAGAATTGCGCTCTCGACGAATGGCACGGCTTCTCCGGAGTATTACAAGCAACTGATCCAGGCCGGTTTGAACGATGTGGCCATCTCCCTCAATTCGAGCATGCCCTCCCTGGCCAAAAGGATCGCCCAAGTAAATAACAGCCAATGGGAGAGGGTGGTCGAAAACATCAAGATACTCTCAGGGCTGACCTACGTTGCGGTCAGTGTTGTCTTTACAGACGAAAACCTGGCTTTCGCACAAGACATCATACGGTTCGCCCACGGACTCGGCGTGGCCGATATTCGCATCACCACTGCCTCGCAATATAACCGAACGTTCCGGGCCTTCACCAACATCGAACAAGAAATTTTGGAGGCACACCCCATCCTCAACTACCGCATACAGAATTACCGGTTGGGGCGGAATGTTCGCGGGATCCGCGAAGCGGACGCGCAACGCTGCCACCTGGTCAAGGATGACTGTGTCTTGGCTGGGATGTGGCATTACCCATGTGGCGTCTACTTACGAGAAAGAGGCACACCAATTGGCGTGATCGACCCCGACATGCGCAAGCAACGCCTGGAATGGTTCCACTCCCACAACACGCATGAGGATGCTATCTGCCACTTTTTCTGTTCCGATATCTATGTCGACTATAATAACCGGTGTGAGTCTCTCTCCGCTACAAGATCTCAAATTGCCATTAAATTCCCGGCGATAAAGTAGACAACGTGAATGGAATGGATTGCCGTCATGGGCGTGATCCTGCACGAAGTCATTGCTCCAGACGTGCGTGGGAGACTCGAGGTACACACGGACGATTGAGCTGTCGTTGAGCCACGGGCAGCCTCTTTTGGGCTGTCTGGGGGCACTTTTAGCTTCTTCAGCCTGGCATTCCCTTTTTTCCAGTTCCTCCGGCTTCCTCACCATTGACAGGTTTGTTGCAGTTAAATCAATTCAGTTGTATATATTACCCATGCCAACCGATGAATTTGAAGCTGCTTTGATGCAATGGCGACAGGAACGTAACAAGCGTCTTCGTTCTGATGATAAGAGCTGGTTCAACCTGGCTGGTTTATACTGGCTAAAAGACGGGGACAATACCTTCGGTAGTGATCCTTCGTGCTCCTTCGTCTTGCCTCCGGGAGCCCCGAAAAAAGCCGGTTTGTTTTACGTCAAAAATGGTTCAGTCACCGTGAATGCTGCTCCGGGTGTGAAGATCCAATGTAATGGAGAGAAGTTACCTTCCCTCCCCTGAGGGACGACCAACAAGAAGAGCCAGATTTCCTTTATCTTGGACAATTCATTTTGGTGGTGATCAAACGCGGTGGAAGCACCTTGATCCGATTGTGGGACACCGACTCACCACTGCGCAAAGTATTTACAGAATTGAACTTTTATCCCTATAATCCCTCTTTACGCCTCGAGGCCAAATATCCGGGTATGCGCCCTATAAGATTGTCCAGCAAAAGGACATCATCGGTGAAGTGAGCGACAGTAAAATGATCGGGTACGCCACATTCGATTGGCAGGGGAAGCAATTCCACCTAGATGCCGAGGACGGCGGGGATGGCCTTTTCATCGCTTTCCGGGATCAAACCAATTTAGAGAGCACCTACGCCGGTGGACGTTATCTGCTCACGGAAAAACCGCAAGACGGTCGGGTGGTCCTCGATTTCAACAAGGCCTATAACATGCCCTGTGCATACACTCTCTATGCCACCTGCGGCCTGCCAACGCTCGATAACCGTTTGCCCATCCCGATCGAGGCCGGTGAGAAAAAGTATGCCAACGATCATTAAATCCAGGATAAAGCATGGAATGTATATCATCGAGCAGTGATTTTCTGCCGGCCATGAGATCTCATGGCCGGTTTTTCAACCGATGATAAGCTGCCCTACTGCCAGTTCTTGAAGAACAATTTCGTTCCGACAATGACCACCGTTAATCCCGCCATCAGAACCGCGAGATTGAGCAGGATCCAGAAGCCGTCAGACTGTAGCGTTGAACGCCAGCGCTGCAGCGCCTGCTCGTAAAGGATCATGTTGAGGAAGTTGGCAGCCGGCCAGGCGCTAATAAACAGGCCCAGCCAGACGCCCAAGAGTCCATTCAGCTCGTCAATGCCGGTCAGCGCCGGATGGATATATACGGCTGTACAAAAGGCGAAAGCCAGCAGAATCATTGCCCAAAGAATCATTCCATTACGCTTGCGTCGCGGTCGATTCATACGATTCATCTGTTCAGCAGCGTATATTTGAGGATAGGACAGTATAATACTGCCACGCTCAGGGAGCAAATATGGTTACTCCGCAAAAAATAGATGAGTGGCTGAAGGAAGTCGAGGCCCGGCCGGACTCAGCCTTGCTGATCATTAGGTTCATCGCTGATCGCTTGCGTGAGCTGTCGGAGCGCAATCAAGAGCTATTGGCAGAAAACATCCTCCTGCAGAGCGGTGAAAAAGTCGCAGAGTACAAACGGCGCATCGAGCACCTGGAATACCAGATGGAGATGCTCAAACAACGCTATGCGATCGGCGATGATGCCTTAATCGGGTTGGACACCCAGCCTACCCGTGTGACCTCTATCAACATTCTGGTCTATAATGCCAAAGGCCGGATGATCAAGCTTGAGCTCGGACCTGCAGAAGGCTCCAGCGAAATATTGCCTGGAGTTTTTACCGGCGAACTGATTTCCTCCGATGAGAACCCGCGCCTGATTGCGGTAGCAGACCGGGAGGACGTGCTTTTCCTGTTCTCTTCCGGTCGGGTCAGCACGCATCCGATCGCGGAAATACCCGCAGTTCCCAAGGATGCCCAATGGGAATTAGCCCGGGCTGCCCTGCCGCAGGAGATCCATGCTGGCGAACGTCTGGTTGCCCTTGTCCCGGTTGGACCGCTGCCCGTATGCGATTTCTTCCTGCAGGCCAGTCGCAGAGGCTGTGTCAAGAAAACGATGACCTCGATGGCTGAGACCATCCTGACGAATCACTTTCTGGGGAAGGGTACCGTCCAGAAGGCAGATCAGCCATTCGAGCTGACCTTTGGTCGAAAAGGCATGCTTTTCGCCTTGGTCTCCCGGGAGGGCAATGTCTTGAGCCTGGACGTGGACGGCCTCTCCTATGCCGTTGAAGAACGGATCAAGCTGACGGCGACTGATCGTGTCGTCTCAGGGTGTGTGATCCGCCCGGGTGAAACGCTCCTGGTTCTTACCCAGACAGGCAAGGTGCTCCAGCGCACCTTTGAAATGCTCAAGCCAGCCCGATCGCCGCTGGCCAAAGGCCAGCCTTTGATTCCTCCCTCCCGCCGCGCGCAAGGCGTGTGCGCCATCGGCGCGCTGCCGGTCAGGGAGACGGACCAGGTCGTGATCCTGCATTCCGACGGGAAGCTGACCCGGCATGCCGCCAGTCAGCTCACCGGCGCGGGGGCACTCCAAACCGATGGCAGTTTGCTCGCTTTTACCAGCTTCCCCGCCCTGGGGGTGGAAAGCAACCGCCCATGAACTTGAAGGTGGGGATTGACTTCGGGACTTCCAATTCCGGTGTGGCGGTTTACGACGGCCGGAACGTCAGTTTACTTCCGATCGACCGGACCAATATCCTGCCGGAGGTGGTCAAATCCATCCTTTACATCACCCGTGAGCAGGAATACTTCATCGGGCAGGAAGCGATCGAGCTGTACTATCGTCATAACGTCAACCGGCAGCGCAAGTACGTAAAAAAGCGTGCCGGCGAGATCGAGTACTTCGGCGGCGACATGGAGTACGTCAGGGATGTGTATGTATACGTGGACGAGCTCCAACCCGGCCGCCTGTTGCAATATCTCAAAACCCCGTTGCGAAAAGGCCGTCCGGGCGGTTACGAAGGCACCCTGGTCTTCGACCGCTATTACCGCCTCGTTGATCTGGTCCGGACGTACCTCGGACAGCTCAAGCAGCGCGCCGAGGAAATCCTGGATGAATCCATCTATAGCGTGACCCTCGGCCGACCGGTGAAATTCTCGGAATCCCCGGACCTCGATCACCAGGCTGAAGAGACGCTCCGTGAAGCGGCCATCGAGGCCGGTTTCAAACAAGTCACCTTCGAGCTCGAGCCGGTCGCGGCGGCCCTGTTCTATGAACAGACGTTGACCGGACCGGAAAACGTGTTGATCTTCGACTTCGGGGGTGGCACGCTCGACCTTGCCATCCTACGCCTTGGAGATCCCCGTGAGCAGCGAATCTATGCCAGCGGCGGCGTCGACATCGCCGGCACCGATTTCGACCGGGCCATCATCCACGACCGCCTGCTGCCCTTTTTTGGGCATGGGCAAGTCTCCCACCAACCCGACCTCCTCGCATTGATCCAGGCAGTTCCCGACTGGATGGCGCTCCCCGACCTTGGCAACCCGCAAAACCGAAGCCTGCTGGAAAAAGCCATCCGGGCAGGAGTAGCACCGGTGCAACTGAAATCCCTTCAGGCACTCATTTATGATGACCTGGCTTTCTTGTTTTACAATCGAGTCGAGGCTGCCAAGATTGCCCTTTCGAGCCAAGGGGCGGTCGTGATCGAATTGAAGAACGACGATCTCAATCTCTGGGAGCTTTACACCCGCTACCAGTTTGAATTGGACATCCGCGTCTATCTGGAAAGGGTGGAAAAAGTCCTGTTCGATACTCTGGCCGCTTCGGGCCTGAACGTCGAACAGATCGATGCCGTGGTCAAGACCGGCGGCTCTTCGAACATACCGCTTTTCATCAGAATGCTGGAGAGCATATTCGGAAAAGGAAAGATCAAGCGATCCGATGCCTTCAGCAGCGTCGTCGCCGGCTTGGCAATCCGGGCTGCGGGTAATAAGTAAAATTGGGCAGAGGCATTTTTGATGAATTCGATTTCGACCAATTCACGGCTTTCGCGCGGCTATGCTATCGCCCTTGTCAGCGCGGCCATCCTGTCGACCACGGCCATCTTCATCCGTTTCCTGACCCAGACATATGGTCTCCCGGCGCTGGTGCTCGCTTTCTGGCGGGACGGCTTGGTTGCCATGACCTTGCTGCTGGTGTTGGGCATTTTCCGTTCCCAATTGATAAAAATATTTCGTCGAGAAATCGGGTTTCTGGCGGCTTATGGTCTGGTCCTGGCGATCTTCAACGCCCTGTGGACGAATTCGGTTGCCATGAACGGGGCGGCCGTCTCGACCGTGCTGGTCTATTGCTCGGCAGCCTTTACCGCCATCCTTGGACGCTGGTTTCTCAAGGAACACCTGGGCTGGGCGAAGCTCCTGGCAATTTGTTTCTGTCTGGGAGGCTGTGTGCTGGTCGCCGAGGCGTACCACGCCTCAGCCTGGCGCGCCAACCTGATCGGGATCCTGACCGGGGTCTTGTCGGGTTTGGGTTACGCAATTTACAGCCTGTTGGGTCGCTCGGCGGCTCAGCGCGGTTTGAATCCCTGGACTGCCACCCTTTACTCATTCGCCTTTGCTACTGGATTTTTACTGTTTATCAATCTGCTCGCCGGAGGCCATTTGCCAGGCACGGTTGCTCGTCCTGCCGACCTCTTCTGGTTGGGGTCCTCCATCTCCGGCTGGGGGGTTCTAATTCTCTTGGCTGCCGGTCCAACGCTGACCGGCTTTGGCCTTTATAATGTCAGCCTGAGCTACCTTCCCTCCAGCGTTGCCAACCTGATCGTCTCATGTGAGCCGGCGCTCACGGCGGTGACGGCATATTTCCTGTTTGGGGAAAGGCTGACCATGATCCAGATCGTCGGCAGCCTGATGATCCTGGCCGGCGTAGTCATCCTCAGGTTGTACGAAGGTAAGAAGAATGGGCTTGTCGAGGAAAAACCCGAGGAAAGGAAGGCGGCTTTTTCGCTCGACCCGAAGCAAAAATAGTGGTGAATTGCTATTTTATGCTCACAACTTTTTCGGCGCGTAAAAAGGGGGTACTGTTGGAAGCGTCCATTTCCATGATACCGGTGACCAGAAAAGGGACTCCGGTTCCGATGACTTCCCGGGCACGTCGATAGGCATCCGGAAACAGGATCGTATCGAGCGAACCGGTCAGGTCCTCGAGGGTCAGGAACATCATCATCTCGCCCTTGGCCGTCATGTTGCGGCGTGAGCTTTGCCGAATTCCCGCCATGCTCACGCGCTGGCCGATCCTGCCGATGGCGTCCACCGTTGTGATCGCTCCACTCGCTGCCACCTTGTCTGCCACCAGCTCGAGCGGATGGGCGTCCAGGCTGATGCCGAGTAGCTCCTGTTGGGCAGCCACCTTCTTCTCCAACGACCAATCTTCCCCGCCAATCTCACTCCAATCGAATAGACTGGGTTGTCCTGCTTTCCAGCTGCCTGCCTCTATCCTCTGCAGGATGGATGGGATTGAGCCGAATCCCTCCAGCGCCCCCACCCGGGCGAGGTTAATCGCCTCCTGTGGGCGTGGATCGGCGCGTGTTAGGAAGTCTTCCAGATTGGTGAAAGGTTGGCCGAGAATGGTTTTTTCGATTGTGTGTTGGGTTAGGTCTTTGATTTGATCTAGGCCAGTGAATAGTGATTTTTCTTTTTTGTGTTTTTGGCTATACGCATTTTCCCTGACAACGAAATTGCGACCGGAGAAATTAACATGCGGCGCCTTTACTTTCAGTCCGAGCCGGCGAGACTCACTCAGATAAACCCGCTGGCTGTAATATCCTCCCCAATTTGCCAGCACCGCCGCCATGAACTCACCTGGAAAATGTGTCTTGCACCACGCCGAGCGCCAAGCCACCTGCGCGTAAGAGGCGGCATGCGCTTTTGGGAAACCATAGCCGGCGAAGGCAGCCATCATTTCCCAGACGCGCTCCCCGATCTCGACCGGCACCTGGCTTTTCGCTTCCGCTTCGGTGACGAATTTTTGCCTCAAGGCCTGCATTTGCTTCCCGGGGTCGAAATGACTCATTGCCCGGCGCAACAGATCAGCCTCTGCTAGGCTGAATCTCGCCAGCTCGTGCGCAATCCTGAGAACCTGTTCCTGGTACAGGATGACCCCAAATGTTTCCCGGAGCAACGGCTCCAAGGCCGGATGCAGATGGCTGACCGGCTCTTCTCCCTTGAAGCGGCGCACAAAGGCATCCTTCAAGCCGCCGCTCAAAGGACCGGGGCGATATAAAGCCAATGCAGCCATAAGATCGTCTTGGCTGCGGGCGCGTATCTCGCGCAGCGTGGCGCGCATTCCGGGACTCTCGATCTGAAAACAGCCGACTGTCTCACCCGCCTCTATGCAGGCAGATGTTTCGGGGTCATCTGCGGGCGTCGATTCCAATACGTCCAACGGCGAGGCGTAATTTCCGGGCTGCTCGGAACGGATAAACTCGGCAACCTCCCCAAGCACGGTCAAGCCCCGTATCCCCAGCAGATCGATCTTGACTAAGCCCAGTGCTTCGACTGCTTCCAGGTCAAGCTGAGTGATGATGACGCCTTTGCTCCCGGAACGCATGGCAGGTACAAGGTCGGTCAAAGGTCCGGGTGCCACAACCAACCCTCCGGCATGCACGGAAAGATGGCGCGGCAGCTTGAGGATCGCTTCAGCTTCATTAAATATTTGCTGGTAGTTTGGCGCTTTGTACTGTCTGCGAAGTTCGTCAAACGGCGAGGGCGGCTCGAAATCTTCCACGTCGTCCATCCGCCGGGAGAAAAATGAGTGCGGCAATCTGGCGATCATCGCCTGTACAGTGCCGGGATTTAAACCATGCGCCTTTGCAACTTCCCCCAGCGCCGAGCGTGGGCGGAAGCGGTTGATCGTCCCCACCATCGCTACACGATCCGCACCATAAGTGTCAAAAACATGCTGGATGACTTCGTCCCGGCGGCGAGAGCACAGGTCAGTATCGATGTCGGGTGGCGTGGTGCGCGCCGGGTTGAGAAACCGCTCGAAGAAAAGGTCAAGCCGCAGCGGGTCAGGACTGGTGATGCCGAGGCAGTGGGCCACCAGAGATGAAGCAGCTGAACCGCGCGACGAAAACGGGATCCCGTTCCGGCGGGCAAAGTCCAACATCTCTTCGACGATAAGAAAAACCGGCTCGAAACCCATGCGCGCGATAACCTCCAGCTCATGGTCGAGGCGCGTCTGCACCTGAGGGTTGATTCCGCCATAATGGCGCTGCGCTCCAGCTTCGGCTTTTTGTCGCAAGACTTGAGCCATGGTCATGTCCGGCGGCAACGGCACGGTCGGCATATGGGCTTCGCCCAAGGGGAGCTTAAATTTACTTCGCAAAGCAATTTCCTCTGTTGCCGCCAGGGCAGAACGAAAACCTCGAAAGCGTGCCTTCATTTCTCCCGCACTGACGAAGAATGCACCGCTTGGCGCGGCCTGTTCGGCCGGAACCTGGTCAAGAGGCCGGTTCAAACGGGTGGCGGTCAAAGTTCGCTGAAGGAAAGCCTGATCGGGATTCAGATAATAGACCGGGTGGGTAACAACCAGCGGGATATCAAGACGGCGAGCCAGGTCTGCCCTTTGCAGACCGACGGCAGGATCCTGGAGAGTAAGATAAAGGCGATCGGGAAAAATTTCCCTGAGCTCTCGCAGCCGACGCCCCGTAGGATCTTCCAGATCGCCGCTTAGCGCAATTAAATCCTTGGAGAAAGGCGATAAAAAGCCGATCGGGCAGCTGGCTTCGGGCTCCGGCCGGAGGGCCATGGCAGTGCTCAGCCGGCATAAATTTGACCAGCCCTCAAGGCTGGTCGCCAGGAGTGCCAGTCTGCCATTTTCCAGGTCCATCTCCAAGCCCAGGACCGGTTGGATACCCTCCTGCTGACAGGCGAGCACAAATTCAATTGACCCGGCCAGCAAGCGGTGATCGGTCAACCCCAAAGCGCTCATGCCATCCGCTTTTGCCGCCTGGACCAGCTCGGCGGGCTGCGCCAATCCCTCCTGCAATGAAAAGGCCGAGTGTGTGGTCAGGTGAATGTACATGGTTTCAATTCTAAATGCAATCAGCAAGATTTGGGAGCCAAATTCACATATCTTCACCTCCCTACCCTGGCACACCCCTCCCCGCGTTCGCCAATCCTTAGTGAAAAATATCCTTGACGGCGTGACAGTTGTCTATTACAATGCAGGCGATTGTGAAATTGATAATAATTACCCTATTTATCATCTATGGTTATCTGACGAATGCTCTTTTTAGCGTTTTTTATCGGCCTCAATGGCGGGATACTTATCAAGTATGAATTCCATTTCCAACACAGAATGGGAAAAAAGGATGAGTGAAAAAACAGCTCTGGCCACTGATTTAACCAGCCTTATTCCCGAGTTGGGGAGTCCCGACCGGGTGAAGCGTAAAGAAATTCGCCAACGTATTTTGCAAGAAGGAAAGGCAGCCATCCCGGCTCTCAGCCAGGCGACGACGAGTCGAAACCGGGAGGTACGCGAGGAGGCAGTAAAAGCGCTGGGCGTCCTAAAAAACCCTGCGGCTGCGCCCGCACTGATCAACGCACTGGAGGATGACAATTTCGGGGTCCGCTGGAGTGCCATGGAAGGCATGATCGCCCTCGGACAATCCGGCCTGAAAGCCTTGCTGGATGCGCTCAGAAATAACTTTGATTCCGTCCGCTTGCGCGAGGGGGCTCGCCGCATCCTACGGGTCTTGAATGAGCAGGACGGCCTGGACCAACCCTTGACGAAAGTCCTGGAAGCGCTGGAAAGCATCGAGCCGGAAGTTAAAGTTCCCTGGGCGGCTGAGGCAGCCTGGAAATCACTATCACGCAAATAATAACCAAATTGAGCTATCCACAGTGAGAGGCCGTTTATAGATATTCAGCTGCCTGGAATGACAAAAAGGCAAAGGTCAAGAAAATGAGAGAACGCATCCAGCAAGTGCTCGAAATAGAAAAGAAAGCTCATGCAATCACGGAGGATGCCGCGCGCGAAGCGGAGCTCTTGCCCATCCAGGCCGAACAAGAAGCCATAGCGCTGCTGGAAAGGTCCCGGGCTGAAGCACAAGAGGAAGCCCGTCGAATGATTGCCGAGGCGAACACCGAGAAAGATACGTTGCGCATCCTCGACCAGGCTAAGGAAGGTGCCAGGCGGACGGACGCATTAGCAATGAGTAATTTCGACCGCGCCGTAGCATACGTGATTTCCAGAGTGGTCGGCAGGGAGTAAATCATGATCGGGACGGGCGTTTTTCGATACGCAGGGATCCATGCCCGTGTGCGGGCGAGGTACTCGTATCTGATCTCCGGAGCGGATTGGACCGAGTTGATCAACTCGGCCGACCTCTCCGCACTGATCGCTCTCCTCAGGCGTAGCGTCTATGGCTCCTATATAACGCAGCTGGACGATGCCGCGCTCACCCCCAAACGCGCCGTCAATCAGATCGAACTCCAATTGGCCGATAGCTTCACCACCCTCCTGCGTGCTGCGCCCGGATACATCCGTCCTTTACTCGCCCTGGTGTACAACAACTACGAGGTGAATAACCTAAAGGCGGTTTTACGAGGGATATTGGCCAGGGCTTCCTGGGAACAGGTCCGCGAGGTCCTTTTTCCGTTGGGCGATTTTACAGTTTTACCAGCCGAGGCGATGGTCGAGACGCACAGCGTCCCTGCAGCAGTCGAGCTACTGCGAGGGACTGCCTATTACATTACCCTATCAAATGCAATGGAACGTTTCTCCGCTGAACAGAGGTTGTTCCCCCTGGAGGTGGCCCTCGATCTGGCCTACTGGCGGGAAATCTGGAATGGCATCAATCGACTTCCCAAGCAGGACCGGTTCCAAGCCCTCCGCACTGTGGGATCCCTGTTGGATGTGAATAATTTGTTATGGGCAATTCGCTACCGGGTTTATTACAACTTCTCCGAAGAAGAAGTCATCAACTATACACTCCCCTTCGGCCACCAGGTTCGCGATACAGACATCCGGGCGATCGCCGCAGGCGAAGATATTGTCCGGGTGGTGTCACGTATTTATCCTAGAATGTCCAATGCGGCCTCGCTGCTTAGCGATCCACGTCTGGGTTTGCCGGAGTTGGAAGTGTGGCTGCTGAGATATGTAATGGAACGTTGCCGAAAGGCATTCATTGGCTATCCATTTCATATCGGAATTCCATTGGCCTTTCTTGTCCTCAAAAGAATGGAAATACAGGTCCTGACCGCTTTAATAGAGGCCAAGTCATCTCGTAAGAACGTTGAAGAATTCCGTCCTTACCTGACGATCGGGACTCCGGTCAAATGATTTTACCCGCCTGGACCATGCGGGTGCCCAGTCAATTCGAAGCATGAACGAACCTCATCCTTATTGATCGGGCATCGGAGAGCGTATGTTCTATCCGCAAGAAATGACTCAAGTTCAATTGATCATACCGTCCAAGGACCTGCTGCCCCTGACGAAAGAGCTGGCCGCTCAGGGCATTTTCCATCAACTCGATAGCAGCGCCCTACCTGCGGAGATAGGCAGCCACGTATCCGGCCCCAATTCCTGGGGAGAAACCGCCCTTTCCTATTCTTCTTCCGAGCGCAGGATGATGGGAATATTACAAAGCCTGGGCGTCGAGGAGGGATTGCCCGATCTGACCCCCAGCGCTTCGCTGTACAATCTCGCTGAGTCCAATCCCGTTGTGGATGAGCTTGATCAAGAAGTTAGACAGGTGCAGGAGCAAATAACAGGGGAACAAAAAAAGCTGGATCAGCTCCAGAATATCGTGAGTCAGCTGGAGCCGATCTCTGACCTCGATATCGACATCCGCACGATTCGAAACCCCGGTTACATCTATACCCTCATTGGCGTCATCCCGGTGGAAAACATCGAACGGCTGCAAACGAGCCTGGAACACATCCCATATGTGTTCGATACTCTCCGCCAGGATGAACAAAAAGCAGTCGTTCTGCTGGCGGGTCAAAAAGCGAATGCCGACATCCTGGATCGCGCTGCGCGCAGTGCCTACCTCAATCCTTTGCATCTCCCCGATACCTATCATGGCACGCCGCTGGAAATCATCCAGTCTCTACAAAATGACATCCACAGTCTTCGCGACCTGATCAAGGACCAAAAGGTTATCCTGGTCCGAAAAGGCGAGCTGCATAAAAAGCAGCTGCAATCGCTCCTCTGGGATGTGCGGCGAAGCCGCATCCTGGCCGAGGCCATCGCCCGCTTCGGTCGCTTTAGTTACACCTACCTTATCACAGGGTGGATACCATCAAGAGCGGTAAATGATTTTACGGCTGGAATCAAGAAAGTTTCAGCAGATATCCTGATGGAGGCTTTTCCGTTCAAGCGGGGTAACCTTAAAGAAAACGTGCCGGTCATCCTCCAGAACCCCAGGCTTTTGCGACCCTTCCAGCAGCTCGTCACCACTTACGGGCAGCCCCGCTATGAGGAGATGGATCCGACCTTCTTGCTAGCCATCACCTTTCCCTTTCTCTTCGGAGCCATGTTTGGCGACGTCGGCCACGGCATTCTGCTGGCCCTGTTGGGTTTGCTCTTGTCCAGTCGCAAGATCAAGGCTCTTCGCAGCATGGTCAACTTCGGAGGCATCATCACCTCTTGCGGTATCTCGGCCACCATCTTTGGCTTCTTGTACGGCAACATCTTTGGATTCGAGGATATTCTCCATCCGCTCCTCCTCCGCCCCTCGAGCAGCATCCTGACAACCATGATGATCGCGATTGGAGCCGGAGCAGTACTGCTCAGCGCAGGTTTCATTGTCTCCATCGTCAATGCCTTGACAGCCAAAGATATGGGCAGGTTCTTCTTCGACCCTCACGGCCTGTCCGGGGCGATGCTTTATTGGTCGCTGATTGGTTTAGCGGTCGAGCCTTTGACCAAAAATTATTTCATCCCCCCCATCCTCCTTGGCCTCCTGGCTGCGGTGGCTGCCATCGCGGTGATGTTCTCAGAAACCTTCAAACGTCTGATCGAACGTCATCGCCCGCTCGTTGAAGGCGACCTGTTCTCATATCTTGCCGGCTCGTTCTTTGAATTGTTCGAACTCCTGATCAGCCTTCTCAGCAACAGTGTTTCCTATGTGCGCGTTGCCGCTTTCGCGGTCGCACATGCCGGCCTGAGCGCGGTGATCATGATCCTGGCTGCATTGATCAGCCCCAGTCACGGCTTTGGCTTTTGGTTGGTGGTGGCTTTCGGCAACCTGTTCATCATCGGCTTCGAGGGGATGATCGTTGGCATCCAGACAATGCGTCTGGAGTACTATGAACTTTTCAGCAAATTCTTCTCAGGTGGAGGGATGGAGTATGAGCCCCTGACGCTGCAACCGAAGATCGAAAAATGATGCGAATGCTGCACCCAATTAACAGAATTTCGAATGGATTTTTACACTTTCAAGATAAGGAGAAATAAAATGATCAAACTAGTTTTGGCACTCATCGCAGGCCTGATCCCCATGGTTCCAGCCGTGATCTATTTCGTCCGCACGCGCCGGCAGTCCCCCGCGAAAGCGACGCGCGGCCTGCTCCTGGGACTACAAGGGGTTAATCTCATGGTCGCACTGATGATCGCTGCGGTCGGGTTGATCTGGCTGTTCTCACCTCAAACAGCGCTTGCAGCCAGTGGTGCCGCGGCAACTGCAACCGTTGACCCATACGCCTCTTTGGCGGCTGCCCTCTCGACCGGCCTGGCAACCATCTCCGCCGGTTTCGCCGTCAGCAACACCGGCTCTGCAGCCCTGGGTGCAATCGCCGAAAAGCCGGAGACGTTCGGACGGGCACTCGTCTTTGTCGGTCTGGCCGAAGGCATCGGCATTTACGGCTTGATCGTTGCAGTCCTGATCCTGAACCGGTAGGCACGCATGAAGCTGATGGTCATCGGCCATCCGGACGCCGTGCTTGGATTTTCGCTGGCCGGGATGGGCGGTCGTACGGCCACCTCGGCCAGCGAGGCCAATCTGGCTTTGGACGAGGCACTGGGTCAAACCGAGATTGGGATCATCCTGGTCACCGACGATGTCGCCGCCATGATCAAACCCAGGATGGAACAGCTCAAAATGCACAGCACCATTCCCCTGGTGGTCGAGATCCCGGCTCCCGAAGACGTACGCCCGCACAACCCTCCCTTGGGTGAGGTGGTGAAACGAGCCATCGGGATCAAAATCACCGACGCAGGCTGACAGACTGGAGCGTTGAAGGATGACACCCGAAGAAGGAAATATCGAATTGCTGACCCAGGCGGTGATGAGCGAAGCCCGCGCCGATGCCGACCAGCTGCTTACTGAAGCCCGGTCGAAAGCCGAATCGATCCGACGGCAGGCTGAAGAGCAGGCCGGCGCAGAGCGCAAGGCGCTCTTCGAGCGCGCCGCGCAAGATGCCGACCGCATCCGCCGTCAAGCGACGGCCACGTCCGAGATCAAGGCCCGCATGCTCCAGCTCGAACATCGCGAAAAAATGCTGGCTGACGTTTTCGAAGCTGCCCGTAAACAGCTTTCTAGCGTACAGAAGTGGAAGGAATACGAGGAAATCGTCAACCAGCTTTTACGCGAAGGCTTGATCAAATTGGGGACCGAGACGGCGAACATCCATGCCGACGAGCACTCCGGCCGGCTGCTGACGAAGAAAAAACTCGATCTCATTGGGAAAGAATTGAACATGAAGCTTTCCCTTAAAAAACCGCTTACGAAGGGAATGGGCATTCTCGTGGAGACAACCGACGGCCGCATGCATTATGACAATACCCTCGAAACCCGCCTGGAGCTGATGCAAAGCACCCTCCGTTCGCCGGTCTACAAAATATTGATGGGAGAAGGACTATGACCGATCAGGTCGGGACGGTTTCATGGATCAATGGCCCGGTGGTGCGGGCGAACGGCTCGCGCCAGGTGAACATGCTCGACCTGGTCGAGGTCGGTGAGGAACGCCTGGTGGGAGAAGTCATCGGCCTGGTCGGGGATGCCATCACCATCCAGGTCTACGAAGAAACCTCGGGGATGCACCCGGGGGCGCCGGTCTTCACGACCGGCCTGCCGCTCTCGGTCGAGCTTGGGCCGGGATTGCTGCGCAGCATTTTCGACGGGGTGCAGCGCCCCCTGCCAGTGATCGAACAACGCCAGGGCGCATTCATCCGACGCGGCTTGCATCTTACGCCTTTATATCGTAAGGACAAATGGAATTTCGCACCGAAGGCCAAGAAAGGCGACAAAGTCAGCGGCGGCGAAATCCTTGGCGTGGTTCCCGAGACGCCGGTGTTTGAGCACCGGGTCATGGTCCCGCCGGACGTGGCCGGAACTCTTACCTGGATGGCACCTGAGGGACAGTACACGCTCGAGGAGCCGATTGCCAGGGTGAAGACCGAGGCTGGGGAAAAAGAGCTGACCATGCTCCAGCGTTGGCCGGTACGCAAAGCGCGCCCTTACCGCTCCCGCCTAGCCAACACTGAGCCGCTGATCACCGGCCAGCGCGTCCTGGACACGTTTTTCCCTCTGGCCAAGGGCGGCACGGCTGCCATCCCGGGCGCCTTCGGCTCCGGCAAGACGGTCACCCAGCACAGCATTGCCAAATGGGCGGACGCGCAGGTGATCGTCTATATCGGCTGCGGCGAGCGCGGCAACGAGATGACCGAAGTGCTACAGGAGTTCCCCCACCTGATCGACCCGCGCTCCGGCCGCCCGCTGATGGAACGCACCGTGCTGATCGCCAACACCTCCAACATGCCGGTGGCGGCGCGCGAGGCCAGCATCTACACCGGCATCACCATCGCCGAATATTACCGCGACATGGGCTATCACGTGGCTCTGATGGCGGACTCGACCTCCCGTTGGGCGGAAGCCCTGCGCGAGATCTCCGGCCGGCTGGAAGAGATGCCCGCCGAGGAGGGCTACCCGGCCTACCTCGCCGACCGGCTGGCCGAGTTCTACGAGCGCGCCGGGGCGGTCGAAACGCTGAACGGGCAATCCGGTTCGGTCAGTGTGATCGGCGCAGTCTCCCCGCCTGGAGGCGATTTCTCCGAACCGGTCACCCAGCACACCAAGCGCTTCATCCGCTGCTTCTGGGCGCTGGACAAGGCCCTGGCGTCCGCCCGCCACTACCCGTCGATCAACTGGCTGGACAGCTACAGCGAGTACATGGAGGGCGTGGCGGATTGGTGGCAGCAGCAGGTCGGGCAGGACTGGTACGCCATGCGCACCCGGGCAATGGAGATTCTGAGCGAGGAGAGCCGGCTGTCGCAGATCGTCAAGCTGGTCGGACCCGACACGCTGCCGGATGAACAGCGCCTGGTCCTGGAAACCGCCCGCCTGCTGCGCGAAGGCTTCTTGCAGCAGAGCTCCTTCGACCCGGTGGACAGCTATTCGACGGTCCAAAAGCAAATCCGCATGCTGAACACGATCCTCTATTTTCACGAAAGAGCCCAGCGCATCATCAAGCTCGGTGCACCGGTTTCCGTCATTCACGAGCTGCCGATCATCAACACCTTGATCCGCATGAAAACGACCATACCCAACGATGACCTGGCCAGGATCGATGACATCCATAAAGAAATCGATGACCAGATTAAGAAATTGGAGGCACAATATCTATGAGCGAAGCGCTGGATCTTGGAGTCAGCGAGGTCGTCGGTGTCAGCCGCATCGAGGGCCCGCTGGTGGTTGTCGAGGGCACGGGCAGCGTCGGTTATGACGAGGTGGTGGAGATCGTCGATACGCAAGGAAAAATGCGCTTCGGCCGCGTGCTGGAGGTGGGCCAGGGCATGGCGGTGGTGGAGGTGTTTGCCGGCACGAGCGGCCTCTCCATCGACGGCACACGCATCCATTTTCTGGGACGCTCCTTCCACATCCCGGTTGCCGAGGAAATGTTGGGGCGCATCTTCAACGGGCTGGGTCGGCCGCTGGATGGAGGCCCCGAGCCCCTGGCTGAGCATTTCGCCGACATCAACGGGCTGCCGATCAACCCTACGGCGCGCGTCTACCCGGTCGATTACATCCAGACCGGCATCTCGACCATCGACGGGATGAACACCCTGCTGCGCGGCCAGAAATTGCCGATCTTCTCTGCCGCCGGTCTGCCGCATGACCAGCTCGCGGCGCAGATCGTGCGCCAGGCGACCCTGGGTGTCCCGGCCGGCCAGAGCGCAGCCAAATCCGAGCAGTTTGCCATCGTCTTCGCGGCCATGGGGGTCAAGCACGACGTGGCAGCTTACTTCCGCAACGCCTTTACCGAGAGCGGAGCGCTGACCAGGGTAACCATGTTCCTCAATTTAGCGGATGACCCACCGGTCGAGCGACTGGTGACGCCGCGCGCCGCCCTCTCGCTGGCCGAATACCTGGCCTTCGAGCGCCAGATGCACGTGCTCGTCATCCTGACCGACATGACCAACTACTGCGAAGCGCTGCGCGAGATCTCGAACACGCGTGGCGAGGTACCCAGCCGCAAAGGATACCCGGGTTACCTGTACAGCGATCTGGCCTCGCTCTACGAACGCACCGGGCGGATCAAGACCAGCCAGGGCTCAATCACGCAGATCCCGATCCTGACCATGCCCAACGACGACATCACCCATCCGGTCCCGGACATGACTGGTTACATCACCGAGGGACAGATCACCCTGGGGCGCGATCTCGATCATCAGGGCATCTATCCACCGATTGCGGTCCTGCCCAGCCTGTCTAGGTTAATGAAGGATGGCATCGGCGAAGGGCACACCCGCGCCGACCACAGCCATTGGTCCTCGCAGCTCTACGCCGCCTATGCCCACGTGCAGGACGTGCGTGCCCTGGCCTCGGTGATCGGAGAAGAGGAGCTTTATTCCGTCGACCAGCAGTACCTGAAGTTCGGGCAGGCCTTCGAGCACAAGTTCATCAACCAGTCGCCCACTGAAAACCGAACAATTGAGCAGACGCTGGAAATCGGCTGGGAGCTGCTCTCCATGCTGCCCAAGGAAGAGCTGACCCGCGTCAGCCTGGACGAAATCCAGCAATACTACAAGGAAAGCCATGCCGCGCATTAACGTCCCACCCACGCGCAGCACCCTGATCCGCACCAAACAGGATCTGCAGTTCGCCCGGGAGGGTTACAAGATCCTGGATCAAAAGCGCGTCGTGCTGGCCAAGGAACTCGTGCGACTGGCCAACGACGCCGAAGCGTTGGAAAGGGACATGGGAAAACTGACCGCTGAAGCCTATCGCGCCCTCGAGAAGGCGCGCATGATGATGGGGCGTGAACGCGTCGAATGGGCTGCGTTGGCCATGAACAAGACCGTCGAAGTCCAGCTCAAGTATCGCGGGGTCATGGGCATTGCGCTGCCTCTGATCGAATCAAGCGGAAAACCACTGGAGATATCATACAGCCTGGGGGATACGGCTGCAGCTCTTGACGAAGCCAGTGCCTTGTTTCGCGAAGTGATCGGTCGCATCCCGGAACTCTCCCGCCTGGTCACCTCGGTCTGGCGCTTGGCGATTGAACTGCGCAAGACCCAGCGGCGGGTCAATGCCTTGCAATACATTTTCATCCCGGATTACGTGGAGACGATTTCGTTCATCCAAAGCTCGCTCGAGGAGCGCGAGCGTGAGGAGACCTTCCGCCTCAAGCTGCTCAAGACCCGGACCGAAAAGGCCACGAAAGAGCCAACCCTGGTCGAGGCAGGTTGACCGGGTTTCCGGGCAGGTAATGCTTAGAATCCATCCGATGAGCCACTCCCGCAGCTTCAACTGCGGGAGTTTTGGTGTTCTTGGCAGATTTTGATATAATCCGGCTTGTCCTACCGGTGGATCAATTTCTAGAATCCCCTGTTAATGAAAACACATCTCGACCACCCGCTGAATTCCGTTCCCCATCGCAGGCGCCCGATACTCGGACTGGTCATCCTCTGCCTGGCCGGAGGCGTTCTCCTGCTTGCCCTGCAGTCTTGTTCCGGCGCAGCAACCCCATTGTTACCCACGTCGACCGCGGTTTCGCCGGGGGGAATGTCCGTCTTAGAGTCAAACGCCGCCCGGCTTGCCCGGCCGATCCTGACCTCGCCCAAAAATCCGACCCAGCTTGACCGCGGGGCTTTACTTTATTGGGGGGTTTGCATGGCTTGCCATGGCGACCGGGGGCAAGGCTTGACCGACGAATGGCGGGCGGTCTTCGGAGAGGACCAGAACTGCTGGGCGTCGAAATGCCACGCCGGGAATCACCCACCGGACGGATTCCTGATTCCCCGCAACCTTCCCATCCCCGCCGTAATCGGACCCGGGACCCTGGCTCAATTCACAACCGCACAGGATCTCTACGAATACATCTATGCTTCGATGCCCTGGTGGAATCCTGGCTCGTTGTCGACTGACCAAGCCTGGTCCGTCACCGCCAATCTATTGAATAAGAACAGGACACTGCCGAAAGGGCTTGTGCTCGATCCTGCGGATGCGGCCGCAGTATCGGTCCATCACCTGGTCAACGCCAGTCAAAACGACCTGGCCGGGGAAATAATCCTGGCATTGATTCTCGTCATCGCAGGCATATTGATAGTGGTTCAGGACGGCCTCAAGCGACGGTTCGAGCACACTGCTTCCATCGAAAATGGTCCCACTCCTTCCCCCGTTTCAACCCGCCGAAGGCCCAATTTCTTTTATCATCTGCATCCGCCGACGATCCCTGCCGCGCAAGCGCGCTGGCGCTATACCCTCGGCACCGGCGGCCTGGCAATCTTTCTTTCGCTCACGCTCCTGGTGACCGGCATTTTAGAGATGTTCTTCTATAACCCCCAGGCAGATCGGGCAACTATCTCGGTCCAGACCATCGCCAACCTGGTGCCTTACGGTGGCTTGATCCGCAACTTACATTTTTGGGGCGCACAGGCGCTGGTCCTCGTCCTGTTCGTGCACCTGCTGCGCGTTCTCATAACCGGAGCATACAAACAGCCCCGGCGCTTCAATTATCTTCTCGGGTTGGTTTTGCTAATCCTGACCCTGGCTCTGGATTTTACCGGATATATCCTGCGCTGGGATCGGGGCATCAGCTGGGCGTTGGTGGTGGGGACCAATCTGATCAAAACTTTACCTGTCATCGGGAATCAATTGTATGAATTTACCATCGGCGGAACACAACCCGGAACGGCGACATTGGTTCGTTTCTACTCCTGGCACATCTTTGGATTGACCTTTGCCATGATCGTCATCGGCATCTGGCACATCTTCCGGATACGCCGGGATGGCGGGATTGCCGTCCCACCCTCCAATCGCTGGCAGAAGGACGAGCGTATCTCGCGCGGGGAGTTGATTCGGCGTGAAATGCTGATCATGACCTTTGCAGGCATCGGCTTGCTGCTGCTGTCCATCTTCATGCCCGCACCCGTCACCCCGCCCCTCACGGACGTCACTGCCAATACCAGCAACGCCCGGGCACCCTGGTTCTTTTTATGGGTGCAACAACTGCTCAAATTGGGAGATCCCTTCCTTCTTGGGGTCATGGTCCCGCTCATCCTTTTAGCCATATTGATTCTCATCCCATATGTCTTTCCCAAACCACCCGACGAGGAATTAGGACGTTGGTTTCCCCGCGGCGGACGCGCAGTGCAAATCACCATCTTCGGCCTGGTCTTGTTTATCGCGGTCCTGACTGTGTGGGCCATTCTCCCTTCGGCTTGACACAGAAATAACCTTCAATGAATAAATGCCGCCTGTCCCGACGTGACTTTTTGAAAATGACCACCAAGGGCCTCTTCGCCTTCGCCGGCTTGCTGGGTCTGGGAGGTATCCTCCGCTTCTTGAGCTATAAAAGCGAGCCTCCCATGCCAACCGAATACGATCTTGGAGCGGCAGCTAATTACCCGGCAGGATCGCGAAAGGTCTTTCCGGAAATCCCCGCCGTGCTCATCCACGCCGACAGCGGCTTTACAGCCCTAAGTCTGGTGTGCACCCACCTCGGCTGCACCGTTGATATTCAAATCGACGGATTTTCCTGCCCCTGCCACGGATCCCGTTACAATCAAAACGGCTATCCGGTCAAAGGGCCGGCGACGAAACCGCTGAAGGTTCTTCGCGTCGAACAGACCCCGGACGGTAAACTCATCCTGCATGTGATCGGAGAGTGATCGTTAATCCATCCTTTTTCCCTGGATAACCTAGGGCGCGCGTGATTTCCTGCGGGTATAATGGGGGAGTTTGGCCGGAGATCACCGTGTCCCTCCCTCCCCATCGCCCCGACCCATCCGCAGGCTGTACGCATTTTATCGCGACGCCGATTACTTCCGGCAGCTTTTCAGCCTCGGCGCACCGATCGCATTTCAGCAAACGGTGATCGCCTTGTTGAATATGGTCGCTTTGGTCATGGTCGGACAGAAAGGGGAAACCGCCGTGGCCGCGGTCGGGCTTGCCAGCCAGGTCTTTTTCCTTCTCAACTTGGCATTATTCGGGATCGCCAGCGGATCGGCGATCTTCACCGCCCAATTATGGGGGAAAAAGGATATCGCCAACCTTAGGAAGGTCCTGGGTCTGTGCCTGATGTTCGGCTTGCTTGTCAGCCTGATCTTCTTTTTGATATCCGAATGCTTGTCCGCCCAAATCCTGGGGATATTCTCCCGAGACCCACAATTGATCGACGTGGGGAGTCGGTACCTGCGAATCTTTGCGTGGTCATATTTCTTCTTCACGATCACTTATATTTACTCCCTGATCCTGCGCAGCACCGGCAACGTGCGCCTGCCGATGTTTGTAAGCACAGCAACCCTCAGCCTGAACATCTTGTTGACCTTCGGTCTGATCTTCGGCGAATTTGGGCTGCCGGAGATGGGCGTCAATGGGGCGGCAACAGCCATCGTGATATCGAGGGCATTGGAATGCTTTAGCCTGCTCCTCCTGTCTTACAGCCGACGTACTGCGGTGGCTGCCACATTGCAGGAACTATTGGCCCTAAAATTCAGCTTTATCCTCAACGTCCTCAAGCCGGTCCTGCCAGTGGCGTTGAACGAATTCCTGTGGTCCATGGGCACCACGGCCTACACAGTCGTCTATGCGCGCATCGGCACCGGGCCGATTGCTGCCGTCAATATGATCGCTACAATCGATAACCTTGCATTCGCCTTCATAACGGGGATTGCCAACGCCACCGCAATCATGGTCGGCAACCGCATCGGTTCAGGAGAGGAAGGAACCGCCTACAAGTACGCCGGACGCTCCCTCGGATTGGGTGCTTTGACCGGCATGACCTTGGGAGGCATCGCCCTCCTGAGCGCAGATGGAGTCCTGTCCCTCTTCAAGGTGTCCCCCATCGTCCTCCATGACGCCCGGGTCATCTTGTTGATCTTCGGCACACTCCTTTGGCTGCGGGCGATGAATTCGATCATGGTCGTGGGAGTGCTGCGCAGCGGTGGCGATACGCGTTTCTGTCTCTTCATGGACGGTGTCATCATCTGGGTCGTGGGCGTTCCGGCAGCCGCACTCGGGGCGTTTACATTCCATCTGCCGGTTTACTGGGTCTATCTGCTGGCAATGACCGAGGAAGTCACCAAATGGTTCATCGGCATGCCGCGTTATCTCTCGCATAAGTGGATCCACGATCTGGCGCGGTCCGTGAGTGCGAATTGATCATTAGTAATAAATATCCCGGGCTGCAATCTTGACATTTTCCAAAGACTGATGATAAACTCTGACCGTTAATAAAATTCCAATGAAAGGAGGCGCACTTCATGGTCGTGCACGTTATTTTCACCGCCCAGATTTGCAAGGGAGTTGCGGCTGGTTTGTCCATCCCTCCTCGGAGTGCGCCTATTGACCGGTAAGGTCATTAAGATCTTTCTTTTTCTGCCACGGTGCACTCGCAGCATCGTGGTTTTTTTTATCGTGGTTATTTTTGGACCGCAGAAAGCATAAAATACCATGGCATCCGTACTTCCATCCACAATTTACTACGATTTTCGGACCGCCCTGACAGGGAATCGTCTCAAGGGCTTATGGCGAATGATGTCAGATTATCGCCTGATTTACGGCATCGCCAACCTGTCCTTGGGCGTATCGGCCCTGGCCAAGACGGCCACCTATCTGCTCCTGCGCAACTTCGCGGACACGATCATCGGCACCACCCAGCCGTTCGCCGGTACGTTGGAGCGGACCCTGATCCTGATCGGTGCTGGATTCGTCGTTCTGGCGATGATCGAGGGTGGCTTCGCTTTCCTGTCCGGCCGCCTGGCGTCCTATTCCGCGGAAGGCATCACCCGCCGGCTGCGTAACTTCCTCTTCGACCACATCCAGCGCTTGAGCTTTTCGTATCACAGCAAAACCCCGACCGGTGATCTGATCGAACGCGTCACTTCGGACGTAGATTCCGTACGCAGCTTCTTCAACGAACAAGCCATCGGCGTGGGCCGCATCTTCGCCCTTTTCGTGATCAACTTTCTGGCCATCCTGGACATCAACTGGAAACTGGCTTTAGCCTCCATTGCGGTTGTGCCTTTCATCGTAGTCGTCTCGCTGTGGTTTTTCAGGAAAGTGACCAAGGCGTACGAAGCTTACCAAGAGCAGGAAGCCATTCTCTCCACCACCCTTCAGGAAAACCTGACCGGCGTGCGCGTGGTCAAGGCCTTTGCCCGCCAGGATCACGAGAAGGAAAAGTTCGAGAAGGATAATTGGGAAAAATTCCTGCGTGGCCGCAGGCTGCTACGCATGCACTCCCTTTTCTGGCCATTATCCGATCTCGCCTGCGGCTTCCAGATGCTCGGCGGGTTCATCTTCGCCGCCATCCTGGCGATTCGCGGCGAGATCTCCGTCGGCACCTACCCGGCCTATGTCGGGTTGGTGGTCTGGCTGATATGGCCGATGCGCAACCTGGGCCGGCTCATCGTGCAGACCTCGACCGGTCTGGTCTCGTACGAGCGCCTGATGGAAATCGTCAAGCAGCAGCGCGAACCGCTTACCGATGGGAAGGTTCACCCGCAAGATCCGGTGCGCGGCGACATCGTCTTCGATAAGGTCTGCTTCCAATATGAAGACAACTCGAGCGAGGTCCTGAAGAACATATCATTTCACTGCAAACCGGGGCAGGCGGTTGCCCTGCTCGGTTCAACCGGCTCGGGCAAAACGACCCTCGTCAACTTGCTGCCTCGCTTTCATGAATACCCCGAAGGGCACATCCTGCTCGACGGCGTGGAGTTGAAAGATTATCCTCGCGAGTACTTGCGCAGCCAGATCGGCATCGTGGAACAGGAGCCTTTCCTCTTCAGCCGCTCCATTCGCGACAATATCACCTATGGCGTTGGGCGTAACGTATCGAAGGAAGAGATCGAGAAAGCCGCCCGGGCGGCCGCCATCCACGATGTCATCCTGACCTTTCCGGACGGATATAACACCCTGGTCGGCGAAAAAGGCGTGACCCTTTCCGGCGGCCAGAAACAGCGCGTGGCCGTGGCGCGGACCCTGCTCAAAAATCCACGCATCCTTATCCTGGACGATTCGACTTCCTCGGTGGACACCGAGACCGAATCCGAAATCCGGGCTGCACTCAACAAACTCATGGAAGGTCGCACCACCTTTATCATCGCCCACCGCATCCAGTCGGTCATGAACGCCGACCTGATCCTGGTACTCGATAAAGGTCAGATCATCCAGATGGGACGTCACGTTGACCTCGTCCCTCAGCAGGGCATGTACCGGCAGATCTTTGATATCCAGACGCGCATCGATGAAGAGCTGGAAACGGAGATCAGACACATCTAATAAAATATCCAGAATGAAGGCAGCTTCATTCTGGTGGAGAATTAAGCTATGACCGACGAACTCATCGAACTCGAAGAAGAAGAACATACCAGCCAATGGACGACGCCCACATTCAAGCGCATCGTTGGCCTGCTCAGACCTCATTGGCAGTGGTTCACCGGCTTTGTTGTGGCGATCATGATCACCGCCGCCCTGGACGCGACTTTCACCTATATAAACAAGGAGATGATCGACCAGGGCATTGTCGCCAAAAGCGTGCCAACCTTGCTGCGCTATGCTTCCTATTACGGCGGGCTTCAATTGGTGCAGTCAGTGCTTGTCTTCAGTTTCATCTACCTGGTTGGCATCCTGGGTGAACGCATTCAATACGACCTGCGCAAGGCATTGTTCAACCACCTGCAGGATCTGTCGCTTTCGTATTACAGCCAGAACGCGGTGGGACGTCTGATCGCCCGTGTCACTTCGGACACAGGCCGGGTCTCGAACCTGATGACCTGGGGCCTGCTGGACGTCACCTGGGCTGCGGTCAGCATCCTCTCGTCGACGGTGTTCATGCTGCTGATCAACTGGAAGCTGGCGCTGATCGTCTTCAGCATCATCCCAATCCTGGTCGTGATCGCCATTCAATTCCGTAAAAAGATATTGGTGGAGTTCCGGCGCTCGCGCCGCGCCAACTCGAAGATCACCGGTGAGTACAACCAAAATATCCAGGGCGTACGGGTGGTCAAGGCCCTGGGTCGCGAAGACGAGAATCTGCGCGAGTTTTCGGTCCTGACTAACAACATGTTCAACGCCAGCTACCGCGCTGCCTGGCTTTCAGCGCTATTCCTGCCGACGGTGCAGATCATCTCGGCCTTCGCCCTGGGTGCCATCGTCTGGTACGGCGGGCTGCAGAGCCAGTTTGGGAACTTCACCGTCGGTGACATCCACGCCTTCGTATCGTACCTGACTTTCATGATCTGGCCCGTTCAGGACCTGGCGCGGGTTTACGCCGAGATGCAGCAGTCCATTGCCGCGGCTGAGCGCATCTTCACCTTGATCGACACCCCGCCCGAGGTCCGGGACCGGCCCGAGGCCTTCCCGGCCGAGACGCTGCGCGGCAGGATCGAGTTCGAGCACGTGGATTTCTACTACGAAGACCGCAAGCCCGTCCTCTCCGATTTCTCGCTGAACATCAACCCGGGTGAAATCATCGCCCTGGTCGGTCCGACCGGAGGCGGCAAGACCACGATCGTAAACCTGCTGTGCCGCTTCTACGAGCCGAAGAACGGCGCCATCCGCATCAACGAGCATGACTACAGCGATTACACGCTGCACAGCATCCAGTCACGTATCGGGATCGTGCTCCAAACACCGCACCTGTTCTCCGGCACGATTCGCGAAAACATCCGCTACGGACGGCTGGGAGCCTCGGACGAGGACGTCGAAGAGGCTGCCCGGATCGCCGGCGCACACGAATTCATCACCGCCTTCACCAAGGGCTACGACGAGGAAGTCGGCGAAGGCGGCGGCCTGCTCTCGGTTGGGCAAAAGCAGTTGATCAGTCTGGCACGCGCCGTGCTCGCCAAGCCCGAGATCTTCGTCATGGACGAGGCGACTTCGAGCGTCGACACTCTCACTGAGGCGTTAATCCAGCGCGGTATGGAAGTCCTGATGAAAGGGCGCACCTCGTTCATCATCGCCCACCGCCTGTCGACGATCCGACGGGCCGATCGCATCATCGTCATCGAGGACGGCCGTATCGCCGAGATGGGTACGCACGCCGAGCTGCTGAAAAAACGCGGCCACTACTACCGTCTCTATACCCAACAATTCCGCCTCGAGATGGAGCAGCAGTATGGCGTGGCCAGCCCGGCAGAGGTTCCGGTGATCGAGTAGTTCACCATGAGGAAGCCCGGCAGCAACTTGCCGGGCTTTTTTTTCTACCCGATACAGGGGATAACTTAAGGGTGATGGCAAGCTAGCCAAAATAGATTTAGAATAACCGGAAGCTGCCTCAATAACCCGCAGCGATGGCTCCCAAAACCTCCAAAACTGGCATTCCCCATAGAGGTACTTTGGAGGCCCGCTCAACAGTTTTTGTGACAATATCCACTGCCTCGCCAAGGAGAAAATATGAACAGAACAATTTCCTTTACACGTTTTATCGTATTGACTGCGGGTGTGAGCCTGATTCTTTCTGGCTGTTATTTACCTAAGGCCATCCCAACACAGGCTCCCATCCAATCCGGCCCGACCGTCACCACCGTTCCGACTGTCCCGACCGACACCTTTACACCCATACCTGCCGTCCCGACGGACACGCCCACGCCGACCCTGGTGCCGACCTCCTCTGCCCCGATGGTTACGCCCTTGGATAAAGATGTCAACTGCCGGTTTGGCCAGAGCACAAAGTTCGCCTCGGTCGGTTTTCTGAAGCAGGGGGTGACGGTACCCATCCACGGGACCGACGCAACTCACGGTTGGTGGCAGATCCAGAATCCGCAAGATGTCGCCGGCCATTTTTGCTGGCTAGGTGGATCGGTGACTAAAACTTCCGGCGATATTTCCCACTTGCCGATCTTCCCGATCCCGCAAGCGCTCGTCACGGATGTCTCGATCACCCTAACGCCGGTCATCCACGGCTTCTGCGGCGGCCCGAACGCACAGAGTTTTACCTCCCATGTCACGACCAACGGGCCGACGGCCGTGAACTATTACATTCAGATCTTTAATGGCGACAATACTTCGCGAACCCCGCAGCTTCCCGGGACCCTGACCTTCGCTTCGGCATCCACCCAGAGTTTTGACCCCGGGGGTGCTTACAAAACGGACTGCGGAAACTACTACATCAAGCTGGTCGTCACCAGCCCCAATTCTATCAGCGGCAAGACGGACTGGAAGGTGGTTTCACCGTAAGGAAGATATAGAAGCGTAACAAAGCAGGGTGCGGAACAATCTCCGCACCCTGCTTTTATATTAGACCTCTTGCATAAGTGTTAATTGTGCCATAATAGGCGCATGCGATACGAAACAGTCAAAACGCTCAAGGATGAAGATTTCAAACGGTCAACCGGTGTCAGCCGGGAAATGTTTGAAAAGATGCTGGTGGTCTTGCAGAAAGAGATGCGTGATTTTGGAAGACCGCCGAAGTTGGGTCGAGCTGATCAATTGCTGATGACGCTGATGTACTGGCGTGAATATCGTACAGAGTTTCATATCGGGATCACCTATGGTGTCAGCGAAGGAACGGTGTGCCGGACGATCCAAAAAGTTGAGAATGTACTGATCAAGTCGGGCGAATTTCGCCTGCCAGGTAGAAAGGCACTGCAACCGAGTGACACATTGATCGAAGTAGTGCTGATCGATGCGACTGAGCAGCCGATCGAACGGCCGAAAAAAAGCAACGCCAGCACTACAGCGGCAAAAAGAAGCGTCACACCCAGAAAACGCAGTTGATTGTCGACCAAAAGACACGAGCGATCATTGCCACAGCCTTTGCCAATGGGAGCCAGCATGATTTTGATTTGTTCAAAGAAAGCCGATGTCTGTTCTCCAAACAGATCCGTATCCTGGCAGATTCCGGGTATCTGGGCTTGAGCAATCTTCATGCGAACAACCAAATTCCGGCTAAGAAATCAAAGCTTCATCCATTGACGAAGGAACAGAAGGCAAGCAATCGACAACTTTCTCATGAACGCGTTTTGGTCGAGAATGTCATCCGCAAGTTGAAGATTTTCCGGATCTTGAGTGAACGATACAGAAACCGGCGCAAACGATTTTCACTCAGATTCAATCTTATTGCTGCTATCTACAACCTGGAACTCGAGTGCGCCAAATGATTTACTTTCGCAAGAGGTCTATTGTGGAATTCGTTTCGAAAAAGGGCTATACTTTCAGTACACTCGATACCGGAAGATTGTACTCTCTTCAATTTCGCTCTATACTAGAGGTACCTGAAGAACCTGCCACTGCTGGAAAGGTGAGGATCTTTTTAGAGGATTGAAATGATCCCCAATCTACCCGAAACAAATCCCATACGGAGGAGCCATGACTGAACCACGCAAGAAGATCACCTTACCCTATCTCTTCAAGAAGGTCGCCGACGGAGTGCCGATCACCTGGCTGACCTGTTATGACTATCCCACCGCCTACCTGCAGGAACAGGCTGGGATCGAGATGATCCTGGTCGGCGACAGCCTGGGCATGACCATGCTCGGCTACGATACCACGCTCCCGGTGACGATGGACGATATGATCCGCCACAGCCAGGCCGTCCGGCGCGGTGCCCCGACGGCGTTCCTGGTCGGGGACATGCCCTATATGTCATACCAACCCTCGGTCGAGACCGCCATTCGCAGCGCAGGCCGTTTCATGGCCGAAGCCGGTTGCGACGCGATCAAGCTCGAAGGCGGCATCGAGCAGGCAGACAAGATCCGCGGTATCGTCGCTTCCGGAATCCCCGCCATCGGTCATCTTGGGCTGACGCCCCAATCTGTCAGCGCTCTGGGCGGCTACAAGGTCCAGGGCAAGAATGCCGCCCTGGCCAAGAAGATCATCGACAATGCCAAGGCGTTGGAGCAGGCCGGGGCTTTTGCCATCCTGCTCGAAATGGTCCCGGACCGGGTTTGCCAGCTGATCACTGAGCGCGCCAAGGACTGCATCATCATGTCGCTCGGCTCCGGTCCGCATGCCCACGGCCAACTATTGATCTATCACGACATGTTTGGTCTATATCCCAAGTTCAAGCCGAAGATGGCCAAAGTATTCGGCAACGCTGGAGAAGTCATCCTGAACGGCTTAAAACAGTACGCCGCAGAAGTGACCGGCAAGATATTCCCGGCTCCTGAAAACTGGTTCGGAATGCCGGACGAAGAGTACGACCGAGCTGCTGAGGATGTTAAAGGTGTCCACATCCAAATCCGCAGCGCGGAGGAAAATAATTATGGATAAAAACCTGCAGCAAACTTTGAAAATCCCATACAACCGCCTGGACGATCTCAATTCCGTCCTGCTTGACCCGAACTCGCAGGTCATGAAAGACTTCCTGGCAGTGGTCGCCAAATACGGCACGCCGGAGGAGATCAATCGCAAACACCATCAGAACCGCCAGCTGGAGGCCCTGCTAAAAAAGGTGGAGGCCAAGAACCACGACTACGTCAAGGATCTGAAATGGCTGATGGAACAGCGTGACAAGGGTGTCTTCATTACGGTTGCGGATTACCGCCGCAAGGTCCTGGGCACCAAGGCCGACAAGATGAAATTCAAAGACAAATCGGCGGTCACCCTGGAGGTTTCAGCGCTGCAGTACTTCCCCTGGATCCGGGCGATGTGTGAGCGGTCTATCCGGGACGGGAGCCTGGTCCCGGGCCGATTCATCGCCGTGCGCAAGATGAAAGAGTCGGAGGAAGATGGCGACCTGCCGGCCATCGTCGCGGCGTTGGACATCATCGGCGCTTCATTCGTCGAGACGCTGGACACGAAGGGCACCGACGGATCCAATCCGCACCTGGGCGGACCCGACACCATCACGGGTTACTTCGGCGGCATCGGACAGCCTAACGATCATGCCCTGATGTGGCTGGACGAATTCCTTTATTACTACACCAACTACGGTGTCCAACACGTGCTCAACTTCAACGCTGGAACGATCCTGCTCGGCTTCCTGCTCTACCGGTTGGGTGTGGACATCCAATTCAAGATCTCGGTTTTCTTTGGCTCGGACAATCCCTATCACGCCTTGTGGATCATGGCGGCTGCCAAATTATTCAGCCGTGATGACGGCACCTCCCCCCTGATCGGCTTCAACTGGTCCAATTCGATCAATAATCAAACCATGGAACTGACGGCAGAGTTCCGCAAAGCGCTCGGCTTCGAGGACGTGGTGCGCTTCGAGCATCATATCGTCGAGACCTGGAAGTCCATCATTATCCAACCTTACAACCGACGAGCCGAGCTGGTGGAGATCGCTGACCACGTGGCGAACATTTCCGCTAAACATGAAGGCGGCGACCCTGAGGTGGAGCAGACCCGTGCCCACCCATCCGACATCCTGGACTACTTCCGGGAGAAGCAAGAAGTCATCGCCTCCGGTGATTGGGATGCCATGCAGCTCAATTTCATGGATAAGGTGGATGCTTGCAACAATTCCGCCAAGGCGCTGACCGAAAAAGGCTTGTCATTCGTCGCGGCGCAAAGTTTACATAAATAGTTTTAAATTGTCAGTGGTTGATTTTTGCTTGATTTATTCGGTTATTAGGATTGAATATAATGGCTATGCGCATTAAGTATATACAGGAGACTTGGTTATGTATATTGTCCACGTGCACGTACACGTAAAAGCCGACCAGGTCGAATCCTTCAAGGCCGTCACACTCGAAAACGCCAAAGCCAGCCTAAAGGAACCCGGCATTGCCCGCTTCGACGTCATTCAGCAGGCAGACGATCCCAGCCGTTTTATTCTTGTAGAGGTCTATCGCTCTTCCGAGGATCCTGCCCGCCACAAGGAAACCGCGCATTACAATCGCTGGCGGGAGGCTGCCGAACCGCTGATGGCCGAGCCGCGCACTCGCACAGTCTTCGCCAACCTCTTCCCAGACGACAAGGGCTGGTGACGTGCGCTTTGAATTTGCCACTGCATCACGGGTCGTGTTCGGACCCGGGACCGTCGCCGAAACAGCCCAGGCCGCGCAAGCCCTTGGCCGGCGCGCCTGGGTGCCGGTCAACTCCATCGACCGGGCGGCTGATCTGCTGGATCGGCTGCATAGAGTGGGCGTCGATGCGTTTCCTTACATGGTCGACGATGAGCCAACCATCGAGAGTGTAGCGAAAAGCGTGGAACTGGCGCACCAGGCAGGCTGCGACCTGGTCATCGCCATGGGCGGAGGCAGCGCATTGGACACCGGCAAGGCAGCCGCCGCGCTGCTGACCAATCCTGGTGATCTCATGGATTACCTGGAAGTCATCGGCAAGGGCAAGCCTCTCGAACGGCCCGGGCTGCCGGTGATTGCTATTCCGACCACTGCCGGAACCGGGTCCGAGGTGACGCGCAATGCGGTGATCACTTCGCTCGAGCACCGCCTCAAGGTCAGCCTGCGCAGCCCGGGCATGCTTCCACGCCTGGCCATCGTCGACCCGCAATTGACCTACTCCCTGCCCCCGGCTGTCACTGCCTCCACGGGCCTGGACGCGCTGACCCAGCTGATCGAACCTTTCGTGTCGAACGCGGCCAATCCGCTCGTCGACGCCGTCTGCCGGGAAGGGATAAACCGCGTTAGACGTTCCCTGCAAAAAGCCGTGGAATACGGAGAGGATGCCTCCGCCCGCGAGGACCTGGCACTTGCCAGCCTCTTCAGCGGGCTGGCGCTGGCCAACGCCCGGTTGGGCGCGGTACACGGACTCGCCACTCCCATCGGGGCAATCTGCCATGCACCGCACGGTGCGGTCTGCGCCCGCCTCTTGCCGCTTGTCATGGAAACAAACCTTCAGGCCCTTCAGAAACGCCAACCCAACTCTCAGGCTTTGGAACGTTACAATGAAATCGGGAGGATCCTGACCGGGAAAGCGAAAGCCGGGGCCTTGGAGGGAATCGAGTGGGTGTGGGAGCTTACTCAAACCGTGGGCATCCAGCCGTTATCGAAATACGGGCTGAAGTCGCCGGACTATCCGGAAATTGCCCGTCAGGCACAGAAGGCCAGCAGCATGAACGGCAATCCTGTCGGCCTGACAAATAACGAGCTGATCCGAATCCTGGAAAAAGCAACTTGAAACCACCGACAAATAAGCCAGGGCTTTGATGCGTAAAATTCTCTCCATCCCTTTCTACCCGATCCTGATGGCGCCGGTACCGTTGATCGCCCTGGTGGTGATCAACATCGATCAGGTCAACTTGTGGAGCGGCCTGCGTTTCTTCCTGTTGTCCGTGCTGGCGGGAGTGCTGGTCACCGGCTGGTTCCGGCTCCTCCTTCAGGACTGGAATCGGGCAGCGTTCGTGACCATGCTGTTGATTATTTTTTGGAATGCCTGGCAATATCTTGACACATTTTCCAGGATCATCGCATTGGTCTTGATTGCAGCGCTAGCAGTTTTCGTCCGCCCTCCGAAGCTGAACCTGGTGAAGGCTAACCTCGGATTGAACCTCCTGGCAATATATCTGATTTCGATTTCCGGCGGCTTGGCGCTTTTCCGGGGTGCGGCGCGTGATATCCCCCTGACGCGGATCAAAGCTGCGCAGGCTTTTACGATCGACGAAACCGCCCCCGATCTTTACCTGGTGATAGTGGACTCCTACGGTGGCCGGTCCGTGCTCGTGGATCGTTTCGGCTACAACAACAACCCGTTCCTGGACCAGATTGCCGCCCTGGGCTTTAAAACGGGCGAGTGCCCGCCGCTTGGTCCCCACACCGACGTGGCACTGGCATCGATCCTGAACCCAACCTGGGAACGGGATGAGGAGCTTTGGGAACAGATCCGCCGCTCTGAGGTTCGCGCTACATTGGAGTTGCGGGGTTATCAGACCGTTGCCTACGAGACCGGCTACGTCTGGGACGAGTGGACGGACGCTGATCTATATCTCCATCCCGATCATAGCGCCGGGCTCACGGAACTGGAAGCACTTAGCGTACTGATCACCCCGCTCGAAGAAATGGATGGGGTGTTCTTCAACGGACCCGGTGATATGGCCAAGCGCGCCCGGGCGCGGACCTATCTCATTTTCGATTCACTGGCATGGTCTGCTTTCACGGAAGGCCCGCAGTTTGTCTTTGCCCACATCCTTCAGCCACATCCGCCGTTCGTCTTTGCCGCCGACGGGTCGGAACTTTCGGGAGGTATCGACTTCAACCAGCGTGAATACGACGCCGGATACATGGGCCAACTGCAGTACATCAACACCCGCCTGGTCGCTGTACTAACCCAGGTCGTCACCCAGGATCCCGACAGCATTGTCATCGTCACCGGCGACCACGGCCCACGCTACCACGAGGAACAGACTGGCGACCCGGTATTGTGCGCGGTCCATTCACCGGTCGTGATGCCACTCCAAGCCGGGGCTGCCTTAGCCGAGGTTATAAAATGAGGGAGAAACCTTACACGGATAATATTCACCAACAGCGTGAAGGCAACGAGGGATGACGAGGGGATCAGGTGCCGAGAAGACGTACTTGAAACAGATCGTTCAGTCCTCCAAGGATATCGAGCGTCCGAGGTTATAAATCCTGGTATTTCGAATCGTCCAGGTCCTTCTTCAACTCCTCCTCGATGGGAACCTTTACAATCTGGCCGGCACCCCTTTCCAGCTCGGCACGTTCGGCGGCACGCAGCATCTCCATGGAAGCGTAACCGACGAGGCTCCATCTTCCGCAATAGGGGCAGCGGTCAAGCTTTTTTCCGAGCAGGTGCAAACCATAAAAGTGGACCGCAAAAGGCCGGTCACACTTGGGGCAAATGGCACCGCCCAACGGATACTGGCGCTGCATCCCAGGATCGAGATGCTGCACTTTACGTCCGGTCAACATCGGGATGACCGCTGCCAGGAGCATCGCCCCGAATACTACCACAAGGATCGGAATGATGATCCGGGAGGTCGATTTAGCGGCTTCAGAAGCCGTGACAAAACTGGCAGTGATCGTTTGGGAGGAAAGCTGCACCCCGTCCTCGGTAAAGCCGATCGCGAATAGTTCATGGAGCCCGGGAGGATAATTATCGGTCACAAACTGCAATTTGAACGGCGGCTGGTCGACCTCTCCGATCAACGTCCTGTCTATAAAGAATTGAACCCGAGCCAAGTCATTGGGACCGGTAACCTTCATAGTGAACGTGCCTTGGATGTCCCCGCTGAATCCTCCGTAACCCCAATCGCGCGACAGGCTGAGGGTTAAATCGGCAGTCTGGGCGGGAACGCTGGACACCAGGACCAGGCTGACCAAAATCGCAATCGATCCTCCAAGAGCAATTTTCTTCATATCTCACTTCCAGCGAGTCAGGATGGACTCGCGCTGAAACACGCGCGTCGCCCAATAAATCAGCCCAATATCCACGACCAGCATCACAACCGCCGTCACGGAGATGATCTGCTTATCCAGAACGAACAAACCGGCAACCTGCCCGAAGAAACCGGCTAGGACCGGGACGATGATGACCATCGAGATTTGCTCGGCCACGCGCGGATCGTTGACCCGCGAGGAGACCATCAAGGCAAAAGTAACCGCCATGACCGCCAGCAGCGGGCCGACGATGAAAATCGCGATCAGCCAGCGGGCGTCCAGCAAGGCAGTCAGCAGCATTTTGTTCGCCACGATGATCCAGGAGCCCAGGGCAAATATCCCGAATGCGGCGTACGTCGCCAGCACGGCCGGAATGACCGCCGCCAGCGCCTTGCCGACCAGCAATTCGATCGTGCTGATCGAGGTCGCCAGGAGCGGCTCCAGGCTGCGCGTCGTTTTCTCGCCGACGATGGAGTAGGCTGCGATGGTCACCGGTATGGCCACCGGGACGAGCATAAACAGCATCATGAACTCGCTAATCATGAAAACCTGGAAGCATTCGACCCCGTTAATTCCTTGGGGCAGATCGCCTGGGTCATCTGCGACGGCATGGAGGAGTTGAACGAGGTCGCCTGAGCCGCACCACGCGTTGAATAAATAACGCCGAGAGGGATCGCAACCAGCAGCAATGGCAGGAAGACGACCGTGAAGATCACCATGCGATTCTTGAAGACTTCGGCCCATTCCTTGCGAACGATCGTTTTGATCTTATTCATGCCGGCCTCAATTGCTCTTCACCAACTGCAGATAAACCTCTTCGAGCGTGTGACGCAGCTCCCCGACGAACTGCAAGTCGGCACCCGCTTTGACCAGGGCACGGATCACGTCCGGGTTGCGCGCCTCGGGATCATCCAGGGTTACCACCAGCTTGTTTTCGATCACCTTCACTTCCCGCACGAAGCCGAGGGAACGTACCGCTTCGGCCAGCCTTTCGTCCGATGCCCGTAAGTGGAAGACGACCTTCCGCCCAAAAAGAGAAGTGCGCAAATTGGCAGGGGTATCCACCACCAGGAGGCGGGTCTTGAATACGCCTACCCGGTCGCACAAACGGTCGGCTTCGTCAAGGTTATGCGTGCAGAGGAAAATCGTGCGGCCTTCCTTCCTTAGCTCGTCTATGAAATCGCGCACCAGATGGGAAGCCTCCGGATCCAGTCCGGCAGTCGGTTCGTCGAGGAAAAGGATGCGCGGCTCGTGCAGCAGGGCGCGGGCGATGGCGAGCTTCTGCTTCATGCCCTTGGAAAACGTCCCGGCTGCGTCGGAGCGGCGCTCCCATAAACCGAGCATGCGCAGGTATTTCTCCACCTGGGCCTTGACGTCCCGGACTTCGTAAAGTTCGGCGAAGATCCTCAGGTTGTACTCGGCCGAAAGAGTGTCATACATTCCCGGGGTCTCGGTCAACACGCCAACCGTGCGGCGGATCTCGGTATCCTGCCGGCCGAGGGCAAAGCCGGCGACCGTGGCCGAGCCGTCTGTCGGGGCGATCAGGCTGGTGAGCATGCGGATGGTGGTCGTCTTTCCGGCACCGTTCGGTCCGAGAAAACCAAAGACCTCCCCCTCCCTGACATCCAGACTGAGGTTTTCGACTGCCGTAATGGCATTGAACTTCTTGGTGATATTTTCTGTGTGGATCATTTTTACTTATTGATAACGAGTTTTATCCAGGTTATCGGGTGTCTCCTCCGGCGGGGCCGGCGTGAATGTCGAGACCGATTGAGACGAAGAAGGCTGGATCTGTTGAACAGGTTCGGGCTGGCGCAAAGCAAAAATGACTATAACGCTTAGGAGGGCGAAAAAGCCGATGATCGCTTCCGTCCAGTAAGCTCCGATACTCCTCGCCGCATAGACAGCGATTGCATCAATGGAGGCATGGTAAAGGACGGCCAGCCACACCCAAATTCTTTGCCCGCGCATGAACGCTTGCAGGACCATGACCGCCAGGGCAATCTGGACGGGGATGGTGAAGAAACGCTCCAGGGCACCCAGCAGGGCGGCATACCACGGGATCGACCAATACGCGTTGACTAACTCTACCTGAACCGGCGTCAGCGCGGTCTGGATCGCGGGCAAACGGGCAACGGACATGTTGACAAAAGCCAGCAGGACCGGTACGCCGACAAAAAGGATGGCTTCGGCGCCACCATGACCCGCCCCGGTCATCATCCCTCGTGACCATGATCGGGCATCTTTTACCCACCAGCGGAACATGCCATAACGAAAGAGCTCCTCGAAAAGTCCGGCGCTTAAGCCCAGGAAAGCGGCGTTGAAAATCAGTTGGCCTGACTTAGGCCAGAATACCATCGCAGTTCGATTGAGAATAAGGCCGATGACCCAATTGAAAGGAATATGCGCAACCTGCGATAAAACGAAAGTACCCGCGCCGATCCACCATAGATGCCAGGTCAGATGGAATTTGCGCCTGAAAAAAATTGCCAGACCAACCGGCATGGCAATCACCAATAATCCATTGAAAAGGTGGGCCAGAAGAGTGGCGCTCATTCACTCCTTCTTTCCACGCAGGTAGATAAACCAATAAATCGCCGCTACCAGCCCAGAACCACCGATGATGTTCCCGATGGTCACCGGCAGCAGGTTTTTGAGAAAGAACGATCCCCAGGTGAGGCTGGTCAAATCGAGAGCCTTGGAGGCGACGAAACCCGGATCGAAGGTTTTGATGAGCAAAGCAAAGGGGATGAAATACATGTTGGCCACGCTATGCTCGAAACTGCCGGCGACGAAGGCCGAGATGGGCGGCAGGATGGCCAGGATTTTATCAGCAGTGCTCCGTGCGCTGAAGGTCAGCCAGACAGCCAGGCACACCAGAGCATTACATATGATCCCCAAGGCCGTAGCCTGGACAAAGGTCAGGTTCACCTTCCCAATGGCGATCTTGAGGGCGGCTTCACCTACACTGCCGCTGCCAAATGTATATTGTTTACCCAGATAAACCAAAACGGCTGTTCCCAACGAACCGATGAAATTACCGACATAGACCACGACCCAGTTTCGCAGCAAAGCGCGGGTGGTGATTTTACGGCCGGCCCAGGCCATCACGATCAGGTTGTTACCGGTGAACAACTCCGCCCCGGCAACGACAACCAGGACCAACCCGAGGCAGAAAGTCAGGCCGATCAACAGGCGGGCAACCCCAAACGGCAGGACGGACGAGCCGGCCGCAGTCGTCGTAGCAAACATTGCTCCTAACGCAATGAACGCCCCGGCCAGAATCGCCAGGGCCAGCATGGGAAGAAAAGGCTGGGCGGCCTTGCGAACGCCTATGCTTTCGGCTTTCACCGCCATTTCATTTGGCAATAATGCGTCCATGGGAACCTCCTGGGACGTACGCTTCAAGCTTAATAGGATCCGACGACTCAATCCACCGGCTGAGGGATATTAATCCGAGCCGGAAGGAGATTTGCTTCGGTGACGATGCGGGGTACAATCTCTTCCCAACCGACTGCCATCAGGTGCAGGCCGTGAATGCCCTGGCTTTTATAAGTCGTGATCTTTTCGATCAATTCGAGGGCGATCGCCACCCCCTCCTCCTGGGCATTCCCGGCAGCCTCGGCCTGTTCCATGCGCTTGAGCAGTGCTTCCGGGATGAAGACGCCCGGAACCTCCTTGGCCATGTAGCTGGCAATCTTGTACGATTTTAACGGGGTGATGCCGATCAGGATATAGACCTTGTCCAGGATATTGCGTTTCGAAAGCTCATTAAGCCAGATCTCCAACCTGCCGGTCTCATAGACCAGGTTGGTTTGGAAAAACTGGGCCCCGGCGTTGACCTTCTTGTGCTCGCGCAGCGCCTGGAAATTCGGCTCGGAGGCAAACGGAGAAGCTGCGGCTCCTAAAAAGAGCTTGGGCGGGAACTTCATCTCACGGCCGTCAAGGTATATACCCGCATCGCGCATCCGGCGCAGGATCCACAGCATCTGGATCGAGTCCAGATCCACGACGTCCATGCGGCCGCGCGGAGTGGGAGCCAGCTTCATGCTGTCGCCGGAGAGGCAGAGGATATTGCGCACCCCCAGGCTGTTCGCGCCAAGCACCTCGGCCTGCAGACCGATACGGGTGCGATCGCGGGCGGCGATCTGCATGACCGGCTCGGCCCCATGCTGGAGGGCCACCGCGGCACAAGCCCAGGAGGACATGCGCGGCGTCGCCGAGGGCGAATCCGTAAAGTTGATCGCCGCCACGTACGGCTTGACCAGATCGATGTTGTTGCCCAACTTGTTCGTGGAAACGGTCAGCGGCGGGGCCACCTCAGCGGTGACGACGAACTCGCCACTCTTCAATCGCCGCTCCAATTCCGAGATCGGATCCGTATATTTGGGGCCGTGATACTCACTGTCCCCTTGCCACCAGTCGGGCTGCCGGACGGGACGGAAGATGCTGTCCCAGGTCATGGTACGTTTTTCCGGTGTACGGGCAAGCAGGCCGGAGATGACCTTACCGGTTCCGATCTTCCTGACTTGTTTCACCACATCTCCCCAGGTTTCTCCGCCTACTTTTTCCCAGTCCAGCGGCGGCAGCACCTCGAGAAGCATTTCCTGCCGCCCCATCTTGAAGGATCGGTCATAAATGTTATACCAGATGCACGGACGGGTTTCGTCGACGTAACAATGGTCTTCGGTCGACCCGCCGCAGGGGCCATTGCGCACACCCTTGGGACATTCCATCGGACAGATGAAGGCGGTCTCCTGGAGCAGGCAGTTGCCGCACATCCTGCAGCCGAACAGGGGTCCCTTCACGAGCCGTTCAATCGCCTCCAGGAGCCGGTTGCCGAACGATTCTTCCTTGAAGGGGTAAAACGGCGGCTGCCAGCGACGTCCGGGTGTGAATAGTGACATAGTCACCTCCAATTACCATATTTTACTGCCTTGTCTGTCGGGCAAGCCGTGACCAATGTCACGAACTCGGCGGACAAAAATACCATCAGAGCGACACCTACGTTTATTTGCCACGCTACCCGCCAACCAGTATAATTCCGCCTATGCACCGCTGGATATACCCGGGGTTCGCTTTGTTTCTTTTTTGGTTGTTGGCCTCTTTTCCAATAGTTGTCCACGCTGGAAGAGCCAATTTGCTCCCGCAGCATTCCACCGCAGCCCAGGTGATCGCCGGCGTGAATTCTCTGCGCGCCTCGCGTGGTTTGACACCTTTTCAGACTAACAGCATCCTGATGCGCGTCTGTCAGGCGCAGGCTGACTACATGGCTTCTATCGGTACCTATTCCGATACGGATGCCCAGGGAAGGGGGAGCAAGCAGCGGCTGCTTGATGCAGGCTACCTGGCAGCCAGGGCTTCCGAAAACGTATTCGAAGGGACAAATGCAACCGCACAGGAAGCGATCAACTTCTGGATGAGCGATGCACTTCACCGCATCGCCCTGCTCGATCCGGAATTGGCGGATGTCGGTGCGGGCGTGACCGTCGTCGGGAACACCTATTACTACTGCCAGATCGCAGCCTTATCCACCGGTGGGACGGTGAGTACAAGCGTGCCAGCTACGTCGGCGCCGATCGTAATTCCTATCGTCGTCAGCACCCCTAACCCAGACGGGTCCATCGTGCACGTCATCCACCAGGGGGACACGCTTTTCGCCATTGCGCAGGCCTACGGCATTCCGCTGATCACACTGGAGCAGTTGAACACCCTGACGGCGACGACCATCATCTATCCGGGGCACAAGCTGATCATCCGCCCGGCATTCACCCCGACCGTGACCGGCCCCACGGCGACGCCCTTTTCTACGTCAACGTCGATCCTTACCTCCTCCCGGATGGCGGCGACCCCGTCGGAGGAAATAACCACACCGGTCTCCGGCCTGCCGGCCTCCAAGGCAGGCGGCGCGGTGGCGATCATCGTCCTGGTCGCGCTGGCTTTTGCCGGTGCGATCACTGCCCTGGGCGCAAAAAACAGGCGGTGAGCCCCTTCTTTCGGGGGATTTGCGAGAGGCCTGCACGGCCGTTATAATAGCTTCATGCGCAGATATGTCTTGCCGGTAATGGTACTCGTTATTTTTGGGGTTTTCTCCGCGGTACCCCAAGGCGTTCGGGCCAATCCGGTCGTATCCGCACCGGAACGTTCCACCGCCCCCGAATTGATCGACGCGGTCAATGCCTTGCGGGCGAAGCAGGGTCTGCCGCCATACCAGGTTAACGACATCCTGATGGGCCTCGCCCAGGCGCACGCCGAGTATATGGCGTCAGTGCATATGTCCAATATTCACACCGACGCTCAGGGGCGCAGGCCGTTCCAACGTGCCCTGGATGCCGGGTACCCGGTCGCAGGCGATTTGAGCCTGGGCGGCTGGTACTCGGAGAATGTCACCGGCGGCTCAGGCATGACCGCTGAACAGGCCGTCCAGCAGTGGATGGGCGATGCCCCTCATCAGGGCACCATGCTCTCGACGGTCCTGAGAGATGTCGGGGCAGGAGTGGCAGTCTCCGGGAATACGTATTATTACTGTTTGGATGCGGCCTTGTCCACCGGCGGGACGCCCGTCGCTTACACCCCTCCCCCGCCACTACTCTCACCCACCCCGACCATCGTCGTTAACACCCCGAATGCAGACGGTTCCATCATCCATGTCATCCAGCCTGGTGACACCGTCCTGGCCATTGCGATCGCCTATGGCGTCCCGGTCAATGACATCTATCGGCTGAACAACATTACAAGCGACACGACGATTTATGCCGGTCACAAACTGACCATCCGGGCAGCCAATACACCCACGCCCACCCAGCCTACTTCCACGCCGACTCAATTTCCCACAGCCACCCTCTGGCCCACTTCGGCGGCCACTGAGACCGGGCAACCATCAGCCACGGCTAAACCGGCCTCCCAAGGAATGACAGCCTCAAAAGCCGGAGGGATGGTCCTGATTATCGTCATCGCCGCCCTCATCATTGCTGGTGTGATCACGATCATAGGCTCGCGCAGACCAAGCTAAAATACAATCCCCGCCTTACTGCGGGGATTGTATTTTAGCGAGGAACTAATTTACTTAGCCTTGCCCTGTGCGGCCACCGCTTCTGCGGCTTTACGGACGGTCTCCTCGTCCGCCAGGTAATAATGCTTGACCGGCTTCAACTCTGCATCTAGCTCGTACACCAGCGGAATGCCGGTGGGAATGTTCAATTCCGGAATCTCGGCATCCGAAATGTTATCCAGATATTTGACCAGCGCCCGTATACTGTTTCCGTGTGCAGAAATGAGAATCCGCTGTCCCGATTTGATCGCCGGAACGATCGCGCTGTGCCAGTATGGCAGCACCCGCTCCAGAGTGATCTTGAGCGATTCCGCGCTGGGTAACTGCTCCTTGGTCAGAGCGGCATAACGGCGATCAAAGCGAGGATGACGAGGGTCATCCCACTCCAAGGCCGGCGGCGGAACATCGTAGGAACGCCGCCAGAGCTTAACCTGGGCTTCGCCATATTCCTTGGCGGTCTCGGCCTTGTTCAAACCCTGCAAGGCACCGTAATGGCGCTCGTTCAGCTGCCAGGCATTGACCACCGGAATCCATTCCAGGCTCATCTCCTCAAGGACGATCCATAATGTCTGGAGAGCGCGCTTCAGGACGGAGGTATAGGCCAGATCGAACTCATATTTATTGTCGCGTAACAACTGGCCTGAAAAATGTGCTTCCTGAAAGCCTTGTTCGCTCAGCCCGACGTCGGTCCAACCGGTGTAACGGTTTTCCAGGTTCCAGGTGCTTTGTCCGTGGCGCAGCAGGACCAGCTTATACTTTGATGCTTCCATTCTTTCACCTCGGGTTTATATAATAAACCGCCAGGGTGGCGTGCACCTGGCGGTTGAGAATGCTCATCTGCCTAGCGGATGGCCAGCTCGGTGTCGATGTCGAACAGGTGGCACTTGTCCATATTGAACGCCACCTGCGCCTTGTCCCCGATGTGGAAGTCCGTGCGCGGATCCACCCGCGCCAACACCGTGTTCTCCCCCGTCACCACATACAGGAAGATTTCGTTGCCCATCAACTCCGTCATGTCCACCTTCATGTCCACCAGCGCCGCATGGATCCCCGGCGGCACGAACACCGGGTTGTAGATGTCCTCCGGCCGGATCCCAAACACCACCGGCTTGTCCACGTACGCCTGGTAGGCCTTGTTCCGGTCCGGCGGCACCGGCACCGAGAACGACCCCGCATCCACGATCAGCTTCCCATCCTCCTTCTTCAGCCGCGCCTTGAAGAAGTTCATCGCCGGCGATCCAATGAACCCCGCCACAAACATGTTGTCCGGCCGATCATACAGCATCTGCGGCGTGTCCAACTGCTGCAGCATGCCCTTGTTGATCACCGCAATCCGGCTCGCCATCGTCATCGCTTCCATCTGATCGTGCGTCACATAGATAAACGTCGTCTGCAGCCGCAGGTGCAGCTTGGTGATCTCCGCACGCATCGCAATCCTCAGCTTCGCATCCAGGTTCGACAGCGGCTCGTCAAACAAAAACACCTCCGGCTCCCGCACGATCGCCCGCCCCACCGCCACCCGCTGCCTCTGACCCCCCGACAGCTGCCGCGGCTTCCGGTCCAGAAACTCCCCAATCCCCAAGATCTCCGCCGCTTCATTCACCCGCCGCTTGATCTCGTCCTTCGGCGTCTTCCTCAGCTTCAGCCCAAACGCCAGATTGTCATACACCGTCATGTGCGGGTACAACGCATACGACTGGAACACCATCGCGATGTCCCGGTCCTTCGGCGGCACGTCGTTCACCACCCGCTCCCCAATCTTGATCGTCCCCTTCGAGATCTCCTCCAGCCCCGCCAGCAACCTCAGCGCCGTCGTCTTCCCACACCCCGACGGCCCCACAAACACCAGAAATTCCTTGTCGTCAATCTTCAAGTCCAGATCGTTCACCGCCACTACGTTCCCAAATTCCTTCGTCACATGATCGTACGTCACACCTGACATTCGAGCCTCCTGTTCTGATTGAGTATCGTGATCCTATTATATTCCAAAACCATAAAAAGTCACCTGACAGATGGCAGGGTAGCTTACGAAATAAATCGCCTCTTGTCCAATTCGTCTCTAGATCATAAAATGGGAGCATGACTGAGGATGTCACCCCCATTCGCCAGCAATACTTAGAAATTAAACGACAGTATCCAAACGCGATCCTTTTTTTTCGCTTGGGTGATTTTTACGAAACCTTTGACCAGGACGCTGAAATCACCGCCCGCGAGCTGGACATCGTCCTGACTTCACGCCCGATCGGGAAAGGGCTGCGTGCGCCTCTGGCCGGAATTCCCTACCACGCGGTTGAAAACTATCTGGCACGCCTGATCGAAAAAGGTTATCACGTGGCGATTTGTGAACAGGTCGGGGATCAGCCGACCAAGGGCATCTTTCCCCGCAGGGTCGTGCGCGTGGTCACCCCAGGTACGGTCGTCGAACCGGGATTGCTGCCCGGCGATGCCAACAATTACCTGACAGCGGTCGTCCTGGAAGAGGCGCGTGTCGGGATTGCCTATGTGGACATCACCACTGGAGAATTCGCCGCCACCGAACTCGACGGTGGTGACCCCGCACCGATCCGGGCCGAGCTGGCCCGTCTTCACCCGGCCGAAATCATCTATCCGGATAACATCGCTTTCCCGAACGGCCTCCCCGGCCACGCGACCCCCTGGGCCGCCTGGCGTTTCGAGCCGGGAAAATGCAGGGAGGTGCTGTTGTCTCATTTCAGAGCCTCAACCCTGGAGGGCTTTGGCCTCAAAGATCTGCCCCTGGCTACACGGGCTGCCGGAGGGATCATCCAATATCTCAAGGAAACCGATGCGGCCGCGCTGGCCTTGCTCGCCAACCTGCACGTCTACAGCCTGAACGAATTCATGACCCTGGATGCATCGACGCGCCGAAACCTGGAGCTCACCGAGACCTTGCGCGGGGAAGCCAAAGGCTCCTTGCTGGGAACTATTGATCATTCGGTCACACCGATGGGAAAGCGCCTCATCCGGCAGTGGGTCAGCCAGCCACTTTTGCACCTCGATCGCATCCTGCTGCGCCAGGAAGGGGTTGAATATTTCTTTACCCGCTCCATGGTTCGCGCCGAGCTGCGCGCCGCCTTGAAACCGCTCGCAGACCTCGAGCGCCTGACCAACCGGGTGCTATCGGGTCACGCCCAACCGCGCGATCTGGTCGCCCTGAGGGAAACCCTCGGCCGCATCCCCGCCATTCAAGCGGTCTTGGGGAAAAATAAACCTGCCCAAGCGCTTCCTTTGAATTCCCTGGACCCTTGTGTCGAGGAATTATCCCTTCTTCAGTCTGCTATCGCTGAGGATCCGCCAGCAACTTTGCAAAATACCGGCATCATACGTCCAGGTCATTCGACCGAGCTGGATGGCGTCATTGAGGCCTCCCGTCATGCCCGGGAGTGGATCAACAACCTGGAACCCTCCGAGCGGGAGCGCACCGGCATCAAATCTCTAAAAGTCGGATATAACAAGGTTTTTGGCTACTACATCGAAATCACGCACTCCAACGCTGCCCAGGTACCGTCCGATTACATTCGCAAACAAACACTGGTCAATGCAGAGCGGTACATCACGCCAGAGATGAAAGAGTACGAGACACTGGTTTTGAATGCGGAAGACCGCATCCGCGAGATAGAAATACGTCTATTCCACGAAATATGCCGACAGCTTTCTACTTCAGCCTCCCGGTTACTCGACACGGCACACGCCCTGGCCGAGCTCGACGTTCTCGCCGCCCTGGCCGAGGCTGCGGCCCTGGGCGGGTACGCCCGGCCCGAGGTCCGCGAGGAGAACCTGTTGGACATCCACGACGGCCGTCATCCGGTCGTCGAACACATGCTGAGCGGCGAGCGCTACGTCCCCAACGACGTCTGTTTTGAGTCCGGGGAAATCATACGCGTGATTACCGGTCCGAATATGTCCGGCAAATCGACCTATTTGCGCCAGGCAGCTTTGATCGTCCTGCTAGCACAAATGGGCTCCTTCGTACCGGCTTCATCTGCCCGAATCGGATTGGTGGATCGGATTTTCACGCGGATCGGGGCGCAGGATGAGATCCATGCCGGACAATCGACGTTCATGGTCGAGATGATCGAGGCTGCCAACATCCTGCACCACGCCACGGCGCGCTCACTGCTCATCCTGGACGAGATCGGGCGCGGCACCAGCACCTATGACGGCGTATCGATCGCCTGGGCCGTGGTCGAATTCATCCACAACCATCCACAATTGCGTTCCAAGACGCTTTTCGCCACACATTATCACGAGCTGGTCCAGCTGGCCGATCTGCTGCCCGGCGTGAGAAATTATAACGTCGCGGTGACCGAGACCGATAACAAGGTGGTCTTCCTGCACAAGATCGTCCCCGGAGGCGCTGACAAATCCTATGGTATCCATGTGGCCCAGCTGGCTGGCCTGCCCGGCCCAGTCATCCAGAGAGCTACCGAAATCATGTCAGAGCTGGAAAAAACCTCCGGACAGGCAGTACGAACTCAACCCTCAGGCGGCCCAGCAGGTGGCTTTATTTCCAGAGACCAGCCCCTTGCTGGACGAGCTTGGAGAGTTGGACATGAATGCCCTTTCCCCCATCGAAGCCCTTAACAAGCTTTTCGAGTGGCAAAGAAAATATATGAAAAAGCGCTAGGGCGCATCAGTTTCGGGAAGCTTGCAGGTTTGCGTCAAGCCAGTTATGTCTCGGAACTGATATAAGCTGTCTCCCGCCGAATAATATTGTTTGTTTGGCAGCAATCCGAAGTCAGTCCCCAGATAGGTGTTGAAGACGAAACGAAAGCTGTTGACCGGATTGATATCCTGAGGGAGGCTATCGGGATCCAACCCGGGCAGGAGATACGCGTTCAAGATTGAATAGCGTTCGTACCAACAGGTGTTTTGACCCTTATCAAAGTAGACGCCTGGACCATGATCCCCCTGGATGATGATGACCGGCGGGGTTTCGGATTTTAAAAGGACACCGTCGATCATGGCGAGAGTTTCCCGGTTGATGAAGATGAGCTGCTGAAGATAGCCACGTTCGTACTGGGATGCATCCCCGACGAAACGGGGGGCGTCAAACAAGGTCATTTTATAGCTTGGATTGAGTGGATTGCCATATTGGTTAAAAACAAACGGCGGATGGGGAGCAAGAATATGGACGAAGACAAATTTCGGTCCCGGGATGGAAGAGAGGGCAGGCAGGGTGTCAAATGCATAGAGGATCGTCCGACGCTGGACCTCAAAGGAAGGGTAGGATACTCCCAGGTATCTGATCCATTTGAATAAATCCAGGTTGGTGTATTCGAGGTAGGATTTTTCGAAGTCATTTAACATTACCGGGTAAGGCTTTTTGTATAGGTCGCCATCTGAAATACTGGTGTAATCCCAATTATTCGCCAGGAAGACTGTCTTATATCCTTTTGACTCAAGGAGAGACCGGACTTGACTGTGGTGGATGGAATCGATCGACGCCCACACTTCACCGGAATTCCCCATAATGCCTGACATTTTATCCAGATATTGCATGTTCAAGGAGGAGCTCAGTGATAAAAATGTCCGCGGGTAGTTTGCCTGACTCCTGGAGGCCACACGAAAACCGCGCTGCTCGAGGTCAGCAATGAAGTGGGAATTGTCAAATCCATGGACGGACTGGAGCATGTCAGCCCCGCCGTATCCATCCAGAACGATATAATAAATATCCGGTTTATTCTGCTGTGAGCGAGCCGGCTGGATCCCGGCCGGCGCGACCATCGACCGGAATTCTTCCCAGGGCTCTCTCCTGACAAAGTCGATAAACTGAATGACAAAAAAACCGACGACGAGCACACTGACCAGGTTCAAGACCAAATGAAGATCATCCCAGCTTATTTTTCGCCTTACCATCCAAAAAATGAACAGACCTGCAACGGTCGCTGTGCTGATGAATATAAAAACCGGCCATTGGTAAGCCAGGCCAAGCACGAGCAGTGTGACAATCAAGCGGCGTATGCCGGCTTGCGCAGGAGGGCAAAGATCAGCAGCGCTACGCCAGATTCAACAGCGATCGAAACTAGGATTGCCGGGAAAATCGTCAAGGGCGAGACTTGTTGTATCGTACTGACTCCCCCAAGATAATATACAACAGCCGCCCCACCTGCCAGGATCGCCCCATGCAGTAAATATACGATCTGTTTCATTAGCAAGATCGAGATGATAGAGCCTGGACCGTACACAGTCCAGGCTCTTCTCATCAGTCAATCAGATTTATTCTTTCATCCTCGGGGCGGCCGCCTTCGAGCGGGTTATCGCCCACGCAACCACACCCAGCATAAGAATGGCGATCACCCAAACCACCGCCTTCTCAACACTTTGTGCATTGGCGTATTTGACGATTATGGGCGCGGCGATCAAGGAAACCAAGTTTACGACTTTGATCATCGGATTGAGGGCTGGACCGGCGGTGTCCTTCAGCGGATCGCCGACCGTGTCACCGACCACGCTCGACTTGTGCCGCTCGGAGCTCTTGCCCGTATTAGCCTCTAGATCGCGTTTCTCGTCCTCAATGGATTTCTTGGCATTGTCCCAGGCGCCGCCTGCGTTGGCCATGAAGACAGCCAGGAGTTGTCCGCTGAGAATGATACCGGCGCAGAAACCCGCCAAAGCCTCGACCCCCAGGACCAATCCAAGGGCAAGCGGCGTGAGTACAGAAATCAGTGCCAACGGGATGAGTTCCTTCTGGGCAGCAGTGGTCGAGATGCCGACCACCTGGGCGTAGTCGGGCTTGACTTTACCTTCCATCAGGCCGGGGATGCGGAACTGTCGACGGACCTCCAGGACGATCAACCCGGCCGCACGTGTGACGGCGCGAATGGACAGGGAGCTGAACAGCCAGGGTAACGCGCCGCCCAGGAGCAGGCCGACGAAAACAGCGGTCTCCGATACGCGGATACCGGTGTCACTGATCAGGGTGGCAAATGGAATGGCCTGACCTGCTGCCTTGGCCAACGTATTGGCAGCCTGCTGCACGCGACCAACGTCGATGAAGAAGGAAGCAAACAGACTGACCGCAGCAATGACTGCGGAAGCGATGGCTACACCTTTTGTGATCGCCTTGGTGGTGTTGCCGACCGAATCCAGATCGGCCATGATCTGGCGGGCATCGAGCGTCTCTTTATCCTCCAACCCATACCAGGCCATTTCGCCAATTCCGTTGGCATTATCCGAGATGGGGCCGTAGGAATCCATAGCGACATTATTGCCGGTATGGCTCAACATGCCGATGCCGATCATCGCCACGGCATAGAAAACATAGGTGGGACCGTCGGCTTTATAGAGAAGCAAGGCTAAGATGAAACTGATGGCAATGACGCAGAGCGCCCAAACGCTCAATTCCATGCCGACAGACAGCCCGGAAAGTATTGTGGTGGCGGGTCCGGTGTTGGTCGCCTCGACAATCCCCTTGACCGGTGCCTTTTTCGTAGAGGTGAAATAGGAGGTCAAAGGATTGAAGACCACAGCCAATGCAACACCGATGGTGGTCAACATGGCCAGGCGCCAGTCATGAGCGTACAAAATCGCCAGGAGGAACGACCAGAAAACGGTGTTAATACTCGATACTTCATAAGAGTGGAACATGGCGTCTTCGGCATCGTGGGCGCGCAGGAATTTGATCGGGAATCTGACCCAGATCGGGACCGTAAACGTACCCAGGATGGAGGAGAGAACACCGATGGCCCGGATCAGAAGGGGGTAGACGATCCACTTCAAGCTGTGGGTTGGGTCGACGGTCATCAGCGCCAGACCGAGGATCAGTCCGGAGACAATGGTCACTTCATATGATTCGAAAATATCTGCAGCCATGCCTGCGCAGTCGCCCACGTTATCCCCCACCAGGTCAGCGATGACGGCCGGGTTGCGCGGGTCATCTTCCGGGATCCCTTTTTCGACCTTCCCGACCAGGTCTGCGCCGACGTCCGCGGCTTTGGTGAAGATGCCGCCGCCCACGCGCATGAACAGCGCCAGCAACGTACCTCCAAAACCGAAGCCGAGCAAGGCATCCGGCGCCGCCTTTCCAAACACAATAAAGATGAGCGTTCCGCCGAACAAGCCCAAACCGTCCGTCAACATGCCCGTGATCGTGCCAGAGTAATACGCGATCGAAAGCGCCTCATTGAACGTCCGTTTTGATGCTGCGGCCACACGTACATTCGCCTGGATCGCCATGCGCATGCCCAATTGGCCGACGGTCAGAGAAAAGGAGGCGCCCATAATGAAAGCGATCGTACGGCCGATGGCAACGACAATCTGGGCGCTTTTACCGAATTCTTCCGTAGCTTCCGGCGAAGGCGGTACCACATAGACACTCAGGAACAGGAGGACCATGAGCAAGCCGATCAATGGCAAGATCGTCCGCAGCTGGCGATTCAGATAGCTGTTGGCGCCAATGCGGATCGCATCCCAGACTTCCTGCATTTTTGATGTGCCCTTGTCCTTCTTCAGTACACTGCCCCGCAATAACCAAGCATAAAGAAGACTTATGAAAGCTACTGACAAAACCCCGACGATCGCGATCTGCTCGAACGGGGATAACCCATGCCGACTCCCCAACCACAGTATGTCCATAACTCCTCCTGGATTTAAAACTTTTGGGTGACAGCACGCACCCAGAAATTGAGGCGCCGCAGCGCCTCAATCGATCATTCTACCCGAAGTAGGGTGTTATGTCAAACCTAACATAAAACGCAAAAATAAAGATTAGGGTTTGATTAGAAAAAATAAAACCTATTGACTTTACCCACTTAATTATTGTATAGTACTCTTCGGTTGGCATGTATTCACCCGGCACCGCCGCCTCCCTTGGCTGCTGTGCCGTTTATTTCGCCCGCGTAAAATTTTTCTTCCAAGGAGATGGCATGATTCGTGCTACAGGTCTCACCAAGGATTATGGATCAAGAAGGGCAATCGAAAATCTGACCTTCGAAGCCAAACAAGGCGAGGTGGTGGGCTTTTTAGGTCCCAATGGCGCCGGTAAGACCACCACGATGCGCATCCTGACCGGATATATGCCTCCGACCTATGGGGCCGCTCAGGTCGCCGGTTTTGACGTGGTGGACGATTCTCTCGAAGTAAGGCGCCGTGTCGGATACCTGCCTGAAACCGTCCCACTCTACCCCGACATGACGGTCTTCGATTACCTGAAGTTCATGGCCGACCTACGGCATATTCCTGATAGCGACGACATGGTCGATGAGGCCCTCGAGGTGGTCGACATGCAGGAGCGGTCGGAAGGGTATATCGGCAAGCTGTCAAAAGGCATGCGCCAGCGGGTCGGACTCGCCCAGGCTTTGCTGCATAAGCCCGAGGTCCTCATCCTGGATGAGCCCACAATTGGATTGGATCCGGCCCAGGTGGTGGAAGTACGCAATATCATCCGCGAAATCGGAAAGGAGCGAACCGTCCTGCTCTCCACCCATATTCTCTCTGAGGCGCAGCAGCTTTGCGACCGGGTGATGATCATCAACAAGGGCCGGATCGTGGCGGAGGAACTCGCCCGAAAACTTGCAAGCCCGTCTGGTCGGGGCCGAGCGGGCCGTGTTGCGCGTGAGAGGCGAAGTTGACGAACTGGTCCCGCAGCTTTCCCGGATCAAAGGCATGCAGGATATTAAAGTACGACCAGATGGCGCTCTCGAATTTCAGTTTGCGCCAGAGGTGGATATCCGCCCACTCGTGGCGAAAACGGTGGTAAACGCCGGCGTGGATTTGTTGGAACTCAGCCCGGTAGGAATGAGCCTGGAAGAGATCTTCCTCGAACTCACCCGGGATAATTCGCCGTCCCGGAAGGAGAAGAAGTAAGATGCGCAATATTTGGAATTTCGCTCGACGTGAATACAAGCTTTACTTTATCAGCCCAATAGCTTATATAGTAGCCATCGCAGCGTTTGTAATAGTCGGTGGTGTTTTCGTTTATGAAATTAACTTCGCCGCCAGCCAGTCGATCCTTGGCGGTGGAACCCCACCTGACGCGAGCCTCGTCGTCGGCCCACTGTCATTTGTCTTTCTGTTCACCGCCCCCGTCTTGACCATGCGGCTGTTGGCTGACGAGCAACGCATGGGCACCATGGAGCTGCTGCTGACCGCTCCGGTAAGGGACTGGGAACTGGTGGTGGGTAAATGGCTGGGCTCCTTCCTCTTCGCCCTGACCATCATTCTCGCCACGCTAATCTTCCCGTTCGTGCTCAACAAGCTCGTCTCTCCGGGCATCGACCAGGGCTTGATGCTCGCCGCTTACCTGGCGATCATCCTCCTGGTTGCCGTCTATCTGGCAATCGGTACTGCCTTTTCTGCTATCTTCACCAACCAGTTTGCCGCCTTTTTTGTGACCTTTATCGTGATCGTAATCTTCTGGTATTTGATCCGCCTGCCCACCTATATCGTTAATGTCGATGCCGTCAACAACGTTTTCACCTATCTGGACCTCAACGGCCGCTTCAGCAACATGATGGGCGGAAGGGTTGCGCTATCCGACGTCGTCTATCCTCTCAGCCTGACCGCCTTTGGACTCTTCCTGGGTTCGGTCGTGGTTGAAATGCGAAGGTGGCAATAATGGCAAAGAAATCCAGCTCCTCCAAAAAATCGAACTCAAGAAGGTTTGCCACTATCGGATTGTGGATTGCCGGTATTGCGCTCCTGGCCGGTGGGCTGCTCCTGGTCGTCAAATTGATGGCGGTGATGGGGCTGTTCACAATATCAAACGCCAAGTGGTTCAACCTGGCACTCTGGATCTGCCTGGCCTTGTTGATCATCGGTCCGGCTGTTTTTTCGATATTAGATCCAGGGCGCGTACGGGAACTGATCGCCGGGCGACAGGCAAAATACGGAAGCAATGCGCTCATCCTGCTGATTGCTTTTATCGCTATTCTTTTCGTAGTCAATATCATTGTGTACCAGAATCCCCTCCAGGGCGATTGGACGGAAGACAAGCAGCACACCCTGGCCCCTGAGACGCTGTCGACGCTCAAGGCACTCCCGAAGCCGGTTCGTGCCATCGCCTTTTACACCACCAGCTCCTCGCGCACCGATGCCGAGCAGTTGCTCACCGATTTCAAATCGAACAGCGCGGGCAAGTTCAACTACCAATTCGTTGATCCCAATGCGGATCCGGTCGAGGCACAGCAGTACCAGGTCACGCGCGACGCCACCATCGTCCTGGTGATGGGCAACAACAAAGAAATGGTAACGACGATTACCGAACAGGAGCTCACCAATGCCTTCGTCCGCCTGATAAATCCTGGTAACCGGACCGTGTACTTCCTGACCGGCCACGGAGAGCATGACCTATCAACCTCTTCCCAGACATCTTATACCCACGTCCAGACCGTGCTCCAGGCCAAAAACTACACTGTCCGGACCTCAACCTGCGCGCCCAGAACCAGGTCCCGGCCGACGCCAAGGCGATCGTCATCGCCGGACCGAGCCTCCCGGTATCGGCCGAGGAAGTCGCGCTGTTGAACGATTATTTGTCCCACGGCGGCGCACTGGTCGTAATGGAAGAACCGACCTTCCTGATGGATCCGAAAATGACCTCCGACCCGCTTGCCGATTACCTGGCGGCAACCTGGGGTATCACATTGAACAACGACCTGGTGATCGATCCCAACCAAAACCCGGTAGTTCTCGTGGTGGCCGACACGCAAAACTATGGCAGCCACCCCATCACCGACAAACTCCAGGGTAAGACCACCTTTTTCCCGACCGCGCGCAGCCTGACCATCGCGACGGTTGCCAACGTCCAGACAACCTCCCTGGTCAATACGATATCCCGAGCTTGGGGTGAGACCGACATCGAAGCGTTGAAGAACAACCAGTTGGTTTTTGACGCGACGAAGGATCTGGCCGGGCCCTTGTCGATCGCCGCGGCAACAACCAACACCAGCAACCAGGGCCGTGTCGTCGTCATCGGCGATTCCGATTTCGCCAACGACAGCTACTTCGACCAGTATGCCAACAGTGACATGATCATCAACTCGGTCGATTGGGCCGCCGGCCAGGAAAACATGATCAATCTCACCGCCAAGCAGCCGATCTCACGCCAGCTGGTCCTCCCCAACAGCGTTGTCATGGTGGTTCTCGATATCTCGCTGTGTCTTATCCTGCCCGGATTAGTCCTTGCGGGCGGCATCGTCTCATGGCTGATGCGGCGAGCGAGAGGTTAATTTATGATCAAGCGTTCAACCTGGATACTCCTGGTCGTTCTTGCCTTCGTGATTGGTGCGTATTTCTTTATCAAGAACCGGCCGGTGAAATCCACCACTCCGACACCGACAGTCATCGGTAATAGTTACCTGCTCTCCGTGGCGAATGACAAGCTCCAAAGTTTGCGCGTGTTCAATAAAGATCAAAAGGTCACTTTCATCGAGCGCGACACGGGCGGTGCCTGGAAAGTAAGTCTTCCCTCACCCCAACTTGCCGACCAGGCCCAGGCCGAAGCAGCCGAGACCCAGGTCGGGGCTTTGCAGGTTGTTTTAAAGCTGCAGACTTCGCCGGAACTTTCAGCCATTGGCCTGGATAATCCAGCCTATACCATCACCCTAAAATTCCAGAGCGGAGCCACGCACACCCTGCAGGTCGGAAGCATGACCCCCACCGGAAGCGGATATTATGTGCGCTACGATCAAGGCGATATCTACGTGATCAGTGCCGACGGAATCAACGCCCTGACCGGACTCGTCGACAACCCACCCTACTCTCCGACCCCAACACCCGAAGCAACCCTCCAGCCGACGGACACATCGACGGCTCCCGAGGCCACCGCCACTCCATGACAAAGGGTATTGATTTTAGGCACGAAAAAGAGTATTCTGATTCATAAATATGCAAGCAAGGAAAAATATGGAGAATCCCTTATTAATTGAGGAGGACGAAGAGTATTCTGCCATCGCCCGCTTGATCGAATTGGGGCGGCAGAAATCTTACGTTACCATCGACGATATCCTGCATTTTTTCCCCGAAGCAGAGCAGGATGTTGAACAGCTGGAAGAGGCCTTCGCAGCTCTCTTAAGCGCGGGCGTCGCCTTTGTCGAAGACACGCCCACCGGTGAGCCGCCGGAAGAAGAGCTCGCGGCCGTAGAAGAGGCTGAAGCTGAAGCGGGACCCGAAGTAAACCTGGACGATTATCTCGCCAACATCGACACCGATGACACGATTGGCCTGTACCTGAAAGAAGTCAGCCGGGTGCCGCTGCTGACCGCCAACGAGGAAGTGGAGCTTGCGCAACGCATCGAGCGCGGCCGCATGGCACGCGAAGAGCTGGCCCGCGGGAATGTCAGTCCGCGCCGGCGGCAGGAACTGCGCCGTCTGATCGAGGATGGTTGGGCGGCTCGCGAGCACCTGATCACTGCGAACTCACGATTGGTCATCAGTGTGGCGAAGAAGTATATGGGACGAGGGGTGCCTTTCCTCGACCTGATCCAGGAGGGCAATATCGGGCTGATCCGCGCCACGAAGAAATTTGATTACCGCCGCGGCCATAAGTTCAGCACTTACGCCACCTGGTGGATTCGCCAGGCGGTGACGCGTGCCATCGCCGATCAGGGGCGTACGATTCGCGTACCCGTCCACATGGGCGATCAGATCAACAAGCTGCTGCGCGTCCAACATCAACTGACCCAGCGGCTCGGCCGCGAGCCTTCGGTCGAAGAACTGGCCGACGCCCTGGAAGTGCCGCCCAAGAAAGTGGAAAACATGATCCAGGTGGCACGCCGTCCGCTTTCCTTGGAAACGCCGACCGACGACGAGGAAGACTCGGTCCTGGGTGACTTCATCGAGGACGACGAGGCTGCCCCACCCGACGACACGGCAACCTACAACCTGCTGCGTGAACACCTGTCCGAGGTCCTGAACGGACTGCCCCGCGGGAGGTGCGCATTCTACAACTGCGCTACGGCCTGCTCGATGGCCAAGCCTATACCCTCGAGGAAGTCGGACGCAAGATGGGTGTCACCCGCGAGCGCGTCCGCCAGATCGAGGCTCAGGCACTAAGCCGGCTGCGCCATCCATCCATCCGCAGGAAGCTGCGAGATTACTTGGGCGAGTAGACCCGCTGATCAGGCGAGGGCGATTCAAGGTCTGATAGAACCAATACGTCAAATACAATTCGAATATATTATCCCGCTTGAGGACAAATTCCTGAGATAAATAGTATTACACAAAAATGACACCATCTTAATAGAGCGGTGTCATTTTTTATTTGTTGTAATAGCGGTTGGAATATTTCCATTGCCTTTCGAGAGCAAATATTGTATATTATTTTTGAGAAGAGGGTGCAAAAATGTAGGTGTATGAATATTATATGGAAATTATTCCTCCTAATATACTGATTATGCATATATTAGGAGGAAAGAAGGTTCCTCCTAACAACGCGAAATTCGCGAAAAGAGCAAGGTTTTCGTTCCATAAGCTGTTAGATCGCAAATCATCCTTATAAGCAATGGTTAGGCGCAGGTTTAGAGAGAGGAAAGATATGAGAAGAATCGTGCTCAATGTCAAATTCTACGCCATGGTGATTGTTCTCGTTTTACTCCTCTTATGTCAATTTCTCTTTCGGACAACTTTTTGGGGTGGAGCTTTGTGCACAACAAGTTTATTAGCTCCCAATACTCCAATTCCGACGAATGCCTATCCTTCTTACACGGGAACTGCTTTTGGCTTTCCACTTAACTTCATAATGGTGTCTGAGGATGGGTGTTTCAATAATCGTAAGTCTCAAATCGACTGGAATATCCCCTTTTTGCTAATAGACGTTTTGCTGATCGGTTGTATTGGAGTTCTTCCGTATGGGATCCCTTCGTTATGGCAACGAATGAGACGCTAAAAGACACAGTGAGTTCAATTCCAAGAATTATCGGTACGTGCAAGACTACATACGAAATTTTATTCACTCCACCTGCGCCTAACACCGGCTCCAGCGGACCCTGCAAGAACAGCGGGGCCGCTGAGCCACACCGTTGGGTGCTCACGCGATAGGCAAGATTCGGATCGGAAGGTCAACGCGGGTGTGAAATGGTCAGCCTCCAGTCCACCCGAAAAATTTTCTTTTAGCAGGCGGATTTGCTTTGAGTACCGCCTTCTCGACCACTTCACAGAATTTTTGCGCAGCCGCATCCGGACCCATCTCCAAGTTTCCGCGCACATACTCCTTGGAATCAGCAATAAACCCGGATACTGCCAACTCCATGTCTCTTGTACGTCTGGCTACAAACGCTTTGACTTAAATCACCTTGAGTTTGGCCCCGGTTACGATTGTGCCAGAACGATCTCCGTCGCGTGCCCAGATAAGCCATTCAGCGGTAAGAAGAATGGCGAGATGGGTGATCGAAATCGGGATTACCATCCAAAAAAGAGGCAAGCTTGCCGGGGTTTCGTTTCTCGGAGATGGTTTCACAACATATGAGCGTTTCTGTATCCAAATCCCCCAACTGATGCGTTTGAAAATATTCCCGGATGGCCTGGTACAGGCTGGGGTGGATTTGACTTGCTGAGCATTCTCGGGTGGTGCGGGTGTAGCCAATCATATCAGCGTCTTTCCAATCACGGTATCATCTGGATGAAAGCATTCGGTAACTTACTCTGCAACCTTTGCTGGGGAGGATAAATTTCCCGGCAGATATGGCTATGAGTTTCCGAATGTTCCCCTACTATAAGATAAATCCTATTCTAAAACAAGGGAGAGGAGGAACGATGGGCGGGCGCGTAGAGACCACGCTGACATGGCCTCGCGAAGCCCCCGACTGAAGCACAGCTTCTGATAGGTTGTGCACGCGGATGGGTGAGGTGGTTGCCAAGAAATGGCAAGAATTTAACAAATATCCGTATAATATTCTTGTTCGGATTTTATACGGACCGCCTATAAGCCCTTTTACGATCCACGTAAACGCGAGTTGGGCCGCCAATGTATTGCATGCTATTGGTCAGCCCTCTTGCAGGCAAAAGTGCGCTCAACACCGGCTCCGGCGGAGAGTTGCTGCTTGCAACTCACGCAGGTTTTATAAAAAGTGCCTACTTAACAGGCACTTTTTTCTACTACAAATTAACTTCAAACAGAATACTTGCTTGAAGTATTGATTCTTGCGACCCAACAATCGCCCTCGCTTTTTTATTACGGCGGTTAAAGCCAAGTCAGGATGGAACTGCGCACTTCATCAAGCAGCAGTAAAATTATTTCTATATGAAACGTTCCATAGTAATCACCAGTTATCTGCTCCCGCGACTGCAAGATGTCCTTTTCATATTGATTTTTTATTTCATTATTTTATTTGGTTCCAATCTCTTTCGCGATGGCGACCCGGGGCGGCATATCACCATCGGCCGATACATGATCGAAAACAAGACCATCCTTACACGCGACATTTTTTCCTTTACCAGGCAAGGTCAGCCGCTCACGCCGCATGAGTGGCTCGCCCAACTTGCCTACGGCGCGCTTGATCTTCTGCTAGGACTGAACGGAGCAGTCTTGCTGGTAGCCCTGGTGGTCGCCACGACGATCGTGCTGGTCTATCGCGAAATAATCCGTATGGGAATCCCCCGCCTGCTTGCTTTTGGGTTGGCTCTCTGGGCGGCCGCCATGACCAGCGCGCACTGGCTGGCTCGCCCTCATCTTTTCACTCTTTTCTATCTGGCTCTATGGACCCCGGGGCTGAGGCGTCTTTCGAGAGGCGAGCCGGTACCTTTGTGGTCGTTCCCCCTGATCATGCTCTTTTGGGCAAACACACACGGGGCATTCATCGCCGGCTTTGTCGTCTGGGGTGCTTACTTGGCCGGCTGGTTGTGGGATCGCTGGCGAAATTCCGAAAAACCTCCCCTTTCAATCCTGCGCAACCTGCTCTTCGCCGGAGGCGCGTCGTTCCTGGTATCTTTTATCAATCCAGTCGGTTGGAGGTTGTGGGCGACCAGCCTGGGTTATGTCACCAACAGCTATCTGGTCGACCTGACTAAAGAATACAGCTCGCTTGACTTTCATTCGCCGGGCGCCTGGCCATTCCTAGCCTTTCTTGCGTTAAGCCTTCTGGTTTTATCCGCATCCTGGAAAAAGCTCCCTGCGGCGGAAAGCCTGCTCCTGGCCGGCTGGGCAGCATTGGCCTTGTACAGCGGTCGAAATATGCCGCTCTTTGCCGTGATCGCCACCCCTATCATGGCAGATTATCTTCAACCTGCAGTGGCTCGGTCTCTGGCGCTCATCAAACTGACGAAATCCATCGACGAAATCGAAAGCCAGATGCGAGGTGCTCTATGGTCCCTGCTGCTCGTTGGCGTGGTAACGACTCTGATGGCGAGCGGACGTCCCATGGACTTTGCCCAAAAAGAATACCAATTCAATCAGACCGATTTTCCCGTTGACGCTGTCAACTGGCTGGAAAGCCACCCTCAATCGGGAAATATGTATAATTTCTTTCCTTGGGGCGGATATCTCATCTACCGTATGTGGCCCGGTCAGCAAGTCTTCATCGACGGGCAATTGGATTTCTACGGGGAGGCTTTCACCCGCCAGTACGTACAGATCATGACCGCTGGAGACGGTTGGGAGAATCTTCTAGTGCAATATAATGTTCAATGGATGATCGTCCCTCCGAAACAACCGATCGCCTTGATCTTACAAAATGATCCCGCCTGGTCGGTCCTCTTTCAAGACCAGACAGCCATCGTGATCCGGAAACGATAACCTTTACCTCAAATTGTCTTTCTCAATGCGTCTCGCCATCCGACAGCTCTTCCTCGTCCTCCTCTTCTTGGGTCTGCTTATCCTGACGACGCGACCAATTGCCGATCCGGATTTCTGGTGGCACCTGCAGACCGGTGAATGGATGGCCGCCAACCATTCGATACCTCATACCGATCCGTTCTCCTTTACGCTTGCTGGAAAAACCTGGGTGGCGCATGAGTGGTTATCCGAGCTTTTCATATACATGCTTTTTAGGCTCGGAAGTTACGCTTTATTGATCATTACCTTTGCCTCCATCATCACAGCAGCATTCTTCCTGACCTATCTGCGCTGCCCGACCGAATCACGGCCCTATGTTGCCGGATTCGTCCTCCTGCTGGGTGCCGTCTCAACCGGGCCGACCTGGGGAGTCCGCCCGCAGATGATCTCGCTGCTGCTCACCGCGTTATTTTTATACCTGCTCGACCGCTACCGGAAGACGTCGCGATTGAGATATATCCTCGTCCTCCCCGCCGTCAGCCTCGTCTGGGTGAACCTGCATGGCGGCTTTCCGCTGGGTTTTGCCATTATAGCAATTTACATTCTGGGAGAAGCCATCGACACGCTCGTAGGAATATCCACGAAAAAAGTCACCTCCGAAGTTGCGGCTTTCAAGCATGTTTTTTTTCTGGCCGGTGTCCTCGCCCTGTGCGTCCTGACGGTTCTGGCCAATCCCAACGGTTTTCGTCTTTATCTTTATCCCTTTGAGACGTTGAACAGCCCTTCCATGCAGCAATTCATCCAGGAATGGGCTTCCCCGGATTTTCACCAATTCGAGTGGCAGCCGCTCGCCTGGTTGTTCCTTCTGATTCTCGGATTGGGCTTGCTCGGCCGTAAGTCAACCTCCATAACGAACATTTTGCTCGTCGTCGGCTTTGGCTATGCAGCCTTGCGTTCGATGCGCAATATCCCTCTTTTCGCCCTCGTCGCCGTTCCAGTTCTGGCAGAACAGATCGGTTCGTTGGTCCGGATCAAGCCCCAGATCCAGGCTCAGAACCGATGGTTAGCCTGGCTCTCAACAGCTATCTTACTTTTTGGGATCCTGGCCGCAGGCTTGCGTTTCATGACAGTCATACAGAATCAAGAGAAAACCACGCAAGAAACCTTTCCTTCGGGTGCGGTTGATTGGATCCTGACCACTCGGCCATCCGGCAATATCTATAACACCTATGGCTGGGGAGGTTATCTGATCTGGCGGCTCTACCCGGACTATCGCGTCTATATCGACGGTCGAGCCGATGTCTACGGGGACACATTCATCTATCAATACCTGCAAATTTACCGTGGCCAGTCAAATTGGGAAAAAATATTTTCCTCTCAAGGGGTGCGTCTGGTCGTAATCGAACCAGGATCCGGTCTGGCCTTTGCGCTACGTCACTCGCCGGGTTGGGCGGTTGCCTACGAGGACAAGTTGAGCGTGATCTTCACCGTGAAATAAACCATCCTACCCCAAATAAAAAGGACAACCTGTTGTTCGGTTGTCCTTTTTGGGCATCTTTCAGTTTTTCATTTTCAACTTGTTCAATGCTGCAAGGACTTCGGTGCTGTGTTCAGCCGGCTTGACATTCTCAAACACCTTGGCAATCCGGCCGTTGGCATCAACCAGGAAGGTCGTGCGCAACACACCCTCATACTCACGCCCCATGAAATTTTTCGGCCCCCAGACACCGTATTGATCACAAACCTTGTGCCCGACGTCTGCCAATAAAGGAAATGGGATTGAATATTTTTCCTTGAATTTGGCATGAGAGCTTGGAGAATCCGGACTGACCCCCAGAATGACGACATCCGCATCCACGTAAGCGCTGTACTCATCGCGGAAGTTACAAGCTTCCGTCGTGCAACCGGGCGTGTCATCCTTGGGATAGAAATACAAAACGACCGGCCTGCCCTTGAAATCAGACAATCGTTTCGTCGCGCCAGTCTCATCCGACAAGGTAAAATCGGGTGCGGGGAAACCCTTTGAAAGAACCATATCTACCTCCGGAATATTCGATAATTATTGTCCGTATTATAAAATATAATGCGGCGGTTGGATAGCTCATCGCCGCATATTCTCATCTACTTTATGTGACAACAACCAAGGTCATATTAATCCTGCCTTTTTCAAGGCTTCCTCGAGAATTTCGGCCATGACCGGTTTGATGATCACTGCGCTTGCCCCGCTCTTGATGGCGCGGTCGGCAGTCTCTGGCTGGTCGTCGGAGGTGACGATGATCACCGGTACACCGATCAGGTGCGGTTCGCGCCGCAGATAGGACAACACCTCGAAGCCATCCACTCCGGGCATGTTGATGTCCAAAAAGATCATCTGTGGATTGGCTTCACGCAGGATCGCCATCCCGGCGCTCGGCGTCAGGGCAGTCCGCGCCTGGATCTTCCATATCCGCAGCATCTGGCACAGCGCTTCAGCAGTCTGCCGGTTGTCATCGATCACCAGTGCATTCGTCATCTCAAGCCTCCGAGAGCATCACTCTGCCCATCACCGTCACGTCATATCCCGGCATGGCTGCAACCGCTTTGCGGAATTGGGCGCCATCAATTACTTCAAACAGCGGAGCCAACAGGTCGCTCTCCGCGTACACTTTTGGGATTACCAGGTCATACCTTTCCTGAAAAAGCGTTATAAAATCCAAATCGAGCGCCTGGGCGGCTGCCGCAATCCCAAGCCCGCAATCAGCCCGTCCTGAGGCGACTGCCGCAGCCACACCCAGATGGGTATATTCCTCCTGATTATAGCCCGGGATTGCCTCGGCCGGAAGCCCCCTTAAGTCTAGCTGGTAATCCAACAACACACGCGTGCCTGAACCGCGCTGGCGGTTGACAAATCGAACCCCAGGTTGGCTGAGATCCTCCAGGCTGAGGATGCCTTTGGGGTTCCCCCGGGATACGATCAGCCCCTGATCGCGTCTAACCAGGGCAATGACTTTTACCGGCACCCCGGCCAGGTAGTGGGACAGGAATGGCAGGTTGTATTCGCCTGTCGAAGGGTCGAGAAGATGGGATCCGGCGAGATGTGCTTCCCCGCGGTTCAGGGCCACCAATCCGCCCTGGGATCCGACATTGGCCGAGACAAGTCGCCGATCGTACGCAGTCAGGTACTGGGCCAGCAGGTCGAGGGTCAGGTCGTGTGAGCCGATGCAGAAAATAGCTCGTTCGATCTCGACCGGCGAACGGTAGAGCTGAACCGAGACTGTTTCGCCTGCCTCTGCGCCCTGGACGCCGCGCGGCAGCAAGACCAATCCATCCGCCTTGACCAGGGAGGTGATCACGCCTGCCCCGCGGGCAAGCGGTGCAGCCAACACTTTCTCACCCACCTTGCCAACGACCACCCGGATAAAGTCATCATCGCCGCCAGGGGATGTGATTTTACGTGTCAGATGTGCGTTTTGGACCGGCGGCTCGAGCGGCTTGCGCCCAGTCCACTTCGCAATTAGAGGTTCGACGAAGATTTCGCCTGTAAGCGCAGCCGAGACCGGGTAGCCCGGTACGCCTAGAATAGGTACTTCACGATTTCCGCTTTTAAGCATGCCAATGATGACCGGATGTCCGGGCCGGACGGCTACGCCATGCACCAATAAACGCCCCAACTTTTCCACCACCCGGGCAGAAAAATCCTGGGCGCCCGCGGATGATCCGGCATTGAGCAAGACCAGATCATGGTCCCGGGCCGCTTTCCTGACCCTGGAGCAGATGGTGTCAAAATCATCCGGGATGATGCCGAAACGGATGGCGAGGCCGCCCCAATGATTCACCTGGGCTGCCAGGACGAGGGAGTTATATTCCAGGATATCGCCGGCTTTCAATGCGTGCCCGATGGGTACCAGTTCGGACCCGGTTGGCAAGATGGCTACGCGCGGCTTACGCGCTACCTTGATTTCCTGATACCCTGCAGCTGCAGCCGCGCCGAGGTCCACCGGGCGCAGCACTTGACCGGAAGGATGCACTAATTGGGTGGCAACGATATCCTCTCCCATCGGCCGAACCGAAGACCAGGGTGGCACGGCCGCGCGAATACGAATTGTTTGAGGAGCGCGGATGTCCTGGGCCACCCTCCCGGACGCGCCCAGCGACTCGACATTTTCAATGGGGATGACGGCATCGAAGGTCTCCGGCAGCGGGTCGCCGGTATCCACGTATTTGGTTTGCAAACCGATGGTCAACGTCAAAGGTGAGGAAAGCTGCGCGCCAGCCGTTTCGGCTGCACGGACGGCAAAGCCATCCATCGCGGCTGCGTGGTAATGCGGAGAGGAGATCTTCGCCCAGAGCGGCTCGGCTAATATCCGTCCGAGTGCGTTCTCGTCGAGCGGAATAGTCTCCTCATCCAGAAGCCCCCACAAGCCAGCTTCGTCCAATGCCATATGCAGCCGGGCCTTTGCTTCCGGTAATGGTATGTCATGGAGATAGACGGACATGCTTGAATTATAACGGGTTTCCCTTGTGACCATCGTATTTATCAGGTATACTCACTCAGTGAGTATATATGTACAAATCAACCCATTCCCATTCCTCACGTTCTCCTGAATACGCTCTGCTCGGTTTCCTATACGAGAACCCGGCGCACGGCTACGATCTGCACCATCGGCTGGTGGCTGAACTCGGGCAGGTCTGGCATGCAAGCCAGAGTCAGACTTATAACATCCTTAAAAGACTCGAAACCCATAAAGACGTAGCCGCAACGACGATAAAACAGGCGAATTTGCCTGACCGGCAGGTCTTGAAAATTACTCCTTTCGGCCGGAAACGCTTCTTAGCCTGGCTCAACACCCCCACCGGGAGCAGCGTGCGCGCCATCCGGCTGGAATTCATCACACGGCTGTATTTCACCCAGAAATACTTTCCGAAAAATCTTCTGCCGATCCTCGACGCTCAGGCAGTCGAGATCAACTCCAGCCTGACTCGGCTGGAGGCTGATCAAGCAGCCCTCCCCGCTGAGCAAACCTTCAACCAGCTTGGTCTGAGGTTACGCATCCAACAACTACGCTCGGTACAGAATTGGTTGGTTGAATGCCGTAAGACATTCACGAATAAAACCTACATAGAAAGGAATTCATCGCAATGAAACGCATCGCGCTCCTTTTAGTACTGTTGATCCCTCTCCTGGCCGGGTGTGTCGGACTATCCACGCCTGCGGCCGCCCCCACCTCTGCTCCCGCCGCCATTCCGACCCCGATCCCGCCGACCGCCCCGGCCTCGCGCATGCTGACAGTCTTTGCCGCCGCCTCCCTGACGGATGCTTTCAAGGAGATCGGCAAGGATTTCGAAACCGCCCATCCCGGCGTCACCGTTACGTTCAACTTTGCAGGCTCCCAAACCTTGCACACCCAGCTTCAGCAAGGTGCTGTGGCGGACGTCTTCGCTTCGGCCAATCACACCGAGATGGACGGGGCAGTCAAGGATAGCCTGGTGACGGCGAATACCCCGCAGGATTTCGTCACCAATAAACTGGTCGTGGTCCTGCCGGCCGGCAACCCGGCGGACTTGCAGACTCTCTCGGACCTGGGCAAGACGGGCATCAAACTCGTCCTGGCCGATAAGACCGTCCCGGCTGGGAAATACGCCCTCCAGGTGCTGGACACCATGAGCAAGGATCCGGCCTACGGCTCCGATTTCAGCCCCAGGGTGCTGGCCAACGTGGTTTCCTACGAGACCGACGTCAAGCAGGTGGTGGCCAAGGTCCAGTTGGGCGAGGCCGACGCAGGCATCGTTTACATTTCCGATTCTATCGCCGCGCCGGAGTTGAAAACTATTGAAATCCCCGCGAATTTCAACGTAGTTGCCAGGTATCCCATGGCAACCCTGACCCAGGCTCCCAACCCGGGTCTGGCCGGTGATTTCATCGCCTACGTCCTGTCGAGCGACGGTCAGGCGGTTCTGAAAAAGTGGGGCTTTACCCCAATCAAGCCGTAAGCTAGAATAGGGAAACCTGAGGAGTGCAAGCGACATTCGCCGTTGCGCTCCTCAGGATTATCTACTATGCCGTCTTCTTATCGCCGCCTCCATCATCTCCATTCGGACCGCCGCTCAGCCTGGCTTTTTATCCTCCCAAGCCTGGCTCTGGTTGCCTTGCTGGGTTTGCCGCTCCTTTCACTTTTTTGGCGCGCGGCTGGTCCAGATTTCCTGGATTATGCTTTTTCTACGAATGCGTTGGCGGCACTTAAACTCAGCTTGGTGACGAGCGCGGTCTGCGTTCTACTGGCGTTCGCCATCGGGACACCACTGGCTTATATCCTGGCGCATTGGAATTTTACGGGCAAAACAGCCTTCGAACTGCTCGTCGATCTGCCGGTCGTTCTACCCCCATCGGTGGCAGGCCTCGCCCTGCTAATTGCTTTCGGAAGGCAGGGGGTATTCGGAAAATGGCTGTCGATGGCAGGCATCAGCCTGCCGTTCACAACGCTGGCAGTCGTGCTGGCCCAGACATTTGTCTCGGCTCCGCTGTTTGTACGTTCAGCGCGCATCGGCTTTTCCGGGATCGACCCCCGTCTAGAGGAAGTAGCCACGGTCGAGGGAGCCAATGAGTGGCAGGTCTTCCAGTATATTATGTTACCTCTTTCCGGCCGCGCCCTGCTGACCGGGATTGTCCTGACTTGGACGCGTGCCCTGGGCGAGTTCGGGGCGACGTTGATGTTCGCCGGGAACTTGGTGGGGAAGACCCAAACCATGCCGCTGGCGATCTACTTGGGCTTGGAACAAAGTTTGGGGGTTGCCATTGCCCTGTCGGTACTGCTGGTGATCGTATCCCTGATCCTGCTGGGGATCACGCGCCAGCTGGAGAAGAACCAATCCTGACCGTTCAATCTAAAAATACGGTAACGACTTCCCCCGCAGCCAGACCAGTTTGGTCCGGATGAATGCGAAGCAGTCCGTCTGCTTTCACCAAGGAAAAAATCAGGTTGCTTTTAGCGAAAATCGGCTCAGCCTGCCAGCCATTTTCCCCCTAAATCAATCGAACTGCCACCCAATCCTCACGCCCGGCCTGAGAGGCTATATTGGTCATGAGCAAGGCCTGGACCGAAGGGCGCGGGCGGCGGGTTTTCAAACCCAGATATTTTTCGATCACCGGTACGACGAACAAACCGGCGATGACCAGCGCGCTGACAGGGTTTCCTGGCAACCCAATAACCGCCTTGCCGTCACAAGCACCTAAAATGGTCGGCTTTCCCGGACGGACGTTGACGCCGTGAGCCAGGACCCCCGGTGCGCCAAGCGAGGCGATCACCTCGGCAGTCATATCCCGGGCGGAGGCCGACGACCCTGCTGTAACGACCACCCCATCACACTCGGCGAGTGCCTGTTTGGCAGCCTTTTCCAGATCCTCTAATCTGTCTGCGATGATGCCGAACAGGACGGGCTCCCCTCCGGCTTCTGTCACCAGGGCAGCTAAAGAATATGAGTTGACATCCCGCACCTGACCCGGGGAAGGAATTTGGTCCGGAGGCACAATTTCATCGCCGCTTGAGATGATACCGATTCTGGGTTTTGTGGCTACGCGAATACTGGTAATTCCCAGCGCCATCGCACCACCGGTCTCCGCCGCACGCAGCCGGACGCCGCGCGGCAGCACAATCTCACCCTCTTTTACATCCTCGCCGACAAGCAGGATATTCTCTCCTTCGGCTACAGCCCGCAAGATTTCGATCTCCTTTGAATCTTCACCGGGCGCCTTCAGCATCTGTGTCTGCTCCAACATGAGCACCGCATCCGCTCCCTGCGGAAGCATTCCCCCGGTGTGAATCAGTGCCGCCTGACCCGGCTGCACGGAAAATGAGGCAACCGAACCCATCGGCACTTCCCCCACCAGGGTCAGATAACCCGGGATAGATTCGGATGCCCCGAATGTCTCGCGCGCATGCAAGGCATAACCGTCGACGGTCGAGCGAGGAAAGGAAGGTAGTGAGTGAGGAGCAAGCACGTCCTCGCTGCTGACGCGGCCCAGGGCGTCGCGCGTGCCGATCGTTTCGGCGGCCGGCAAATGGTCCGGGAGCGAGCGTAACAGGAGATCGAGGGCTTGATCAGGAGGCAGAAGCTTCAAAAATTCGGGCATGGATCCGGAGAAACCCGTTAGCGAATCCAAAAAGTAAAGGCCAGCAGATAGACGGTAATACCAAAGACCGCCGCGCCCAAATTGGTCAAAAAAACCCACAAGGTACGTCCACCGTTGGCGATCCGCTGGAGCCAGAAGATTTGAAAACCGGCAAAGGGTAAGGCCAAAAAGACCGGCCAGAACAAACCCCAGGGGAAACCCAAAATCGGTGCGGCTGCGAAAAGGAGAAATGCCACTAGAATAAGGAGATGATGAACCGGAATGGCACGCTGCCAGGTGAGGCGCGTGAGCAGGGTGCGCCGCCCCATCTTCTGATCGACAGCAAAGGCGGGGAAGTCCACGACCAACAGATAAGCCAGCACCAGGAGCGTCAGCGGAAAAGTGGTCATCGCCAGGAGGCGATGATAGCCATCCTCCTGGAGTAGAAAGGACAATGCCGGAAGCAGAGTGGCGAAATACACAGCCAGGACAAGCTCTCCGTAACCGGATTCTGACAGACGTAGGGGCGGCACAGCATATGCGACAAGGAACAGGAAAACCACGAGCAGGAGCACCGCAGACGTCAGGTGAAGCAGACGGGCGTAGATCAGAACAATCGTGACTGCGGCGGCTAACACGAGTGCAGCCGCGGAGACCTGCAGCATGACCGTCCGGAACAGCTCGCGCTGACGAGGCGTCTCGCCTTCGGCCAGAGGTGCAAGCGGCAAGCGGAAATATTCAGCAAGCAGGAATGCGGCCACTTGAAGCGATAGTACAAGCAATAATCCAAATCCGAATGTCTCCAACCGTAAAGATCGACCGAGATAATGATTAATTCCGACCCCGAGGATGTAAGTCAAACTCGAAAAGAGCAGGTAAAGCGGCCGGGATAACCTGATCAGCGCTCGAAAATTCGTCATTTTTGCTAACCTTTCCAGGCCACACTGGGCGATGACATTTTGGAGATGACTTCTACAATGGCGATCGATCAGATCAAGGTGTAACCGCCATCCACCACCAATGTTTGACCGGTTATGGCTTCATTTCGAATCAGGAAGTTGAGTGCCATGACCACCTGCTCCACGCTGGCGGGACGTTTTTGAGGCAGGCGCTCGATAAGTTTCTCCCACTGCCCCGGCGGAAGAGTATCGGCTGGGAGCACCAAACCTGGAGCAATCGCATTGATGCGAATATCCGGGGCATAGGCCTTGGCAAGCAGGCGTGTTAAAACCTCAAGCCCGGCCTTGCTGATCGAGTAAGCCGGATAGCCAGTCCAGGCTTTGGCGGCGCCGGCATCGGTCAGATTGACGATGAGGCCGCCCGGAGGCATACGCTCGGCAGCCGCCTGGGAAAGGAGGAACGGCGCGCGCAAGTTGAGATCAAAGGCAGTATCCCACTCCTCCACGGTCAGCCGGTGTACGTCCCCATGAGACATGATTGCGGCAGAATTGACCAGAATGCGCAACGTATATGGCAGAGTATCGATAAAGCGGAACAAGTCCTGGATTTGTCCGGGAACAGTGAGATCAGCCTGAAATAAATCAATCGGAATGCCGAATGAACGCAGTTCTTCTGCCGTTTGCTCGGCCGCATCCGCCGACGTATGGTAATGCAGCAGGATGGCATATCCCTGCTGAGCGAGCGCTTCAGCAAAGGCACGTCCGAGGCGTCGGGCTGCGCCGGTCACCAAGGCGAGGGGATATTTTTGGTCGACCATACCCTTGTTTTACCACAATATCGAAAACACTCTCAACATCAGCGCACGTAACGATTTTAGCATATCCGTGATCGTTCGACAGGTGTGTTATACTTTTTACTCGTACGATCGTTTGGAAAATACTAAAACAGCTTCAATAGAGGCGATGTGAAAATACGCAGCTCTTCACTTTTTTTGCGGGGAATATCATTACTGTCGATCATCCTTGCCGTCGTATTGACGGTCTTTCAACTTATTCGCTATAGCCTTCTGCGGGGATACTACCCACCCGATATGACGATCGGAGGAGTGGCAGTGGGCGGCGTGGACCCGCAAACCGCCCAGCAGAGACTCTTGCAGGTTTATTCCACGCCAATCGAAATACATTATGTGAACAACGTTTTCGACCTGACTCCAAATGTGGCCGGTTTTCAGCTTGATACCGAAAGCATGCTGGCAGCTGCCGACCTGAAGCGGACGGGGGCGTCTTTCTGGGGAGGATTCTGGGATTATTTATGGAACCGACGCTCGCCAGCGATGCAGATCCCACTTGTATCCGATCTCTCGGAAGAACGCCTGCGCGCCTATCTGAAGGACGAAATATCCACACGCTATGACGAGCCTCCCATCCCGGCGCAACCCATCCCCGGCACCGCCGACTTCAGGCCTGGCACGCCGGGCAAAATCCTGGACATCAACCGTGCGGTAGTGCTCATCGAAAACGCACTGAAATCCCCGACATCCCGGTCGGTCCTGCTCACCTCCCAGGCTGCCACTCCTGGGAGGCCGCCACTGAACACCCTGACAGCTTTCCTGAAACAGATCATCGACCAGAATAACTCCGACGGAATTACAGATGTGTACTTCCTCAACCTGCAAACCGGCGAGGAATTTCATTTCGCCTACGGCAGCGGCCAGGATATCCCGATAAATCCTGATATTGCCTTTAGCGCCTTGAGCACGATTAAGATCCCAATCATGGTCACGACCTACATCCATTACAACAGCCAATTGGACGACACAACTTCCCAACGCGTCACGCAGATGATCTCGTTGTCCAACAACGAAGCTTCTGATGCCTTGATGCAAAGCATGGATCCCAACCGAGGTCCGTTGATTGTCAGCGAAACGATGCAAAAGCTCGGCCTGAACAATACTTTCATGGCCGGTTACTTCTACCAGGGGGCATACCTACTCAGACGATTTAATACTCCAGCCAATTCCCGTACTGACGCCAACACTGATCCGGACGTGTACGAGCAAACCACGCCACGCGACATGGGATTATTGCTGGAGGACCTTTATCAGTGTTCCCAGACCGACGGCGGGGCACTTGTGGCCGCTTTCCCGGGCCAGATCAACCAGGCGGCCTGCCAGCAAATGATCCAATATCTGGAGCAGGACAAAGTTGGTGCGTTGATCCAGACCGGCGTGCCGGATGGCACCGTCGTTGCTCATAAGCACGGGTGGTATTATGATGTAACTACCCAAGAGATGAATCCCTGTAACGATGCAGCCATCATCTATTCCCCCGGAGGAAATTACATCCTGACGATTTATTCGTATCGCCAGGGGGGCATCATCTTTGAAGATCCCACGACTCATCAGGGCGCGCAGCGAATGTTCGCAGATATTTCACGCGCAGTTTATAATTACATGAACCTGCCTTAGCAGGAAATTCATTGACCGTGGGGGCAGCCGCGTATCTTCCGGTCTGGCGATCGATGGGATGACCGCCGGATTGCGATATGCTGGATATTCGGTCAAAAAATCGGCATCTGAAGTCGGCATTGGTACTATAATCAATTCATGAATCCGACGCTGAGCCTCTATCGTCTACAGCTGATAGACTCTCAAATCGATCATGTCCAGGCTCAACTTCAAACCCTACAGAAACAGTTGGAAGACGATCTGACCATCCGCCAGGCAAGTGAACAGGCGCAAATTGCAGAAAAAAACCACCTTACCAGCGGACAAATTCTGCGTCAAGCTGAGGCTGCTGTCCAGGCTCAGCGCATCAAAATCGAGCAGACGGAAGCCAGCCTGTATGGCGGGAACGTTCATAATCCGAAGGAATTGCAGGATTTACAGAATGATGTGATGTCATTAAAGCGTCACTTGGATACACTCGAAGATGCTCTCCTGGAGTCCATGCTCGCGGAGGAGGAGGCTGAAAAGTCTAACGAGAGTGCCCAGGTGGAATTGGAGGCAGCAAAAGCCAAATGGGCGGAGCAGAATCGGAATCTGGGCCAGGAACAAACCGCGCTTCAAAAGGAGCATCAAAAACTGACCACAGAACGTCTCGCCTTGATCGAGACAATCTCCTCAGAAGACATTGGCCTGTATGAGCAACTGCGCTTGCAGCGGCGCGGTGTGGCGGTCTCCACACTGAGCGACAATGCCTGCGAGGCGTGCGGTAGTCGGTTGACGCCGGCCCGGGCGCAGTCAGTCCGCTCCGCCGGACAGATGGCTTTCTGCCCTTCTTGCGGACGCATTCTATACGGAAGTTAATTCGTCAAAGGTGATCCATGCCCTTCCGCTTGCCCCAAATCGACACGATTTCATTCTGGTTGGGCTTTATCCTCGCCACCATGGTCTGGTGGATTGTCAATGCTTTACGACCCATATTTCGCCAAATGGGCGAAAATGCACGCGCCAAGCGCAGCGAAGCAAAGGAGAAAGTGCATGTCTCCACCGCTGTCGAAGAACACTATCGCCGGCTGGTATTGCAACAAGCCCAGCATTTGCACCTTGCCGAGCCGTTATTCTCGCTCGATGAAGTCGTCATCCCACCTCTTTTATTAGCACCTCCGCCGCGCGTCGAACCCGGAACACCTCTTTTCCTGGAAGACATCACCTCGACCACCATCCCGTTCCTGCCGGCTTGGCCCGAACTCGGCGCGGTATACAATGCACCCACCATGACTTTATCCGAAGCGCTTTCAGGAAATTCGGACATTGTACTGACTGGGCAAAGCGGGATGGGGAAAACCGTCACACTGGCATACCTTGCCTCGCGCCTGGCACGCCGAGAGCCCACGACCGGCCTGCCAGAGGACACCGTTCCCTTCCTCGTGCATGTTGCCGACCTCAACCTGCCGATCAAAAAGGACGACGCGCTGGCCTCGATCATCGATTTGATTGCCGAAAAGGCTTCAGTTCTGGACCTTTCGCGCATTCCTGATTTTGTGAAAAGAACTTTTTCTGACGGCCGCGCGCTGCTGCTCCTGGACGGAACGGATGAATTGACTCCCGATGGCCTCAAGGACGCTGTTGAATTCATCAAGCTTGTCAAACGCACGTATCCGCAATGCCGCATGGTCACGACTGCCTCCACCGAATTCCTGGATGGCCTGGTATCTCTTAATTTCATCCCCTTCGCCATGGCGGCCTGGGGGCCTGAGCAAAGGATGAAATTCTTCGAGAAATGGGGGGATTTGTGGACTCGCTACGTTGCCACCGAATCATGGGCGCAAATGAGCTCGGTTCAATTCGATCCTCTCATGATTAACGGCTGGCTGATTGTCGACAGCGGTAATCTATCTCCCTTGGAATTAACCTTGAGGGCCTGGGGGGCATATGCCGGCGATACCCGCGGCCCGCGCCCCCTCGATGCCCTGGCAACCCACATCCGTCGATTGACACCCTCCAATGCACCCAATGAAGCCCTTGAGATGCTGGCATTGCAGGTGAGCCTCGCCGCTGAACCCATTTTTGACCCACGCAAGGCGCGTGAATGGATCAAATCCTTCGAACCTCCCGAGCCTGCCTCGACGGAAAACACAGAAACCAAAAATCCGAAGAAATCTCAAAAACAACAGGCCCCCTCTTTGGGTTTGATCAGCCGGATGGCAGATAGCGGATTGCTAATACAGCATCGCAATAACCGTGTCCGGTTTATCCATCCTGCGCTTGGTGGATATTTGGCGGGTAAGGCACTCGTCAATTATCGAGCGGAACCCTTGCTCGATCAGCCCCCCTGGATAGGCAAGTACTTGGCCTTGCAGTATTTTGCCGCTTTCGGTGATCCCACCTCACTGGTCAGTAATCTATCCGCTAAAATAGACCGGCTACTGGCTCGCAACATCCTCACGATGGCTCGTTGGCTGCGGGATGCCCCCAAGCAGGCTCCCTGGCGCGGACGGGTCATGGCCAAGTTGGCTGAGGTGCTCCACATGGAAGGACAGCCGCTGGGCGTCCGCGGCCAGGCATTGGCTGCCTTTGTTCAAAGCGGGGATCCCAGTACAGGGATTTTGTTACGGCAGTTATTTTCTGAGCCATCCGGAGCCATGTTACAACTCGTCGCCCTGGGTTGCGGGGCACTGCAAGATTCAAAATCGGTTAAGGATCTGGTCGGTTTGCTGGGAAACGTGAATCCCACGGTACGACGCGCTGCCTCCCTTGCTTTGGTCAGTATCGGGACGGGGGAAGCCATGGATGCAATCGCCTCGATCCTCCTTCACGGCGACGAAGACTCGCGCCGCGCGGCCGCCGAATCGCTGGCCAACCATCCGATGGAAGGTCACGCCATGCTTCGGGAGGGTGCGTTGATGAAAGACGACCTGATGGTTCGCCGTGCGGCTGTTTACGGCCTGGCGCGTATCGCAGCCGCCTGGGCGGATGAATTGCTCACCAAAATGCAAGTCGAGGATGACCAATGGGCGGTGCGCAACGCAGCTGTCGAGATTATCGAAAACCGTCTGCACCCGAATCCACGTGTCCCCAGGCGCCTCGCGCCGCCCTCCGAATCGCCCTGGCTGATCGCCTTCGCCGGCAAACAAGGGTTGGGCATTTCACCAGATAAACCCCCCACCGACCTGCTTCTCCAAGCACTACGATCCGGAACCCCGGAGGAACGACTGGGCTCTCTAGCATATTTACGTTTGATGCCGACGGAAGGCGTCTTTGGTGCCCTCTACCAGGCCATGTACTCCGGCGAGCCGGAGCTGCGTGAGGCGGTCTTCCAAACATTTTACGAAATGGCCTCCCGCGGCGTCGAAGTACCCGATCCGGCCCAGTTCGGAGTGGGTGTATAACGAATCGGATGGGAAAAATACTGTGAAACAGCCCCTTTTGATGGGGATCGCGATTTTAGGTGGAACAGGGAAAGAAGGCAAAGGACTGGCTTATCGTTGGGCAAAAGCCGGTTACCGCATCTTCATCGGTTCCCGAAGCAAAGAAAAAGCCCGGGCAACCGCAACACAGTTGCATGAATTGCTCCCACAAGCGGCCATCCTCGAGGGGATGACGAACCTGGCTGCGGCGAAAATGGCCGATATCGCGGTCCTGACCGTCCCATACGCCGCACACCGTGACACGCTGGAAACCGTTAAAGGAGCCCTCCGGGGAAAAATCCTCATTGACGTGACCGTCCCGCTGGTCCCGCCCAAGGTAACCCGTGTGCAGATGCCGCCTGCCGGCAGCGCAGCACAGGAAGCTCGGGAAATCCTTGGAGAAGACGCACAAGTTGCCTCCGCATTTCAAAATATCTCCTACGAGCACCTTCTGAAGGACGAACCCATCAATTGCGATGTTCTGGTGACCGGAACAAGTCAGAGTGTTCGTGCTGAAACACTGAAACTGGTCGAAGCGGCAGGCTTGACCGGGTGGGACGCCGGACCGATCGAGAACTCAGTCGTCGTCGAAGGCCTGACTTCGTTGTTGATCGGGATCAACAAAGCTTACGGCGGTACGTCGGCGGGAATCCGTATTACGGGCGTCCGGCCACCCGGTGAACGGGCATGACCCTGGTTTTGACCCCTCTCCCTGACATCCCCCTAATCCGCCCCGGTGACCACCTGGCGGATATTCTTCTCTCCTCGTTAAATGCCGGAGGGATCGCACTCCTGGATGGTGATATCATTGTCCTGGCACAAAAGATCATTTCGAAAGCCGAAGGACGGCTGGTAGACCTGGCGACGGTCACACCTTCCTCCCAGGCGCTCGATCTGGCCGCGCGCTGCGCCAAGGATCCCCGCCTGGTCGAGTTGATCCTGCGTGAAAGCAACGAAGTATTGCGCATCCGCCCTGGGACGATCATCGTCGAGCACCGCCTGGGCTTTATCTCCGCCAGCGCCGGGATCGATCACTCAAACGTGCAAGGCGATGGCGAAAGACCGGAGGATTGGGTCCTGCTGCTGCCGGTCGATCCCGACCGCTCGGCGGCAGAGATCCGCAAGCAGTTGGAAGCTGCCAGCGGCAAACGCCTGGGTGTGATGATCATCGACTCGCATGGGCGCGCCTGGCGCCTGGGGACGCTCGGGGTGGCGATCGGCCTTTCCGGCCTACCCGGCGTAGTCGACCAGCGCGGTTGGGAGGATCTTTTCGGGTATCGCTTGCAGATCACCATCGTCGGCGCAGCGGACGAGTTGGCCGCGGCCGCCTCCCTCGTCATGGGACAGGCCGCCGAAGGCACACCGGCCGTCCATGTGCGGGGTTTCCCCTACCCCTTGCGGGAGGGATCGCTGCGAGAGATTTTACGGCCCAGGGGAGAAGATCTTTTCAGGTAAAACCATGAGTAATTACCTCGCCATCCCCCAGTCCGAACCCCGCGGCGGCGTCCTCGTGCTGCATGCCTGGTGGGGACTCAATGCCTTCATGCGCTCATTCTGTGACCGTCTTGCCAGTCAAGGCTATCTGACCCTGGCACCCGACTTGTATCACGGCTCGGTGGCAACGACGATCCCCGAAGCACAGGCTCTGCGCGCGAAGGTCGTAAAGAAAGCTATTTCCAGCGATCTCCAACGCTCGCTGCAAAACCTGCAGGGGCATCCTGCGATCCATGAAAATCCGGTTGGGGTGATTGGCTTCTCTTTCGGAGCCTACTGGGCACTCTGGCTGGTCGAAAAAGTTCCCCAATCGCCGGCAGCCACCATTATTTTCTATGGTTCCCGTGGAGGAAGCTATCTCGAAACTCGTTCCGCTTATCTGGGCCATTTTGCCGAAACCGATCCCTACGTATCGGCTGCCAGCGTGAAGAAGCTTGAAAAAAACCTGAAGGCTGCCGGCAAGGAGGTGGCTTTCTACACTTATCCCGGCACGGGCCACTGGTTCTTCGAAAGCGATCAGGAATCCTACGATCCTGCAAATGCAGAGCTTGCCTGGCAAAGGACGCTCGACCTGCTCAGAATCCGCTTGGGATGAGTGAAGATTTTTGGGATTTTCTCGACCGGCTCGTCGCTGATTGCCGGGTGGTCATCGACCGGCCGAAAGGGGCGCAGCATCCCCGCTATCCCGACCTGGTCTACCCGCTGGATTATGGCTATCTTGAGGGCACCCGTGCGGGTGACGGGGCGGGAATCGACGTCTGGCTTGGTTCCATCGGGACCCGCGACCTGTCCGCGATCGTCCTGACCGTCGACCTGCTCAAGCATGACACCGAGATCAAGCTGCTGCTCGGCTGCAGCACCGAAGATCATCAGGTCATATTGAATTTCTTAAATGGTCAATTCATGCGGGCGACCCTGGTTGTTCGCCCGGCAAAAAAGGAGACTTCCCATGAAAGCAATACCCGAATCACACCGTGATCTGATCAAAGATGAAAAGAAAGCCTTTGCCTACTTGGCGACGATCGTTTCCGATGGCACTCCTCAGGTGACGCCCATCTGGTTCAACGCTGACGAGGAGCATATTCTGATCAACAGTGCCCGCGGGCGGCTCAAGGATCGCAATATGCGCGCCCGCCCGTCTGTGGCGTTGTGCATCCAGGATCCAAACAATTCCTACCGCTACCTTCAGATCCGGGGAAAGGTGGTGGAGATCACCACTCAGGGTGCCGAGGAGCATATCAACACACTCAATTTCAAATATCACGGCACGCGCCAGTACAAAAAAGGTCGACCGGACGAGGTGCGCGTGACCTATAAAATCCTGCCCGAAAAAGTCGACGCGCACGGATGAAAGAAGGACTGCACGCCTTCCTGCGCTCACGACGCTCCATCCGCCACTTCCTGCCGGACCCCGTACCGGGGGAGATCCTCCAGCGCATCCTCGAAACGGCTGCTTATGCACCCTCGGCGCACAATGACCAACCCTGGCGCTTCGCCGTTCTGACGGCGGACTCCGCCAAAAGTCGCACAGCCGACGCCATGGCGATTGAATTCCAGCGCGACCTGGAAAAAGATGGCTTGCCGGGGAAGGAGATCACCATCCGGATCGAGCGCTCCCGCCAGCGGATCATGCAAGCGCCGGTCGTGATCATCCTGTGTATGGACGAGACCGGTATGGATACCTACCCGGATGTGGATCGTCGTCGAGCGGAAACGGCCATGGCCGTGCAGTCGACCGCCCTGGCCGGACTGCAGCTCCTCCTGGCCGCCCATGCCGAAGGTCTGGGTGGCGTGTGGACCTGCGGGCCGCTCTTTGCACCGGATGCGGTCTGCCGGGCTTTGGATCTCCCCGCTGGCTGGCAGCCTCAGGCGATGTTCTTTCTCGGTTGGCCGAAGCAGGCTGCACAAGAAAAAACCTTCAAGCCGTTGGAAGAGATCATTCGGTTCATCTCTGCATGAAAATCGTTGCCCTCGCCGGCGGCGTCGGTGGAGCCAAGCTGGCCCACGGCCTCGCCCAGATCCTGCCCCCACAAGACCTGACCATCATCGTCAACACCGGGGACGATTTCGAGCATCTTGGCTTGTATATCAGCCCGGACTTGGACACGGTCTGCTACACCCTGGCAGGCCTGGCAAACCCAGTGACCGGTTGGGGACGCAAGGGAGAGACCTACCATTTCCTTGAGGAAATCAAAAGGTTGGGCGGGCCGGACTGGTTCCGGTTGGGGGATAAGGACCTGGCTACCCATCTCGAGCGCACGCGCAGACTGCGAAAGGGCCAGGCGCTCGGTCAGATCACGCGTGATTTTTGCACCGCATGGGGGATTCGGCAAATCGTCTTACCGATGAGCGACCAGCCGGTGCGCACCCTGGTTGATACCCTGGAATACGGTGAGCTGGCCTTCCAGGAGTATTTCGTCCATCGCCGCTGCGAGCCGCGCGTGAAAGGCTTCCGCTTTGCGGGGATCGAATCTGCGTGTCCGGCAACCGGCATCATGGATTCCATCGCCCAGGCGCAGGCAGTCGTCATCTGTCCCTCCAATCCGTGGGTCAGCATAGCTCCTGTCCTGGCGATCGCAGACCTCCGGTCTGCGCTCGAGGCAAAAACGGTCATCGCCGTCTCTCCGATCATCGGCGGGCAGACCGTCAAGGGTCCGGCCGCGAAAATGTATGCCGAAATGGGTATCCAGCCTTCGGCCTTGGCCGTCGCCCGTCACTACGGCTCGCTTCTGTCAGCTTTCATCCTGGATTCAACCGATGCGGCTTTGATAAAAGAGACAGCAGTTCCGGCGTTCGCAATGAATACCTTGATGAAAACCATCGCGGGCCGGCGCCGTCTAGCCCAAGATGTGCTAAACTGTATCCAGAGACTGCGATGACCATTTGGGCAATCGTGCCTGTCAAACCGCTGCGCTATGGGAAATCCCGTCTATCGGGGGTTCTTACAGTAGACCAGCGCACACAGCTCAACCGCCGTTTGCTTGAACATACCCTGAGCATCCTCTCCGAAATAGCGGAAGTCGACGACGTCCTGGTGATCAGCCGTGACCCCGCAGCCCTGGCCATCGCCCGCAGCCAGGGAGCGCGCACCCTGCTCGAGGAGGGCTCTCCCCATCTCAACACCGCTTTGAACCGGGCCACCGCCCTGGCCAAGGCGCGCTCCGCCCACGGGGTATTGATCCTCCCGGCAGACCTGCCCCGCGTCACCTCCGCAGATGTGCGCGCCATCCTCAGGCGCGGGAAGACGCCGCCAGTCGTCGTCCTGGCTCCCGACCGGCGGGAGGATGGGACCAACGGGTTATTCATCCATCCTGCCGGGTTGATCGAATATGGGTTCGGTCCCGGTTCGTACTTGCGCCACAGTGAACGAGCCCGGGCTGCCGGTGCAAACCTGGCCATCGTCTCCCGCCCAGCTCTACGCCTTGATTTGGACTTGCCGGAAGACCTGCAGATGCTGGACGGATTGGAAGAACTCGGCATTCCATAGGGCACGCCGAAAGGCGCGCTCTTTTTATTTGCTTTCTCCCCAAATTGTCTGACAAAGTGACATAACGCAGCCTCGAAGTGGATATTCTTCACTGCGTTCATGTTTTTCGGATGCTATAATGAATCATGCCATTTGAGTAAAAAATCCCAATTAAATTCAACAGATCGAGGTGATCCATGAATAAAAAAGGAAATACCGATTCCCTCATCATGACCAAGTACCGTCTTCAGACGGAGCTGCTGCGCTGCGAGTACTGTGAGGAAAAACCCTGCAAGCAGGCCTGTCCGGTCAACTGCTCACCGTTTGACTTCATCATGGCAGCCCGGGTCGGGCAGCCTTCCGATATCCGTCGCTCGGCCGGGGAAATCATGCACAGCAACCCGTTGGGCGGTGTGTGCGGGATGGTCTGTCCGGACACGCTCTGCATGGCGGCCTGTGTGCGTAAGAACTTCGACGGGGCGATCAACATTCCCGTGGTCCAGGCGACCATTGTGGAGATGGCCAAGCAGGCCGGAGGCATTCCGGAATTTTCCGTCCCTGTGCCGAATGGGAAGAAGGTGGCGGTCGTAGGCGGCGGTCCCGCCGGATTGGGCGCGACCGCAGCTCTGGCACAGATGGGTTACACGGTCGACATCTTCGAGAGCCGTAAGCAACTCGGCGGAATGATGAATCTGATCCCGGACCATCGCCTGGACAAGAAGGTGGTTGAAAGCGATATTAAGTTCCTTATTTCCTTAGGCGCGATCAAAGCCAGGACCGCGACCAAGGTCGAGGACCCCAGGCAGCTGCTCAAGGAAGGCTACCAGGCTGTGTGTGTCGCCGCCGGGTTGTGGAAACCGATCGAGCTGGGCATCGAGAACGAAGACCTAGCGATCAAGATGGTCGACCTGCTCTCCGCACCGGAGAAGCTCCACTTCAAGGGGCGTGTGGCGGTCGTGGGTGGAGGCGCAACGGCGGTCGATTGCGCCATTACGACGAAAAAATGCGGCGCCAGCCACGTCGAGATGTTCATGCTCGAAAAGCTCTCCGAGATGCCGCTCACGGCCAAGGAACGCCAGGAGCTGATCGACTTTGATATCGAGGTCACCGGCCGCATCCGTCTGACCAAGATCAAGAACTCAGGCAAAAAGGTCGCCGGGATCGAAACCCTTAAGGTCGAGCTGCCGCAGGGACAGCTGTTCAGCCCGGCCAATGTGCGCGACCTTGGCGGGACCACAGCAGTGCGGGATGATATCAAGGGGGTTGTCATCGCCATCGGCATGCGCTCGACCCTACCGCGCGATCCGGTGGATGGGATCTTCTATGCCGGCGACATGCTCACCGGACCCAAGACCGTGGTTCAGGCGACCGCCTCGGGCAAGAACGCCGCCCTGGAGATCGACGCTTATTTGAAAGGCAAAACGAGACCCGCGATCGAAACGCTGACCAAGTCCTATTATTCGCTGCCTGGCTACAATCCGGTGCCGGTCTCACTCGAAACCGACTTCTTCGGCCGCCCGATCCACTCGCCCTACCTGCTCTCGGCCTCGCCGCTGACTGACGGTCTCGAGCAGGTGGAAAAAGCTTACCGGGCCGGCTGGGCGGGCGTGATCATGAAGACCGCCTTCGACAACGTGCCCATCCACATCCCGGGCGAGTATATGTTCAGCTTCACCCCATCGACCTACGCCAACGCCGACAACGTCTCCGGTCACCCGCTGGACCGGGTTTGCCAGGAAGTGCAGCAGCTGGTCAAGACCTGGCCCGACCGGCTGACCATGGCCTCCACAGGCGGGCCGGTGACCGGTCACGACGAAAGCGACGCCAGTGGCTGGCAGTCCAACACGCGCAAACTCGAAGCCGCGGGCGTCATGGGCATCGAGTATTCCCTATCCTGCCCACAGGGCGGCGACGGCACGGAAGGTGACATCGTCTCCCAGAACGCCGCCCTGACCGCCAAGATCATCGACTGGGTGCTGCAGGTCGGGTCGCCGGAGATTCCCAAGCTCTTCAAGCTGACTGCCGCGGTGACCTCCATCGTCCCGATCCTGCGCGCCATCCGCAAGGTCCTGGATAAATATCCGCACAGCAAGGCGGGGGTCACGCTGGCGAATTCCTTCCCCACCCTGGCGTTCCGCCCGGCGGTTGATCCCGCCCACCGCTGGGAGGAGGGCGTCGTTGTCGGCATGAGCGGCGAGGGGGTCACGCCGATCTCCTACCTCACCCTGGCACAGGCCGTCCCGGAGGGCATTGAAATCTCGGGCAACGCCGGGCCGATGAATTACAAGGCCGCCATGGACTTCCTGGCGCTGGGCGTCAAGACGGTCCAGTTCTGCACAATGGCGACGAAGTACGGCTACGGGATCCTGCGCGAGATCGAGTCCGGCACCGCCTTCCTGATGCAGGAGCGCGGCATCCGCACGGTGCACGAGTTGATCGGCATCGCCCAACCACACCCGATCGTCGATTTCATGGCGCTCTCGCCGGTCAAGAAGGTCTCGGACTTCGACCTCGATTTGTGCGTCTCGTGCGGGAACTGCGCACGCTGCCCCTACCTGGCCATCGACCTCGACGACCGACACCTGCCGCATACCGACCCGGCGCGCTGCATCGGCTGCTCGATCTGCGCCCAGAAGTGCTTCGTCGGCGCGATCAGCATGCGCGTACGCACGCCTGTCGAGTTGGCAGCCTTGAGGGAAAATTGAGCCTCTCGAAGTGAAAGGACTGGCTATGACCATTCGATTTGAGAACGGCATCGTTGTCACACTGGGCAAGGAAAACCATGTGCTGTGGAACGCCTCCGTCGTCACCGATGGTGAGCAGATCGTCGCCGTCGGCGAGGCGGCCGAGATGAAGAAGAAATATCCCCAGGCCGAGGCAGTCGACTGCAGCGGCAAGATCATCCTGCCCGGCTTCATGTGCACCCACCACCACTTTTACTCCACCATGGCGCGCGGCATGGCCATACCCGGGGAGCCGGCTTCCAACTTTGTCCAGATCCTTGAGCGCCTGTGGTGGAAGGTCGATAAAGCCCTCGACGAAGAGGACATTACCCTCTCCGCCCAGGTCCCGTTGATCGAATGCATCCGCAACGGAACGACTACGGTGATCGACCACCACGCCTCGCCGGCGATGCGCGAGGGCTCGCTCGACCTGATCGAGGACGCCGTCCGCCAAGCCGGGGTGCGCGCCTCGTTGTGCTATGAAGTATCCGACCGCAACGTGCCCGGCGGAGGGATCGCTGAAAACGAACGCTTCATCAAAAAAATCGGCAAAGGTGATGGGCAGATCGCGGCCATGATGGGCCTGCACGCTTCTTTCACCCTGTCGGACGAGACGCTGGAGAAATGCGTCGGCATCGCCAGGGACTGCCGGCGTGGGCTGTCACATCCACGTGGCCGAGGACGCCGCTGATCGAGGAGGACTCGCTACAATAAGTACAAAATGCCGATCGTCCACCGCCTGCAAAAGACGGGCGTCACCGGGGAAAAATCGATCTTCGTCCACTGCGTCCACATCGATGAGGCCGAGATGGATATCCTTGCAGCCACCAAGACCAGTGTGGTGCACAACCCAGAATCGAACATGAACAATGCCGTGGGGGTCACCCGCCTGTTTGACCTTCTGAAGAAGGGCGTGCTCGTCGGCCTGGGCACGGACGGGATGTCGTCCGACATGCTGGCTCCAGATGCGCTGCGCCTATCTGCTGCACCGACTGGCCAGCCACGACCCACGGGTTGGCTTTCATGGAAGCTCCGCAATTGCTCCTGCAGAACAACGCCGAGATTTGCGAGCGGCAATTCGGTCTCCGCCTGGGCGAGCTCGCCGCCGGACGCCGGCGGACCTGGCCATCCTGGATTACCAGCCGCCCACACCGCTCAGCGAGGCCAACTTCCTCGGGCATCTGATCTTCGGACTGGTAGACGCCACCGTGGACACCACTGTTTGCCGCGGGAAGATCCTGATGCAGCGCTAAGAAAATCCTGGTCATGGATGAGGAACGCATCGCCGCCCGCTCGCGCGAGCTGGCCCCGAAGATGTGGAAGCGGTTATAGGTTCCCGCCGGTTGAATTTTCACCAAGCAGCCCTCGGTAAACGGGGGCTGTTTTTTTTATCCTTCCACGCCTGCTTATTCCTTGTGAGAGGTCTAACTATAAGCAAGTAAGGAACCACCTGTGCTATACTTCGCTCAAGCTACGGCTGTCAGGGCAGATTATTAGACGTAAAAGGAAAATTCCTATGGGTAGAATGGCGCTATACCTGCAAGACAATCACGACCTGCGCGACGGGCTGGATTGCGTCCGCTACGCCGAGCAGCAGGGCTTCGAGGCCGTCTGGCAGGCCGAATCCCGCCTGGTGCGGGACGCCATCGTTCCGATGGCAGCTTACGCCGCCGTGACCGACCGCATCAAGGTCGGCTCAGGCGTGATCAACAACTGGACGCGCAACATCGGTTTGCTGGCCGCGACATTCCTGACCCTCGACGATCTCGCCCCGAACCGCATCATCTGCGGGATCGGCGCCTGGTGGGACCCGCTGGCGCAGAACGTCGGCATCGAACGCCGTAAACCCCTGGTCGCCATGCGGGAAACGGTCGATGTCCTGCGCCGCCTGCTGAACATGGAACGCGTCACCTTCCACGGGGATTTCATCCACGTCGAGGGCATCGAACTGGACGTGGTCCATGGGCGCCGCGAGCCGCGCAACGTGCCGATCATGATCGGCGCCACCGGCGACCAGATGATGGAGATGACCGGCGAGATCGCCGACGGCGTAGTGCTGAACTACTGCGTCCCGCCGGAATACAACGACCGGGCACTGGAACTGCTGACGAAGGGCGCCAAGAAAGCCGGGCGCAACCTGGACGATATCGACCGCCCCCAGTTGGTCGTCTGCTCGGTGGAGGAGGACCATGACAAGGCCGTGGAGGCAACCAAGATGCTGCTTGTGCCAGTACCTGGCTCAGCAGCCGCACATCGCCAAGGCCTCCGGTGTCTCGCCGGACGTAGTCGCCGAGATCCAATCCATCCTGGGCTGGCCTGCGACCAAGGAGCAGATCAACAAAGCCAAGCACCTGGTGCCGGACGAGACCGTCGCACGCATCACCGCTTCCGGCACGCCCGCGGAAGCCCGCGCCAAGGTAGACGAATACCGCCGCCACGGGTGCACCTGCCCGATTTTGTACCCGGCCAGCGGCAACATCAAACTGCTTCTCGACACCTTCCGCCAGTCATAACCCTTATCCAACGGTGAATCGTGGTATGATTGCCGACTTGTGCACCCAGGAAAGTGAGCCATGACTGAACAATTCCATATCTCCAATGGTGGTCATTCGCCAGGCTCTGCCACCGACCAGCTGCACGAGGAATACGATCGATATCAGGCCTTATTCAACGCCCAGCCCACGATCGTTCAACGCTTCCTCGAAGCCCAAGCCAGTCAGGTCGCCCAGGCTTTCAGCGAGCGGGCGCTACACGTGCGCTTCACCCTACCCGACCGGGTAGTCAGCGATCCGAACCAGGCTTCATCGCCTCTGCCCGTCCCAACAGAATTACGCGAACAAGCGGTCGGAAAGTTCACGGACAGGGTGCTGGGCAAAAACATCCACAACTCGCTGCGCGCCCGGCTGGCCGAACTTGAACAATCCTCCGAACCCGCCGTGGCCGTCGGTACCGGGTTGATCCGTTTCGCGGCGGCCATGCATATCATTCGCAACATGCTGCCGGCGGGCAGGTCGGTGACCTACGTTGCCGCGGCAGATGAGGAAATCCCGTCCATCCCGGTCGACGACGGGTTGGCGCCCGAAATCGGCCATCACCGCCCCCACGGACGCCATTGCAGAGGAAGGTGGCGCCGACGAAGGCCGCGGCACGCTTCAGGTCCCGTATGTCCCGGCCGCACGGCGCTTCTACCTGCCTCAATGGGTGGCGTTCGACGACGACGGGAAACTGCTTGTCAACTCGGTGGTCGAGGCTGAGGCGCACGTGGCCTCGATGCAGCGCTTCCTGGACATCCTGTTTGCCGCCAGGTCGCTGGCCCCGTATGCCATCGTCGACGAAGAATATCAAAAGAAACGCTACGGCATGCTCGGCCAGCTCATCAACCAGGGCCGCGCCCTGGCGCGCTACCAGACCAACGAGATCATCCGCGCCATCCAGGCGCGCGCCGCAGCCCAAAGTCTCAACCGGGGATTGAGCCTGAGCCTGCCCTATTTCGACGACCAAGTTCTACGCATGCGCACCTACAACTTTGTGGTCATTCCAGCCGGCCGCATCATGTTCGTCCCCGCCTTTGTAGTCAGGGCAGCCATCGAAGAACAGGCCAAGGTGGCACAGGACACGCGCTTCAGTCACTCCACCCGCAAGCATTTACTCGCTGAACTGCAAACTCTGGGAGAGGCCTTCGAGAGCACAGGCGACTAACGCCACCCATCGAACAGGAAGATATGTTGTTCTCCATTGCGTTACTCATCGTCATCGTCTTTGTCGCCTTAAAAGCTGCTCCAGTAGAGAAAAAAGATCATGCTTTAATCCACGGCGCCGGGCAGATCGGCCTGCTGGCGGCACTGGCCTTATTCGGCGTAGACTACTTCACCTCGTATTTTTACGCCACCGGCGAGATGATGAGCGCGCTGCACCCATACAACCTCCAAAAATATGCTTTCATCGCGGTTGTAATCATCGCGTTTGCAAACGCCGTCTTTGGATTTCTTTACATGTATTCCTTAGGAATATTCAACGAGGGCGGCGGTTCCTATACCGCCTCGATGCGCTACCTCGCCCCGGGTCTCAGTCTGGTTGTAGCGGTCGTGCTGATCCAGGACTATATCTTCACCATCGTGGTCTCCACCCTCTCCGGCGTCGATCAGTTGCTCTCCATCACCAATTCGGTCAATACTTTATGGGTGACCCGCTTCCTCATCGGCGCCGGCCTGGCGGGGATCACCTGGTGGCTGACAATCCGTGGACGGGGCGAGTCGGCACGCGTCGTCTTTACCATGTTAGGCATCTTCACCTTATTGACCATTACGATGGCAATTGGACTGTTCGCCGCCAAGGCAGGTGGCGCATCTGCCTTACCATACACGCCTCCGACGGTTGTACCTTCGATCGGACAGGCACTATATCACATGCTAACCGCCTCAATGAAAGGCCTGGTGGCTCTCAGTGGCCTGGAGGCCATGTCAAACGGGATCCAGTTTGTGATCAACGAGGATGCCGGGATCGTTAAATGGGGGAAGAAGCATCTGCCGGGCCTTAGAGGGTTGTGGAATTTTTACAGCGGCAAGTCGGGAATCGGTCGTATTGTCCAGACTTCATTCCTGTTTTACGGCGGCATCACGACTGCCTTCCTTGCCTATTTTGCCGTGCATTTCAATGCCTTCGACGGTGTTCAAGGGCGATCCCTGGTTGGGAACCTTTCCTTTATAGGGTTCAGTCAAATCCCAGGCGGGAGTCTCCTTTACTGGAGCTACCAGATCCTAGCGGTGGCCTTGCTCGCAGCTGCTTCCATGACGGCTTTCCAAGACTTACAGGCAACCGCCTGGCGGGACGTCGCCATCGGCGAAATCCCGGAAATCGTCGTCTACCGCAACCCCAAGGGCACATTTTCCCGTTCGGTCACGGCCGGTTTCATTGTTGCGGTGCTTATCCAGCTGATCGTACGGGGGAACACCGGCGCAGCCGTCCCCTATTACGGCATCGGTGTTTTCATGCCGATCATGGTCATGGGCTTTGCCATCCGAAAACACATCCTGAAAACCACCCAGGGAGCCAAGCGCTTCTGGGGTGCCCTTGGGGCAGGCTTTGCCGGCGTGCTTTCGGGGATCGTCTTCGTCGGGCAGATCGCCGGGAAATGGACCGAGGGCGGTTGGGTTGTGTTGATATCCTTCAGCATCCTGGTCATCACCGCCAACCTGTTATTGATATCGCCCATCGGTTATCGTGAACCTAAGCAAATCTACCGCATCGTCCGTGATAAAGCCCGGGTGCAGGGAGCCATGGCCTCGATCGTCGAATGGCAGTCCCTCAAAATGCAGGAGTATCGGTTTAATTTGATTGTCTGGGTGGCACGTTTCTTCGAATTGTTTGGAGTCCGCCGAGCTCTGCGATACGAGCCGCCGGCTCCGGCGGGCGACTACGACCACGCCCTGCACGTCGACCATCCGGAAGCACCCTCCCTGCTGCAGCAATATCTCGACAGCAAACCGAAAACACCCGCACTGGGCGGTGCCCCCAAGGAGACGGCGCCAGGCGATGAGGAAGGAAAACCGGATTAACACCTGACGGGAGACGAGTGCCTTGAATTCGTCTCCCGATTATATCCGGCAGACATGAGCACAGCCCCGATTTTCAGCCTGCGCATTCCTGAGGTCTACCAATCCCTGGAGACCAAAGCCGGCGGCCTCGCCTCCGCCGAGGCCGAGTCGCGCCGCACCCTTTACGGGGAAAACATCCTGACGGAAAAGCCGGCCGCGCCGACCCTGGCGAGATATATCGCCCAGGTGCGCCATCCCTTTGTTATTTTGATGATCCTGACCGCGATCATCGCACTTTGGGAAGGGGATAAAACCCTATCCCTGGTCATCCTTTCCCTGGGGATCATCAATGCAGGATTCTCATACTGGCGCGAGCACCGTGCCGAGCAAGCGATCGAAAAGCTGCGTCACCTGCTACCGACCTATGCCCACGTCATTCGCGATGGCGACGAGAAACACATCCTGACCAGCGAAGTCGTGCCCGGGGATGTCCTCATCCTGGCAGAGGGCGACAACATCCCCGCCGACGCACGCGTGGTGGAGGAGTTCGGGCTGCGCGTTAACAACGCCTCGCTCACCGGCGAGTCGGTGGCGGCGCGCAAGAATGCCGACGCCTCCCTCATGACCGGCATCAGCGACCTCGAGCGCCCCAACCTGATCTTCGCCGGGACGTCGGTCGCTTCCGGGACGGGCAAGGCGGTCGTCTACGCCACGGGCATGCTGACCCAGTTCGGCCGCATCGCCCATCTGACCCAATCAGTGCAGGATGAACCCTCGCCGTTCCAGAAAGAGCTCGTCCGCCTGGGCCGGGTATTCACATACATTGCCATCGGCGTCGGGGCGGTGGTCTGGCTGGTCACCCGCTACAACCCCGACATCTCCAAACAATACGAAAATCCACTTCTGCTCGCCCTGGGGACAATCATCGCCGTCACCCCGGAAGGTTTGCCGGTAACCCTGACACTTTCCCTGGCAATGGCCGTCCAGCGCCTGGCCGGCAAGGGCGTGCTGGCGAAGCGCCTGAGCAGCGTGGAGACGTTGGGGAACATTTCAGTCATCTGTACCGATAAAAGCGGCACCCTGACCCAAAATCAGATGACCGTGCGGGAAGTCTGGGTGGCTCAGCACCGGATTCAGGTCACGGGCGTCGGATACGAACCGCAGGGGCAATTCCGTCCCGTCCCGTCCACACCTGCCCAGCAGCAGGATTTAAAGGCATTGTTGGAAGCGGCCATGTGCTGCAACAATTCCAGGATCAATGCCCCCACCCCTGCCTCCCCCAGTTGGAGCAGCCTGGGCGACCAGACCGAAGCTGCCATGAAAGTTGCGGCCATGAAACTGGGACTGGATGAGGATGTGGTCGGCATGCTCCTGCCGCGCATCCACGAGATTCCCTTCGACGCGCGCCGCAAACGCATGTCGACCATCCACCGCCTGTCAGGCGGGGAGCGGGCGTTCATCAAGGGCGCGCCGCGTGAGGTCCTGCAGTTGTGCACCCATATTCAAATCGACGGGGAAGCGCGGCCTCTCGATGATGGTTCGCGCGCAGATATCCTGGCAGCCAACGACGACTACGCTCGCCGGGCGCTGCGCGTCCTGGCAGTCGCCCAACGGGACCTGCTGCCGCGGTCCGGCGCCTACACATCCGAATCCGTCGAGCGCGACATGACCTTCCTGGGTCTGATGGCAATGATGGACCCGCCTCGGCCCGAGGTCGAGTTGGCCGTCCAGACCTGCCGCCAGGCCGGCATCCGCATCGTGATGATCACCGGGGATTACGGCCTGACCGCCGAGTCGCTGGCGCGCCGTGTGGGCATGGTCACCAGTCCCAATCCGTTGATCCTGACCGGGGCCGAACTGGAGGCCATGAACGACACCAGCCTCCGTCAAATCCTCGACCGGGAAGTCATCTTCGCCCGCATGGCGCCCGACCACAAGCTGAGGCTGGTCTCCGCCTACCAGGCGCGCGGTGACGTGGTGGCGGTCACCGGCGACGGGGTCAACGACGCCCCTGCCTTGCGCAAAGCTGATATCGGCATCGCCATGGGCATTATCGGGACCGACGTCGCCAAGGAGGCCGCCGATATCATCCTGACGAACGACAACTTCAGTGCCATCGTGGCGGCGATCGAAGAAGGCCGGGCAATTTACGATAACATCCGGAAATTCATCAGCTATATTTTTTCGAGCAACGTTCCGGAGTTGCTGCCCTTCCTGCTGACCTCCGCCATCGGCATCCCGCCTGCACTGACCGTCCGTCAGATCCTGGCGGTCGACATGGGGACGGATATCCTCCCGGCCATTGCTTTGGGAACCGAGAAACCGGAACCCGACATTATGCAGCATACCCCGCGCACCAGGTCCCAGCGTCTGCTCGACCGGGGTCTGCTGACCCGCGCCGTCCTCTGGCTGGGGTTGATCGAAGCCGGGTTGTGTTATCTTGGCTACCTTGCTGTTTATCTTCTCTCCGGGAATGCGGGCAAGCTCAATCTGGATTTCTTAACAGGGATCAATTTTCCCACCCTGCTCACCATCACCGGCGATGTCAATGCGGTGGCCAGGACGGTCTTCCTGGCCGGCATGGTCGCCGCTCAAATCGGGAATGCCTTCGCCTGCCGCACGATCAAGGCTCACAATACCCAAATGGGCTGGCTGAGCAATACCACGCTGCTTGGAGGAGTTGCCCTCGCGATCGCGATCATCCTTGGCTTGGTTTATCTACCACCTTTTCAGCAGGCATTCGACAACCAGGCATTTCCTTCCATCCTTTGGAGTGTTCTTATCCTATATGGACTAGTGCTCTATTCGCTGGAATGGTTGAGGAAAAGCGTGGTGCGAAGGAGCGATAAGGCGCGACACAACCATTCTCCCGAACCTGAAGAGAGGAGGTAATTATGAAGGTAATCGTAATGGGCTGCGGCCGGATCGGCTCGTTAGTAAGCATGATGCTGTCTGATCACGGTCACGACGTCACGGTCATCGATCATGACCAGAACGCCACCGGGCGGTTGTCCCCGAAATTCAAAGGCCGGCTGGTCCCGGGCCTCGGTTTCGACCGGGATGTCCTGACCGAGGCCGGGATCGAACAAGCGGACGCTTTCGTCTCGGCCAGTTCCTCCGACAACGCCAACATCGTCGCGGCCAGGATCGCCCGCAACGTTTTCCATGTCCCGCGGGTCGTGGCACGCTTGTATGATCCGCGGCGGGCGGAAATCTACCAACGCCTGGGATTGACGACCATTTCGTCGACCAATTACGCCGCCGAACGGGTGGTCCAGGTGCTCACCCACACAGACCTGGACGTGTGGGACACCTTTGGCCGCGGGGAAGTGTCGCTCGTTCACCTGGAAACCCCACATCAGTTGATCGGCCGGACGGTCGGACAGCTCAACGTCCCGGGCGAGGTCATGGTCATCTCCATCACGCGCAATGACCAGGCCATGATCCCAACCCTGGGTACCGAGTTCCGGGAGGGCGATCTCATCCATCTGGCCGTGCTTTCCTCGGCCATGAACCGGCTGGAAGAAATGCTCGGGATGGAAAGGAGGTAGCCATGTTTGTCATCATTGTCGGTGGTGGAAACACGGGGTCTTATTTGGCCAAGCTGCTCCTGGCGGGCGGCCATACCGTCAAGGTCGTCGAAGAACGCGCATCCCTGCTTGAAAAACTCAAGACCGAAATCCCTCCTGAGATCATCGTCCCCGGCGACGGCAGTTCGCCCCTGGTCCTGGAGACCGCCGAAGTACACAAGGCCAACGTCCTGGCGGCTGTCACCGGCTCGGACGATACCAACCTGGTCGTCACCTCCCTGGCGCGTTTCGAATTCGATGTCCCGCGCGTCATTGCCCGCGTCAACAACCCCAAGAATGCCTGGCTCTTCAATTCCGAAATGGGCGTGGACGTCGCCCTGAACCAGGCCGACATCCTGGCCCGCCTGGTCGCCGAGGAGATGTCGCTGGGTGACATGATGACCTTGCTCAAGCTGCGCAAGGGAGAATACTCGGTCATCGAGGAGAAAGTCCACCCCCTGGCGTCTGCCAATGGAAAACCTTTGCGCGATCTGAACCTGCCAAGTGAATGCGTGATTGTCGCCCTCATCCGCAAGAACCAGCTGATCATCCCCCACGGCGACACGATCTTGCAGCCCGTCGACGAGGTGATCGCCCTGGTCCACGCCTCGCAGGTATCCCAACTGGCCATTATGCTCGGGCCCAAGGAGCCGATCATTCGCGATGGAAAAACAAGCTAGCTCACGCACCTGCTTCGTCTGTGGGGTCGAGAATCCTCTCGGCCTGCACCTGAAGTTCTACGAGACCGCTCCCGGGGAAGTGAGCGTCGAATTTACCGCACCCCAGGAATATCAAGGTTACCCTGGCGTTCTACACGGAGGTATCGTGGCTGCCATCCTGGACGAGACCGCGGGTCGTGCCCACATGGGCGGGTTTCCGCCGCGTTTCATGTTCACTGCCAAGCTCGAGATCCGCTACCGCAAGAATGTTCCCACCGGACAGCCATTGAAGGTCATCGGCCGGGCCGGTAAGAACCGCAGCCGTGCGGCCGAAGGCTGGGCTGGCATCTACAACTCGTCCGGCACACTTCTCGCCGAAGCGAATGGCCTGTACATGGACCTGCTGGAGCCTCCCGATCCGGCCGGGTTGGAAAGCATCGGGTGGAGAGTTTACCCGGATAATTGATCGCATCCAAAAGAAGCCCGGAATCCTCCAACGCCCGGGCTTCTTGAAATGGATTTGTCGGACAACCTCCCAGGGATTCCATAGCTGAGTATAATAAAAGGGTCATCTTGAGGAGCAGTCCATGATCACCGAATACCACCGCCCGGAAACTTTGGAGGAGACACTTGCGCTGCTCGCCCGTCTCGAGCCGCGCACCTATGCCCTCGGCGGTGGGACCGTGCTTAACCGTCCAAACCCGGAGCAATTTGCCGTCGTTGACTTGCAGGCTCTGGGACTTAATAAAATCCACAAATCTGGAAAAAACCTGGAAATCGGTGCCACGGTGACCTTGCAGGTGCTGCGCGATCACCCTGCCCTGCCCGAGGCTTTGCGCCGGACGTTGGACCGGGAGGCGAACTACAACCTGCGCCAGGCCGCCACCGTAACCGGGACACTGGTCGCCTGCGACGGGCGTTCTGCTTTTGCCACGGTCATGCTCGCCCTGGACGCCAAAATGACATGTCTGCCGGATGAAGAGGAACTCACGCTAGGGAATTTTCTTCCCCAACGGGCGGAGTTTCTTTCCGGCAAGCTGGTCACAAAAATAACCATCCCTTTACAGCCTCAAGTGACCTTTGAATCAATTGCCCGCACGCCCGCCGACCGTCCGCTGGTCTGCGCGGCGCTGGCTCGTTGGCCGTCCAAGCGCACGCGCCTGGCCCTGGGCGGTTGGGGTAAAGCTCCGCTGCTGGCCATGGACGGCAACGAGCCGGGTGGTGTGGAAGCTGCTGCCCGAAATGCCTATGCCGAAGCCACAGACGAGCGGGCCAGCGCCGAGTACCGTGCGGCGACGGCTGCGGTGCTGGCACGACGCTGCCTGGAACGTACCGATCAAGCATAAATTTTCAATGGCACTTAAATCAGAGAGCCTGCCTCTCAACCAGATTCTCCACGGCGACTGCATCGAGCTGCTCCCCGAGCTGCCCAAAAACTCGGTGGATCTGGTTTTTGCCGACCCGCCGTATAACCTGCAGTTGCAAAACCAGCTCTATCGTCCCAATATGACCCAAGTCGATGCCGTGGACGAAGATTGGGATAAATTCGAGAGCTTCGAGGAGTACGACCGATTCACACGAACCTGGCTCGCTGCCTGCCGGCGCGTAATGAAAGACACCGGCACCTTGTGGGTCATCGGCTCCTACCACAACATCTACCGGGTCGGCACAATCCTGCAGGACCTGGATTTCTGGATCCTCAATGACATTGCCTGGATCAAGAACAACCCGATGCCCAATTTCCGCGGGGTGCGTTTCACCAACGCCCATGAGACCCTGCTCTGGGCGCAAAAGAAACATGGTTCCCGTTACACCTTCAACCATCACGCCATGAAGGCTCTCAATGATGACCTGCAGATGCGCTCGGATTGGCACCTGTCCCTGTGCACCGGCAAGGAACGGCTGCGGGTCAAAGGCCAGAAAGCTCACCCGACGCAAAAGCCGGAAGCCCTGCTCTACCGCGTCCTGCTGGCCAGCTCCAAACCTGGCGATCTGGTCCTCGATCCCTTCTTCGGCACCGGCACGACCGGGGCGGTCGCCAAACGTCTGCATCGTAACTGGATTGGCATCGAGCGCCGCGCCGACTATGTCAAGATCGCCAGGCAGCGCATCGACGCCGTCCAGGCGGACATGTTCACCGAGGACCTGTATTCCTTTGAACCGCGTGACCAACCCCGGATTCCATTCGGCGCGCTGCTCGAAAACGGCCTGCTGCAGCCCGGACAAAAGCTTTACTTCGGCTTGAAAGGCACGGTCTCAGCCATCGTGCTGGCTGACGGACATATCAAGTCCAACGGTTTCAGCGGCTCCATCCATGAGGTCGGAAGGCAGATTCAGAATGCCCCCTGCAACGGCTGGGTGCATTGGTTTTATCTCGATGAAAGCACCGGAGAGCTCCATCCCATCGACACGCTTCGACAGCAACTCATCTCCCAAAACAGCATCGGAGAAAAACATTGAAAAAAGTCCACTGGTTCCTCCTTGGGACACTCGTCTGTCTAACGACCATCGCCGGGATGTATTTCTGGGCGACCGGCCTGATCAACTCCCTGTATAACTACCGCTCCCCGCTGCACGACTCCCCACCGCAGCCCGGCCAGCCGGTCGGCGCAGCCCTGACCCGGCGGGTGGTCGTTGTTCTGATCGACGCCCTGCGGGAGGATACCTCACTCAATCCAGCGGTGATGCCATACCTCAATGAGCTGCGCGGGCAGGCTGCCTGGGCGACCATGCACAGCCGCGTGCCGTCTTATTCGGAGCCGGGATACACTGTCCTTCTGACCGGCGCCTGGCCGGACATCAGCGACGGGCCGGCAATGAACCTGGATTACGGCGACATTCCCACCTGGACTCAGGACAACCTGTTCAGTGCCGCCCATCGACACGGCCTGCGTACGGCTGTATCGGGGTATAACTGGTTTGAAAAGCTCATCCCGCAGGCAGACGTGACCGACAGCTTTTACACTGAAGGAGAGGACGAGACTGCCGATGTGGACGTCATGGCAGCCGCACAGCCGATGCTGGCCAGCTCAGACCAGTTCGTCCTGATCCACCTCGACCAGGTGGACTACGCCGGGCACTACCAGGGCGGTCCGCGCGATCCTCGTTGGGATGAAGCCGCCAAGCGGACCGATGAGTTGCTGCGCCAGATCACCGCACAATTAGATTTGAAGCAGGATACCTTGATCGTCCTTTCCGATCACGGGCAGATCGACCGCGGCGGCCACGGAGGGCAGGATCCGATCGTCCTGATCGAACCCTTTGTCATGTTGGGCGCCGGTGTGAAATCCGGGCATTATCATGACATCCAGATGGTCGACGTCGCTCCCACGATAGCCGTCCTGCTCGGCCTCAACCTCCCGGCGGCGAACCAGGGCCATCCATTGACCGATATGCTCGCCGTTCCGGCCGAAGAAATGGCGACCATCCACGATGCAATCGCCTATCAGCAAATCCAACTGGAACAAACTTACCTGACCGCCATCGGCGAGAAACCTACAAAAGTCCTGGTAGGAGTCGGACAGGACATCGTGAATACTTACCAGCAGGCGATTGACAATGCGCGCTCTCACCGCGTCGACCAAGAACGCACCATGCGCATCCCGCTGGCGATCCTGCTGGCGGCAATCCCGGCAGCCGTCCTGATTCTGAGGCGCGATAAAAAAGTGCTTTGGCTGTTGGGCGGCGCGCTGCTTTACGTCCTGCTCTTCAACCTGATCTATGGCGTGATTGCCGGCCGGACGTACTCGCTCAGCTCGGTCGCCAGCCAGACGGACATCATTATTTTTACCTGCGTCACCGCCTCAATCTCATTGATCATTTCCTGGCTGCTCATCATGCTGGTGCAAAAGTCTTTCCTGAACAAACCCTTCGAGGCTGCCGGCAATTCCCTTGCCTTGATCATGCTGACGATCTATATCCTCGCCCTGCCGGTCCTGCTCAGCTTTGCCTGGAACGGCGCCCTGGTCACCTGGACCATCCCCGATTTCCTGACCATGTTCCTGGGCTTCCTGTCCATCTTGCAGGCGTTGATGGTCGCTGCGGTCGGATTGGTTTTGACAGCCAGCACCGCCTTGATCGCCAGGGTGGTTAATAAAATTTCTCGTTGACCCCACTTCGCTCCGAACTGGGCGCGATGGAGAAAACCGATGATGATAACCCTGCTCCTTAATGGTGTGCCCAGAGAGCTCGCCGCTGAACCCGGCGAGACGCTCCTGGCTGTCCTGCGCCGTTTGGGCTACTACGGGGTCAAGCACGGCTGCGAAGATGGTTCGTGCGGAGCTTGCACGGTGCTGCTCGACGGAAGACCGGTCAATTCATGCCTGATACTGGCCGCTCAGGCCGAAGGCCATCCCATCCTAACCATCGATGCCCTCACCCCTTACTCCCCTCTCCCGGGGGGAGAGGGCCGGGGGTGAGGGAGCGTTTGCATCCGATCCAAAAAGCCTTCGTCGAAACCGGGGCTATTCAATGCGGTTACTGCACGCCAAGCCAGGTGTTGGCCGCCAAGGCTTTGCTCGACCGTAACCCGGACCCAAGCGAGGCCGAGGTGCGTGAAGCGCTCTCCGGCGTGCTTTGCCGCTGCACTGGCTACGTCAAACCAGTCCAAGCCATATTGCGGGCTGCCGCCGTGCTGCGCGGCGTCACAATTGAACCTATCGAAGGCTCCATCCCCGCTCCGCTTGAATGGCAGCCGGATACGACGCCGCCTTCGGTACGAGAACCGTTCGAGGCAGAGCCCGCGACCGAGACCCTGGTCATGCCCAGGATGCAGGTCGCTCCCGAGACACATACGTTCCAGAACGTGGGCAAACCGGAACCCAAGGTCGATGCGGTGAAGCTGGTCCAGGGCAAGCCGGCCTTCGCCGCGGACCTGGAGATGCGCGGCATGCTGTATGCCAAAGTTCTGCGCAGCCCGCATGCCCACGCCCGGATCAAGAAGATCGATGCCAGCCAGGCACGCCTCCTGCCTGGGGTCGCCGCCGTGTTGACCTGGCAGGACATCCCGCGCGTGGTCTACTCCACTGCCGGGCAGTCGGATCCGATCCCCGGGCCGCTGGATTCGTTCTCATTGGACAATAAGGTGCGCTTCGTGGGCGACCGGGTGGCTTTCGTGGCTGCCGAAACACCTGAGATCGCCGAAAAAGCGCTGGGCTTGATCGAGGTCGAATACGAGAACCTGCCAGCCTTACTCGACCCCGATAAGGCAATGCAGCCCTCGGCTCCTGTCCTCCACGACGAGCCGGAATACGTCAACTTCGCCGACTCCGACCCCAAGCGCAATCTGGCAGCAAAAATCCGCATTGACATCGGCGATGTGGAAAAGGGCTTTTCCGAGGCGGACCAGGTCTTCGAGGGCGAGTATGACGTGCCCAAGGTCCAGCAGGCGCATATCGAGCCGCATGTGGCCGTCACGTACTGGGACGAAGACGACCGCCTGGTGATCCGCACGAGCACCCAGGTGCCGTTTCACGTCCGGCGCCAGCTGGCGCCCGTGCTCGGGCTTGCCGGTCAAGCGCATCCGTGTGATCAAGCCGCGCATCGGCGGCGGGTTCGGCGGCAAGCAGGAGGTCCTGATCGAGGACGTCGCCGCCCATCTGACGATCGCCACCGGCCGGCCGGTCATCTATGAGTACACGCGCGAGGAGGAGTTCATCGCCTCGCGCTCGCGCCATCCGATGCGCATCAGGATGAAGACCGGCGTCAAGCGCGACGGCACGCTGACCGCCAACGAGATGCGCATCCTGAGCGACACCGGCGCGTACGGCTGCCACGCGCTGACCGTGACTGGCAACACCGGCCACAAGTCGATGGCGCTGTACGTCGGCGACGGCGAATACCGCAAGTCGCCCAACATCCGCTTCCACGCCGACATCGTCTACACCAACACAGCCGCCTGCCGGGGCGTACCGGGGCTACGGCGTGCCGCAGGGTTTCTGGCGGTCGAGCGGCACATGGAGAAGATCGCGCGGGCACTCGGGCTCGACCCGCTCGAGTTCCGCTTGAAGAACGCCGTCCGGGCGGGCGAGTACCAACCCTTCAGCACCGCCTGGAACGAGGGCCGCGAGCCACACCCAGAGACGATCCACACTGTGGGCTGGAGGAGTGCGTCAGTCAAGGGAAAGCAGCCATCGGGTGGGATGAGAAATACGGGAACGAAGCCTGGCAGAAGTACAACCTCTGATAAAACCAAACAACGTAAAACGCAAAGGGATTGGCGTGGCAATGGTGATGCAGGGCACCGCCATCCCCTACCTGGATATGGGCGGGGCCTCGATCAAGATGAACGACGACGGCTCTTTCAACTTGCTGGTCGGCGCAACGGACCTGGGAACCGGCTCGGACACGGTCCTGGCTCAGATGGCGGCCGAGGTGCTGGGCGTTCCGACCGAGGACATCATCATCTACTCCTCGGACACCGACTTCACGCCGTTCGACAAGGGCGCCTACGCCTCCAGCACGACCTACATCTCCGGCGCGGCGGTGGTGAAAGCTGCCCAGCAGGCCGCGGCGAAGATCAAAAGCCCGGGCTGCCAAGCTGCTCGGAGTGCCCGACTTCGCCGCGATCAAGCTTGCCGACCGGCACGCCTATGCCCCGGACGGCCGCGCGGTGACTCTGACAGAGATCGCGCTCGACACCCTGCATCACAACGACCAGGAGCAGATCATGGGCGTCGCCTCCTACGTGTCGCCTGCCTCGCCGCCGCCATTCGCCGCCCAGTTCGCCGAGGTGACCGTGGATACGGAGACCGGCGAGGTGACAGTGGACAAGCTGGTCATGGCGGTCGACTGCGGCGTGATCGTCAACCCGCTGACCGCCTCGGGGCAGATCGAGGGCGGCATGACGCAGGCGCTGGGCTACGCCGTGTGCGAGGAGATGAGTTACGACGATTCCGGCTCGGCCCATGAGCGCGACTTGACCGACTATCACATCTTCCGCGCCGACGAGATGCCCGACCTGACCACCATCTTCGTCGAGACGTACGAGCCGACCCATCCCTTCGGCGTCAAGGCGGTGGCCGAGATCCCGATGGACGGGGTTGCTCCGGCGGTTGCCAATGCCATCCTGGACGCCGTCGGGATCAACATAGACGCCAACCCCGCTACGCCGGAACGCGTCTGGCGGGCAATTACGGCAAAATGAAATCCTCCGCCCGCGCGTGAAGGATGATAAATAATAGTGGATTTGGCTCCGACTTTTAAAACGTCGAAAAAGCGATGACTACCATCTTTCAGGCACTGGTCGAACTTGAGCACTCCATGGGATCCGCAGCCTTGTGCACGGTGGTGCACACCAGCGGATCCACACCGCGCCACTCCACCAGCAAGATGCTGGTCTATCCCGACGGGCATATCCTGGGCACGGTCGGCGGCGGGATGTTGGAGCAGCGCGTCACCCAGGAGGCACTGGATTCGATTAAAGATGGAAAGCCGCGCTTGCTCCAGTACAGCATGACCGACCCGGAGCGCGGCGACGTGGGCGTATGCGGCGGTCAAGTGGAGGTCTACGTGGAACCCATTCTCCCTCCAGCCATGCTGGTCGTCATCGGCGGCGGGCATGTCGGAAAGGCGGTCGCTCACCTGGCAAAATGGCTCGGATTCCGGGTGGCCGTTTCGGACGACCGGCCTGAGTTTTGCACACCCGAAATCCAACCCGGATGCCGACGAGTTCTACCCCGTCCCGATGGCGGAGCTACCCCTGCATTTGAACATCACCCCGCAGACCTCCCTGGTCTTGACCACGCGAGGTGTCAATGTTGACGTCCCGGGCCTGCCCGCCCTGCTCGAAAGCCAGCCAGCTTATATCGGTGTGATCGGTTCGCAGCGCCGCTGGGCTACCACGGTTAAAGCCTTAAACGACGCCGGTATTACGGACGAGCAGTTGAAGCGCGTCCACTCCCCCATCGGACTCGAAATCGGCGCCGAAACGCCCGAGGAGATCGCGGTCAGCATCCTGGCAGAAATCCTGAAACTGCGCCGCGGCGGGACAGGCAAGCCGATGAAAGCGGGCTGATCAAATAATTCCATTTGAAGGGGTAAAACCTTTAGGGGATAGTTGCGTAGATTAATCTGGATAAACCATCTTGTATCACCATCCTGCATCGGCTATAATGAAAGTGTTTCCGATGCCTGAAAAAAGGAGAGAGAAAAATGGCGCGAGTATTTGATGTCATCGAATATGCAAATGAAATGGCGGAAGAAGTCGTCCATCGCTTCCCCGACAACTCGACCATCGGTGATTACCGCATTGGTTCGCAGGTCATCGTCCGCGACGGGCAATCTGCGCTCTTCTTCCGCAACGGCCAGGCGCTGGACGTCTTTGGCCCCGGCATGCACACAATCGCCACCGCCAACATCCCCCTGCTGATCAACCTGATCGGCAAGGCCTTCAACGAACGCACCCCCTTCCCCGCGGAAGTTTACTTCATTTCCATGAAGGAGTTTGCCAACCGGAAATGGGGCACCCCGCAGCCGATCATCGTGCGCAACCCCGGCATGGGCTTGGGCGTGGCGCTCCTGCAGGGATTTGGGACCTACAGCTTCCAGGTCAAGGATCCGCAGCAGTTTGTGATCCAAATCGTCGGCAAGGAAGCGATCTTCAAGATCGACCAGATCGAGGAGCGCCTGCGCACAATCCTCTTGCAGAAGCTGTCGGATGCCTTGGGCGAATGGGCTGGCAAGTTTGCCGTACCTGAAATAATCGGCAAAATCAACGAGTTGAGCGGTTTCGTCCGTTCGCAGACGGAGGACGACTTCAACGCCATCGGCCTGACGATAAAATCGTTCTACGTTGGCAACCTGAAGCCCTCCGAAAAATCCGCCCAGGAGCTGCGCGACATGGGCATGCTCGACATGGCCACCTACACCCAGCTACAAGCAGCGGATGCCATGCGCGACGCGGCCCAAAACCCGGGCGGCGGTGCAGGCCTGACCGCTGGCATCGGCGCCGGGATGGGCATTGGCAACCTGATGGGCCAGGCTCTCCAAGGCGGTATGCAATCCGGCCAGCAGCAGCCGCAGGGTCCGACGGGTGGTGCACCTTCCGGTGGGATACCGGATGTGATGACCCCTTCGGAAGCCGCAGCGATCTTGAAAGTGTCCGAGGAAGATGTCCTGGCTGCCATCAAGGACGGCAGCCTGAAGGCCAAGAAACTCGGCAACGCCTATCGCATCAGCAAGGAAGCAGTCGAAGATTTCCTCAAAAGCTAAGAAAAAGCTGCTAAACCAAAAAGGAGTCCGCGGGTTGCGGGCTCCTTTTTTGAATTCGGCTCAGGATGAGCTAAAGAATGTCTTCCTCGGCAGAGAGCCCGGCCAGGACATCCGCAATCGAATCGAGGATGTCCCCGGCCATGACCGAGGCGGGATTACCCACCGTGTCGGCAGCAAACAACCCAGCCTGGGCATGGATCCAGGTCCCGGCCACGGCTGCCGCGTAGGCATCCAAGCCCTGGGCGCGCAGCCCGACGATGATCCCCGCCAGCACGTCACCCGTTCCGGCGCGCGCCAGCGCCGGGGTAGCCACCGGAATGGTCGTCGTCCGACCGTCCGGTGCTGCAACCACGGTGAAGGCACCTTTGAGGACCACAACGTGCCCCCATTCTCCGGCAAAATGCCGGGCTGTACTCAACCGGTCTGCCTGGATTTTATCGACCGTCCACTCAGTTAAACCTGCCATTTCACCAGGATGCGGGGTGAGGATCGCAGGGTCTGGCAGGAGCTTGGACCAGTTTTTGATCTGCGCCATGAGCTTGAGGCCGTCGGCATCCAAGACCACAGGCGGTAACGGAACCTGCTGGGCCTTGGCCGACCGACTTTCGCCCTTGACAAAACCAATCCGGCCGTGTGCTTGTTTGGTTGAAGCCGTGCCCTCAAACAGCTTTTCAAGAAAATCCCTGGTGGTTTCCTCCAATCCAAAGCCCGGGCCAATCAACAATGCCGTGGCGCGCCCCAGATTTTCTGATAAGACGCTGGTCGCATCCGCGGAGATCACGCCGAGCTCATGAGGGAGTAAAAGCCAGGTCGCTTCCGGAAAATGTCCCGCCAAGGCAAGATGCAAGGATGCGGGGATAGCCATGGTAACCAGCCCAGTGCCCACCCGGTAGGCCGCCTTGCCTGCCAGCAGGGCGGCGCCGGTGTAGTTGACCGATCCCGCCACCACCAAAGCGGTTCCAAATGTGCCTTTATGGGCGTCGGCAGGACGGTTTGGAAGGAGCGAAATCACTAGGTCCTCATCGGCAACTTCGTTTACGACGGCTTTCCAGGAAGGCAGATCGTCGGGCAGACCGATTTCCACGACGTGGATCTCGCCGGCGAGGTCAAAGGCCGGGACCTTGAGCAATCCCTGCTTCACCGCCGCCATGGTTACGGTGGCGTCGGCGGTCAAGGTTTCTGCGGCTGCCTCACCTGTGTCGCAATCCACACCGGAGGGACAGTCAACTGCAACGACGTATGGCGGCCAGGGCTGGTCGTTAATGGCAACCTTTGTCGCTGCCAGGACATTGGCGATCTCACCTTTTAATGGCAATTTGAACCCTGTACCAAGCAGGCCGTCAAGGAGAACATCTGCGGTGCCGAGAAATGCGGTCAGGCGGGTGAAATCGGTATCTTTTTCTGCCAGCACAATTTCCCCGTTCGCCTCCTCCAGCCGCTTTGCCAGGGCGTCGCCGGCTTTACGCCGCACCAGGTAGGCGCGCGCTTTCCAGCCCTTCTCGGCCAGATGTGCCAGGGCTACGAGCGTATCTCCACCATTGTTCCCCGGTCCCACCAAACCCAAGACCTGGATTTCTTCATCGTCCTGACTGTAAGCGAGGTTTAGGACCTCCTTCGCCAGGTTGTGTCCAGCGTTTTCCATCATCTGGTCAAAGGTCAGACCGTTTGCATCCGCATCCTGTTCGATCTTTTGCATTTCAGGAAGGGTAACAAGTTTCATACAAATTCCTCCGCCTTCTGATCATAGCACCAAATATCATCTAAGTTGCTCATATCTTTTTGCCGTACGCTCATCGGTCGGCTCTCCCAACCCCCCATAAATCGTCCGCAATCTCCTCCAGGCCAAGGGCCAGCAGTTTCTCGCGGGTCGGACGGCCGGTGACCGGATCCCACCCGCGGGCCTGGTAGTAAGCCGCGAGCATCGCCTCCAGGTCCGGGACATATCCCGCCGACGGTCCGTCTTCCAGCGGTTGCAGAAAAGCCTTGGGCAATTTATCGTTTGCCCGGGTCAAACCCAAACGGTTGTTGATCGCCCGTTTGATGTTCCAGCCACGTTCGCCCGAACGGAGCAAATCTCCCACACTCCAACCGAGGTCGCAGGCCGCGTTCACCAAGTCGACGATCGTCTCTACCGGCAGGTTAGCAAACAGGCAAATCACCAGGGAATCACAAACCGAACGCCAGTTCTGGTGATGGGCCACATTCTCGGCTTTTTCAGCGCCGGCAATTCTATCGAAAGTCTTCATTTCCAGGCTGGCTTCTGCTTGACCCCAGTCGACGAAAAAGTAATCGGATTTGTTGTGGCATGCACCGCGCGGGCTGGTGGCATACACCAGCGCCATACCCGAGACGCCGCGGGGATCATGATAGGCAGCCTCCAAGCCGTTAACCTGTACCGCCTCGTCCTCGGCATTGAAGTGACGGCCAAAGGCACGTGCCCCATCGGCCAAGAAGGCACCGATTCCTTCGCGACGGGCAGTCAAGTGAAGAAGTTTTTCGGCTGCCGCCATATCTCCCCATTTTAGGGGGAACCCGCCGGTGTCCTTCTCGCTGATCACCCCTTGCTCGAACAGATAAAAAGCCAAGCCCAGGGTGTTGGAGGCGCTGATCGTATCCATCCCATAACGGTCACAGATCTCGCCCAGACGGACGATGGACGCCAGATTGTTATTCAGCAAATTGGGGCCAAAACCAACGATGGTTTCGTATTCCGGACCTTTGCGCTTGGCGCCGTCTTCGAGGCGGACGACACGCCCGCAGGCGATCACGCAGGCGTGACAGGCGCTCACCCCAGCCAGGATGGTCTCGGCCATGGTTGAACCGGAGACCTTGTCGACATCCTCAAAAGTCCCCTGGTGATAATATTTTTTCGGCATGCTCCCAATGTAATCGGCATAATCCGCCACACCGGAAGTCCCAAGTTCATGGATGACTTCTGCCACATTATCCGCTTTGATCGCGAGATTGGCTGCCGTCCGCAAGGGAGCGTATTTCTCTGGGAAAGTCAGGGGGATTTTTTTGGTCCCCCGCACGGCGATTGCCTTCAAGTTCTTTGCCCCTGCCACCGCACCGAGACCGGTACGACCCGCCGTCCGCCCGTGGTCACAAAACAAGCCGGCGAATAAAACACCGTTCTCGCCCGCCGGGCCGATGGTCAAAACGTGCATTCCAGGTCGGCCGATCTCTTTCTTGATTGCCTCCTGGGTTACATAGGTATCCAGCCCCCATAAATGGTCCGCGGCTCGGATCTCCAAACGTCCATCGTCAATCCACAGGTAAATCGGTCTTTCGGCCTTGCCAGTGACCCACAAGCCGTCGTAGCCCGCGAACCGCAAGACCGGCCCCCAGAACCCGCCGCAGTTGGCTTCCGCCCACAGGTGTGTGGCAGGTGATTTTCCGCAGACCACGAAACGCCCGACCGTCGGCCCTGCAGTTCCGCTCAAGGGACCGTTCATAAATAAAAGCGGGGCTTCGGGGGAGAAGGGTTCCAGATCCGCGGTCAGGGAAGTATAAAGGATGCGCGCCGCCAGGGAGGCTCCTCCGAGGAAATCCACCTCCCATTCTTTCGGGATGACATACTCGCTCGTTTCGTGCGTGGTCAAATTAACTTTAAGGATTGGCTGCATCAGGTCTCTCAATTTCTACAGAACGTCCGAGGTGACCTCGCGTGCGCAGCGGACAAAATCCAGGACGACCGGTACATTGCGCATCATCACTGCCATGTTTCCATGGACGTTCAACTTGCGCGTCATCATGGCCTGCATAGGATCCAGATCCCCCTTCACTATTTTGACAAGATTCTCATACGAAGCCGTGAGGATGAAGGCCGGTTTCAGACTGCCAATTTCCGGAAGTATTTCCGCCTTGCGGCAGGTTCCGTGCCAAAGGTCCAGGTAATAATAGAGCTGCTCCTTGATCGGCCCAGATGGCTCGATCACAATGAGCATATCGCCTTCCCACTTTTTTGCGATTTGAGCATACTTTTCGTCGCTGTTCAGTTTCTGATCGAGGGCTTTCAGCCACTCCGGTCCAGGAAAAATGTAGCCCATTGGAGCCTCCTGATATTGGAATTGAAGGATTATATCAAAAAAGAAGGCGGCTCTCGCCGCCTTGATTATTCAAACGTCCTGAGTACAAATTTACGTGAGGATCTTGCTCAAGAAGAGTTTGGTACGCTCCTCGCGCGGATTCCTGAACAGCTCTTCCGGTGTCGTATCTTCAATGATGCTGCCTTCGTCCACAAAAATGATCCGGTCAGCCGCGGCGCGGGCAAAGCCCATTTCGTGCGAGACGACGATCATCGTCATTTCCTTGGCCAGCTCCTTCATGACGTCCAGGACCTCACCGATCATTTCGGGGTCCAGCGCCGAGGTCGGCTCGTCAAAAAGCATTAGATTGGGTTTCATGGCCAGGGCGCGGGCGATGGCGATACGCTGCTGCTGGCCACCGGAGAGCTGGTTGGGATACTTGTCCCGCTTGTCAACCAGGCCGACACGGGCGAGCAAGCGGTCTCCGTCCGCCTCCGCCTGTTCTCGTGCAATCTTGCGCACGTTCAGGGGAGCTTCAATGATGTTCTCCAGCGCGGTCAGGTGGGGGAACAAATTAAAGCGCTGGAACACCATGCCGATTTCAGCGCGCTGCTGGGCGATGTTTTTCTCGGAGTCCTCAAACAGCTTTCCATCGCGTTCGTAGTAGCCGATCATGCGCCCGTTGACATAGATGTGCCCGCTGTTGATCTTCTCGAGGTGATTAATGCAGCGCAACAGCGTACTCTTCCCGGATCCGGAAGGTCCTATGATTACAACCACTTCGTTTTGATGCACCTGGAGGTCGATATCCTTCAACACGTGCAGCGAACCGAAATATTTATTGACTTTTTCGGCCTTGACCACCAATGGAGATTCAACTTTATGGGGAATGTGTTTTGGCTTGCTCATTAGTGTGCTCCAAACCTGGTCCCGACCAGGCGCTCAAAAAAGCCGGGCATCTTTTCGACGCCCTTGCGCTCGCCCAGGCTGGCCTCGATGCGGGCCTGGATAAACGACCAGGCCGTGGTCATCGCCAGATAATAGATCGACGCGTCCAGAAAAAGCTCGAAGGGCTTGAACAGCAAGGCGTTAATCTGTTCGTAGGCGTAGAACAACTCTCCAGCCGAGATGACGGTCATCAGGGTGGTGGTCTTCATCATGTTGTTGAATTCGTTGCCGAGAGGCGGAATAATGACCTTGGCGGCCTGGGGCAGGACAATGCGCCGCATCGCCATGCCAAAGGTCATGCCGAGGGATTTGGCGGCCTCCATCTGTCCTGCATCGACGGCCTCGATCCCGGCGCGGACGATCTCGGCCATGTAGGCGCCTTCATTAATTCCCAGCGCCAATATGCCCGCCTGGATGGCTCCGATGATGGTGAGCGGACCGAGGTGCAAATTGGGAAAGTCATAGATATGGGTGACTCCCAGCCCATAAAACAGCAGCATCATTTGCACCAGCAAGGGTGTCCCGCGGAAAAACCAGATGTAGGCATCCGCCAGCCAGCGCAAGGGAGCGATCTTTGACATCTTTCCCAAAGCGGCAAACAGCCCAAGGACCACCCCCATCACCTGGGCGATAATGCTGACCAGGATCGTGGCGATCAGGCCATTCCGCACGAGGGGATTTTGCAGCGCAGTTACCGGCCACAGATATTTCCAGAACAATGCCCAGTCGAAATGATATCCCATAGAAGCCCTCGTAATTAATCAAAAAATCCCATCCTCCCGCGGGCGACCGATCACGTCGCGCCAAGGGCGGAGCGCCTGGTTCGTGGGGCGGACTTTCACCCTACCCGCCGCCGATTCCCGAAAAAGCGAAAAGGGATGTCCCGGCCAGACAGGCTGTCCGTGACATCCCTTTATTTTACTAATTTCCTAAGGTTTGACCGCGCCTCCTGTCATGTTCCATTTGGTCAGGATCTTCAGATAGGTGCCATCTGCCATCATGCTGTCGAGAGCAGCCTTGACAGCCTGCCCAACCGGCGAAAGCGCAGCATTGGTGCAGTCTTCCTGTCCGCACGGGACGCCAATCCCCTCGGCGACGGGCTCGAGGACTTGCCCGCCGGCCGCCAGCTCGAACTTGTCAGGGTTCTGGACGGTGTAGTAAGCTGCCACAGGCGAGTCGGCAAAATACACGGCTACTTTCCCGGACTGGAGCTGCTGGAGGGCGTCGGTATCCTTCTGGGTCACGACGACATTGATCGGCTGCTTGCCGGCCGCGGTGCAGGCTTGCGTCAAACCCTTGCCCTGGTAGTCGCCGGTGCCTTGCAGATAATCGGCTTCGGTCGTACCACTTTCAGCGGCCGCAGACTTGCCGCACAGGTCGTCCGTAGAGTTGATTTTTTGCGGATTGCCTTTCGCCGCGACCATTGACTGTCCGGCCTCGAAGTAGGGGATCTGGCTGATCTGCTTCGAGCGATCGGTGGTGATGTTCTGGGCGGAAATGATGATATCGCATTTACCGCTGGTGACGGCTGCGATAATGGTGTCAAATACGCTGTTGACGTATTGGACCTTCAGCCCCAAACGATTGGCAATCTCGTTGCCGATGTCGATATCCATGCCCTGGGGATTGCCGTTCTCATCAAAGTATTCCTGGGGCGGATAGGGGAAATCGGTGCAGATCAGCAGGTGTGCCTTCTGAGCAAGCAGGTCGGGCGAAATCGTGACCACCGGGGTGCCAACCGGTCCTGTCGCCCCCGTGCTGGTTTTGGGTGCACAGGCTGCCAGCAGCAGTGAAACAAGGACGAGCGTAGTAAAAATGTGTATGGCCTTCATCTCTTCTTCCTCCTTTATGGCAAGAACAAATGGGTTTTCCTCTCGGCGAGAGGTTGGTCAAATTAGCGGCGAAGCTTATGACCGGCTCTTGGGTAGAGCAATCCTTCTCCATGATTATATAACAAACTATTGGGATTTTCGATGTGGATCTGAAAAACTATAACATACGAGCCGCCCGAAGGCGGCTCTATTCTCTTGTGCGCTGGGGGGGACTTGAACCCCCACGCCTTGCGGCACATGGCCCTCAACCATGCCTGTCTGCCAATTCCAGCACCAGCGCGAGTAAGCGTATTATAATCACGTTATATTGCTTGTCAACCTAATCGAACTCATGTCTTTTCGATTATTTGATAACGACCTTTTAAAGATGGGTGACCCAAAACAGAAGGAGGAGCGGACGACGATGAAAATTGTTGTGGATGCCATGGGAAGCGATGCCTTCCCCGTCCCGGATGTTGAAGGCTCGGTCATGGCGGCCCGCGAGTATGGGGTCGAAATCATCCTGGTCGGCGATGAAACCAAAATACAGCCGCTTTTGGAGAGTCAAAACGTCAAAGACCTACCCCTCCGCGTGGTACATGCTCCGGAGATGTTGACCATGGAAGACAAGGGCATGGCCCTGGTGCTCAAAGCCCGCCGGCCCAACTCCAGGAACTCGATGGCAGTGGGTATGGACCTGGTCAAGAATGGCGAGGCGCAGGCGTTCGTCACTGCCGGGAACACCGGAGCCGCCTCGATGACCGCTTACTTCCGGCTGGGGACCATCCCGGGCGTCGACCGGCCCGGTCTGGCGCCCGTCTTCCCGACGGCGGCCGGCTCCTGTGTGGTCATCGACATCGGCGCCAACCCGGATTGCAAGCCGGAAAACCTGCTCCAATTCGGCATCATGGGCAGCATCTATGCCGAAAAAGTGCGCGGGGTGAAAAATCCAAGGGTCGGTCTGCTTTCCAATGGAGAAGAAGCCGGGAAGGGGAACGAGCTGATCAAAACCACCTACCCTTTGTTGAAGGAATCCGGCTTGAACTATGTCGGCAACATCGAAGGAAAGGAGCTGATCGGCGGGGTCGTGGACGTAGCCGTAACGGATGGTTTTACCGGCAATGTCATGCTAAAAACTTCCGAGGCCGTAGCCAAGCTGCTGGTCGATAAAATCAAGGAAGCGATCAAAGGCGGCGGCCCTTTGGCAGTGCTGGGCGGCCTGCTGGTCAAACCGGCGCTTGGCTCGATCAAGAAACTGATGGACCCCAGCGAAGAAGGCGCCGCACCTCTCCTGGGTGTGAACGGATTGGTGTTCATCGGACACGGACGTTCGGATGCGGTTGCGATCAAAAATGCCATCCGGGTCGCCAGGAATGCCGTTGAGTCCAGGGTTCTCGAATCCATCGGCGCGGCGATCGAACAATCCCTTCTAGAAAAGAGACCTGCATGAAGATCGTCATTAACCAGAAAATCATCAAACGGAACACCCGCATCGGGCAGGTTACCTTCCTGGGAGCTTTGGCCGTATTGGGTATCTCTTTTTTCATTTCGGTTAAACGGCCGGATCAGCTCATCTATTCTATGTCTGGCCTATTGATTGGATTTCTCTTATTCCAAGTAGGAATGTATTACAGCAGTCGCTGGGGGCGCAGTCCTCGGCCAGATGAGATCCTTGAGCGGTCTCTGAAAGGCATGGGGCGGGAGTACACTATCTATCACTACACCACACCGGCCTCGCACCTGCTTGTCGGGCCGGCGGGAATTTGGGTGATTTTACCTTACTACCAAACCGGCACAATCACGTACGAAAAGAATCGCTGGCGAGCCAAGGGCGGAGGGTTTGCCCAATGGTACATGCGCGTTTTCGGTCAGGAAAGCATCGGCCGCCCGGACCTGGAAGCGGGTACGGAAACCGATGCGGCCACACGCTACCTGACGCGCCTCCTGCCAGATGGCACGCAGATTCCGGAGGTCAAACCAGCCCTGGTGTTCGTTCACCCCAAGGCGGAATTGAAAGTGGACGAGACACCGCTTCCGGCGATGAAAGCGGCGGATTTAAAAAATTTCCTCAAGGAACGGGCAAAGGAAAAACCGATCGGCAGCCTGCAGTTGGATATGGTCCGCAAGGCGCTGCCACAGGCAGGTAAAGAAGAGGAATAGTTTGGTCGGATCGAAGGCTCGGCGATTCGCCAGCTCCCTGGTCGAATTGCCGATTTTTAAACCGCCGCTCGCATGGTAAACTTACAGCATGACCTCGATTGTCGCCCTGGATATCGAAACCACCGGGTTGGATCCGCAAACTGACGCCATTTTGGAAATCGGCGCGGTCCGCTTCGATGGCAGTCGCGTCGAAGATGAATGGTCGACCTTGATCAACCCCGGGAGGCACATCCCCGAGTTCATCACCGGCCTGACCGGCATCAGCGACGAGATGGTGAGACAGGCGCCAAAAATCCGGGAAGTTCTCGATGAGCTGGCAGCTTTTATCGGCGACTTACCCATCCTGGGGCACAACATCCAGTTCGACCTTTCGTTCTTTAAAAAATACAACCTCTTTCTCCTGAACGAGCGCATCGACACCTACGAGCTGGCTGCCGTTCTTTTACCCAGCGCCAGCCGGTACAATCTGGGAGCGCTTGGACAAGCCCTCGGAATTCCGCTCCCGGCGACCCATCGTGCCCTGGACGATGCGCGCGTCACCCACGGGGTTTACCAACGGGTGCTCACCAGGGCCATGGAGCTGCCCGTCGACCTGTTGGCCGAGATCGTCCGCCTGAGCGAGCCCATCGAATGGGACGGGGCCTGGGCTTTTCAACAAATATTACGGGCGCGCAGCAAGGAAAAGGTGGGAGCGAAAAAGGTGCGCGCTCAAGCCCGGGGAAGCGCGCCAGGTTCCGGGCCAGGAGGTCCTCTTTTCGAGCCGCTGGAGGAGCGTCAGAGCCCGCCCATCCAGGTTCCGAAGGAACCCCTGCCCATCGATCCGGAGGAAGCAGCCTCGATTCTCGAGCATGGCGGCCCGTTTTCCCACTACTTCGACAATTATGAGTACCGCCCAGAGCAGGTCGAAATGCTGCGAGCGGTCGCAGGGGCCCTGTCTGGCGGCCAGCACCTGATGGTCGAGGCAGGCACCGGGGTTGGGAAATCGTTCGCCTATCTCGTCCCCGCGGCGTTATTCGCCCTGCAAAACAATACCCGCGTGGTCGTCTCGACCAACACGATCAACTTGCAGGACCAGCTGATCAAAAAAGATATCCCCGACTTGTGCGCCGCCCTCGGCTTGGACCTGCGCGCCGCAGTGCTCAAAGGCCGCGCCAACTACTTCTGCCCAAGGCGCTTCGAGCTTTTACGCCACCACGGGCCGACGAATGCAGACGAGCTGCGCGTCCTGGCTAAGGTGTTGGTCTGGCAGCAGGAAAATACCAGCGGAGACCGCAACGAGATCAATTTGACAGGACCGGCGGAGCGCGACGTCTGGGTGCACTTCTCCGCCGAAGACGACGCCTGCACGACTGAAACCTGCCTGGAGCGCACCGGGGGGGCGTGTCCGTTTTTCCGCGCCCGTCAGGCGGCCCAGAACGCACACATCCTGATCGTCAACCATGCCCTGCTGCTCACCGATGTGGCGGTCGGCAACCGGGTCCTGCCTGAATACGATCACATCATCGTCGACGAAGGCCACCACCTGGAAGCCGCCACCACTGGCGCCCTGAGCTTCCGCCTGACCCAGGCGGACCTGGAGCGTCTGATCCGGGAGGTCGGCGGTACCGCCTCCGGGATTTTGGGCTACCTGTTGACCACGGTGCGCAACCAGATCCGCCCATCCGATCTGGCCAGCATGGAACAAAAGGTCGCCCGCGCCACCGACCTGGCCTGGCGGCTGCAAAGCCAATCCCAGGTCTTCTTCCAGGCCCTGGCAGAGTTCATTTCCTTCCAACGGGAGGGGCAGCCAAGCTCGACCTATACCTATCAGGAGCGCATTTTATCGGCTACACGCACCCTGCCCGGATGGGACGCAGTGGAGATCGCCTGGGACGCGGCGGCCGAGACCTTCCGCCTGCTCCTCTCGCTCCTGGGCGAGATCCAAAAGGGTGCCGCCGAGCTTTACGCCGATGGCCTGGAGGATCTCGAAGAAGTGATCGGCAACCTGGGAAACACCAATCGACGGCTGACCGAAGCCGGGAACATGGTCGGCGCGATGATGTTCGAGCCCTCGAACGAGTATGTCTACTGGGTGGAGGTCAGCCCCAACACCAACCGGCTGGCACTTAATGCGGCCCCCGTCCATGTCGGTCCGCTGGTGGAAAAATACCTGTGGCACGAAAAGCGCAGTGTCATCCTGACCTCTGCCACCCTGACGGCCAACGGCGAATTCACCTACCTGCGCAACACTCTCGCGGCCGACGAAGCCGACGAGCTGGCGCTTGGCTCCCCATTCGACTACGAGAGCGCCGCCCTGCTCTATCTGGCGAACGACATCGCCGAACCGCACATGAACGACTACCAGCATCAACTGGACCGCACGCTGATCAATCTCTGTAACGCTGCCGGCGGCCGGACTTTGGTCTTGTTCACTTCATACGCCCAATTAAAACGCACGGCGCGATCGATTACCGGGCCACTATCCAATCACGACATCATCGTTTACGAACAAGGCGAAGGCGCCTCCCCCAACGCCCTGCTGGAGACATTCAAGAGTACGGAGCGGGCGGTCCTGTTGGGGACGCGTTCCTTTTGGGAGGGCGTGGATGTCCCCGGCGAGGCGCTATCCGTACTAGTGATCGTCAAGCTGCCTTTTGCCGTCCCAACCGATCCCCTCGTCGCCGCCCGGTCGGAGACTTTTGAAGACCCTTTCAACGAGTACCAGCTGCCGGAAGCGATCCTGCGCTTTCGCCAGGGATTCGGGCGGTTGATCCGGACCCAGGCGGATCGGGGGGTCGTCGCCATCCTTGACCGGCGCGTACTGACCAAAAAATACGGGCGGGCATTCCTCAAGTCATTGCCTGGCTGCACGGTCAAGGTCGGCCCGTTAAGCGAGCTTCCTCAAGCGACCTCGAAATGGCTTGATTTATAAACACAAACAGAACAGCTGCACATAACCTTTATTCCTGATTGACGTGGAGGAAAAACATGGACAGGTTGAAATGGAAAGTCGTCTCGGAAACCAACAGCCGGCTGGAGGCGGAATTTATTAAAAGCTATTTCGAAGCCCAAGAGATCGAAGTCGAACTCGTCCAAGAATCAATCGGGCATACAATTTATCCGGTCACCGTTGATGGTCTTGGACGGGTCCAGATCTTTGTTCCCGAAGATAAGATTATCGAGGCCAAGGAATTATTAAAAGCGTACCTGGAAAATTCAGAAGGCAGGGAGGCGTGAAGACATGTCAAACTTGGATGCGATCGTCCTGGTCACGAATTACGGAATGGGAAACGGTCCGCAGATTTTAGGCCTGAAATTAATCGGCAAGTACCTAGAGTTACTCAACCAGCATGATGACCTTCCTGTTGCGATGTGCTTCTATACGGAAGGGGTAAAATTGACTGTCGAGGGGTCGCCTGTGCTTGGGCAGCTGGAGGCTTTATCAAAAAAAGGGGTCCGGTTGATTATTTGCTCAACCTGCCTGGATTATTACGGACTGGCATCCAAAGTCAAGGTCGGCATCGTCGGCGGAATGGTCGACATAATCGAGGCACAACTTAAGGCGGATAAAGTCATTTCAATTTAGTACCGGCTCCGCACGACCAACGCCCCATTAAAAAACCGATGCAAAATTTGCATCGGTTTCAATTATTCTGTATACCCATCAATTTCGCTTATGCAGATAGAAGGTATAACCGTAAAAAGCGATCACACATAGCACTGCATCGGCCAGGAAGATCGGCCAGCCGTAACTCAGAGCCTTTTGAATAGCTTGAAATGCGGAACCACTTGTGGTCGGAAAAACCAATAACCAAAATAGGGTCAAAAATACCGCAAACACGGTCGCATAAATAGTGATGGTCCAGGTGGCCATTCTTCTTAGTTTAACCTTCTTATCTTCCATATCTTCCTCCGAATGCCTGAATGTTAATCAGCAGCATTGTAGCATTTTCTAATCCGGGACAAGATTACATTAACTTTACTTTTTCCACCCTCAGGTAGACGGTTGAATCCTGACGGATAATATCGATGCGAGCATCGCGGATAGAGAAAAGGCCGGCTATCCACTCGGCAGAGAAGAAATGACTGCGCATCAGTAAAAGCTTTTCTATCAATGCCAGTAACTTGACCGAAAAGACCGTTATATCCGGTTCAACGATGATCATCCGACCCCCCTGCGCGAGCACGCGCCAGAGTTCTCCAACAGTTACACGCTGATCCAAGAGGTGGTGAAACGCGTCCCTCATGATGATTCGCGTAAAAGTACCATCTGCGAAAGGAAGATCTTCAACTAGTGTGCAAATCACCGGTAAACTTTTTGCCCTTGCTCGTCGAAGCATGCCAGGTGAGCGATCGGCAACCACCGGCAGGGCGATGGAACCTCGAAGTGCGTCTGCAATTTGACCAGTGCCACCAGCCGCGTCGAGCAGATAGCCCTCTGAAGGCAGATCCAACAATTCCCTTAGGACAGCCGGAACAGAATATCGGACACCCCTATCATATATCCCGGCTATCAAATCAAAATGATCGAAAGGCATATTATGAATGCTTATCAAAACCAGTGAAATGTCACCCCGGGCGAGGCGAAGGGTTTCGTTATCTTGGAAAAAAAAGAGGTGCTTACCATGCCCCCTCCGGCGACCTTCGGCGGGTTCGCTACTCAGTCGTCGCTGCCCCCTTCGGGGACCTACGGCGCTCCTCACGCCGTCCCGGGGTCCTTCCGGGAGCATGCCGGGTTTTATTAGGGGCTCTACGGCACAATTGTCGTGATGAAGTCTTTGATGCGGTCATAAGTAACCGAGCCGATCCCGGGCACGTTTTGAATATCCTCAATCGACCGAAAGGGTCCGTTCTGAAGACGATAATCGATGATGCTTTGGGCAGTCGTCGGCCCGATCCCCGGCAGGGAATCCAGCTCCTCCAGCGTCGCGGTGTTGATATTGACCCTGCCTGCGTTTACATGGCTAGTATTTACAATTCCTGGAACGTTGATCTGATCACCGTCGTCCAACGCGGAAGCCAGATTAACGCCTTCTTGTTCGGCGCCCGGGGCCATCCCACCGGCCGCATTCACTGCGTCCGCAATCCGGCTGCCGTCTGGAAGCTTATAAACGCCAGGTAACTTCACGGCCCCTGTCACATAAACCGTAAGCATGCCTGGCGTGAAAGTCGGTAAAATGACAACCGGGCCGCCGCGAGGCTGCGACGTTGCGAGCCAGATTATACCTGCGGCGAGCAATCCAATCAGAACGCCGTAGGCGATATATAACAATGCCTTCATCCGGTACTTCCTCCATCTAAAACCATAACCAGAAGCCTGTCATCTGCAGGACTGCGCCGATTAATAATATTTTCGAGCCTCTTTATCCGCCGAAAATATCGGGGAAGCTCAGAAAATGAGGCAACCCGAAAACCGAATTTTACATAAAACGATTCGAGCCTGGCGCGGCACATTAAAAACAGTGGCCGCCCGGGCTCAAGTTCAAGCAAGAAGCTGATGATTTTTCGTGCCACGCCCTGCCCTCTGAAATCCGGGTGGACTGCAATCGAGGCTAGCTCAAGGGAGTTATCCGTGTGAGGTTTAATCTGGCCGCAGCCGGCCATTACATTATCCGGTCCAATAGCAAGGATAAACCGCCGCCAATCCAAACCCATGGGATTGATCTGAACCCGATGGATGAGTGCCCGGATGGCATGGGAGTCTCTCTCGACTGCCGGTCGGATGACAAATTCAGCCAAGAGCACCTGCCGCGACGAGAATAGTAAATGTAGCCACAAACCAATGGATTAAAAATGGCCAGACAAACGACCTCGTTTTCCACGCCACCCATCCAAATGCAAAACCGCCAAAGATCGTCGAAAGCGTTTCAACTTCCGGCTTGCCAATATGGGCTAGCGCAAAAGGAACCGCCTGTAGCCAAAGCGCTTCCGGACCGAACTTGCGGGCATAGCCAAACAGCAGCCACCCCCGGAACAAGAATTCCCAGCCAAAAAGATCCAGGAATGTACTCCAGGGCAAACCCTTTACCTGGGTCTTGTAATAATCTTGCATATGGCTATCGCCGCGACTGACCCACCACAAAATCGGAGCAATGAGGAGAATGCCCCCAACTGTCAGGATTAAACCTGTGCGCCAATCCCCTAACGTAAAGCCATACCTCCCCGGAGTCTCTCTGAAAACAAACATAATAATCAACAAGGGTATGACCAGGTATAAAATGGTGCGGTCCAATTCCTTTCCTGATATCATGAGCCATCCGGGAATAATTGCTCGTCCGGCTAAAGAGATTTTCTCCCATGGAACCAATACGGGATGATAAAAATCTATGATCAACAAAAGAGTGCTTGCCACGGTGAGGATGGCAATTTTCCAATCCAGGTGCAGGGGAGGTGAAAGGATTTTTTTCATCGACAGCTAATATGGAAAATATGTCTGATTTCCATGCGGACCGAACAATGCGGATATTTTATCCGCATCGCGCCAGATTTCCCCTCCCCAATTGATCATCAGCAGCAGCGTAACGAGAGAAAGGATTACAATTGCGATCTTTCCGCCTCGTGATTGCCAGCGTGCCGTCACGGCCTTCCAGCCTCCCACCCATCCCTGGACAGCCAAAATCACCAAGAATGGGATCAGGGCGAGGTGAAAACGATCCTCTGCGATGATCAGCAAGTGTGGGAGAGTATATCCCAAAAAGAGGAGGGCAATTAATATAATCCCGGGTCGCCAAGACGTAATCGCCAGGCCCAAAAATGAAGATGTGCTCACGAGCATGAATGGGACAAGGAAAACCAAGGCAATTGAGATGAGGGTGGGAAAAGGAATAAAACCAAAAAAGTTGTTCGAATAAAAATAAGTCAACGCACGACGTTCCAGACCAAAAAAGTATCCGGCCCGCCGGATGAAAAGATAGGGGACGCGACCGGGATCGGCCTTGATGAATTCAAGAGCCTTGGCACGACCGACGGCATCCCGCTTGGCATCATCCAGTATGGTCATCAGATCGAGGGATTGGGGATATTGGAATGTACCTGTACCGGCCGGATTGTAACCAACGTATAACTGATAGCCTAACGCATCTTCGATTCCGGTCAGTTTATGGTTAAGCAATGAGTTCCGTATGATCCAGGGGGCGATAATAAATAAAACCGCGGCTAATGCTATGAAAGCATATCTCCGCTCATGGAGCTTGAACCAAATCCAGGCAATCGCTAGACCGGCGTAAACCAGGGCGATCGACCGCGTTAAAGCCATCAAACCCAATATAAAACCGCTGATTCCGAACCATCTCCACGTATGTTTTTCAGCCGCCTTGAGGAGGACCAAGGTTGCGCTCAAGGTAAGCGGGAAAAACAGGTTTTCGGTTGCTAATGAAAGCGGAAAGATGACCAACATGGGATATAGGGCAATTACCCAGGCAGCAATCCTGGCTGCCTTTTCAGCCCCAGGGAACAAGGATTTGGAAAGAGCATAAGTTAATGGGACAAGAGTCGCACCGACGAATACCTGGACGAGACGGATAAAGAAAAAACGTCTTGGGCCAATGCCGACCACAAGGTAGATCACCGCCAGGAAAAATGGATAAAGGGGTGGACGGAACGAGGTGGGTACGCCTCGAGGGTCATAATTGCCTGTCGTCAGGTCGATGTTGATGAAAGGTTGGATACGTTGAAGATCCGGCTCGGCATACCAACGGTACCCGTTTCCCGTGGCAAGACTGCGTGCGAGCATATCATACTGGAACATATCATCCAATCCGATTCCCAAGTTCGAAGTAAATAGTACCGGTAATAAACGAACAATCACCGCAACAAATGTAATCCGCGCGCTAAAGGTGAAATTGGAGGTAAACCGATTTCGAAAAGCATTCATTGCCATGATTTTACTTTGATTTCCCCTGCATATACGTCTGGCATTTTCGTCCAATCAATGTGAGGTTCGCGTGAAGTTATCTGTCCTGTAACCAGTCATAATCCGTACTATATGAATTCTATGGATCATTGAGATTTGATTATATCGGTCCGCCTTAGGAAAACCTTGCCTTCGCCTATATTATTATTAAGAAAGAACATTGACATTTTTCCTGTGCAGATAGGTCGTCGCGAAGATATAAAAATACCATCGCAAGTAGGCCGGAGCCCATTTTAAAATTCGGAAGCGGCTTGATCCTTTATCGCGTTCAATCCACTGCGCAGGGAGTTCGCTCATTTTAAAACCCAAGCGATGACATTTTGCGAGTAATTCAATACTGTATGTGAAACCCTCTTTTGATTCGACCTTAACCCGGTTCAACAACCGGCGCGAGACCAAGCGAAAGGCATTCGTAGGGTCATGGACTGGCAAACGCCCAAAAAAATGAAGGCTAAATGCCACAGCCCGAACGAGAAAGGCTTTCGGCCAGCGGCATCCTATCATTGATCCCCCTGGAACGAAACGACTGGCACAGACAACATCATTTCCCTGCCAAAATAACGCAACCATCCGATCTATCAAACCGGCATTGTAATCATCATCGGCCATGTACGAAATAACTGCAGGCGAAGTGCTGCGATGAAATCCTGTCACTACTGCTCCATGTGCGAACCTGCCTTCGTTCTTAACCGGGACGACCTCAAAACGGGTTTTGATGTTCTTTAGAACTACCAAAGTAGTATCCTCTTCTCGGTCATAGCAGATAAAAACCCGAATTGGAGTCTGTACTTCACGATCAAAGGCTTCAAGGAGTTTGAGAATATTCTCGGCCTCGTTGTAGACCGGTATCACGACATCGATGTAACGCGGGGAATCAATACTCACTTTGGTTTCCGGCTTAGAATAAAGGATTGTTGTCCAAATAAACGCCAGGCAATCCTCAAATGCAAATATAGCTGGATTAGGAATATCGATTTTGGCAGGCGGCTCTTCGTCGTAAATGGGAGAAAACGGTCGATTACTTCCAATATTTCGAAGCCGTTGATTTCCAACCCCTCCACGAATGCGCGATCGTCTATCGGCGTTACATGATCAAAAAACATCCAATAATCTCGTGCGCAAAAACGAATATTGGGTTGTAGAACCATAAATGTGCCGGCCGGCACCAGCACACGATATACTTCGCGAAATGTGGCGATTATTTCATCGCGAGTAAGGTGCTCGAAAAAATTACTGGCAAATACGACATCGACGAAATCATTGGGCACGGTGATCATCTGACCGGAAGTATTTAATACTATATCAACGCCCATACTGGCGTAGTCCTTGACATCGGGGTTGATGTCCACGGCGGTTTTGTGACCAGCGCGAATATTGTTGATGAATTCGCAATAACCCGCACCAATTTCCAATACCCGGCTATTCTCATTGACGTATTTCTGAAAAAAGTCGCGGCATAAGATTTTCCACATCGCGTCTCGTGCTGGCATATCCGGTTTAAAGCGCCGTGCATAAATAGTTTGCACGTCCATTAAATGCCTCCAATTGCGATTTGCTCTTTCACCCATGGGATGATTTCATCAAGCGCCTCGCTCAGGGAGGTTTTGGCTTCAAATCCGAGTACACGCTTGGCCTTTTCAATCGATGGAATACGTCTTTGAACGTCATATTTAAATGGCGGATCACAAATATAGTTAAACGACCTTGCACCGTTAATCTTTCTCCAAATCATTTCGGCCAACTCAAGCACAGTGGTAGAGACATCAGTCGAAAGGTTAAAGTCCCCATTAACCGCCTTTTCATTTTCTACGCAAATTCTAATTCCATGCGCAAGATCACCTCCATAGGTATAATGACGCACCTGCGAACCATTGCCCAAGATATGGACAGGGTCCTGGCCCTTTACAACTTTCTGGACCAGGTCGGGAACGACGTGAACTCATCGCAAGCTTCACATTGCCGGAGAAAATCACCCGATCGCTTATTGCACGTTTTTCTCCTATACCAATACAATTAAACGGACGGATGATCGTATACGGAAGCTGATACTGTTCCCATGCCCCTTTAGCAAAATATTCAGTCATCAGTTTTTGAAATCCATAAGTAGAAAAAGGTGGTGGACATCTAAATTGATCGCCTTCTTCGGTTGGGAAGTGGTCGGTACTTTCAAAAACCATCGAGGATGAAATGACATTTATCTTCTTCAAATGCTTGTTCTTAAACGCCCAGAGGGCTGCATCAAATGTGGCCGCGATGATGCGTTCGTTCTCTGCGAGCAAGTCATAGGCGTATTCGTGGAACAACGAAATACCGCCAATGATCGCTGCAAGGGCAACTGCTTGGTCACAATCCTCCATCATATTTTTCATTAAGTTTATGTCCTTCGCATCCCCCTCAACAAAGTGATAATTTGGATGACCATCATAACTTTTTTCAACCTTGCCATATTTGGAATAATTGTCAATCCCATAAACAACATGTCCATGCTTGAGTAGTTCATCCACCAGGTACCCTGCAATGAAACCGGCCGAGCCAGTGATAAATATGTTCATCTTTTCCTTTCTGCTAAATACTCGTACCATTTCCCAGAAAGCCCCAGATATCAATCAAAGGCTTACCCTTTGTATCGAGGTTTTTATATTGTCTGTGCGGTACACACAAGATCAGGATATCACTTTTATTAATGACTTCATCAAGTGATTTCAGCTTGTCATCGGTCTTTACATATGGATCGGTAGTCAACACGCCTTTGGACTTGAATTCCAATACCTTTTTCATTTTATAACTAAGCGACGCACGGGTATCATCATTATTGGCCTTAAAGGCCATCCCCAGTAGGCCAATGTACGAGTTTTTAAGATCAGATTTTAATCCCAGACGCTCGGCAACGTAAAGTACAAGACCTTCATTCACATTCATTGCAGCTTGACCAAGGAAAAACTCATTTTTGGAAAAAGCATTCAATTGCATCGTATCCTTGAACAGACAAGGTCCCGCAGCAAAACCAGCCCCGGTTAACCCATCAAGCCGCGGGTAATGGTATTTGACGCCTTCCATCACCCGCCCATAGTCTACGCCCGCGGAGGTCGCGATCATATAAAATTGATTGGCTATCGCAAACGTGATATATCGATACGCATTTGAAAACAGCTTAGCAAATTCTGCCTCCATCGGCGTCAGGCTAACAATTTCTACGCCGATAAGACTGAAGAATTCTGTAGCAGCTTGTTGTGCTTCGGGGGTAGTTCCACTGACGATTTGTGGCAGATTTAGGATCTCCTCAATAGATTTACCCTCTACCACCCTTTCCGGGCAAAACGCCACCATCAGCGTCTTGTTCTTAGATCTGAACCAATTGTCCAACCAATCAGTTGTGCCAGGGTAGACAGTAGATCGTAAGATCAGAAGATGATCATTACGGAAATAAGGGAGAAGGGTCTCAAAGGCTGAGGTGATCATCTTAAATTCCGGGTTTAAAAATTCATCCACGGGCGTACCGATTGTAACCACGATAGTTTTTGACCTCCCGATGACTTCTGGATTATTTGAAAGTGATAATCGACCTGATGCGAGCACTTTCGTGAGTAACGCATCAGCGCCTTCTTCCATAAACGGAACGATCCCATTGCCAACCTTGTCCAGCGCAGAATGGCTGATGTCATAAATCGAAACATTCAATCCTTTTTCCGCAAAGACAAGTGAAAATGGGAGCCCAATGTGACCAGCTCCCCCCACGACACAAAGGTCATACAAAAAATCTGGCATATTTTCCTCGCTTGGCAATTAGAATCTAAAACAGGAGACAAAGGATTTAATATTATTATAGGCGTGAATTTCACCAAGAGCTAGCGCACAACTCGCTGGCCAATTGGCCGATCGAAAAAAAGCAATAAAATCTCAATGGAACTCTCTGGCGATATTTATCAGCAATGCGATAAGCTCTCCCAGATTAATAGTACATCAGATAAAAACTTCTGGTAATTAAATATAATACTACTCATCCAGGAGACTTCCATTAACAAAGGGGTTGTTCAACGATCTAAAAAGGATGATTTACGCAAAAGTAAGGTGACCGCAGGATCAAAACTGCCATGCTATAATCCACGAAACAAATTACTCGGAAGTGAAGAAAAAAATGAACCCGAAAGAAACCCGAAAGGCACTTATCTGGCATAGCCTCCGTCTGCCATCCGCCGTCATCGGTCTCGTCCTTCTTATCGTCGGGCAATTACAAATGGCGGATAAAATCGTTCCGTTATCCGCACCATTACAATTGGGGAAATGGCTGAACGAAAATTGGCATCTAGATATCCCGAGTATTGACAACATATTACATGGATTACCCATCTTGCTGATCGGCGTGATCCTTCTCGCAATCGGGTTGCGAGGATTGAAACTCGTTTCCGTTGATTCTTTTATTATCGAACCGAAGCAGATCGGTTTGCAGCTGATCCGTTCCGCTTGGCCCTGGATAGTTGGCGCGTTGGTAATATTTTCCATATTGATCTTACAACTATCCAAATTAAATTATCAAGCACTCTCCCCAATTTTGTGGCTGGTCACCTTGATAATTTTTGCGACTACAACCGCAGCGTGGGATCGACGTAGAGGAGTGAGCATTTCCCCTCGGTTGACACGAAAGGATCTTATCTGGTTGACCGGTCTGGTGCTGGTTGGTTTAATCATTGGAACTTACCGTTTACAGGGAATGCCAGACCAGTTGATCGGAGATGAAGGTAATTTCTGGACGACTGCCCGTGACATCGCTGCCGGTAGCTATAAACCACCAATTTTCGGAAACGGCACCTATTCGTTTCCGATCTTCAGCTCGATCCTGCAGGCCGTCGTACTGAGGCTATTTGGAATCAGCTTATGGGGATGGCGACTCAGCTCGGTTTTACCGGGCATCATTACAGTCGTCCCCCTCTACCTGCTAACCCGGGATGCATTCGATCGGAAAATCGCGATTGCATCTTCAATCGCATTGTTCGTGAGTCCTTATTACCTCGCGTTCTCGCGCTTGGGATATATCATTATCCAGGCCATATTCATCGCAACACTGACCTTCTATTGGCTCTATAACGGTGTCCAAAGAAGCAGCAGCTTCCTTCTGTTCTTGGCAGGGTGCGCCGCTGGTTTCGGTTTTTATACTTTTTTTGCAGCCAGAGGAATATTTGTAGTCGCCGGGGTTTTTGTGGTTCTCCTGTGGATGACGAAAAAGATAAAATTCCGTCAGGCGGCATTTGCCCTGGTGATGCTTTCGATAGGGATATTCCTGGTCGCAGCACCATACTTTGTATATGGGACGCACGAAAATGCGCAAAGCATGGGCTTCAAGGTTTTCGAAGCCATTTTTTTCAATGTTTTCAACGGACGCCAGTTTTATACGGATTCTGAGTTGTTCAAATATGCACCATTAATCCATATCGGTGGCAACGATTTGTTTTTCAATCCGTCGATTTATGCGGTTCTGATTATTCGCGGCTTGATTCGGACAGTCCTGGCTCTTCAAACACCCTTTCTGGTGACCGAACATTTCATTGCCTCTCCGTTGACCGGAACGGTCGGGGTAGTTTTTTATCTCCTTGGACTCGGAGTCGCACTCAAAACAATTAAAGAACCACGCAGTCAACTGATTCTGATCTGGTTCCTGACGAACATTTTCGGCTTCAGCGCGCTCAATACGGTCCCTCCCCGCCAAACCCATATGATAGCCATCATTCCTGCCCTGGCTTTACTGATCGGGATGGGTATTAATGCACTAGCACGTGCCATTGGACAAATTCATCCGTGGATCAGGGAGAGGATCGTTTATGTTTTTTCTATTCTGCTGGCAGCGGTTATGGTGGGAGGTATCGTCGATTATTTCGTCACCGTGCCACGCAAATATCTTCCCCAGTCAGAAGAGATAATGTCATGGGCAGTGCTTGAGTCGCATGGAGAACAATTCTTGTATGTCACTAACGATCCGGCCGATGCCGACTTCATTCCTTACATAAAAAGAGAATTCCTGAAGTCCGTTCCTTTCAGCACTATCCAGCTATCTCAACTCTTGGATGGTAGCATCTCGTTCAGGAATGCCTCCAAAACGATAATCTTTTATCCGCCCGACCTGGCACCTCAAATCACACCCCTGCTCAAGACACAATGGGGCAGCAAATTCATCGAACGCACCTTCCTCAGTACAAGCAGAAGTCTCGTTTTAACGGCAGGAATGAATGAAATCTTTACCTTCGAACAGGACCGGTCTTTTACAACCACGCTCCTTGATTCGTATCATTACCCTTCCCTGATTGTGCTTCTGGTCCTGCTCGTTATTTCACTCGCCCTCTTTGTCTTCCTTCCCTCCTCTTGGGTAGCTCGCCTCCCGGGGCGGCTCAAACCTTTAGCAGACTGGTACAACCGCGAGGAACCGTCGAAGGTTGAAGAGTCTGAAGAAGAGTCCGTATTTAGCATCGACGCGAGCCTGACCGCAGAACTCGCCCAATCTGCAAAAGAACCACCCGATTGGGTTTCCGAATTTTCCGACTCCAAATCTTTCAAGGATTCAAGACTTCCGAGAAGCGAATTCAAACTGGTGAAGACTGAGCTCGGGAGGGATATTTATATCAAGATCTTTCTCCCGGCATTTACTTTCCCCTGGCGTCAACCCTCGCGGGAGTTCGAATTCTCGATCCCCGCGTTGCGATTTCCCAACACTATCCTTTTAGTCTTGTCCGTATTCATTGCCCTTGTGGCGCAGTTATTGGTTTCCGACCGTAATTATCCTGTTGCGGCCATGCTTTATCTCTTGAGTGCAAGCGGTCTGTTCATATGGGCGATAAAGAACCCCAGATGGAAGAATGTGTTCGTCAATCAATTACGCATTTCTCCCCGTGTTGAGAGTTGGATCGTTGCCGCCATTATGATTACCGCGGCCTTCCTCCGATTCTATGACCTTCCCCATAGGATATACGGGTTAGCAGTGGGCGAAACCAGATGGACAATCCAGAGCTGGTATTCTGCCATCCTGCAGGTCGACAAGGGCGAATTAGCATCGATATATTATAAATACCTGCCAGTGGACTTCTGGTTGAAGTCTTTCTTCCTCCGTCTTTTTGGGCTCAATTTCATCTCTGCTCGGATCGAGAGCGCTTTCTTCAGCCTCCTCTCTGTCGGTTTGCTGTACCTTCTGGTACGCAGGTTGTCTTCCAGTAAACCGCTCGCCTTGCTCGCCTCGTTGCTTTATACTTTCTCCTTCACCGAGTTAACTTTTTCTCATCAAGCCTTGGCTGAAACCTCTCCAGAAATTTGGATCTTCAGTGGATTCGCCCTTTTTCTACTCGCGCTGCAAGAGCAGAAATGGTGGCAATTCCAGCTGACCGGTGTTGTGCTCGCCATTGGCATGCTGTCATATGACACCTTCCTGCCCACGGTAGTTATCATCCTGCTTTACCTTCTCGCCTTCGGCCTCTACCGGATGATCAAACACAAAGCTGCCGTCAAAAAATGGCTGGAGGCTTTTTTGTTGACTGCCTGGCCAGTCGTCCTGGTCTACTTCGATTTTACGGATGGATATTTGGCGTCACGGCTAAGCGAACAGTTTGGTGTGTTGGTTAAATCTTTTTCAGGGGGATCAAATTTGATCGCCTTTTTCCACATCCTCGGCCAGAACATAACCGACCTTCTTACAACCATTTTCTCCCAGGTTGCGTGGCGCGACATCTTGGTTAATTGGACTGGTCCATTTGTCAATCCGCTCCTCCTTCCCTTCATCGTAATTGGATTGGTTTATAACCTTTGGAATTTGCGCCGACCACATTTTGCACTGCTCCCCTTATGGTTCTTGGGGAATATCGCATTAGCCCCCATCCTTCTCGGTCCCGGCTGGCCATGGGTATTATATACAAATCTGACACCTTTGATTATATGGGGCGCCATGGGTTTGTGGACTCTACTCGGAGCATTGCGCGCCTGGCTGGAGATTTCGAGGCTCAAACTGGCTATCACTGTATTTGCCATGTTGATCATCGGAATTTTCTTGAACGATTACCATATTTTCACTTCTTCGCTTGTCGACCCGGTCGACCGTCAGAAACGACGTGAACTGGCAGATCTGACGATCCAATCCGCCAGCCATGTGCCGATGATATTGTTTCCATTTGAACCGAATCAAGGCGATATGAACGAAGGCGAATCCCCGATCATATCATTCTCAGTGGCCGGAAGACCACGTTTTGGCCTGCAAGCCGATCAGCTTTACAAACAGATCCCCTTCGATCAAACGCTGCTCACTCTCTGGCAGGATCGTCAACTGCCCGCCATCGATCTCGTGTACGATAAAACGGCAGCCAGCCGCCTTGATCAACGCAGCCACGATCTCGCAATCGTTGTCAATTGTTATCCGGGAGCCGTACTTAAAACCTCCGGGCATTTCTTTGACGTGTATCACTTCAACGCGCAAACACTGAATGAACCCACATGTTATCAATCCGCCATCCCGGAACCCATCGCCCCCGCAGACGGCGCTGTGCTCTCCTCTGGCAACCCATTGACTTTCTCGTGGAATGCAAACGGGGCTGCCTCCTCGAGTTTCAATGTTTCTATCCAACTTAAAGCCGCCAATACCTTCCTGATTGAAGCTGAAAATGTTTTTCAATCCTCCGGCTGGTACCTCAGCCCGAATTATGTTAGCGGCTACAGCGGATCCGGTTTTATCGAGGATCAATGGCATGCCGGTATTACCTCGTTCAATTTCCAGGCGCCTGAAAATAATCAATATCGCGTTTGGATTCGGACGTATAAACGCAGAGAAAATGATCAGCACAACTTCATTTCTATAAACGGACAAACCATCGAATTTGCTAAAAACGGGAATACGCTCGATGCATGGGTTTGGGAAGACCTAGGCACATTCACGCTCAACAGGGGCTCCGTGCCCATTTCTCTTTCCCGGACTTATGGTCAGGATGAAGAATACAGTGTTTTTATCGACTCCATGCTGATTACCTCCGATCTTCAACAATCGCCGTCCGAATTGAAAGATTGGATCAACGTATTTGACTCAGGTGAGATCACCTCTCCTACCAACCAATATCAATTAGCGCAAACACTGCCTGCAGGCGTTTACCGCTGGTCTGTGCACATCTATGATGGTGATCGGTTGATCGATGCAACGGGTGCGCGAGGCATTCAAACGCCCTATTCGACTTTCACGATTAAATAGTGAGGCCAATTTGAAGACGAGCCGTACAAGACGTCCGCTTGGAATATTGGTGATTTCTGCCATGATATTGTGCCTGTCTGTTTGGAATGGACTGCGCCTCATCGAAGCGATCGTGTTTTGGAATACCCTGACGGAATATCAGGTGAAACCCGGTGTAATATACATTGCGGTGGGCGGTGGAACGTGGTTCGTTGTGAGCCTGATGCTTCTCTGGGTCGTGTGGACAGTAAAACACTGGGGGAGATGGGCAATAACAGGCTTCATTGTCCTCTACAGCGCCTACTATTGGTTCGATCGTCTCGCTTATCAGGTTCCACATGCGAATTGGCCTTTCGCAATTGTGATAAATTTAATCCTCGGATCAATCACCCTTCTGCTTCTGCTCATGCCAGGCACCGGACGTTATTTCCGTCAAAGCGAAACCCTCAAGCGCAGATTCTAGAAACGCCCACCTTAACGGTCTGGTGACAATTTACGGAATGGATTTTTACGCCGGTTCGGACCTAACATAAAAAAAGGATTAATGTCATGCATGCTAATGATCGTCTACAAAAAATCGCGGAATTTGCCCACCAACGTCTGGTGGATACTTACCACATGAGAAAGGACCGCAAACGGTTGGACAAGCTTCTTTTCCATGCTGATTACCGTTGGCAACACACCATGCGTGTCACGCAGTATGGAAAAATTATCGCCGAATTGGAAGGGGCAGATCTGGAGCTGGTGCTGGCCGCCTGCCTTCTTCATGACGTCGCCTGGTTCGATACGGGAAGTGAAAACAGTCGTGAACATGGTCGCCTGGGAGCCGAGGTAGCTCGCATACCATTGAAAGATCTTGCCTATACTGTTGAGCAAATTAAGAACATCTGCTACTCGATCGCCTCCCACGTGGATGTTGAAAACCCGGAAACACTCGAAGCGAAAATTCTCAGCGATGCTGACAACATCGATCGTTTCGGACCGTTCCGCATCCTCCAATGGTGTTACCAGGATATCGATGACTACTCCAGGCTTGCTGATAAGCTGCGCGAACGGATCACGCGCCTGGAGCAATATCGGGAGGAAAATTTCTTGCTGACCCAGACAGGCAAGCAACTTTTTACCGAGCAGCTCGATCTGCAAATTTCCTTTTTCTGCCAGTTCGTGGGCGAAAAAGACCTGAGTATCATGCCGATTATTTAATCACGTCGGCACTCCGCCATTCCCTGGATTAACCCGTGAACCATGACGATCGTGAGACCGAGGCGAAATTCTACATACGGGATTTAAAGAAGCTTGTGGCCTGTCTCGGCAATCTTGGCGCGGACCTCGTGCAGGAGCGCACCTACGAGATCAACCTGCGCTTCGACAATTCGCATAAAGATCTTCAACGGGCTCATCAGGTCTTGCGTGTGCGGCGGGATAAAACTGCCCACCTCACCTATAAAGGTCCAGGACAACAGATCGACGGAATAGTCACCCGGCAGGAGATCGAAGTAGGGGTTGACGATTTCGAGACCGCAAAACGCTTGGTCGAAGCCCTTGGGTTTCAAGTTATATTCATTTATGAAAAGTATCGCAGCGTCTACGCCTTGGCCGATGCCCTGATCATGGTCGACGAATTACCTTACGGAAATTTCATCGAGATCGAAAGTGATCTGACGGGTATCCCCCGGCTGGCGAGTTAATTAGCCCTGAAATGGGAAAATGCTATCACGAGCAGTTATCATGCACTCTTTGAACAAGCCCGGATCGAACTTGGCCTGACCTTCCGGGATTTGACATTTGCCAGCTTCGCTGATCTGGCCGTCTCCCCGGAAAATCTGGTCATCCGGCCAGCAGATTGATTATTCATCAACCGTCTATTCCCGGGGGATACAAATCTTGCGCCCTTCCCATTCGATTGCGAAGACCGGTCCACTCTCGCCTAATAAAACGGGAAGCAGAGCTGAAAAGGAATTCGTATCCCCACTCGTGTAAAAATACATCCTACCGGACCCTGAACCGGCGCGGTTCATCCCGGATGTTTCCAGCAGCCGGCCAACCTGTCGCGCCACAGCCGGCGCCGGGTCGATCACACGGACATCCGGCCCCGCTATTTCCTGGATCAACGGGATGACATATGGGTAGTGGGTGCAGCCCAGGACCACTGTATCGATGCCCCGTTCCAGCATCGGGTGCAAGGCATCTTCCAAAATACGGCGGGTTTCAGGTGTATCCAGATCGCCGCGCTCTATTTGCTGTACCAGACCCGGACAGGTGTGTTGGAGCAGGGTCACGTTTGCGGCAAATCGTTCCACAACCGAGGCGTACAAGGCACCTTGGAAAGTCGCCGGTGTGGCGAGCACGCCAACCACTCCAGTCCGCGTGTGACTGGCTGCCGGTTTGACCGCCGGCTCCATGCCCACAAACGATATCGCAGGAAAGGTCTCTCGAAGGAAGCGTAGCGCGGCTGCCGAGGCTGTATTGCAGGCGACCACGATCAACTTAGCCCCCCGTTGCAACAGGAAGCGGGTGATTGCCTCTGAAAAAGCCTGTACCTCCTCCATTGGCCTCGGGCCATACGGGACGTGTCCCTGGTCGGCAAAATACACCACGGACTCGTGAGGTAATTGAGTGCGGATGGCGTGTAAAACCGAAAGCCCGCCCACGCCCGAGTCGAAAACCCCGATCGGTTGCTCACGCTTTTTTGTTGCGGTCATGTTTGGCTGCCTGCCGCTTCAACGAAAGATCGAAATAACCTTTGCATCGGTTCCTGGTCGCTCAGGCATTCCGGATGCCATTGTACCCCAATGGCAAATGGATGGTCGCGGATTTCGAGTGCTTCGATCAGACCATCGGGGGCATATGCGACCGGTTCTATACCGGAACCGATCTCTTTAACACCTTGATGATGCAGGCTGTTGACCGTCATGGACGTCGATCCAATTAGCTTTGCCAGGCGTGTCTCGGGTTTGATTTCGATTAAATGCGCACGGTGATTGCGGGGAAAACCAGTGGAAAAATCGTGTTCGATAGCATCCGGAACTTGGTCCCGGATGTCTGTGTAAAGCGTTCCTCCGGTCCCAACGTTGATCAGCTGGATTCCCCGGCAGATCCCCAAAAAAGGTTTCTTATATTGCAAAGCCAGATTTAATAATTCAAGCTCGACCTCGTCCCTCTCCTGATCGACGTCGGTAACCTTGGGGTGCATTTCGCCGTTAAAACGTTCGACAGCGATATCACCGCCGCCCGAGAAGAGAATCCCATTCAAGTGTTTAAATACGGAAGCGCATGTCGACTTATCCAGATCGGATGGAATCAATATGGGTGCACCTCCCGCGGCGGTCAACGCCATGACATAATCCTGCGCCAGGGCTACCGTCGGAGCTCCGTGTTCATTCTTGCCTCGAATTCGTAGTCAAACCGATCACGGGTGAAGTCATGTCCGGTACCCATCATACAACCAGTAAAAGAGAAAAGGGCGCAGGAAACCAATCTGCACCCTTTTTGGAAATTCACAATTCGTCCGTCTTATTCGAATTTCTGTTTGAGATGAGATTTCTTGCCCGTTAAACCGCGCAGGAAATACAATTGCGCCCGGCGGACATGGGTATGCCGTTCGACTACGACTTTGTCAATGCGCGGCGAGTGAAGCAAAAAGGTGCGCTCCACTCCGATCCCGTTACTGGCTGTACGCCGGACGGTGAAATTGGCATTATTGCCGCCCTTGCGCAGCCGGATCACGGTTCCTTTGAATTCCTGGATGCGCTCACGATCCCCTTCCTTAATGCGCACATGGACACTGACCTGGTCGCCGGGAAGGAGCTCGGGAATATTCGGGTTTTCAGTGGTGTTGAAGTTTTTTTCGAGGTCGATCATTGCGTTTTCCCTTACATGAATATCTGCCATCTTGTGGCGCGGGGCGAGATTATAACATGCCCCCATTATTAGGTAAAGGTCATTTTTCGGGTATAATTTTGGGACTGCCCGCGTAGCTCAGTTGGATAGAGTAATGGACTTCGAATCCAGAGGTCGCGAGTTCGAGCCTCGCCGCGGGCGCCAGTCAGGAGACCGTTTTTTCAGTCTCCTTTTCCTTTTGACAGGGCAGCCAGATAGTAAAATTGGCGCCGTGTCCATTCGCTCCCCCTCTTACCACGATCCGACCGCCGTGGTACTCGGCAACCTGTTTGACAATCGCCAGGCCCAGACCTGTACCCGGGGCGCCCGATTCATGCGCCGCTTTGCCCCGGAAAAACCGTTCAAATAGATGAGGCATGTCTTCATCGCTGATCCCTAAACCCGTGTCTTCAACGCTAAATCCCACCCAGGTATCTTCATCGTGGCCGGTGATCATCGTCCGGATGGTTACCTGTCCGCCAGATGGAGTATAGTTCATTGCATTGGTCAACAGATTCGAGACAGCCTGAACCAGCATGCGCTCGTCCAGCCAGACCGAGGGCAACCCTGGCTTCAAGTCGGTTGACAATCTTAAGCCTCGCTCCTCGGCTAATGATTTTCGATCCTCGACGAGGGTCTGGATCAACATATTCAAGTCATGAGGCATGGGGAAAATGGTGACCTGGCCAAGGTCCAGGCGCGAGAGGTTCAACAAATCCTCGATCAAGTTGCGTAAACGTTGAAGCTCCCGACCGATTACATTCAACCTCTCCTCGGTCTTTACGGTTGGTTGTGCGCGCAACATTTGATAATAAAGCACCAGATTTGTCAGCGGTGTCCTCAATTCATGGTTGACATTGGCAATGAACTCGGATTTCAGCCTGTCGGCCGCCTGCGCCTTGCGAAGGGCATCCTGAAGCTCGCCCGTCCGTTCAGCAACCCGTGCCTCGAGCTCGGCCGCATGGCGTTCGGTCTGTTCGTTGAGACGCATGCGGTGGATGGCGTTTCCGGCAATTTCCGTCAGGGTCACTAACAAGCGCGCATCTTCGCCGGAGAACTCGCGCGGCAGGCGCACCGAAACAAGGAAGACGCCGATCGTCTCATGTTCCGAGCGAATCGGGACGCTCACCGCACTCCACCCGGGAGGGATGCTTTCGCGCATCGTCTCGGATGTGCGTGGATCCGCCTGCATATCGCTTGAAAAGTAAATGTCTCCGATGGTAAATACTGCGCCCGGAACCCCCTCACCTTTTTGTAATTCCAGGTGGGAGATGTTGGTGCACCAACCCCGGCTGATCACTTGCTGAAGTTTATCGCGCTCCGAGTTATAAAACCAGATTCCACCGGTCTCTGCATCCAGAGCTTTTAAAGTCTCGTCAATCAGATGCGGAAGCATTTCATTGATCGATTTGGCCAATCGCAGGATGATCGAAATCCTATTAACCGCTTCCAGTTCCGTCAACCGGGTTTGAGTTTCCTCAAATAGCTTGGTCCTTTCTGCGACAGCCCCAATTTCCCTTCCAATGGTTTCGACAAGGGTGGTTTCTTCCGTCGTCCACACATGCAGTTCTGACGAAGCAATGATCAGGCCGCCAATACGTTTCCCTTCCGATATCAGTGGTACAACAATAGCAGAGCGTATGCCCATCGAAAGCAATGGCTCGGATAACGGGTTTTTCGTTTTAGACCAATCATCGATGACGATATTTCGGGAGAACACTGCTCCATGTGTAAGCGCCACCTCCGCCATGATTGTGCTGATTGAAGGCGAGATGCCTTTGGCGGCCACCCGTTGGACGGTCCGGGGCGAGGAGGCCAGCCATATTGCGCCAATGTCCAGGTTCAAGGCTTTTAAAGTTTGTTCAAGGACAGTATCCAGAATCGTATCGATATCTGTTCCAGCGCGTGTTGCAGTCGTGATAATCGTATTCAGGGCTGCCTGGCGTATCGCTCTCCTTCTGGTCTCCTCGAACAATCGAGCATTTTCAATCACCACGGCTGCTTGGTTTGCGAGGGTGGTCAACAATCGTTCATCGTGTTCGCTGAAGGCGTTAGGTATCTCGCTCTCGACATTGATACACCCGATGGTCCGTCCACCAACTTTTAAGGGAACACAAAGCTCCGAATTTACCTTACTATCTAATTCAAGATAACGCGTATCCTTTTTCACATCCCCTATTCGGACTGAACGTCCTTGCTGGCATACCCAGCCAACAAACCCGTGTTCGAAGGAGGAGATTAAATCTCCTGCCCTGTCCTGTTCACCCTTTAAAAATTCGCCGCTGAGGCCTTTTCTTCGATGGGCGAGCAAGGTTGGGCGTTGATTTTCGAAATCCACGAGCCAGATAGAGCCATCCCAACTCAAGTAATGTTCAAGGGTGTCAACGATTCTTTGGGCAACTGCAACCAGATTGTGTATCTGGGCGGCGGATAGGCTGGCCTGGTAAAGCAATTCCAGTTCAACCAATCGTTGGCGAGTTTCGCTAAATAATCGCGTGTTGTAGACCGCGCTGGCTGCTGCTGCAGCAAAAAACATCAATATATCAACGTCAGATTGTGAATAGCTCCTTTGATTCTTTACTTTGGATCCTGCCAATTCGCCCACCGTAATCACCCCCACCAATTCACCACCATAAAGCATCGGCGCCGCGACGATCGCATTAACCAACTGGTCGTGGTATTCTTCCAATCGGTATTCCCAATTGGGATAATCGTTAACCGCCAGGGGCTGCAGGGACTCGGCGACCTTCCCCGCTATGCCTTCCCCTGGCTTGAAGAGCTTACCCAGGAGCATCTTTGAGCCGTGCGAGACACTGAGCTCCAATTCATCCCGTTCTTTATTGTAGAGGTAGATGGATCCTGCGGGAGCACCGAGCAAGGAAGCGGCCCGATCGACTATGGTTTGTAAGAGAATGGATATCTCTTGCTGGGAAGTTGCCAGTTCGCGGGTGATTTCAAATAATGCCGTTAGTTCATCCACCCGACGGTGATAGCGCGCCTCACTCTCTCTCAATGCCTCTTCCGACCGTTTACGATTGATCACCATCGCGACTTGCGATGATACGAACTCCAGAATACGCTGCTCGCGTTCGGTGAAGGCTTGCGGATTTGAGTAATCCTGGACACCCATGACCCCGATGACTACGTCGTCCAAAATCAGAGGCACTCCCAGCCAGATAGGAGAAGGGGTTCCAATAAGTTCAACCTCTCCCCGGCGTTCAAGATTCTCGTGTGTCGCCAAATCACACAGGAGGGATTTTCCTGTCCTTAATATGTATTCAGTTAATCCTTTTTTGGGTTTGCTCGGTTCCGACGGTTTTAGGTCATATTGATCGACGTAATAAGGAAAGGTAATCAGGTCGCTTTCCTTGTTATATAACGCGATGTAGAAATTCTCAGCATTCATAACCTCGGCGATGATTGCATGGACCGCTGGAAAAAGGTCATCCAATCGCCTGGAGCGGTCTGCAGCCTGGGCGATTCGGTAAACAGCGTCCTGTAATAATTCTGCCCTCTTCCGCTCGGTAATATCGTAAGCAGTTCCAATTACTGCCGGCTTGCCCTCGTGATGTATGATCCCGACTGTCAATTCGATCCATTTCTCATCCCCATTCTTGGTCAGGAATTTAAACTCACCTTGATAAGATTGAGCTTTTCCACCTTTTAATTGCACCCCCCAATCACGGACTGTTTTCTTCGCCGGGTTGGGCAATAACTCATAAAAATTCTTCCCGAGAAGTTCCTTGCGAGAATAGCCGGTCAACTTCTCGGTGGCGGGATTAATATATCGGATCTTGGTCCCCTGATAGATGAATATCGCCGAGGCAGCCATTTCGGCTTGGATTCGAAATTCCGCCTCGTCGCCATTTAATACGGATTTGACTTGCTTATTCCTTGGATTCTTCTTTGCTGATACCGCCATAGGCTCTCTTACAGTCCAAGATTGCATTGTAAAGTATAGCACGATAAAAGAACACGGGATTCGAAATATCCATTGCATTATCATTATAAGAGCGAGATGCATTGCCCGGTTCGTTTGAACATCCCATTTCCAATCAGTCTTTTTTCCGATACAATGAACTTCAAGAGGCAAAATGCCGATGATTTCACGTATCCTTTTCCTGTCATCAATGATTGTCTTTCTGACCGCGTGCGATGGAACCAACTTCTACCTGCCGCAAATCACACCTGAAGTCGTCTCCTCAAAGACGCCCGTCATTATCTCGCCAACTCCCATATTCGTCTCCGCCGCCACCTCCACCGAGACCCCTCTCGCGCCAGCAACCCCGACTGGTGCATCGACTATCTTCCCGACAGACTCCCCGACAGCCTCCCCATCGATCACGCCGAGCATCAATGCAACGGTTGAATCAACGGTCCAGCCTGCCCTTACAGTCGACATGGTGGGTTGTAATACCAGCCTGGACATATCTCATCAAATGGGAGAAGTCACAAACGGTTTTGTGCTTGTTCGCAACATAAGCATATCCGATCTAACAAATGTATGTGCTACCCTCTCGGCCAGCGATGAAGCCCGTCAGCACCCCGATAAGACCCGCTGCATTGCCTCCCTGCCAGCGCATTATCAAGTAACCCTTAAATTGACGGTGGATACCGGATTCCGGGAAGATACATCGATCCGGGTGGAGGTGATATCCCAGGATGGATCATCGGCCGTCGCTGCCCGGAACAGCTGCCGCGAGCTCGGATTACCCGATTGGGTCTCAAAAGAGATCGGTATTCCTTCCCCAATGCCTTGAGCGGCATATCAGCAGGCTAAGCGATTTTTCAATCCATTTCAGCGTCTAAAATCTTAACTCGGAATGATTCATTGAAGCCAGTCGAACGCAAATGGTGGATTCTTGCTGCAATCGGGAGCGGCACATTTATGTCCGCTCTGGACGGGAGTGTTGTTAACACCATCTTGCCTGTCGTCCAGAATGCTTTCCACAGCAGCGTGACAACCATCGAATGGGTGGTGACAATATATCTGCTGGTCCTCAGCAGTTTATTGTTGACTTTTGGGCGTCTGGGCGACCTGCGCGGTCATAAATCCGTATATATTTCCGGTTTTACCATTTTCATTGTCGGCTCGGCATTAAGTGGTCTCGCGCCCTCGGCAGGCACATTGGTCTTGTTTCGCGGCCTGCAAGCATTGGGGGCAGCCATGCTGGCATCAAACTCTCCCGCGATACTCACCAAAAACTTCCCCGCCTCGAAACGCGGCCAGGCTCTCGGGCTTTCCGCCACGATGACGTACCTTGGCCTGACCGTTGGACCTTCCCTGGGCGGTTGGCTGGCACAGCAGTTATCGTGGCGGGCAGTATTTTATATCAATGTACCTATTGGGGCACTCGCACTGGGGTTGAGCCTTTATTTCGTCCCTTCGGATTCACCTGTCGAAATAAACCATAAGTTCGACCTAGCCGGCGCAATTACGTTCATGGCCGGCTTGATCACACTCCTCCTCGGCTTGAATCAGGGATCCGAGTGGGGCTGGACTTCTCTTCCCATCATTACTCTGTTTGTCGGAGCAATCATCCTGTTAACCATTTTCGTTCTGATCGAAAAGCGCTCTCCTAATCCGATGCTCGATTTGAAACTTTTCCGCAATACGCTTTTCACGGCTTCGACCGTCAATGCGGTATTTAATTATATCTGTCTGTATAGTATCGTATTTCTCATGCCATTTTATCTGATCCAGGGGCGTTCGCTCAACTCCGCCCAGGCCGGTTTACTGCTCACGGCCCAGCCCATCGTCATGGCGATCGTCACCCCGATCAGCGGGACGCTCTCGGATCGCATCGGTTCACGCCTGCCGGGCATGATCGGCATGGCAGTCCTGGGTTTCGGCCTTTATCTTCTCTCTCGCCTGGATCATACGACCCCTCTGTGGGTCGCCGCGCTCGGACTCGCCGTCTCGGGATTGGGGATCGGCATTTTCATCTCCCCCAATAGCAGTGCGTTGATGGGATCCGCACCGCACAATCAGCAAGGGATCGCTTCCGGCATTTTGGCTTCTGGTCGCAACGTCGGCATGATGCTGGGGATCGGACTGTCCGGTGCGATCCTCACCAGCCACCTATCATCCGGCTCGCCCATCGACCTCTTTCCAGGCATTCGGGAGGGCTTCATCGTGGCTATCGGTATCGCATTCCTGGGTGTAATCGCATCGGCAATCAAAGATGGATGATTGAGTTCATGAAAACAGTTATAATGTAACTATAATTTATTAGGGAAAACCGCAATATTCAGCGGCGAAAGGGAAAACAATGCCCGAAGAACAAATCAATACCCTGGCAAGACATAAAGTGGCCATCCTCATCGACGGCGACAACGCCCAGGCAAGCTTGCTGCAACAGATGCTGGTCGAGGCTGGCAGGTACGGCCTTGTGACCGTTCGCCGGATCTACGGTGATTGGACCACGAACTCGATGAATTCCTGGAAGGATACGCTGAATTACTACGCCTTCCAGCCTGTACAGCAATTCCGCTATACCATCGGTAAAAATGCCACGGACAGCGCCATGATCATCGATGCCATGGATTTATTACACACCGGCGTCGTGGATGGGTTCTGTCTGGTTTCAAGCGACAGCGATTATACCCGCTTGGCAACGCGCATCCGTGAAAGCGGTGTGTTCGTAATGGGGATCGGCGAGAAGAAGACCCCGAAGCCATTCGTAAACGCCTGCGACGTCTTTGTGTATACTTCCAATCTTGTTGCCGAGGCAAAAGCGCACCGCCCTTCAACGCAGAAGCGCAGTCAGCCGAGGAAGAAGCCGGAGGCAGTAGCCGCTCATGCGAGCATCCCTGCAACGCCCCCCGAAACGGACGGCGAAAGCGACCCCATGCCGACCCTCCGTCAGGCCTATGAGATGGCCGTGCAGGAGGACGGCTGGGCGCGGCTCGATCATATGGGCAACGCCCTTTACCAGCTTGATCCAGGCTTCGATCCACGAACGTACGGACACCGTCAGCTCTCCCGCTTGATGTCCAGTTACAAGGATTTGTTTCAAATGCGCACCCAAGAGATCGATGGATCGACCTTGTTCTATGTAAAGCTGAAGGAATGAGGCGGGTACAAGTTCCGGCACATAAAAACATAAACAGCCGTGCAAGTGCGGCTGTTTATGATCAATGTTAGATCTTGTGACGTCACCTCAATCCAATGTCCTTGTCCTCCCAGGTTCGCCAGTGGACAGGTATGATCGGGAAGCATTGCGCTTCACAACAACGCGATGAGGACAGCAGAGGTTGCCATGATCTGAAAATTGCTGGTATAATCCCCGCCGCCAAGCAAGCCACCATAGCTCAGCCGGTAGAGCAGACGTTTCGTAAACGCCAGGTCAAGAGTTCGAATCTCTTTGGTGGCTCAATCATTAAGGGAGGCCCGGTTTTGTTGAGAAGCCGGGCCTCTTCGTTTATTCATTGATTCAACCGGATGGCCACCATTTGGATGTTGGTCATGTCGTCCATGGCAAAACGCACCCCCTCCCGTCCCAAACCGCTCTGACGGTTGCCGCCATAAGGCATGTGATCTGCGCGAAAGGCAGGTGTATCGTTAATGATCACGCCGCCGAAATTAAGTCGCCGAACTGCCTTGAAAACCCGGTCGACGTCGCGTGTGAAGACGCCTACCTGGAGGCCGAACTTGGTCTTGTCCGCCAGACTCAGGCAGGTCTCGAAATCGTCACACGTCATAACCGAAGCCACCGGGGCGAAAGCCTCTTCGGCCATGACTTTCATGTCCTCCCTGACTTCGCACAATACGGTCGGATAGTAGACGGTATCTTGACGCTTGCCGCCCACCAGCACCTGCGCTCCGCCGTCCTGGGCCTCCTTAACCCGGCCCTCGATGCGGTCGACCTCCTTGCCATCGATCATCGGGCCGACGTCGACGCGCTCATCCAGCGGATCTCCGACTACCATGGCTTTACTGGCTTTGACGAACTTGTCGACAAAGGCGTCATAGACTTGTTTCTGGCAGAAGATGCGCTGGACGGAAATGCACACCTGCCCCGAGTTGTAGAAGGCGCCCACCGCGCAGCGCTTGGCAACGAAATCCAAGTCGGCGTCCGGGGCGATGATGACAGGTGAGTTATTGCCCAACTCCAGGGTGATCTTCTTGATGCCTGCCACGGAAGTGATATGGCGTCCCACGTCGGGGCTGCCGGTAAAGGTGATCTTGTCGACGCGTGGGTCGGTCACCAGCCATTCGCCCACCGTGCCTCCGGAACCGACCACCAAATTGATCGCTCCGGCTGGCAGGCCGGCCTCCTGCAGGATCTCGCACAGCTTGACCGCTGTCAGCGGCGTGCTGCTGGCTGGCTTGAGCACCAGCGTGTTTCCTGCTGCCAAAGCCGGGGCAACTTTATGCGCTACCAGGTTAAGTGGGAAATTGAAAGGGCTGATCCCGCCGATCACGCCCACCGGCCGGCGTAGGTAAAAGCCGAAATAGCCCTCCCCGGCAGCAATGGCATCCATGGGGATGGTCTCGCCGTGGACGCGCTTGGCTTCCTCGGAGGCAATGGTGAAGGTGTTGATCGCCCGATCGACCTCCGTACGGGCAAACTTGAGTGCTTTTCCAGCTTCTGCAGCGATCGTCTTGGCAATTTCGTCCCCGCGTGTTCGGATCAGGGCAGCCGCACGCCCCAAAATCTCACTGCGCTTGTGGGCCGGCATCTCGGACATGAGCGGTTCGGCAGCCTCTGCGGCCGCAACAGCCGCCTCGACATCCTCGCGCCGGGCAGTCGGCAGCGTCCCGACTACCTTGCCATCATACTTGTTCTTCACTTCCAGCAGAGGACCGCCGTCTACCCACAGGCCATTGATGAATAATTTATTTTCCATATGGTTCTCATCCTTCCTAATGGATCTTTTTATCCAAATTTCGAGACGAACATAATTAACCGAACAGGCTTGACACGGCCTGGCGAAATACATCCGTGTGGTGATCCACGTCTTCCCGTGTGGTGTCGGCGCTGATCAACGCCATGTTGTGGAAAGGTGTCATCAGGATTCCGCGGTTGAGGGCAAACAGGTGCATGAAGCGGTCGAGCTCGCCATCCACCGCTGCATTGGCCTCCCCACCGTTGCGCGGCGGCGTCGAGCGGAACCAATACTCCACCCGGATTCCCAACCGCTTGACGATCCAGGGTAGGTGGAATTCCTCGATCACCGCCTGCACACCCGCCTCGTACCGGTCGGCCAGCGTGTTGGCGTGTGCGTAGAACTCAGGGGTGAGGACATTTTGCAGCACGTCCTTCATCGCCGCGATCGAGAGGCCATTCCCGGCCAGTGTCCCCCCAATGCCGCCGACGTCCGAGGTTTCAACCTCCAGCCTCTCCCAAAACCGCTCCGCCACCTCTTTGCTGAACCCATACACTCCTGCCGGGATGCCGCCCGCCAGGGGTTTACCGCAGGTCAGAAAATCCGGCTTGAGGCCAAAGGCGGCGGTATATCCGCCCGGTCCGGTGCAGATGGTATGGGTCTCGTCGATGATCAGCAGTGTGCCGGTGCGGCGTGTGATCTCGCGCAGGGCATCGTGATAGCCCGGTTCGGGGTGGATGATGCCGATGTTGGTCATCACCGGCTCGGCCAGGACGCAAGCGACATCGCCGGCGGCGAGGGCGGTCTCCAACGCCGGGATATCGTTGAACTCGATGACCTTGGTGGTATGCACCGGGTTTACCGGCGGCCCCAGGTTGCCATGCCGCGGCCCGGGAGTGCCTTCCTCGTCCAGGGTGATAAAGGTCTCGTCAACCGAGCCGTGATAGCAGTAGTTGAAGACCAGGATTTTCGGCCGCCCGGTGACGTGACGCGCCATGCGGATGGCGAAGCGGTTGGCATCCGTTGCGGTCAGGGTGAACTGCCAGTACTCCAGGCCGAAGCGCCGCTGAAGCTCCTCGCCGACCCAGACCGCCTCCTCGATGGGCAGCATGTAGGTGATGCCTTGCTTTACCTGGCTGGAGATGGCCTTCACCGTCGACTCGGGCGCATGACCCGTCATGGCACCGGTATCGCCCAAACAGAAATCCACATAGCGATGGCCGTCGACGTCGGTGAAATGGGCGTCCTTGCCTTCCTTGACAAACACGGGAAAGGTGCCCGCCCAGCGGATCATCCACAGCATGGGTACGCCGCCCTGCATGGATTTCCGGGCGCGCTGGAAGAGAGCGTAGGATTTTGGATGCGCGGCGTGGAATTTCTTTTCTTCGTCAAGCAGCAGCCGCTCGAGGCGGGAGCGATCCAGGGTTGCCATCGTGTTCCCTGTCAGTTACTTTATGGTCTCTTTTAACGCTTCCCCGAAAATGTCCAGCGCAGCATGGATTTGTTGTTCGCTGACCACCAGCGGTGGGATCCAACGAATGACGTTATCATAGGTCCCGCAGGTCAGCAGGAGCAATCCGCGTTCTTCACAGGCGTGAACGACAGACTTGATCAGGGTCTTGTCGGCCGGCTTTCCTTTGACGGTGAACTCGGTGCCGATCATCAGGCCCAGGCCGCGCACATCGCCGATCACGGGATACTGCTCCTGGAACTTGCGCAGCCCGGTCGTCAGCTCGACCCCGCGCCGGGCCGCGTTCCCGGGCAGGTCCTCATCCCGCATGGCGCGGATCGTCGCCACGCCGGCTGCGCAGGCCACGGCGTTGCCGCCGAAGGTCCCGCCGTGAGACCCGGTCTGCCACTTTTTCATAAGGTCGAGCCGGCTGAAGACGCCCGAAAGCGGCAAGCCCGAAGCGATGCCCTTGGCGACCGTCATGATGTCCGGGACCACGTCAAAGTGTTCCTGGGCGAACCACTTGCCGGTCCGCCCGAAGCCGGATTGGACCTCATCCAAGATCAGCAGCAGGCCGTTTTTGTCACATATTTCACGCAAGCCCTTCAAGAAATCCGCCGGCGGGACGACATACCCACCCTCACCCAGGACCGGCTCGATCAGGATGGCCGCCGTCTCGGCGGGAGAGGTCTGCGTGAGCAGCAATTCCTCGACCGCCGCCAGGCAGTACTGGCTGACCTGCTCGTCGCTCATGCCCAATTTGTAGGCATAAGGATAGGGCGCGACAAACACGCCTGCGGGCAGTGGCTGGAAGCCGGAGCGATAGATGGTCTTGGAGGTGGTCAGGGCCATCGTCCCGGCAGTGCGACCATGAAAGCTGCCTTGAAAAACGATGACGTTCGGCTTGCCGGTGGCGGCACGCGCCAGCTTGACCGCGCCTTCGAGTGCCTCCGCCCCGGAGTTGCTGAAGAAGAATCCGTCGATGGACGGGTGGACGATCTGCCTTAACTCGGCGATCAAGCCCAGCATCGGCTGGTGGATGACGATGTTGGCCTGGGCATGCAGAAAAAGCCCGGCCTGCTCCCGGATAGCCTCCACGACCTTGGGATGGCAGTGACCAGTGTTGGTCACACCGATACCGCAGGTGAAGTCGAGGTATTTCTTGCCGTCGACGGCATATATATAGCAACCTTCGGCGCGTTCCGCGACGATTGGGAAAATGCGCGTCCAGACCGGAGCCATATGGGGAAAATTTTCTTCGTAGAGGGACATATTTTTCTCCTTGCCAATTCAGGGCGGGAAGGCGATGGCGTGCAGCCTCCTGCCGGATCCTGCTTACTCTCCAACTCGCAGTTCGACCACTCCACGATCCGCCGCATTTGGTTGGGCGAGGTGGTTTGGCTCTTACCGCCAATCGGAGAGATTGTCACCTCCCCATAGGTTCAGGAAGGCAGATATTCCGCTGCCCAGTCGATATCCAATTTCTTTAAAGTCTCTTTTAGGGGAATGCCGTCGCTTGTAAAACCAGCCTGGCGGTAGTACTCGTCCAGGGCGGCATCCATTTCCTCGTGCGTGAGGGCGACGCCAGCGGTTGGGCCAACGCCCACCAGCGGCTTAAAGAATTTCTTGGGCAGCTGGTCGTCCTTGCGGCCGAAACCTTCGCGGGCATTGAATACCCTCATCAAGTTGATGCGGCGCATCCCGACCTCCATCAACTCGTCCACATTGACATCCCAGCCGGTGATCGCCTTGACCATGACGGCCGTGTCGTTCGGACCGTACAGGCACCAGGTCGGGCCGTAGACAAATTGACACAGGTCCAGAGTGTCCATCATGCTGTAAAAGCATTCGGTCAAATAGGCAAAGCGCACCTTCTCCGGTCCCAGGCTGCGGGCCGGCTGAGGCGTTCCCAGGCCCATTTCCTTCAAGCGGTTTAAGTTGAACTCGGCCACGCCCTCTTCGTAGTAGGGGTCGTGCTCGCTGGACTGGTGATCCGCGCCGAAGGGATTGACGGCATAGATCAGGCCGAGGGAGCGTTTCGCCTGCGGCATGTGCGCCGGGGCCTCCTGGTTCTTAACCGTGGTCAGGCACTCGTCCGCACCCCTGCCCCAGACCCGGGCGGCACGCGCTGAACCTTCAGCCAGAATCGGGCCGAGCTTGCCGCTCTTGGTCGCGATCTGCCTGACCACTTCCAGCATGGCATCCGCATTACCAAAGCGCAGGTCGATATCGCCGGTATCTTCCTTTGTGATAATCCCCTTCTCGTAGCATTCCATCGCAAAGGCAACCGTCGCACCGCAAGTGATGCTGTCCACACCGTTCATGTCACAAATCTGGTGCGCCTGGGCAATCGCAGCCAGATCGCCGATGCCGCAGGAGGCGCCAACCAAACCGATAGTCTCGTATTCCGGACCGCCGTACACCGGGTCGAACTTGTATTTGCCTTCTTCGATCTCTACCACCCGCTTGCAGCGTACGACGCAGGCATAACAAGTATCGCGTTTCTTGAGGATGGTTTCGGCCATCTTTTCGCCGCTGATATCTGCGGCGTGCTCAAACTGTCCTTCGTTATAGTTGCGGGTGGGCAATGTGCCGATCATATTCTGAAAATTGACCACGCTGGCAGTTCCATACTTGGCCAGGGTGTCCATGTCGGGATTGGTCTTGACAGCCTCCGGGCCGGTCTTGTTCAATGCTACCATGGCTTTCTGGTCGGCCACGGCCGGCTTGGCCTTGCCGCGCACGACGATGGCCTTGAGCTGTTTGCTGGCCATGACCAGGCCCATGCCCGTGCGTCCGTTCATGCGGTTGGCCATGTTGATGATGGTCGAGAAGCGCACGCCTTTCTCGGCAGCCGGTCCAATCTGCATGACCTCGGCCTTTGGATCGCCGACCTCTTGCTTGAGCAGCGCGTCGACCTCGGCGGTTGTCTTGCCAAGTAAGTGCCTGGCGTTGTGCAGCTTGGCCTCGCCATTCAGGATGGTCAGGTAGACCCACCCGGGCGATTTGCCGCGCAGCACGAGGCCATCGTAACCGGCAAACTTGAACTCCGCCGGGAAGAAGCCACCTGCCTGCAAATCGCCGATGGCACCGCTCATGGGCGATTTGGCGTTGACGTTGATCCGGCTCTGCCCGGAGATCGACGCGCCGGTGACAACGCTGTCGAAGACCGTCAGCAGGTTCTCGGGTCCGAGGGGATCGGCGCCTTTCGGGACCTCGCGCAGAATGTAGTACAACGCCATAGCCGAGCCGCCCATGTATTTGCGATAAAAGGATTCAGGTGGCGTTTCGATCTCCATCTTGCCGGTGGCCAAATCTACATGCAGGATCTTGCCGTGGTAACCATATGGCATATGAACCTCCTTGACCAAGTACTAACAGGTTGGTAGCTGAAATAATTATAGGGCATATCCATTCAAGGTTTTGATGGGGTAAGCACATCCAACATATAGGAGCCAATTAATGACTATATTTCCTGGATGCCGTATGGAAATCCGTAATCGGCCATCTTGTTCATAAAGGGCAGCGGGTCAAATGCCTCCGGACCAAGGACGCCTTTCCCTTTCCACTGGCCGTGCTCCAGCAAATCCCAACCGATGACCGCGTTGAAGGCCGTCTGGGCCACGACCGCCTGACAGCCCCACTTCTGCATGCACTCCGCATTATCGGCCACCTGGTACAGGTAGACCTGACGGGGCTTGCCGTCTTTCACACCCTTGACCCAGGTACCGGCACTGGTCTTGCCGAACATGCGGTCACCCAAGTGGGCTGGATCAGGCAGACAGGCGGCTACCACATCGCGGGGTGCGACCTTTACGCCTTTAACCTTGATAGGCTCTTTATTATCTAGCCCGAGCATGTGCAAGGTCTTCAGCACACCGATGAACTGGTCGCCCAATCCGTATTTGAAGGTGACGCGTTTCGCCTTGACCCAGCGCGGGATGAGCAGGACCTCTTCATGCTCGACGTTGACAACTTCCACTTTGCCGATCCCTTCAGGGAATTCAAAAACTTCCGGTTCGGAGAAAGGATGGGTAGTGAACCAGCCTTTATCCTTTTCCCAGATCACCGGAGGGTTCAAACATTCCTCGATCGTGGTCCAGATCGAGAAGTTCGGTGCGAACTCATAGCCCTTGACCTCAATGTTGGCGCCGTCCCGGATGCCGATCTCCTCGATTTCATCGAAAAGGTGGTCCTGGGCGTAGCGAGCAAAGACGTCCACCATGCCGGGTTCCACTCCAAGACCCACCAGGCAAAGAATGCCCTTTGCCTCCCACTGCCTGGTGCGTTCGAATTGGTAATCCCCCAATTTGACCCCGCACTTCTCGAAGGGCTTCTCGGGGTGAGGCGCCGAAAGGGTCATGGCCATGTCCATATAATCACAACCGACCTGGTAGGCCGCCTCGAAGATTGGGACGTTGAAGCTCGGGTCGCAGGCGTTCATCACCAGGTCCACTTTGTAATTCTTCGCCAGCTTTTCGACCAGATCCTGCTTGCCGGCATCGACGAACTCCACCGGGAAACGCTTGGCATCTCCCAGCTTCTCCTGGACTTCCTTGGCACGTTCTTGGTTGTAGTCCGCCAAGACGATCTGCTTGACCCACTCCCGCGGCTCGGCGATGCGCGCGATGGCTTCGCCTACGCCCCCCACTCCGACCAGTAGCACTTTCATGATGCCTCTCCTTTTTTCACAGTCTTTTGGCAATGACGCACGATCCACTCATCCCGAAGTTAGTAATCGCTTATCGGGAATCCGGCAGTGCGGGGTCCATGAAGCTATTTCATTTTCAACCGGGACTAATCGACCTAACTGTATCTTGTATGGGAGGTCAGGCCGCTTCCGGCGATTGGATGAATGAGCTTATTTTGCCTTAAAATCTGTCCACAGGCTGTCGTACAGGGTGGTCGCAGCCCCGACATCGATGATCGGTTTCGCATTCGCCAGGAAAGAATCGGAGGGGTTCGTACCCGGGAAGTCGATGTACGACGCATAAAACTCCGAGTCGTTGGTTTTCATAAAATCGAGCGCCGCGGCGTTCGGGTTGGAATACGGGAACTCCTTGGAGATCAGGATGCTCTGCTCCGGGTCGAGGACGAAATCGAGGAATTTCAGGGCAGCATCCTTGTGGGGCGCACCCTTCGGGATCGCTAGGTTGTCGAACCAGATCCCACAACCCTCCGTCGGGCAGATGTAGACTACGTTCGGGTCCGAGGCGAAAGCCAGCGAGGCATTCCCGTTGTAGACCAGTCCCGCCCAGGCTTCGCCGTTGATGATCGAATTTTCCGGGGTATCGCTGTCGAATTTGAGGATGTTCGGTTTCAGCTCAATCAGTTTCTGCTCTGCTTGTTGGAGCTGGTTGGAATCGGTCGTGTTTCGGTCACGACCCAATACCTGCAGGGCCATACCCATGACCTCGCGCTCATCGTCGAGCAGAACCAAGCGACCCTTGAACCTGGGATCCCAGAGGTCGGCATAGCTCTTCGGCTCGAAGGGCACGGTGGTTTTATCATAGACCAGGGCGGTCGTTCCCCATTGGTAGGGGACCGTGTATTTATTCCCGGGGTCATAATCACGGTTGATAAAGCGCTTGTCCAGGTTGCTGAAATTGGGGATCTGGCTTATATCCAAGAGCTCAAGCATCCCCTGCTTGATCATGATCGTGACCGTATAGTCGCTGGGGATGACCACATCATATCCGGAGGCTCCCGCCTGCAGTTTTGCCAGCATCTCTTCATTGGAGGAATAGGTATCGTAATTTACCTTGAGCCCATATTTGGCGCTGAAATTATCCAACAGCTGCTGGGGGATGTAGTCGGACCAACCGTAGAGATTCAACACGGTGGACTGGGCCTTCGGCGCTCCACAAGCCGGTAAAATCATTACCAGCAGGGCTAAGACGGCGATCACACGATAGAGTTTCATATCTTCATCTCCTTTTATTTTTTGGCTTCATGCCCTACGGCTCTGGGCAACCTGGCCAATGGCTAAGATTACGAATATGATCAACACCCACAAGGCCGATAACGCATTGATCTCGGGTGTGACCACGAACCGAACCATCGAATACACCCTCAAGGGTAGGGTGGTCGAACCTGGTCCAGCCGTGAAATAGGTGATGACATAATCGTCAAGCGACAGCGTCAATGCGAGCATCGCCCCGGACAGGACCCCTGGCATGATTGTCGGAAGAGTCACCCGCCAGAAGGTCGTCAGCTCATTGGCTCCGAGGTCCATGGCAGCTTCGTCGATCGAATTGTCGTAGCCATGCAGGCGCGCTCGGACGACCAGAGCCACAAAGGGAACATTAAAAGCGATGTGGGACAGGGTGATCGTGAACAACCCCAAAGTGAACTTAATCAGCACGAAAAACACCAGCAGTGAGATCCCCATAACAACTTCCGGAATAACGATCGGAATATACATCAATGTCTCAGAGGTGCTGTACAGCGGGAAGCGGTAACGCTGCATCGCCAGTGCGGCCATTGTACCGATCACGGTAGCGACCAGGGTCGATATCAATGCGATCATCAAGGTATTCCGCGTAGCAAGCAAAATCTGCTGATCGTGGAAAAGGACGTTGTACCACGCCAGGGTGAACCCCTCCCAGCGAATGTTCAGTTTCTGGGTATTGAACGAGAAGAGGATGAGAACAAGAATCGGGACGTAAATAAACAGGTACGCGAACAAGGTGTAAATACGCAACCAGAGAGCCGGTTTTTTCTCACTCATACCAGCAACTCCTCTCCGAAACCGGCTTTACGTGTGTAGTACAGGGTGAATACCATTGTCAGGATCATCAGGATCATGGAGGCCGCGGCACCGAAGGGCCAGTCACGAGCGGTTAGGAACTGATTGCGGATGACGTTGCCGATCAAGATCGTCTTGGCACCTCCCAACAAATCCGAGACCACGAACATGCCCATGGCCGGGATGAAGGTCAAAATCGTACCTGCAATCATCCCCGGGACACTCAACGGCAGGGTGACGCGCAGGAAAGCTTTCCAGGGCGGCGCGCCCAGGTCGGCTGCGGCTTCCAGCAAGGAATTTTCGATCTTTTCAAGTGAGGTATAAAGCGGCAGCACCATGAACGGCAGGAATTCATAAACCATGCCGATCATGACTGCCGTGGGCGTATATAGAAGGTTCAAGGGAGCCGTCGTGAGATGTGCCCATTGCAGGATCGAATCCAGGAATCCCTGGGAGCGCAGGATCATCATCCAGGCGTATATACGGATGATGAAATTTGTCCAGAACGGGAGCAGGATCAAAAAGAGGAGCAGGGACCTTTGGCGGGCCGGGGCGCGCGCCAGGTAATATGCCATGGGATAACCGATCAACAGGCATAATACGGTAGTCCCCAATCCGACGGCTAGCGAGAAGAGCATGATCTTCCCGTAAAGAGTATCGAACAGGCGGGCATAGTTCGCCGGATTGAATTTTAAAAGAACCTGACCGTAATCACCACGTGAAAGGAAACTCAACCCGGTCACCAGGAGCAGGGGCAGGACGATAAAAAGAAATAAATAAATATTCGCCGGTGAAATCAGGAACAAACCCTGCGCGACCCGATTCTCGCGCAGTGCTCGTGCTAGCGAGAATTTTTTCGCCGGGCTTTCGGGTGTCAGGGCGGTCGTCATGACACATCCTCCGGGAGGACTAGGGTATTCTCGATAGGGATGAAAACTCGTACCGCGTCCCCGGCAGAATAATAGGCCTCCGGGTCAAGGGTGGAGATCGCATTCTGCTCCCAAGCCCGCATGCGCAGACCGCCTCCCAATTCCAGGACAACCCGGGTATCCGAACCAATGTAGGCGGTGGTCACGACCTTTCCACGCAGCAGATTCTCCGTGCCCTGTAAATCCCTGACCTTCTTCTGATCGTCATCCGCCAGCCGTACTTTCTCCGGCCGGATCGAGACCGCAACGGCCTGCCCGACCGTAAGATTGCCCTGCCTGATCCCGGCGATCTCTTGATTCAATGTGTCCAGCAGAACGGTGATCCGATCCTTTGTCAGCGCTTTGATCGTCCCGGTTAAGAAGTTGGTCTCACCGATAAAGTCGGCCACAAAACGGCAGTTCGGGCGCTCGTAGATCTCGACCGCACCGCCGATCTGCAAAGCCTTGCCCTTATTCATCACCGCGATGCGATTCGACATGGTCAAGGCTTCTTCCTGGTCATGGGTCACATAGATAAAAGTGATGCCGACCTGTTCCTGCAGCGCCTTGAGCTCCAGCTGCATTTCCTTGCGCAGTTTCAGGTCGAGCGCGCCAAGTGGTTCGTCGAGCAGCAGCACCTCGGGTCGTTTGACCAGGGCGCGGGCCAGCGCGACCCGCTGTTGCTGGCCGCCGGAAAGCTGTTTGGGCTTACGGCGTCCCATGCCGCCCAGCTTGACCATCTCCAGCGCCTCACCCACGCGGCGGCCGATCTCTTCTTTGGGTACTTTTTCCATCTCGAGCCCAAAGGCGACGTTCTGGAAGACGGTCATATGCTGAAACAGGGCGTAGCTCTGGAAGACGGTGTTGACCGGCCGCAGATACGGCGGCGTGTGGCCCATCGCCCTCCCGTCGATTAAGACCTCCCCACTGGTCGGCCATTCAAAGCCGGCCATCATGCGCAGCGAGGTGGTCTTGCCGCAGCCGGAGGGTCCCAGGAAGGAGAAAAATTCGCCGTGTTTGATCTCCAGGGAGACATGGTCGACAGCGGTCACAGTGCCGCCTTCCGGCGTGGGGAAGATCTTGACAATATCGTGAAATTCAACCGCAAAGTCGCTTTTCATAACTTATCGGGCAGCCCCAGCCTTTATTATCCTGGCAGAGCCGGCCGTATCTCCTTTCGAACCAACCGAACGGTTATATCAGTGAGCGCTGACCCCGGTGCTGGCCGGCATGTTCTTGCTGACGAATTTCAAGGTGTCTTCCAGACGGTCGAGGACAATATCGATCTGCTCGTAGGTAATTACGAGGGGTGGTTCGATCCGCAAGGTCTGGGAGCTGATCAATGTCCCAGCCACCAGCACACCGCGTTTGAATAACTCGGCCGCGACCTTATATCCGATCTCGGGCGTCTGGAAATGGTTGCCGATCAGCAATCCCTTCCCGGTGATCTCGCGATAAATCTGAGGATACTTAACTGCCAGGGCCTTCAGCTTTGGGATCAGGTAATCTCCCTTCGCCGCCGCCACTTCCCACAGCTTGTCCCGCAGGGTGACATGGATCGCCGCGATCGCGGCCGAACAAGCCAACGCACCCCCGCCGGTGGTGGTGGTATGAATGAACGGATTCGGGTACATCATGCACTGCCAGATCTCTTCGGTAGAGCAGAAGGCGCTGATCGGCATCACCCCGCCGCCCAGGGATTTGGCCACCGAAATGATGTCCGGGACGACATTCCAGTGCTCGACCCCCCAAAGCTTGCCGGTTCGCCCGAGGCCGGTCTGGACCTCGTCCGCCAGGAGCAGCGTGCCGTATTGCTTGGTCGCCTCCCGAATGCGCGGCCAGAAATCATCCGGCGGAACGATTGCCCCGGCTTCACCCAGAATTGGTTCCATCAGAACCCCGGCGACGCCCACGCCCACTTTTTTACACGTCTCCAGCTGCCGTTCGACAGCGTCCGCGTCCCCAAATGGGACGTGATAAACCGGGCCACCGTAAAGAATACCGACCGGCTCGCGATAATCCGCCTTCCCTATCATGCTCAGCGAACCCATTGTCTTTCCATGAAACGCCTTCAAGGCGACGATGAAGGCCGGTTTTTGGGTGTACATCTTGGCCAGCTTGATGGCGCCTTCGATCGACTCGGTCCCACTGGCGCAGAAGAAGCTGTACTTGATATCCCCGGGGGTAATCAACGCCATGAGGCGCGCCAGCACGCCCCGCAGCGGATCGATCAATTCCTGGCTGGGCATCGGCGTGCGGTAGGTCAGTTGGTCCCTGACCGCGGCGACGATATCCGGGTGCCCCCAACCGTGGTCCATCATGCCATAGCCGCCGAGGCAGTCGATGTACTCCCGTCCGAGGACGTCATGGAAGATCGCACCCGAGCCGGTCCATTCGGTCGCCGCCCAATCGCCGGCTTCCGTAACGGATTTGCGATAGTCCAGCCAGCCTTTGTTGAAATGATCGGCGAAGTTGCGCTTCGATTCTTCGATGATCTTCTTGCCTTCCGCTTCCGATACATCTTTCTTGTGGATGATCCCCAACCAACGGTCGGAATACGCCAGAGCTTCCTTGATCTCCTGTGACATCATATCCTCCTCGATCCTAATCCCAATCCGCGATTTCCTGGTACCACGGCCGGCTGGTACCGACTTTCGCCCTGCCCTTCCACTTCCCGGATTTCGGCACGTCCTCGATGTACTTCAACAAGGCGTCCACCTTTTCGGCGATCGCGGTCCGTTGAGGTTCCGAGAGGGCCGGAACACTGCCCATCGCCTCTTTGATCTTGCGGAGATTGGTCGTGGCGGTGTAATAGAAACCCCAATCCTCCGAGAAAATCCTCCCCAGGTATTTGGCGTTGATCTTCCCGTCGTCCGCATCTCCAACCGGTGCCGCCAGAAGCAGGAGCATCGCATCCTTGAGATCCTTGTCATTGATCTGCACGATCTGCAGTTTTTGCAGCATCAGGTCGGCCAGCGAGACACAATAGGGATGGGCCTCCAGCCGGCCATTGTAATTAATCGGGTGATTGTAGTTGAGCTTGTCAAAAAAGATATCGATCATCGGAACGCGGCCGGCGAAGAAAATCAGGCGGGCACCTCCGCTCAGCATGGCGGCACGCTTCTCGAGGGCGTACCCCTGGGACTCAAAAAAGGGCACCAGCTTGTTGCGGTGTTTGCCGTAGGCGGCGAAATCGATATCGGTGAAGACCCGCTCGCCCAGGCGTTCCATGCGCCGGTACAGCTCGACAAAATCCGGGAAATAGTAATTCAGCGCGATGGGACCCATCACCCGCAGGAGGATTCCCTGCTTGTTAGCTTCGTCGACCAGATGGCGCCCCTCTTCGAGATAGACCTCCGGCTTGGGGTATTCCTCCAGCGGGATGTCCTTGGGCAACCTGAATTTTTTCTCTTCCATGGCCGCAGCACCCCTATCCGGATGTAAAAACGTAATCCTTAACTTTACCTTTATCCAAAACGATCACCGCGCCCTTGAGGATGCCTTCAGAGTACTCGCTGCCGGGGTTGATCGTCAAGGTGCGTTTAATTTTCTGGGCGCCGCGCGATTCATGAATATGACCATGCAGCCCGATCAATGGCTGGTATTTCTCGATCATTTTGGCAACCGCCTTGCTCCCGACGTGAATCTTTCGTTCGGCTGCCTGGGTCAGTTTCTCATCCAGTTCAGGCGCAAGATCCAGCGAAGACCCGTACGGCGGAGCGTGAAAATTAAAAATGGCATTGCTCTTGTCTCCGACCTTTGCGACCAGTTCCTCCAGCATCGGTTCCAGCTCCTCGTCGGGCTTTTCACGAGGTGTATTCCATGGGGTCGGGTTGGTCCAGGAGAATGTAATCATCTCATGGTCCCCGATCATGACGTTCTTGTTATTGCAGTTGACGATGACTTTGGAATCTTCGATGATCTTGTCCACTTCAAAGTAGTCATCGTTACCGGGAGCCATATACACCTTGTATCCGACGCCCGCCAGGCGTTCGTCTGCCAAGGCGATCCATTCCTGGAGGCGTTTCAGCATGAGTTGTTTGAAGAGCGTATCCACCTTCTTGGGGTCGGATTTGTACTCGCGATGTTCTTCCGGCGTCTGATGCACCCAGTAATAGCCCAACGTTTCGATGGTCTTCTTGAGCTTTTCCAGCTCCTCCTGGGTATTGGCCTCCGTATGAGTAGCCATGAGGGTCGTCTCCCATCCACCGCCGGCTTTCTCCACCAGAGGAATGAGAACTTTTCCGGTCAGATCCCCGAGCAAGATACCAAAGTCAACATCATAGACCTTCAAGGCGTTTAAATACTTCCGGTAGCACAGGTTTGAGCCATGGACATCAGTGACGAAGAAAATTTTAATTGGTTTACCCATCGGACGCTCCTCAACATGAAAGATGACAGATAATTGCAAGAGTGAGGGACGAAGCCTTAGCCTCGTCCCTCACGACCAGAAACAACACTAATCGGGCGGCAGCTCGCCGTAGGTCATACTGATGTCGACCCCAGCACGCTTATTGCGCGCCTTCCAGAAAAAGTACCAAATAATCCCCAGGCCCCAGATGACCGCATATCCGGCCAGCGATGCCCAGACCAGATCCTGCTCTCCGAAATCCTTCATGGCGTAAAAGAAATAGAAGAGGATTCCCAGGTATACCAAATTGAAGGCTGCGCCGATGGTGATAGCCGGAATCCCAAGAACCTTCCAGTTCTTATAAGGAGAGGTTTCGTAGATGTGCTTTGCCCGTTTGGTGAACGGGAAGATGGCTGCGGCAATGGCCGTGATGCCGAAGACCGAGACGATCTCCAGTCCGGTCACCGATAACCCGCTCATTTGACTTTGGAAGATGGTGTACAAGAAGATGCCGATCTCCCCAAGCACAAAGCACAGGATGTGGTTCTTGACCGGTGAAGCCCAACGGTAGTCAATATCGGCAAACCATTTCGGTCCCATGCGATCCATACCCCAGGCGAAGAGAATGCGCGGGAACGCCAGGTAGGAAAGTGCCACCCACCAGATATCGAACAGGATGAACGAGAGGGCCATCACAAACACCACCAGGGCATTGTGGTTGATGACGGCCGCCAGCCCGACAAAATGGGGGCTCCACGGGAATGTGTATCCACTAATCATCTCGACGCCGTTGTTGTCCAGCCAGGCGGTTGCCGAAAGGAATTGGAATCCGACAGTATGGTACAGGGCGATTGCCAGCCAAAGCATGAAGAAGGCGGGAACGAGAATCGCTGTTAGGTTGGCCATAATGATGGTCTTGTCGGGGCGCTTCACCTCACCTGCGATGAAGGTGATGCAATAGGAATAGGCAAAGAGCCACGAACCAGCGACCATCACACCGAACGTATCGAACCAGTTCCAGGTCGTCGGCAGGACCTTGCCGGCATCCGACATCGCTGCCTTGACCGTCTCAATGAATGCGTTGTAATCCAGAGAGCCGTATTGGAGAGCCAAGTTATTCCAGGCTGCGACGAAGGCATCATGATTCGTGAAGGTGAGAACCGACAGAATCACGATACAACCGGCAATGCCGAGCACCATGATGATCTTCTGGGCACTGGCAAAGATCTTGACCCCGAAGACCACGAAGAGCAGTCCGATGGCGTTGACTACCGTCGCGATCAGGAAAAACCAGAGGGCGAAGGAGCCGAGCGGGGTGTTGACCGTCGAAGTGAGGGTGCTGGCGATATCCGCCCTGCCAAGGAATTGAAACATCATCGTAAGGCCAGGATCCACCACCCAGGGGGCGAGGACGTAAATCCACATCACCCACACGAAGGCATTCCCAAAGGACTCGGCGATGCCGACCAGCGGGTGGATGATGCGGGAGTTGTAGATGTATTCGCCACCCGAACGGGGCATCGAACCGCCCAGGATCCCCCAGACCAGCGAGAATCCGACGCCGCACAGCAGGGCTGAAAGCAGCGTGGCGATGATCAGATTGCCGCCGCTAAAGATGCCCACACCCAGGCTGATCATGACCCACATGCTGGGCGTCAAGCCCTGGTTCATGAAGCCGACACCGAAGGCGTCGATGAATGACAAGCCTCTGACCAGACCACTTGCCTTGCGAGCAAAAGCCATTTGTTCAGCCATTATGCATCTCTCCTCTCATGAAGAAGTCAAATATGAACTCATGTGCGTACAAGGTCTCGAAAGTGCTGATGAAAAATACTTTAGGTTGTGCCTCCTTCCTGCTAGAACCTGCGTGTCCATTCTTTGGGCCAACGTTCGATGATCACCTTGGTCTGGGTAAAGAATTCTATGGCGTGCTTGCCCTGTCCGTGCAAGTCCCCGAAGAAGCTGTTTTTCCAGCCGCTGAACGGGAAGAACGCCATCGGTGCAGCCACGCCGATATTGATGCCGATATTTCCGGCATCGGCTTCGTTGCGGAACTTGCGCGCCGCCGACCCGTCATGGGTGAAAATAGAACCCATGTTGCCATAGACGCCGTTATTCAGAATCTGGATTGCCTCCTCCACAGTTTTACAATGCATGATCCCCAAAACCGGGCCGAAGATCTCGGTCGTGGCGATGATTCCATTGACCGGGACGTCCGTCAGGATGGTTGGCTTGATGAAATTGCCCTTCTCATATCCCGGGATGACCGCATTACGACCATCGACCAGCATTTCCGCGCCTTCGTCCAGGCCTTTTTGTACCAACCCCTCGATCCGGACTTTGTCCTCCGGGGTGATGACCGGCCCCATCTGGACCTCGGGCTTGAGTCCGTACCCTGTGACGCGCTTAGAGGCAGCCTCAGCAAAGGCCGGGATGAAGATTTTGTCGGCTTTGTCGATCATGATGGCAGTCGCGGCCGCCAGGCAGCGCTGTCCGGAGCATCCGAAGGCGCTGTCCATCATGATGCTCGTCGTGGTATCCACATCCGCGTCTGGAAGGATCAAGACGGGATTTTTGGCGCCGCCCGCAGCCGAGACGCGCTTGCCCTTGGCCGTTCCGCGGCTGTAAACATGCATGGCCACCTCGGTCGAGCCGACGAAGCTGATCGACCTGATCAGCGGGTGGTCCAGGATGCCGTTGACGATCTCCGATCCGCCATGCACCATATTGACCACGCCGGCCGGGAAACCGGCCTCCTCCATTAGATGGAATAGCCTGTCCATCGTGATCGGCACCCGGCTGGAGGGCTTGATCACCACCGTGTTGCCCGTCGCAACCGCGTAGGGGATAAACCAGAAGGCGATCATCGCCGGGAAGTTGAAAGGCGAGATCATGCCAGTAACACCCAGCGGCTGGCGGACCATCATTTCATCGATTCCCGGAGCGATATCTTCGACCACGTCGCCCATCATCAGGCTTGGAGTCCCGCTTGCCACTTCCACGTTTTCGATCGACCGGCGCATCTCGCCGCGTGATTCATCGAGCGTCTTGCCATGCTCTTCAGTGATGCAGCGGGCGAGGTCTTCGAATTTGGCCTCCAGGAGCTCTTTTAGTTTGAACAAATATTGGATGCGTTTGGTGACCGGCACCTTGCGCCAGTCCTGATAGGCTTTATGCGCCGCCTGGACGGCTTCATCCAACTCGGCGAGGGACGAGACCGGCACCTTCCCCAGGATCTCGGCAGTCGCCGGGTTAGGCACCTCCCGGAATTTCCCCGTTGACGAAGGCACCCATTTCCCATTGATGTAGTTCTTCAAGATCAGTTCGCTCATGTCTGTCTCCAAGGAAATAGCTTCAAGAAAAAGAATCCAATTCGTCAGGCCACGGCTTTGTCCGTCACCTGCAAAGCTTTTTCGACAATTGCCAGACCTTCGTCCAGCTGTTCTTTGGTGATGCAAAGCGGCGGTACGACGAAGAGCATGCTGCCCATATTGTTGGCCATAATGAAGGTGAACAGGCCGTTCTGGCGCAGAACTTTCCCCACTTCGGCCATCACAGGGGGCGTAAAGATCTCCTTGGTGGCCCGGTTCGAGACCAGCTCGATCGTCGAGAAGAGGCCGATGTAACGCACATCGCCCACAGATGGGTGACGTGATTTGATATCCTCGAGTGCCTCGCCGAGATACTTTCCCAGCGTGGCGGCGTTTTCGATCAGATGATCTTCCTCATACACCTCGATGGTTGCCACCGCTGCGGCACAGGCCAGGGCGTGCCCGTTATAGGTCAACCCGGCGTAGAGATATTTATCGTCGAAGAATTTAGCTATCGGCTCCGAGACGATCACCGCGCCAAGCGGAACATAGCCGCTGGTGATCCCCTTGGCGGTGGTGATGATGTCCGGCACGACGCCCCAGTTATCGACGGCGAACCATTTCCCTGTCCGGCCCCAGCCGCTCATCACCTCGTCGGAGATAAGCAGGATACCGTATTGGTTGCAGATCTCACGGATGCGGGGCCAATAGTCTTCTGGCGGTACGATCAGTCCGTTTGAGCCAACTACACCTTCCATGATGATGGCGGCGACTTTGTCCGGACCCTCGTACTTGATCACCTCTTCCACGTGCGTGATGCACTGGCGTTGGCAACTCTCTTTCTTCAGACCAAAGGGACAGCGGTAGCAGAACGGGTCGAGGAAATGAACTGCGCCAGGCATAGCCGGCTCGACAGCTAGACGGCGGTAATCACCGGTCAAGGCGATCGAACCGTGCGTCGCCCCATGGTAGGAGCGGTAACGCGCCAATATTTTATTTCGCCCGGTGAAGAAACGGGCGATCTTGATCGCGTTTTCGTTAGCTTCGGCACCGCCTAAGGTAAAGAACGTCTTCTTGAGATTCCCCGGGGTTACTTCGGCGAGCTTCTTGCCCAGTAAACCGCGCACTTCCGTGGCGTTCCCGGGATGCACGAAACACAATTTAGCTGCCTGGTCCTGGATGGCCTTTATTACCTTCGGGTGCTGATGCCCGATATTGGTGTTCATCAGTTGGGACGAAAAGTCGATGTAGCGTTTACCGTCCGTATCCCAGAAATAAACACCCTCCGCTTTTTCGACCGGGATCGGGTTGACCTGCCCCTGGACAGACCAGGAGAAGAACGTGTATTCCCGGTTCATCTGAACAATTTCTTGCGTGGTCAGCTTGGACAAGACTTGCCTCCGTAAAAGAATAGAATTCCTAAAGCGGTCAACCGGACTGTTAGGTCCCGACTGACCGCTTTATTTTTTTACCGCTTTACTGCTTTAACCGCCTGGCGGAAAACCTCCAGGGTAGCATCAATATCTGCCTCGCTGTGGGAGTAGCATAAGAACCAAGGCTCGCGCGGATCATGGTCCGGCATCACTCCTCTCTCGATCAACGCTTCGACCAGGGCAAGGTAGTATTCCTTTTCGCTCTCGTTCCACGAACGTTGGTCACTAGCAGATTCCACGCCCACCGCGAAGGAGAACATGGCCGGGTACCCGTTCATGCAATGGAGAATACCGGATTCGGTCAAGATCGTTGAGATACCCTCCATCAATCGCTTGCCGCGCTTTTGAATTGTTTTAAGGACCGGTTCATTCTCCAGCATGGTCAGGGTGGCCCAGGCAGCGGCAACTCCGGGTTTATTGTTCGTAAAGGTTCCCCCTTGAGCGACGCCCTTCCCGATAATTGACATGACCTCCTTTTTCCCACCCAGGGCGGCCAGAGGATAGCCGTTTGATAAGGCTTTTGCATAAGTAGCCAGGTCGGGTTTGATGCGGTAATACTCCTGCGCACCGCCGTTGGCAATCCGGAATCCGGTCTTCACTTCGTCGAGGATGAAAACGATCCCGTATTTATCGCATTGTTTGCGCAGTAATTGCAGGAAGTTCTTCTGCGGCAGGATGGCGCCACAATTCCCCATGCACGGTTCGGTGATGATTGCGGCGACCTGCTCGCCCACGCTTTTCAGGGTCTGTTCTAGAATATTCGGGTCGTTAAACGGGAGGGTAATGATCATCTCATTCAACGGTCGGGGGATGCCCGAGCTGGACGGCACAGGGATCGGATTGCGCACGTTTCCATAAGCCTCCACTGGGGCGTAGGTAGACCAGAGGGTGTAATCCTGGAATCCGTGATACATGCCCTCGAATTTAATCACCCGCTCCCGCCCGGTATAGGCGCGCGCCACGCGCAAAGCATGCATGGTTGCTTCCGTCCCGGAACAGGCGAAGCGGACCATATCCAGGCCGGGGCACATCCTGATCATTTTTTCGGCCAGCTCGATCTCGAGCTCGTACGTCATGGCCGCCATGGTGCCAAGATCGATTTCCGCTTTCACCTTCTCGTTTACCGACTCCCAGGCATGGCCGAGGATGATCGGTCCAAAAGCCATGCGGTAGTCAATATAGCGGTTGTCGTCCACGTCCCACAGATAGGCACCTTTGGCTTTTTGAAGATAAGGGGTGATCCCCTCCCCCCAGTAGCGGAAATTGGAATTCACCCCCAGAGGCATTTTCTTCATGGCTCTGTTTTGTAACGCGTTGTTTTTCTGCCAGGGGATATTCATAGGATGTCCTTTCCAAGACTATTTTTCGTCCTATAACCTCACGTCTTATTCTTGTAATCGGAAGGCATGCGCCATTGGTAGACATCTTTCAAAACGATAGGCACGATTGAAGTGGTCGTTTTTCGTACGCCAGGGATTTTACCGATGACTTCGGTAACAAAACGATAAATTTCATTGGTGTCCTTCCCCACCACCTGTACGGAAACATCCGTTTCGCCGATGGAACAGGCCACATAGGATACGCTCGTGTATCCGGATATTTTTTGGGCTACATCCATGATACGATCCGATTCCACCTCCAGCACTACATCTGCTCGCGCGTTTAAACCGAAGGCCTGAGGACTGACGATCGGACAGATCTAAATCACCCCTTCTGCAACCATACGTTCGATACGATACCGTACGATCCTTTCGGTAATTCCCCCGATCTGCCGCGCGATTTCAGCGGCAGGCAGTCGACCATCCTTCATGAGCAGATCGACAATCTTTCGGTCTATATCGTCGGTTTCATACATGATTTTTTATCTTTATGCATTTTTCCGACTATTTCTAAAAACACTTTACTGATTTGTAAGCTGCTTGGCAAGTGTCTTTCGTCACCTGTTTATACATAAAAGACCCCTTATTGGACAGGTTATAATGTAGACATGCCTGCTCGTAGTCCCCTCGTCATCGGTATTGCCGGCGGCTCGGGGTCCGGGAAGACCACCGTCGCCCAAACTATTCTCCAGCGCGTCGGCCCAGATAGAATATCATTTCTCCAGCACGATGCCTATTACAAGGATTTGAGTGGACTGCCTCCGACGCAACGGACGGAGGTCAACTTCGACCATCCCAACTCCCTCGAGACCGGGCTGCTAATCCAGCACATCCGACAATTGAAGGAAGGTCAGCCGGTGAAGGTACCCATCTATGACTTCTCGACCGACAGCCGTACGGATCGGACATTCACCGTCCAAGCTCGCGGCGTCATTCTGGTGGAAGGCATTCTGATCTTCGCTGAAGCAGCCCTGCGCGATCTGTTCGATGTCAAGCTTTTTGTCGACACCGACCCGGACCTGCGTTTTATCCGCCGTTTACAGCGAGACATCACGGAGCGCGGTCGTACCACCGAAAATGTCATAAAACAATACCTGGCGACCGTTCGCCCGATGCACCTTGAGTTCGTTGAACCATCCAAGCGCTATGCAGACGTGATCATTCCCGAAGGCGGATTTAACGCTGCGGCACTTGACATGGTTGTCGCTCGCATCGAGGCGATGCTTCAGTGAAATCAGACATCCGCATCTTTCCCTGAATCGATATCCCATCTCCTTTACATAAGTCAGAGTACCTATACAAGAGACATCCATCCCCTATCATCTTTTTGAAAGGACAACGAAATGGCTGCCAAACAATGGAACAAACCGCCCGAAATGACCATCGATCCAAAGAAAAAATATTCCGCCACGTTGAATACCGACAAAGGGGACATCGTGGTGGAACTTTTTTCTGACAAAACCCCACGTACCGTAAACAACTTTGTTTTTCTGGCACGCGAGGGATTTTACGATGGCACGATTTTCCATCGCGTGATCGCCAATTTCATGGCACAGGGAGGCGACCCAACCGGACGAGGCACAGGCGGTCCGGGCTACCGTTTCAGTGATGAGTTCGATCCATCGCTAAAGCACAACGCACCCGGCATTCTTTCCATGGCCAACGCCGGTCCAGGGACCAATGGCTCCCAGTTCTTTCTCACCCACGTTCCAACTCCCTGGCTGGATGGCAAGCACACCGTCTTCGGGCGGATTACCCAGGGATTGGATATCTTGCTGTCCATTCCCCCGCGCGACCCGACGAAAGTTGATTCGCCGTCGGTTAAACTCAACCGGGTGACCATCCAGGAAACATGACCTCGGAAAAGCGCCAGAACATTCTGCGCGTCTTGGCCCTGGTGGGGGTGGTCGGATTGATCGCGGCTTTGTTCGTCTTTCGCGACCAGGTCAAACAGCTTGAGAATTTCGGTTATTTCGGGATTTTCCTGATTTCGATCGCCGTTAACGCCACCATCATTATTCCCATCCCGGGTGTTGCCCTCGCCACCGCCATGGGCGCCATATTCAACCCATTCGGCGTAGCCGTGGCCGCAGGTCTCGGTGCCGCGCTCGGAGAGCTTTCTGGATACCTGGCGGGATTCGGTGGACAGGTGGCGGTGGAACGCGTGGAACTGTACAATCGTCTGACGGAGTGGATGAGAGCCCACCAGACTTTGGCATACCTGGCGATTTTCATCCTGGCTTTTATTCCCAATCCGCTCTTCGACCTGGCCGGTATGGCCGCCGGTGCCCTCAAGCTGCCGGTCTGGAAATTTCTGCTGGCCTGCTCAATTGGCAAGATTCTGAAGATGCTGATGTTCGCCTTCGCCGGTTTCTATTCGATCACTTGGCTGACCAGTTTTCTGGGGAAGTGATCCCTCCAGGAGGAAGCACCATGGCAAAGCTCGCCCAATTGGATTCATACTTTGATGCCCATCTCGACGAGAGTATCGCGGAGCTCTCGCGTTTTGTTGCCCAACCAAGCGTCAGCGCACAAAATCTGGGGATCAAGGAATGCTCGGAGCTTACCGCCGATCTTCTCCGCCAGCGCGGTTTTACCGTTCAAGTGACGCCCACCAGCGGCGCGCCGGTTGTTTTCGGGGAGCGCAGTGGCCGGAACAGAAAGACGCTCTTGTTTTACAACCATTATGACGTCCAGCCGCCCGAGCCCTTGGAGCTGTGGGAATCCCCACCCTTCGAACCCGCCCTGAGAGATGGAAAACTGTTCGGACGCGGCGTCAGTGATGACAAGGGTCATCTGACCGCCCGCCTGTTTGCGATCGATGCGCTGTTGGCCGAATACGGCGAGCTCCCCTGCACGGTTAAATTCATCATCGAAGGGGAGGAGGAGACTTCCAGTGCGCATCTCCACGAGTATGTAATGAATAACAAGGGCCGGCTTAAAGCGGATGCCTGTATCTGGGAATTCGGCGGTGTTGACCACGAGGAAACACCTGTCCAGTATCTCGGTTTGCGCGGCATCTGTTACGTGGAACTATCCGTCGAAACAGCCGATATCGACGTGCACTCCGGCCTGGGAGGTTCGATCTTCCCCAATGCAGCCTGGCGGCTGGTCTGGGCATTGAACAGCCTCAAGGCACCGGACGAACATATCCGCCTGCCCGGATTCTACGACAAGGTTCGCAAACCGAGCAGGCGCGACCTCGAATTGATGGCCGAACTGCCGGAGACTTCAGAGGTCTACAAACGTCAATATGGGGTCAAGTCATTTATCAAAGGATTGACAGGCGGCAAGGAAATGCGGATCGAGGAAGTTTTCACGCCGACCTGCACCATATGCGGGTTGACTGCAGGATACCAGGGACCCGGCTCAAAAACCGTCCAACCGGCCCGCGCCTCCGCCAAAGTCGATTTTCGTCTCGTCCCCGACCAGAGGCCGCAGGAGATTCTCGACCAGCTGCGCCGCCATTTGGACTCGGAGGGTTTTAGCGACGTGCAGGTTGGATTTCTAGGCGGCGAAATTCCCGCCCGCACCGATCCGGATGATCCCTTTATCCAAATGGTCTGCGCTACCGCAGAAGAAGTTTTCGGAAAAACGATGCGCTTGATCCCCCTGTCCGGAGGCTCGGGACCGAATTATCCATTCGTCACAGAACTAGGTTTGCCGGTGGCTTCGGCCGGCCTGGGTTATCCTGACAGCCGAGGCCATGCTCCCAATGAAAACATCCGTCTTGACCTGTATCTCAAGCATGCCAGACATATGGCCCGGCTGATGCAAAAGTTTTCGGAAGGTTGAAAGAGCCAATCGTAGATTAAACTGGCACTGCACCTAGTGCCGGAATGGCTTTTTCGCCATCGAAAATTTCAAGACTGCGGCACCGGAAGTAGGGGGGACACAACCGATCAATGGTCGTAGGTCGACGGACCCTCGATCGGTGGCGACGAAAACGCCAGGTCTTCGTTGATCTCCCAGTTGGGCGGAAAATTCGTCGCATCCCAGAAACGATATTCCGCGTAGCGCTTAGCCCAATCCACATAAAATAACTCGTCCAAATCTTGGAAAATGGGGGCAATATACTTTTCATTTGACGTGTATCCCCACAACCCACCCGGCTTCCGAAAGACCATGATCTCGTGATCTAAGTCGGATGGTTGGTCCGAGTAGACCTTCGACAATAAGACCATGATCCCCGCCTGATATCCTTTGTTCTCGATACCGGCAAGAGACAGGACCGCAAACTGCTGACAGACACCCTTTCCATGACGCAGGATGTTTGCCAAGGAATAATCCCCATTCAGAATGCTTTTATAACTCGTCCGGAATTGATAATCATATTCAAGTCCATAATCGTCCCTCAGACCCAGGATGACTTCCAGGGGTGTGCGATATCGGTTCTCGAATTCAAGCAGCAGGGGATCCAATGTTGAAGTAGGGACCGGGCTGGGGGTCGTCTCGGACGTTTTGAAATGGAACACAGAGGGAAATATCCATCCCACCTTCCAGAGTAATGTAATCACCCCGCCCACTAGAAACAACAGAATTAATTTTTTCATCTGCCCTTCCGCAGATATCGAACCTTCCCTCCGATGGATATAGGTGACCTACCTCCATAAACCCAGCTTCATTTTATGGCGAAAAAATACCAGGGGCAACACGTCTGCATGAAGATTCCCCCTTCTGGAATGCGATTGTAAAGTTGGGAAAACGTTCGAAAAAACCGTTTCAACCGAGGGGAATTTTTTTCTTGGGCTTAGCCTTCGTTGTGGACGGTTTTTTCAACTCCGCGATCTCCTCGGGCGTCAGGTAGCGCCACTCCTTCGGTTTGAGATTGCCCAGGCGCAGCGCGCCGATGCGCACGCGGATAATTCGCACCACCGGCAGACCGGTCAGGGCGCCCATCTCACGGATCTGCCGCTTACGCCCCTCTTTCAGCATCACGCGCAGCCAGGTGCCCTTACCGAGTTTCGACTCCACGTACACTTCAGCTGGCTGGGTGCGATAACCGTCCTCCAGTACCACTCCCCGCCGCCAGGTGGCCAGCTGGTTCCCGTCCGGATGGCTTGCCACCAGGACACGGTATTCCTTCTCGTGTTCGTAGCGCGGGTGGGTCAACCGGTTGGCCAGGTCGCCGTCGTTCGTCATCAGGATCAGGCCTTCGGAATCGTAGTCCAAGCGTCCGACCGGATAGAGCCTCCCGGGCAGTGGGATGAGGTCGCGCACCGCCCGCCTCTCGTCCGGTGCAGAGACTGCCGAGAGCACCCCGCGCGGTTTGTATAAGGCAGCGTAAGTAAGCTTTTCCGCAGCTTTAAGTACTTTACCGTCCACAGTAATCCTGTCCATGGCCGCGTCGGCCTTCTCCCCCAGACCGGCCACCCGGTCGTTGACGCGCACCCGACCGGCCAGGATGATCTCCTCGCAGCTGCGTCGCGATCCGTAGCCGGAACGCGCCAGGATTTTTTGCAGGCGTTCTTCCATGCAGATTTACCCTTTTAATGCTTCATCGTGGCCGTTGCCATTTTCCAGATGGTCCAGGTTGAGAGCCGGAAGCTCCCCCAGCGAGTTCAGCCCGAAGTGCTGCAGGAAGTCCGGTGTAGTGCCGTACAGGATCGGGCGTCCGGGACCCTCGGTCCGGCCGACCTCCTGGATCAAATCCTTGCCCAGCAGAGACTTCATGACACCATCGCTGTTGACCCCGCGCACTGCATCCACCTGCGGGCGGGTCACAGGCTGCTGGTAGGCGATGATCGCCAGCGTTTCCAGGGAAGCACGCGACAAATGGGTGGTGGCCTCCAACCCAAGAAATCGTTCGATCAGTTCTGCCGTCTCCGGCGCGGTGGTCAACTGGACACGTCCGGCATGGCGCTGGAGCCGCAGACCGCGGGTCGAAAGTTCGCCGCCAAGTGTTTCCAGCTCTTGCTCCACAGCCGCCACCGAAATTCCTAAGGCCTCAGCCAACTGGGAAGGCAGGACTGGTTCTGCCGAGACGAACAACAAGGCTTCTAAGGCAGTTGTAAAGCTGTCGGAGGGTCGGTTTTCAGATTCGCTCATGCTATAATAACTCCCGATATTCAGAGGTACGCTGATCGTAAGAAGAATGAAGCTCCTTTGAAGATCGATGTCACATCCGCCGATTTCGGGCCTCTGCCCATTCCAGACCCCTTGATGGAGGCGATCACGACCGGCATCCAGGAAGCCCATACCGTTCGGCTGAGGCCGGCTGCGACCGGTTTTCGCCTCGAGCCAATCACCATCACCGACGGGACCATGACCATCGTCGGTAGAATCAAGAAGCGGCTGGATTATACCAGTATCCCTAAATGAGTAAAAAACTTCACACTCTCCTCCCTGCAATTATATTTCTACTCTTGCTTGCTGCCTGCCAGAGCCCTCAAGTGCAGCAGGAAAACCTTGCGGTCAGTCTTACCGCGGACGGCTCGACACGCCAGCTGAGCCTCCCGGCAGGGAGCAGCGTGGCTGACGCCTTGACTGCTGCTGGCCTGACTTTGAGCCAGACCGACAGGGTAGATCCCCCGTCTTACACGATTCTCTCTGCCGGGGCATCCATCACCGTGACGCGGGTGCGCGAGGAATTCGAAACGCAGCAAGTAGTCCTGCCCTTCGAACGTCAGGAACTGCGCAACGAATCCCTGCCCGCCGGGGAAACCCGCCTGGTACAGGCAGGAGCGAATGGATTGAAGGAGATCACCATCCGGCACGTCTTTGAAAACAATGTCGAGACAAGCAGCTCGGAGGTCTCCGAGACCGTTCTCCAACCGCCCACACCTGAGATCGTCATGGTCGGTGTGCAATCACCCTTTGCTCCCTTGCCCATCCCCGGGAAACTAGCCTACCTGACCGGCGGAAACGCCTGGGTCATGAGCGATTCAACCTCTATCCGCGTGCCCCTGGTCACAACCGGCGACCTGGATGGACGCATCTTCGCCCTCTCTCCGGACGGCAAGTGGTTGCTTTTCACGCGCAAGTCGACCCGCCCTGCTGACCAGGAAATTAATACCCTGTGGGTCGTCAGCACGTCCGGTCAGTCGTCCGCGCCGATCAACCTGCACGTAACCAATGTCGTCCACTTTGCCGACTGGCAGCCCGGGCAATTTTACGCTTTTGCCTACTCGACTGTCGAACCGCGCGCCAACTCCCCCGGCTGGCAGGCCAACAACGACCTCTATCTCCTGGCTTTTGACGGCAAGACTCCCGGCAGGACCTACAAGATCATGGACACTTCCCCAGGTGGGATATACTCCTGGTGGGGAATGACTTTTGCATGGTCGCCGGACGGCGCCAGCCTGGCCTATTCGCGGCCTGACGCCGTCGGCACGGTCAATCTCAAAAAAGGTCTGCTCAATCCGCTGCTGGAAATAACCCCTCTCAACACCCACAGCACGTGGGCCTGGACACCCGGCCTGGTCTGGGGCGCTGACAGCCAGACACTGTTCGTTGTCAAGCATGCCCCTCCGGCTGGTCTGGTTAACCCGGAAGACTCGCCGCTCTTCGACTTGACTGCCCTGTCTCTGGCAAGCGGCGCTAACGTCGATCTCATCCCCCAGGCCGGGATGTGGGCTTATCCTTCGAGCTCGGCCAGGCGCAAGGAAGGCGATCAGGAAACCTACCGGATTGCCTACCTGCAAGCCATTTTCCCCTCCCAATCCGAGACCAGTCGATACCGTCTGACAGTGATGGACCGCGACGGGGCGAACCGCCAGATCCTCTTCCCGGCCGAAGGTTTGACCGGTCTCGACCCCCAGACGCCGGTCTGGGCGCCCTCGCCTCTGCCGTCCGGCAGTGACTTTGTCACCGTTGTTTATCAGGGAAACCTATGGATCATCGACGCGGTCAGCGGCCAATCCCAGCAGGTGACCGGGGACGGACTGACCAGCCGGATCGATTGGAAATAAGTAATAAAGAGGATCAATGCGCATTCTCGTCACCGGAGCCGCGGGGTTCCTTGGCTCGCATCTCTGTGACCGCCTGCTGGCGGAAGGCCATATCGTCCTGGGGCTAGACAATTTCCTCACCGGCGATGAATACAACCTGACCCACCTGGCCGGGAATGAACGCTTCAGTTTCCAAGAACACGATGTGGCGGAGTTCATCTCGGTCCCGGGAAAACTGGACGCGGTCCTGCACTTCGCCTCCCCTGCCAGTCCAAACCCTGCCTCACCTTATGGCTACCCCAACCTGCCGATCGAAACCTTGAAGGCCGGCTCGCTTGGTACACACAACTGCCTGGGCCTTTGCTGTGAAAACGAGGCGCGCTTCCTGCTCGCCTCCACGTCTGAAGTTTACGGAGATCCGGTGCAACACCCCCAGTCGGAGACTTACTGGGGTCACGTCGATCCGGTTGGCCTGCGCTCGATGTATGACGAAGCCAAGCGCTTCGCCGAGGCTTTGACCATGGCCTATCACCGTGCCCGTTCCGTGGATACCCGCATCGTGCGCATCTTCAACACTTATGGGCCGCGCATGCGCCTGGACGATGGGCGCGTGGTGCCAAATTTCATCGGACAGGCACTCCGCGGGGAGCCACTGACCATCTACGGCGATGGCACGCAGACCCGCTCGTTTTGCTTCGTGGACGACCTGATCGAGGGGATCTACCGCCTACTGCTCAGCGACGAAACCATGCCAATCAATATTGGCAATCCAAACGAGACCTCGATCATGGAGTTCGCCGAGCTGATCAACCGGCTGACCGGAAACCAGGCTGGGCTCACCTTCCATCCCGACGACCGCCTGGGGAGTGACCCTCAGCGGCGCCAGCCTGATATCTCCCGTGCTCGCTCATTGCTGGGCTGGGAGCCGCAAGTCGGACTGGAGGAGGGTCTGGCTCGCACGATCGATTACTTCAAATCAAGGATAAAAAAGACATGACCCTCCTAACGGACCGCCAGGAGCGGGACCGCTTCTTCAAATTCCTGGCAGTCGGCGCGCTCGGCGCGGTGGTCGACTTCGGGGTGATGAACATGCTTTCGAAGCTTTTCGGCATGGCCCTCGTTTGGGCAGGTACCATTTCTTTCATCTGCGCTATTTTGAGCAATTTCTTCTGGAACCGCTATTGGACTTATCCCGATTTGCGCTCGCGACCCATCACCAGACAGCTGGTCATGTTCGCCCTGGTAAACGTGGCCGGGCTGGCCATACGCCTGCCGATCTTGCACTTCCTTGAGCCGCCGATGTTGAACTTCTTCCAGCGCCTGCCGGCTGATCCGCCGGTCAGCCCCGAGCTCCTGGCAAAGAATTTCACCCTCGCGGTCGCCGTCACGATCGTCATGTTATGGAACTTCTTCGTAAATCGTTATTGGACGTATAATGATGTGGATCACAAGAATTGAAACGAGGCTCCTTCATGCAAATTCAACGCACCATCATTCCAATTTTCACCACCAAGGGGGACGCAGAAGCCTTCCTGGCTTATCCTTATTTATTTAATCGCCTTGGGGAATGGATCGGTTGGGTATCACCCAGCCGTGACGTCTATTCGGTGATCGGACTTTATGTCGGTGAGCTGACGGCCGAACCGCGCATCATTCGCAAGCGAATCACCGCCACGCTCAAAGCTCGCAAAACTCCGCCGCCGCCGCCGTCCAAGATTTCCGTGCCGGCCAACATCCCGCTTGCGCCGATGATGGGCGAGCTGCGTTTCGGTGTCGAGGATGTGCTGCTCGAGGAGCCGGAGCGTTTGCACACCTCCGACTCCGGCGAGCTCCGCAAGGATCTCGACTAAAAAGCGCTTGACGGAGGATCGCTTTAACGCAACTCCACTGGATCCCATTTAGAGGTCAAACATGGATACGCAGTTGACACCCAAACCCATGCGCGCATCGCATGTGACCATCGCCCAGCTTATGCACCCCGAGCACGCCAACATCCAGGGCAACGTCCACGGCGGCTGGATCATGAAGCTGGTCGATGAGGCGGGCGCCCTGGCTTGCATGCGCCACTCCAATCACCGCGTTGTGACTGTGGCCATCGACCAGATGGTCTTCCGCCAGCCCATCCGCATCGGCGATCTGGTCCTCTTGGATGCCGAAGTGACTTACAGCGGGCACACATCGATGGAGGCCGAGGTCCAGGTGGTGGCAGAAAATCCGATCAACGGCCAGCGCACTCACACCAATACTGCATATCTTGTCTTCGTGGCACTGGATGATGCCGGCAAGCCTACTCCAGTCCCGCCGGTTGTCGCCGAAAACCCGGCAGAGAAAGCCCGCAATGCAGAGGCCCGGCAACGCCAGGAACGCCGGCTGGTCCATCGTTCATAAGGTGGTTTGGAATGAACAGGTTGAGATGAGCGCCACAGAAGAAACGCCCCAGCTTCCCCCCGAAGAGGTCGAGCCGAAGGAACGTGTCGCCCACCCCTTCCGCACCCTGAAGGAGCTGGTGGACTATGTTTCCGGCAAGAATCTGCCCAGCGCAACCTCCGAGGAGGGCTTGCGCACCGAGGCTCTGCCCTTCCCCTTCCTGGCCATCGTCGGTCAACAGGAGATGAAGCTGGCGCTGCTGCTCGGCCTGATCAATCCTGCGGTGGGAGGCATTCTGCTCATCGGTCCGCGCGGCACGGCTAAAACCACCGCAGTGCGATCGCTGCTGGATATCCTACCAAAGGTCGAGCGCAGCCTGTGCTATTACGGCTGCTTGCCAGAGGACGTGGAAGCCGGCGGAGTGGACGCCATCTGCCCGGACTGCGCCAGAAAATATGCCGAAGGCCAGCCGTTGACCGCGCCGGACCGGGTCCGCCTGGTCGAGCTGCCGCTCAACGCCCGGCTGGAGGACGTGGTTGGCGGAATCGACGAGCGCGCCGCGGTGACGCACGAACGGCTCCGCATCCGGCGCGGCATCCTGGCCCAGGCCGACCGCAACCTGCTCTACATCGACGAGATCAACCTGCTTGCCAATGATATTGTGGATGCCATCCTGGACGCAGCGGCTCAAGGCTCTTACACCGTACGGCGCGGGCCTGTCTCCGCCACGTACCGTGCCCGTTTCGTGCTGATCGGCTCGATGAACCCCGAGGAAGGCAAGCTCCGCCCGCAGATCCTCGACCGCTTCGGCTTGCGCGTCGTGGTCAAGGGGTTGGATAAGGTGGGTGAACGCCTGGAAGCTTACCGCCGCGTGCACTCCTACTTGAACAATCCCCGTGCAATGGCAGCCTCCTACTCGGAAGAAATGTTCGCCGCGGCCGAGGAAATTCAGACCGCTCGCAGCCGCCTCCTCAATGTCGCCTTGCCGGACGACATCGCCAGGCCGGCCATCAGCTTGGTACAGAAGATGGGCGTCGACAGCCTGCGGGCAGAGATCACCTGGTTCGAGGCTGCGCGTGCCTACGCCGCAGCCGACGGGCGGGAAGCCGTCAGCAATCAGGATTTACAGGCCGTTGCTCCCATGGCACTGCGTTTGCGCAGGTCGAAATTCATGACCGAGTACTTCGGCGACCAAAAAGATGAAGAAGAGGAAATGGATATTCTTCTCAGTGGGTTAAACGAGAAAAAGCCAAAGAAAAAATCAACCAAAAAATAAAACGGAGGCGAACATGCTGACCCATCGCCAACGCCTGCAAGCCTGTCTGACCGACGACTCCGCCCTCGACCATCCGCCGGTGGCCCTCTGGCGCCATTTTCCGGTGGACGACCAGAATCCCGCCGCCCTGGCTGCAGCCACGCTCCTTTTCCAAAAAATCTACGACTTCGATTTTGTGAAGGTCACCCCGGCCTCGTCCTTCTGCCTCAAGGATTGGGGCGCGGAAGATGTCTGGGAGGGCGACGGCGAGGGCACACGCCGTTACACCCAGTTCGTTATCGAAAAGCCGGAGGACTGGGAAAAACTGCCCAGCCTCGATCCGCGCAAGGCTCCATACTTGTCTGCCCAACTCAACTGCTTGCGCCTGCTGCGCCGCGAGCTCGGTCCGGATGTCCCGCTGCTCCAGACAGTCTTCAGCCCGCTCGCCCAAGCCAAGAACCTGGTCAGCAAGGACCGCCTGCTCGTCCACCTGCGGCGCTATCCCGAGGCGGTGGTTAAAGGGCTTGGGACGATCGCCGAGACGACCCGACGTTTCGTCGAAGCCTGCCGGGAAATCGGGATCGACGGCCTCTTTTATGCTGTTCAGCATGCCCAGGCCAGCCTGCTCAGCATCACCGAATACGAGAACTTCGGCCTGGCCTTCGACCGCTTTGTGATCGAACCGGCCCAGGATTTGTGGTGCAACTTGCTCCATCTGCACGGTGCGGACATCTTCTTCGCCCTGGCAAAGGAATTCCCGTTCCAGATCGTCAACTGGCACGACCGGGAGTCAACGCCCTACCTGGCCGAAGCCCAGTTGAGCTTCGGCGGTGCGATCTGCGGCGGCATCAGCCAGCGGACGATCGTCCTGGGTGCCATGTCTGAGGTCCACGAAGAGGCAGCCGACGCCATCGCCCAGACCAAGGGCCGCCGTTTCATCCTTGGTACAGGCTGTGTCGTCCCAATCATTGCGCCGCACGGCAACCTACTCGCCGTGCGCCAGAGCGTGGAGCCAGCGTGAGCCTGCGAGTCACGACCGGACGTGCCAAGGGCCGTCGATTGAGGGATGTCCCCGGCGAGGGCACGCGCCCGGTCACCGACCGGGTCAAGCAGGCCCTGTTCAACATCCTCTCCGGCGACGTGCGGGACTCGGCCTGGTGGGATATGTTCGCAGGAACCGGCGCCATCGGCATCGAAGCCCTGAGCCGGGGCGCGGCTTTCGTCCGCTTCGTGGAGCTGAACCGCCTGGCAGTCGAGACAATCAAATGGAACCTGGAGCATACCGGCCTGACGGATCAGGCGGAGATCCACCGCGGGGACGCTTTTACCCTGCTCTCCGCCCCGCCCGACCGCGCCTTCGACTACGTGTATATCGCCCCTCCCCAATACAAGGAATTATGGTCAAAGGCGCTGTTAGCGCTGGATGCCAACTCTGGCTGGCTCAGCCGCGCAGGCTGGGCGATTGTGCAAATCCACCCACGCGAGTACCAGCGGCTGGAGTTGAAAAATCTGGTAGAGTTCGATGAGCGGAAATATGGCAATACCTTGTTGATCTTTTACGAGAAAAAGGATGATTTATGAAAACCTGCCCTTATTGTGCCGAAGAAATTCAAGATGCCGCGATTAAATGCCGTTATTGCGGCGAATGGTTGGACGGACGTCCCAGAACGGCAGTCGTTGCCTCACCGTATTATTATCCCAGTTACGAGTACCGCTCCAAGGCCGAATTGTTCGGTCTGCCGCTGATCCACATTAACAACGGCTACGACCCCGAGACCATGCGGCCGCGTGTGGCGAAGGGCATCATCGCCATCGGCAACGTCGCGATTGGCGTGCTGGCCATCGGCGGCATTGCCCTTGGTGGTCTGGCGCTCGGCGGACTCGGTCTGGGCGTATTGGCATTCGGCGGATTGTCGATCGGAGCCTTTGCCATCGGAGGCGGGGCCTTTGGCGTTATCTTCGCCGGAGGCGGCCTGGCAGTCTCAACCCTGTATGCAATGGGCGGTCTGGCGCTTGCTCCGCACTTCCTCGGTGGCAATGGCGCCGATCCGCAATTCGTCCGCCTGATCCACCAGCTCTTGCCCGGATTTCCAATTCCCTGATGCGCCTCTGGTCGTTGCATCCCAAACACCTGGACCGCCAGGGACTGCTGGCGGTCTGGCGGGAGGGCTTGCTCGCCCAGGAAGTTCTGCGCGGAGAAACGTGAGGTTCCCGTCATCATCCGCAGCTGGAACGCTTTCGCACCCAGCCCGACCCGCTGGCTGCGATCGGCGCCTACCTGGCCGCCATCGCCGACGAAGCAGAAAAACGGGATTACTCCTTCGATCATACAAAAATAACTTGCCGACGCGAGGCAAACAAACTGCCGGTCACGCGAGGGCAAATGCTTTTCGAGCGGCAGCACCTGGAGGGCAAACTGCGCCGCCGTGACCCGCAGCGGGCCAAGGGAATGGCAAACGTCGGGATGCCGGATCCGCACCCATTACTTGAAATCATCAATGGGGAAATAGAAGCCTGGGAAAAAGGGAAATCTGCATAGTCACCCACACCGATACGTAACTATTCTGTGGCAAAATGGGCATTTGCGGAATCCATCCCTTGTTGTATCATTGAGGAAATATCCCATCCTCTTAATCACACGGAGGCCGCCATGGAAATCCTGACCGTCAAGATCGAAAAGCCCGAAGAGATCAACTTCATCCTTGGCCAATCCCATTTCATCAAGACCGTCGAAGACCTGCATGAAGCTCTGGCCGGCGCGGTACCCGGAATCAAGTTCGGCCTGGCTTTTTGCGAGGCCTCGGGAAAATGCCTGGTGCGCTGGTCTGGGACCGACGAGGCAATGATCGAACTGGCCCGTAAAAACGCCCTCGCCATCGGCGCCGGTCATTCATTCATCGTTTTCCTGGCCGAGGGTTTTTATCCGCTCAACATCTTGAAAACCATCCAGGCAGCACCGGAGGTGTGCCGTATTTTCTGCGCCACAGCTAACCCGGCCGAGGTGCTGGTGGTCGAGACCGAACAAGGACGCGGCATCCTGGGCGTGGTTGACGGCTCCTCGCCGTCCGGCATCGAAGGCAAGGAGGACATCGCCTGGCGGAAGGACTTCCTGCGCAAGATCGGTTACAAGATCAGCTGACCCATCCAACCCGGAGCCAGTCTCGCCAGACCAAGGCCATGATTAAAGATCACATCCCGAGCAGTATCATCCCGCGCACCTTCCCGGGGATCACCCTGGACGAGGTCGAGGAACTGATCGCCTTCAGCGAAATCAGGGAATACCCGGCCGACATCGTGATCTGCCAGGAAGGCGCTCTCGAAGACACCTTCTACCTGATCCTGGATGGCGAGGTGCGGGTCTCAAAGATGATCAACAACATGGAGACGCGCCTGCTCAAGACCCTCAGGCTAGGGGATTTTTTTGGCGAGATGGCTCTGATTCAAAACGTCCCGCGCACGGCCACGGTCAAGTCCGTGACCCCTCTGGTGGTGCTGGAAATCAATAAGGAAGCGTTCAACCGCATCCTGAAGCACAGCAGCAGTGTCTCGATCGCCCTCGTGCGTGAGATCAGCCGGCGCTTGCGTGAAAACGACACGATGGCCATCGAAGACCTGCGCATGCGCGCTCGCGAGCTGGCGGATGCATACCAAAAGCTGGCCGAGGAGGAGGTGATCCGCCGCGACCTGCTGACCAACCTTGCCCACCTGCTGCGCACGCCGTTAATGTCTGCCGGTGGTTTTCTACAGCTCATCCAAAAGGGTGCCGTTCCGCCGGAACAAATCCCGGGGACGATGGACACCATCAGCCGCAACGTCCAGCAAATTTCCTCACTGGTCAACGACATCCTTTTCATCCAGGAGATGGATCTCATCTTGGGGAAATTCCAGGCCGTGGATATGCTGGCACTGGCGCGTGCCGTCCTGGCCAGGTACCAGGACAAGGCCAAAGAGAAAGGCATCAAGTTAAATTTATTCCCCGGGCGCTCGGTCCCGCCTGTCTCCGGGGACGCCGGACACCTGGAACGCGCCCTGATCGCGCTGGTTGACAATGCAGTCAAATTCAGTCCTGATGGCGGCCGGGTCGCGATCCGCCTGGGTCAGCGGGCTGGAATGGTCTCCGTCGCGGTGAGCGACACCGGCATCGGCATCCTGCCCGAATATCTTCCTCACATCTTCGACCGTTTCTATCACGTGGACCGCAGCTCCGACCAGCTTTTCGAAGGTCTCGGGCTGGGGCTCGCCATCACCCGACAGGTCATCGAGCAGCACAAAGGCAAACTGGAGGTCACCAGCACACCTGGTAAAGGCAGCACATTTACCATGCGGCTGCGCGTCTGGAAGGATGAGAGCGGCGTATAAGGACGGAAGAGAGATTGAACCAAAATTGCCACGCACCTTGGAGGTGAGTGGCAATTTTTTATAATATTACGAGGCGACCGGGGCACCGGGTTTTCAATTCGTGAACTTCAACATCAGCCTTCCGTTTTTGTCATAGGACGAGCAAGCTGAAAACAGCGGGGCGCCCGGTTTCATCTGCCGGACTTTCTCCGCCAGCAAGGGTAAATCTTCGACTGCCGGGAGTTCGGGAATTTTGGTAAACGGGACCCATTCCAGTATCCCCTCCGACGACGGCTTCGTCTCTCCCTCCCGCCATTCCCCACTGAAAACAAAAATGCCGACCCCGGGATTCTCGTACGTATCCACGATAACCGTTCCGCACAGCCGGAGGTCGGCGCGCAGTCCGGTCTCCTCAAGCAGCTCACGGCGGGCTGCAGAGAGCAGGTCTTCCCCGCTCTCGACGTGTCCGCCGATGCCGTTATACTTGTTCGCCCACAGCCGCTTGGTCGGGGCACCCTTGATCAGCAGGAGCGACTCGTCCCGCCGCAGGAAGATCAGCACGCGCGGGATGAGCATGTAGCGGTCTCGTGTGACGCCCTGGTCGGAGACTGGCATAGATTATCGCGAGTAGGGGCGACTAGCTAGTCGCCCCTACCTTTATTTAATTAGTTTGCGCACGGCGTCTAGCTGACCGGCGCTGCCCAACTTTTCATTCTTGTGGGCGATGAACTTGGCGTATTCGCCCATGAAGACCTTGCCGGGGTCGCGCAGGTCGAATTTCTCCGGGAAGTCGCGGAAGAACTCGCGGTGCACGCGCGTCCAGACCAGGCGGCCGTCGGTGTCGATGTTGACCTTGGTCACACCCAGGACTGACGGCTCGTTTGAACTCGTCTTCGTTAACGCCCTTGGCGCCCTTCAAGTTGCCGCCGGCCTCGTTGATGCGCTCGACTTCCTCCTGCGGCACCGAGCTGGAGCCGTGCATGACCAGCGGGAAGCCGGGCAGGCGCTTCTGGATCTCCTCCAGCACCTCGAAGTGCAGGCCCTGCGAGCCGGAGAACTTGAACGCGCCGTGGCTGGTGCCGATGGCGCAGGCCAGCGAGTCGCAGCCGCTTTTTTCGACGAACTCCTTTGCCTGGGCGGGGTTGGTCAGCTTGGCGTTGGCTTCGTCGACCTTGACGTGCTCTTCGACGCCGCCCAGCTGGCCCAGCTCGGCCTCGACGACGATGCCCTTGGCGTGGGCGGCATCGACGACGCGCCTGGTGGTCTCGATGTTCTTTTCGAACGATTCGCCGCTGGCGTCGATCATGACCGAGCTGTAGAAGCCGCTGTCGATGCAGTCGTAGCAGGTCTGCTCGTCGCCGTGGTCCAGGTGGACGGCAAAGATCGCTTCCGGGAAGATCTCGTCTGCGCCGCGGATCAGCGCTTCGAGCATGTTCTTGTGGGTATACGAGCGGGCGCCTTTACTGATCTGGATGATAAAGGGCGCTTTGCTGTCCAGATTGCCGCGGAACAGGCCCATGGTCTGCTCCAGGTTGTTGATGTTATAAGCCCCGATGGCATATTTCCCATATGCGGCTTCGAACAGTTGCTTGGTGGTAACGATCATATTTTGCTCCTTTTGGTAAAGATGATTCCTCACCTGCAAGAAAATCGCCTTATTATAATACAACCTTCAGGCGTCTATTTCGTAAACCTATTTGGTGAAAAAATCCACCTGAAATCCGGGTTGAATTTCACCTCGTGAGCAGTATAATCAGAACGAAAGCGAGAGAAGCGCATTCCGTTTCACATCACCAGGAGGAACCATGAGCGACCTTTTCGAAACCGTCAAGGGACAACAGGACATCTTCAAGAAGGTGCTATCTTACATCCCCGGCTTTAGCGGCTACGTAGAGCGCACCAACCGTCGCGCCGCCGACAAGTTGCTGCGTGAACAGGTGGCGCTGAAGTACAGCGATCTCGCCGGCCGGGCTTCGAGGCTGCAGAAGGACGTCGTCGATGCCGGCCAGATCGACTTGGTCGACGACATCGACAACGTCAGCCTGAAGCTACGCACCCTGAGCGATCGCATCAAGAATGCCTCGTATGGCTACTCCGGTTTCTTCGATGCCGTCAAGATCAACGAGAAGGAGCTGGCACAAATCTACACTTTCGACGCCGCCTTCTTCGAGCTGGGCGAACAAATTAATCACGGACTGGACACCGTCGAGAGCTCGGTCGGCGGTGACGAACTCAAAGCCGCCATCCGCGCCGTTACGGACCTGGCCCGCCAAGCCGGCGAGACCTACGACCGCCGCTATCAGGTGCTCACCGGTAGCGCCGCGCCCTCCGCACAATAAGTTCCACTTTTCATCGACAAAGACACGAAGGCCGACTTTGCGTCCTTTGTGTCTTTGTGGTTTAATAGAGACATGTGGAATGCATACTATACGCCTGCTTCGCTCGACGACGCCCTGCGCCTGTTGGCCGAGCAAGGCGAAAAAGCCCGCCTGGTCGCCGGCGCGACCGATCTGATCTTGGAGCTCGAACGAGGCGTACGCAAGAGGATCGAGACCTTGATCGACGTGACCCGTCTCCCCGGTCTGGACAGCATCAACCTGGACGAAGACCAGGTGCTCCACCTCGGACCGCTGGTGACGCACAATGCCGCCGCGGCCTCCCAACTCGTACGCCAGTGCGCCTATCCGCTGGCGCGCGCCTGCTGGGAAGTGGGCGCCTCCCAGATCCGCAATCGCGCCACGATTGCGGGCAATCTGATCACCGCCAGCCCTGCCAATGACACGATCACCCCGTTGATTGCCCTGGGCGCATGGGTCCTACTGAAATCGACCCGCGGCGAGCGCAAGGTGCTGCTGGCCGACTTCTACACCGGCGTTCGCAAGACGGTCATGGCACCCGATGAAATGATGATTGACATTGCCTTCCCTGCGTTGAAAGAAGACCGGCGCGGGACCTTCCTGAAGTTGGGGCTGCGCCGTGCCCAGGCCATCTCGCTGGTCAACGTGGCCCTCGTTCTGACGTTGGAGTCCGCTCGCGGACGAAGCCGGGTCCTGCCGCGGCTCCGATCGGCCTCCATCACGCTGGGGGCGGTCGCGCCGACCATCATCCACGCTACGGCAGCCGAGGAATACCTTTCCGGTAAGGAATTGGACGAGAAAACCATCGCACGAGCGGGTGAGTTGTCAGCCGAGGCTGCCCGTCCGATCGACGACCTGCGCAGCTCGGCGGCATACCGCCGCGCCATGGTGCGTGTGCTGACCGTCCGCGGGCTGCACGCCCTGTCCGAAGGTCAGGAGCGGGCCGGCTTCCCGGATGATCCGGTCCTGCTGTGCGGGGAGGGTCACCCCGCCGCCCCACGGCAGCCTTCCAGCAGCCTGCACAAGGAAGGGACGCCTATCCGAACGAAGATCAACGGCTGGGAATACACCTTCACCTCCGGACACGAAAAAACCCTGCTGCGCTTGCTGCGCGAGGAAGCCGGATTGATCGGTACCAAGGAAGGCTGCGCCGAGGGCGAGTGCGGCGCCTGTACCGTCTTCCTGGATGGCAAGGCCGTGATGGCCTGCCTGGTGCCTGCCCCGCGGCGGATGGAGCCGAGATCATTACCGTCGAAGGGCTGTCGGAGGGTGGGAGACTGCATCCGGTCCAGGAAGCCTTCATCCAGGACGGCGCGGTGCAGTGCGGGTACTGCACGCCCGGATTCATCATGTCGGGGGCCAAACTGCTCGAAGAGCGGCCTCATCCGACGCGCGACGAGATCGCCCAATCCATCACCGGCAACCTGTGCCGCTGCACCGGCTACTACAAGATCGTCCAAGCCATCGAAGACGCCAGCCGGCTTTAAGCAATTGCGTGTCAGGCTAAGGAGAATGCCATGGGTAAGTATGCAAAATATCAAATTCCTAAGACAAAGCCGCAGCCAAAGGTCCACCCCGTTTGGCGCGGCATCGGCTGCCTGCTGTGGATCCTCATTCCGCTGATTTCCTACGCCTCGGCAGTTCTATTGGTCGGATACCTTAGTTCGATCGGATCTATCCCTGCCGGACTGCTCGGCCGGGTCGAGCTGGCTCCCTGGGCTTGGAAGAGCATCATCCTCCGGCCGTTTGCCCAATTCATCTACAGCTTGGACAATCTGTGGGCCGTGCTGATCTTCTTCGCCGTCTTCCTGGTGCTGACCATCGGGATCTTTACCACACTTTACTCCTTCCTCTATCGCCAATTTGGTCCTCCCCGCTATTCGCTCGTGGACGCCCCGCCGGGGACCTACACGCGCGGACCTAAAAGCGGGCGGAAGACGCTCGACCGGTGAACCTTTCTCTCTTTCTTTTCGTATCTTTCAGGTATTTATGACCTCTCAAACTGCCATCGGCCAGTCCGTCAGCCGCCTCGACGCGCGTGAAAAAGTCACCGGCGAGGCGCTCTACTCCGGAGACCTAGTACTGCCGGGGATGCTGTTCATGAAAAGCCTGTTCGCCGGGCGGCCGCACGCCCGCGTGCTGAAGGTCGACGCCTCTGCCGCCCTGGCCCTGCCCGGTGTGGTGGCAATCTTCACTGCCGCCGACGTGCCGGTCAACGAGCACGGGCTGCAGAAGAACGATCAACCCGTCCTGTGCGACGTGGCGCGCTTCGAGGGCGACCAGGTGGCTGCCGTCGTTGCCGAGAGCGAAGTCCTCGCCGATCGGGCGCGCAAGCTGGTCCGCGTGGAATACGAGGATCTTCCCGCCGTATTCGACGCCGAGCAGGCGAAGAAGCCCGGGGCGCCGAGCGTCCACCCCGAGATCGGCGAGTCCAACATCTGCGTCTGGGACAAGATCCGCAAAGGCGACGTGGAAGCCGGGTTCGCCCAGGCCGACGTGATCGTGGAGGCCGAATACCGTACCCCTTACCAGGAGCACGCCTACCTCCAACCGGAGGCCGGGCTGGCATATTACGACGAGGACGGTTGCCTCACGGTCAAGTGCGGGGGCCAGTGGACGCACACCGACCGGGCGCAGGTCGCCCACGCCCTCGGCCTGGCGGAAGACGAGGTCCGCATCATCTACCCGGCCATCGGAGGCGCCTTCGGCGGGCGCGAGGACATGTCCGTGCAGATTGTCCTGGCGCTGGCTGCCTGGAAGCTCAAGCGGCCGGTCAAGATCATCTGGAGCCGTCAGGAGTCGATCGTCGGGCACGGCAAGCGCCACCCGATGATCCTGAGGACCAAGTGGGGCGCGACAAAAGACGGCAAGTTGGCCGCGGCCGAAACGACGGTCATCGCCGACGCCGGCGCCTATATGTACACCACCAACAAGGTCCTGGGCAACTGTACCATCACCGCCACCGGCCCGTATTTCATCCCCAACGTCAAGGAAGACGTCATCGGCGTCTACACCAACAACATCCCCACTGCCGCCTTCCGCGGCTTCGGCGCCCCGCAAGCCCTGTGGATGGCCAATCTGCAGATGGATAAGCTGGCCGAGAAGCTCGGCCTGGACCCGCTCGAGATCCGCCATCGCAACGCCCTGCGGGAAGGTGATACGCTCAACGTGGGTACGCCCGCCCCGGGTCGGGTGAGCATCGTCGAGTGCATTGAATCTGCCGCTCAAAAATGTGGGGCCAAAAAGACCGCCAAGGGCTGGAAGCTGCCCAAAATTGCCCAGCCCAAGCAAGCCCACCTGCGCCGCGGCCGCGGCTTCGCCTGCGGCTTCAAGAACGTCGGCTTCAGCTTCGGCTACCAGGAGAATTCCTGGGCACGCGTCGAGCTGCACGGCAAAGGTGAGATCGACCAGGTCGTCGTCTGGCACGCCGGCGCAGAGGTCGGGCAGGGCACGCATACCGTCATGGCGCAATTCGCCGCCGGTACGCTGGGGCTCCCATTCGAAAAGGTGACTGTCGTCACCTCCGACTCGGCCACGATGGGCAACCCCGGCAGCGCTTCGGCCTCACGCATGACCTTCATGTCCGGAAACGCCATCAAGGGCGCCTCCGAGGCCGCCCTGATCAAATGGAAGGCCGAGGAAAGGCCGGCGGTGGCGGAATTCACCTACCTGGCGCCCAAGACGACACCCTTCGACAAGGAGACCGGTTATTCGGTGCCCAATCTCTCCTACGCCTATGTCGCCCAGGCGGTTGAGGTGGAAGTGGACACTGAAACCGGTTTCATCCGGCTGCTGCGCGTCGTCTCCGCTGACGACGTCGGGCAGGCGATCAATCCATCCTTGGTCGTAGGCCAAATCGAGGGCGCGGTGGTGCAGGCAGCCGGCTATGCCATTTTGGAGAACTTCGTCACCCGCGACGGGCACATCCTCACCGACCAGCTCAGCACCTATCTCATTCCCGGAATCCTGGATATCCCCGAAAAGGTCGAATCCGTTCTCCTGGAAGTTAAAGAGCCCAATGGACCCTTCGGGGCGCGCGGTCTGGGTGAGCTGCCCTTCCTGGCGATCGCGCCCGCCATCGCTGCAGCCGTCCATGACGCGACCGGTGTTTGGATCGACGATTTTCCGTTGACACCGGAGCGCGTCCTGGGCGCGCTGGGGAAGTTATGAGCATGGATCCACTTCAAAGTCTGGCCCGGCATAAGGGCAAATTCCTGATTTTCGGATTGCTCGCGGCCGCCTCCGTTGTCTGTGTGCTGCTCACCCTGGCGCGCATGGCATACAGCAATTCCCGCGAATACGCCTCGCTGATCTGGAACCTGTTCCTGGCCTGGATCCCCTTCGTCTTCGCCTCCATTGCCTACGTCATCTCCTGGGGACGTAAAATCCTGTACGTGGTTGTGCCGGCCTGCGCCGTCATCTGGCTGCTCTTTTTCCCCAACGCCCCCTACATCCTGACCGACTTCCAGCACCTGAGCACCAGCGCTGGGAGCGCCCCGGTCTGGTTTGACGTGCTGATGATCATTTGGTTTGCCTGGACCGGCTTACTCCTCGGAGTCGTCTCCCTGTACCTCATGCAGGAGATCGTCGCCCGCGCCTTCGGCGCGGCGACCGGCTGGGTCTTCGCCCTGGGCGTGGCCGCACTGAGCAGCGTGGGCATCTACCTGGGCCGCTTCATGCGCTGGAACAGCTGGGATGTACTGCAGGAACCGATCCCCCTCGCCCACGACATCTGGAGCTTAGTCCGCCACCCGTTCTCGAACGTGCGCATCTACGGTTTCACCCTGCTGTTCACCCTTCTGTTCCTTTTTGTCTATCTCGCCCTGCATGCCTTCGGGAGCGTCATGCAGGAACACCAGCCCCAGAAAAAGAGCTGAAGAGGTAATGGAACGTGAGACTATTCTCAATGCACAGGGAAATCCCTCTGTGCCTTCCCTTCTTTCACAGTCTAAGACGACGATGCCATCTTTCATTCCCCTCGACTACCATATGCACTCCACTTTCTCCGAGGACGTCCATGCCACCGACCAGGTTGGGTTGCACCTGGACCAGGCCTTGAAGGCCATCCATTCAACTGGCCTGAAATCCGTTACTCATTTCGGAGGCTGCCGGCCCCGGCCGCTGCCCCTAGAGCAATGACATGCTGGTTCTGATCCGTGGTGGAGGCGACCTGGCAAGCGGCGTGGTCCTGCGGTTGGTCCGTGCCGGATTGCGCGTGGTGATCTGCGAGCTGCCCCAACCCCTGGCCGTGCGGCGCAGCGTGGCCTTCGCCGAGGCGGTCTATGCGGGTCAAACCACCGTCGAAGGACTGACTGCACGCGCCGTCAAAGACCCCGCCGACAGCCTGAACATTCTGAATATCCTTGCCAGGCAACAGGTCCCCGTGCTGATCGACCCGGAATGCAAATCCGCCCAGGTCTTGCATCCAATGGTGATCGTCGACGCCCGTATGACCAAGCAGCCGCCGGAGCGGATCGGATATGCCCCCCAGCTTTACATTGGCTTGGGACCCGGCTTCCTGGCAGGGGAAAATTGCCAGGTGGTAATCGAAACGCGCCGCGGGCACACGCTCGGGCGGGTGATCTGGCGCGGCGGCCCGGACCCGGATACCGGCCAGCCTGACCCGCTGAAAGGCCAGTCCGAACGCGTCCTGCGCGCCCCTGCTGACGGAAAGATGATTGCCCATGCGAATATCGGAGATCATCTCGAGGCCGGCCAGCTGATCGCCGAAGTCGGTGGCCAGGCAGTCGCGGCAGCTTTTCCCGGCGTGCTGCGCGGTTTGATCCATCCCGGCCTCGAGGTGACCAAGGGATTGAAAATCGGCGACCTGGATCCACGCGACGACCCACACCTGTGTTCCCTCGTTTCGGATAAATCGCTGGCAATCGGAGGCGGGGTGCTGGAGGCGATCCTGGCAAAGCCCGAGCTGCGCCCCCAGATTTGGGCCTGACCTTCGGAAATTCAAACAGCCTATGCAACTCAAGCATGCCCTGCGCCTGACCTCCGCTCCCTGCCTGGCTTTCGTAGGCTCGGGCGGCAAGACTACGGCGCTCTTCCAGCTGGCGCGCGAACTGAATTCGCCCGTCGTCCTCACCGCGACCACGCACATGGCCGCCTCCCAGCCTTCCCTGGCCGATCATCACATTGCCGCCGCTACGCCTACGGACCTGTCGACTCTCGAGAAGGCAAAGCCATCAGGGATTTTATTGGTAACAGGTCCTCAGCAGGGTGAACGGTTACAAGGGGTCTCAAAGGGCGTATTAAATTGGCTACACGCATACTGCCAAGAACATGCCCTTCCTCTGTTCGTAGAAGCCGACGGCTCCCGGCAGAGACCGCTCAAAGCTCCGGCGGAACACGAGCCGCCCATCCCCCCCTTCGTCGAGACGGTCGTCGTGGTGGCAGGCCTCAGCGCACTCGGCCAACCGCTCGAGGATCGATTTGTGCACCGCCCGGAGATATACACCCGCCTCAGCGGACTCACCCAGGGCCAAAGCATTTCATCGGAAGCCCTTGCCCGCGTTCTCACCCATCCCGAGGGTGGATTGAAAAACATCCCTCTGGGAGCACACCGGGTATCGCTGCTCAACCAAGCCGATACCCCGGAGCTCCAGGCTCAAGGAAAGTCTCTGGCAGACCTGCTGCTGGAAGCTTACGAAGCGGTCGTGATCACTTCGCTGCAGCAAAGGACCATTCATGCGGTGCTCGAACCGGTCGCAGGGATTGTTCTGGCTGCCGGCGAATCGCGCCGCTTCGGACAACCAAAGCAACTCCTGGAATACCACGGTCAAACCTTCGTGCGGGTCGTTGCCCGGACTGCCCTGACCGCTCGCTTATCGCCTGTCCTGGTGGTGACCGGGTCGAACGCCGAGGCAGTCGAAAGCGCGGTCCGGGATTTGCCGGTGAAAATCGTGCGCAACGAGGCATGGTCGGATGGACAGAGTTCGTCGATCCGGGCAGGATTGAATGCCCTCACCCCCTCCCCTCCGCATACAGAAGAAAGGCACCGAGGCGTGGGTGCGGCGATCTTCCTTCTGGTCGACCAGCCGCAGGTGCAAACCACCGTGCTGCGCGCTTTGCTCGAACGTCATGCTACTGGACTTTTCCCCATCGTCGCCCCACTTGTCCAGGAACGGCGCGCCAATCCGGTGCTCTTTGACCGGATCACGTTTTCCGATCTCATGGCACTTTCGGGCGACATCGGAGGAAGGGCGATCTTCAGCAAGTACCCACCCACCTATCTCCCCTGGCACGATGGGAGGCTGCTGTTGGACGTCGACATGCCGGAGGACTTCGAGAAATTGAACAGGCAGGATTGATCGTGGATTTCAGCTGCATCTCTGCCATCCTTCTGGCTGCGGGTGAATCGCGGCGTATGGGCCAGCCCAAGATGCTCCTGCCGTGGGGGGGCACCAATGTCCTCGGGCAGGTCGTGGCGACCTTCGCGGCAGCCGGAGTGGAAGATCTTGTCGTCGTGACAGGAGGAGCCCGCCACGAAGTCGAGACATTGGTTGCCAAACTGGCAGAGGTTTTTCCCGTCCGTCCGGTTTTCAATCCCTTGTATAAGTGGGGAGAGATGCTGAGCTCAATCCAGGCAGGATTGGTCGCGTTAAAACCGGGGCAGCAGGCCGCGCTGATCGGCCTTGGTGACCAGCCTCAGGTTCGTGAAGACGTCGTCCGACGCATCTGCGCCGCCTTCGCCGAGACGAATGCACCCCTGGTCATCCCCAGCTTCGAGAATCGCCGCGGTCATCCCTGGCTGGCGGCACGCTCACTGTGGGATGAATTCATCGCCCTGCCCAAGAAAACCACACCTCGCCAGTTCCTCCAAGTTCACGCCGCTAAGATTTATTACCTGCCGGTCGAGGATGACTCGATCCTGCGCGATCTGGACACCCCCGAAGACTACGCTCGACAGCATCCCTAGCCCTCTTGCTATTTCAATCGTCTTGTGCTATTTTTATTTTATGTTGCGCGCCTTCGTTGCCATCGAGCTGCCAGGGGAAATCCAGGAATCAATCGCCCGCAGCACCGCCAGCTTGCAAAAAGCACTGCCAAAGCCGCTGGTACGCTGGGTGGCGAGGAATAACGTTCACCTGACTTTAAAATTCCTGGGTGACGTATCGCCTACCAATTTGGAACTGCTGGCCGAGGCCTTGAAAGTGGAGGCTGCCCAGCATGACTGCTTTGACATGTCCCTGGGCGGGTTGGGTGCATTTCCCAACGTGCGCCGGGCGCGCGTGATTTGGATCGGACTGGAAGCACCGCCCGAGCTGGCCATGCTCCAGCGCTGTGTCGAGGGCGTGGCGACCCGTCTGGGATATCCGGCAGAAGAACGTCCGTTTTCCCCGCACCTGACCCTCGGACGGGTCGGCCAGGCGGTCTCAGCCGAGGAGCATGCCAAAACTCGCCGGGAACTGGAAGCCTGTCAGGTCGGACAACTTGGCAGGGTACACGTGGACGCCTTGCACGTTTTCAAATCAGACCTGCAGCCCAGCGGATCAATCTACACCCACCTGTACGAACTCCCATTGAAAACTTGAAGAGGTGAACCCTGGACACACTGGAACTTGCGCATGCCATTGTCGATGCCCTGGAGGAAAAGAAGGGCGAAGACATTCTCCTGCTCAATATCGAAAAAATCGCATCATTTACCAGTTATTTTGTACTCTGTACCGGCACCAGTGACCGCATGTTGAACGCCTTGGCAGACGCAGTCAACGAAAAAACCCAGGGAAAATATAAGAAGAAAGGCCGAATGGAGGGCTCACCAAACGGCGGCTGGCTGGTCATAGATTATGGCTCGGTGGTTGTGCATCTGTTTGCCCCTGACGTGCGCGATTACTACCGTCTGGAAGAGTTGTGGAGCGAAGGTAAAGTATTATTAAAGTTGCAATAAAATCGTGCCTAGAAAAATCGCCGGCGGAAAAACCTCCGGCGATTTCGCTTGCCTAGTTGGATTCAAATATCCAGGGGTCGATGTCGCGTTTCCAGCTCACCAGTTCCTCCGGTGTGAACCACAACGCAACCTCCCTTTCACCATTCTCGATGCTGTCCGAGGCATGGGTCAAGTTGCGGCCCACCTCCAGGGCAAAGTCGTGGCGCAGGGTTCCGGGGGCGGCTTCGATCGGACGGGTGGCGCCCATCGTCTGGCGCACGGCTGCAATGGCATTCGGCCCCTCCCAAACCATCGCCATGACGGGTGCGGAGGTGATGTAGTTCAATAAACCTTCGTAAAAGGGCTTGCCTTTGTGAATGGCGTAATGCGTCTCGGCCAGTTCCCGGCTGACTTGCATGAATTTAGCCGCCACAAGGATTAATCCGCGGCGCTCCAGCCGGCAGACGACCTCACCGATCAGCCCGCGCTGCACACCGTCCGGTTTGACGAGCACCAAAGAACGTTCCACGACTGCCTCCGTCTTGAAAAATAAACTCGGGCTTAGGCCCGAGTTCTGATTTTACCATGCCCTGGGAGGCTTTCCACCTTAGCGTAGTAATTCCTCCGCCTTGCTGTAGGCATCCAGAGCCTCTTGCAGGCGATTCGCCCGCATGTAGGCGTCCCCCAATGTCTGCCAGACGATGATATCCACCGGGTAGCGATAGATCGCTTCCCTTAAGTCATGGACCACCTCATCCAACAGGCGGCCTTTTTTGATCAGCTTGGCATAGGCCTGCATGGCTTCCTTCAACTTGTTTGTTTCCAGGGAGGATTGGGCGGTGGCGAGTATCTCAGCATCCTTGTCCTGGGCTGGGACCTTGGCCAGTGCACCAGTGCTCCTTGGGGATCCGCCTGTCCTCGGCGCCGGTACTTTTCCAGGTGTCGGCGCCACCATGACAGGCTGGGTATCCGTAACACCCGTCTCGGCTTTTTCGACCGGAACCCATTCCTCGGGAGAGGTGGGGGATGATTCGACCACGGGTGCATTTTCATCCACCCAAGTCGGCGCCTCGGTCCCCGCGGGGGGCTCGGAAGGAACGGGTGCCGCAGGAGAAGGCTCTGCCGCTCCACTCATCCAAGCCGGCAAAACCTCCTCGGGATTGGCGGCTTCTTTACCGGAAGGAGGCTCACTCATACTCTTCAGCCAGTCCGGGAGATCCCCATCGCCGGACGGCGCGGCAGGCTTGGGAGCCCGAGCCTTCCCTAGGGCTTCCTGGACATCCAGTTTATTCAACCAGGAAGTAATGGTCAAATCATCGCCTTTGGGTGCCTGCGGCTCCGGGATCTCCTCAGTCGATTCGGGTTCGGCTGGCTTCCCAGCTTCTGCGCGGAAAGGTCCGGAAGGAATAAACTCAACCGTTTGAGCCGGGGGCCGCGCGCCCGCTTCCGGAAGTGTTGTGGCTTGTGATTCGTCACCGGCTGGTTGTTCCTGAGCGGCTTTCTGGATCCATTCGGGAGGCGTTTCAGACCGATCCTCCGGTTTGGTCAGCAGTTCTTCAGGCTTGGCGCCGCGCTTGGCAGCCAGGTTTTCCAGCCAGGCCATGGCGTCATCCTCGATCGAAAGCGGCCTGACCGGACCCTGAACAGACGGTATCTCGTCGTTGAGTTCCTGCGGTTGGATGGCAGCCGGGCTCTCCAGCGACGGGGCAGGCGCGGGCGGAGCCGTTACTGGAGGTTGTGATGGTTCCTCGATTTGTGGGGCACCGGGCGGCGGTTCCATCTTTGCCTCTGAAGGTTGTTCCCCCGTCTGGCGCACCCAGTCCGGCATCTCCTCATTGCGTTCCTCGGGTTTGGTCAACAGTTCCTCTTCCTTGGCTCCTTGTTTGGCGGCTAAACCTTCCAGCCAGGACAGGGCTGCATCCTGATCTTCGGCGGAGGGTTGCTCAGTGCCGGCAAAAGGATTGGCGGAAGGCGCGGGAGTCGTCGGGGCAGGCGTCTCTTCGAACGACGGTGCTTCAAAGGCGGGCGGCGTACTTTTTTCCTCTGCTGCGCCCGCCGGACTCTCCGGCTTTTCTTCCGGTTTCTTGAGCCATTCGGGAATATCGGCACTGAACACTTCCCCTCCCTGAGGCTCGGACGGGAAGGTCGGCACCGCCTCTTCGGCTGCCGGGGCAGGTGCACCGGTAACCTCTGGCGGGGCCATGGACTTCAGCCAGTCGGGCATTTCCGTCGCGGCGATCGGCTCCGCCGGAGGCAGCGGGCTGCTTTCGGTGGGCGTTTCCGGGACAGCGCCGGTAGATTCCTGCCAGCCGGCCGTACGCATCCAATCGGGAATGGTCCCCGGTGCTTCTGCCGGGGCTGGAGCGAGTGGCTCCGGTTCAGGGCTTTCCCCGGCAGGCGGGGCGGGTTCCGGCTCAAAGGTCACCGGGGGATGCGCGGGCGGGAGAGGTTCCATGGGTTCGAAAGTCACCAACGGCGGCTCGGCGGACTGACCGCCGGACATCCACTCCGGCTCGGGCTCAGCCTGTTTCTCGCCTTCCAATTTTATCCCCAGGGTGGATGCCCAACCCGTCTGTGCAGTTGATCCTGCACTGTCGGCACGGTATTCCAATCGCTCCAGGTTGATGGATGCATCTGGCACCTGATCGGATTGAAAAACCAACTCCTTGGTAAAGGAAGTATAGGGATCGAGCATGCGCAGGCGCTGGCGATAAACCTGGGTGTTTTCCCCTTTGCCCGTGCTGGGCAAGACCTCCACCAAGATTCGCAGGGCGTCCAGGCAGTAGGGATATTTTTAAGCAGCCCGGCAGCCATCTCTGCGGCTTGCACCTTCTGCCCGCTTCGATAGTAAGCCCGCGCCAGCATGATCTGCAAGTCGGGCCGGTTGGAGTCTTCCGCCAACACGGCACGGATTTCGGCAATGGCTTGGTTGAACAACTCGCCCTGGGAATACATGTTTGCCAGGGCATCCCGGCTCAAGCGGATCTTGGGCGGCTCGACTCCATCCCGCCGGCCGTACAACCGGCGCAACTCCCCCTGGATTGCCGGATTGGAGGGCTGAACCTCAAAGGCACGTTCCATATGCCAGATGGCTTCGTCCAGCTTGTTCTCATCATCGCGAATAATGCTCATACCGACATGGGCAACAAAATCGTCCGGCACGCTCATCAACACGCGCTGGAATATATCCGCTGCATCCCCGTACCGGCGACTTTCCAGATATGCTTTGCCAAGGAGACGATAGGTTTCGATATGCATCGAGAAGGTCTTCAGGATGTGCTGGCAATGAGCAATGGCTTCGATCAGCTGACCGCCTTCGATCAAACCCTCGATTTCATGGTTGTACACACGTAATGCTATCTTCGCCATGGCGCACTCCTGGCTTTATTATGCACTAAAGTTCTGGATTAAGCAATCAAAAAATAATCAAATACACCTCAAGCATCCGTTTCTTGGTCATAAAAAAGGGGTAACGGTTCAACCGGGATCGCGCTCCACTTAAAAGCTTCCAGGACGGCTTCACGGGCTTCGGCTGATTTCTTCATATGATTTGCATGGATTGTGAAGAGAGGTTCGCCTTTGGCCACCCGCTCGCTGACCTTGCGCTGGATGACCAGTCCCACGGCATGATCCACCGGGTCGCCTTTCTGGGCGCGTCCCGCCCCAAGACCCACGGCAGCCTCTCCGATCAGGCGAGCGTGAACCTGGCTGAGATACCCGCTTTTGGGGCTTTTGACCACTTCGACGTGCTTCGCCTGAGGAAGCTTTTCTGGTCGATCTATGAATGAAATGTCACCACCCTGGGCCGAAACCAGGGACAGGAACTTGATATAGGCGGTGCCTTTATCGAGGGCAAACTGCGCCAGCTTTCTGGCTGCCTCCAAATCCCTGGCGCGCTTTCCCAGCAGGAGCAGATGGGCTGATACGGCCAGACAATGCTCGCGGAAGTCGGCTGGTCCTTTGCCGTGCAGGGTGTCGATTGCCTCACGAACCTCCAGGGCATTGCCCACGGCTTCGCCGAGCGGCTGGTTCATGTCCGATAGCAGGGTCACCACTTTCCGCCCGGCCAGTTCGCCGATGGAAACCATCAGGCGGGAGAGAGCGCGCGCCTCTTCCAGGGTCTGCATAAAAGCGCCAAAACCGGTCTTGACGTCGAGCAGGATGGCCTGCGCGCCCGAGGCGACTTTCTTGCTCATGATCGAGGAGGCAATCAGAGGGATGGACTGAACTGTCCCGGTGACGTCACGCAAGGCGTACAGCTTGCCGTCTGCTGGCGCCAGGTCGAGGGACTGGCCGGTCAGGACGATGCCGATCTCTGCCAGCTGTTTTTTGAATTCCTCCGTAGATAGATTGACGCGATAACCGGGGATGGACTCGAGCTTGTCCAGCGTTCCGCCGCTGAAGCCCAAGCCGCGCCCGGACATCTTGCCCACCGGCAGTCCGCAGGCCGCGACAATGGGCAGGACCACCAGGGAGGTCTTATCCCCCACCCCGCCGGTCGAATGCTTGTCCACGGCAATGTCCACCACCCCGGAGAGATCCATGATTTCCCCGGAGTTCGCCATGGCGAGGGTCAGATCGGCGGTCTCGCGCTCGGTCATGCCATTGAGCAGGACCGCCATGGCCCAGGCTGAAACCTGATAATCCGGAATCTCGCCGCGCGTGAACCCCCGGACAAAGAACTCGATCTCCTCACGGCTCAATTCTTGTTTGTCGCGCTTCTTGATGATCACATCCACTGCCCGCATGGAATGCTCCTTCCCGCACCTATTGTATCCCTTTTTAAAAATTGCCCGATATTTCTACGCGCAGCCAAACTTAGCCTCGCTTCAGGAGCGAATCGACCATCATGGCAAAAAATAGGAATGCCAGATACAGGCTGGAAACACGATAAAGCCGCCAGGCGAACTTGTTGGCCCCTTTACGCCAGACCAGCCAGCTGACATAGAGCAATACACCTCCGAGCAGGAGGGCGGAGACAAGATAAACGATGCCGGTGATACCAAAAACCGCAGGAAGCAGGGTCACGACCAGCAGAGCGATCGAATAGATCATGATCTGGAGGCGGGTGTAATCCACGCCGCGCGCCACCGGCATGACCGGGATTTTGGCTGCGGTGTAGTCCTTCAACCGCACTAAGGCGAGGGCCCAGAAGTGCGGCGGGGTCCAAAAGAAAACGATGGCGAACAGGAAGAGCGCCCAAAGGTCCAACCGGCCGGTCACCGCCACCAGACCGACCACAGGAGCCATCGCTCCGGCGCCGCCGCCGATGACAATGTTCTGCACGCTGGTCCTCTTGAGCATCAACGTATAGATCAAAACATAATAGATGATCCCGACCAGGGTCAGCAATGCCGCCAGCCAGTTGACCAGACCGGCCAGCAAGTAAATGGAGATGATGCATAGCGACAACCCCCAAGCCAAGCCCTCCGCCGGCGTCAGGCGGCCGGCAGGGATCGGACGCCTGGCGGTACGCGCCATCAACTGGTCGATGTCCCGGTCGACGTACTGGTTGACCGCCTGGGCGCCGCCGGCTGCCAAGCCGCCTCCCAGCAGGGTCCACACCGCAAGCCAGGGCGAAGGCCAGGCGCGCGCCCCGATCACCATGGCTGCAAAGGCGGTGACGACCAGGAGCAAGACCACCAGCGGGCGCGTCAGGGTCAGCAGGTCGCGCAGGTATTGGCCGACAGAGTTTGGCTTTGCCTGTATCTGATCCGCCTCGGCGGATTGTGATTCTGAACCAGCCAGCACGACCAGCACGACCATCCCCGCCCAGGTGGCCGCGGCAGTCGCCACATGCAGGGCCAAAAGGAACGGCGGGAATCCGCGCGTGGTTTTCAGTGCCCCGACGTATGCCTGGGCGAAGAAAAGCACCGTCGTCACCACGGCGGCGGGAAAGAGGGCGGTATTGGCCCGCTGCGTGCGCCATGCCTGGACGAACAAGACGATCATCAAAACACTGGCCGCAGCGACGATGAAACGGTGAGTCATGTGGATCCAGCCCAGCGGATCGGATGGGAAAAGCTGTCCGTTGCACAACGGCCAGCCGGTACAGGCCTTCGTGGCCTCACTGCCAGCCACGAAGACACCACTGAGCAGGACAATGAAAAGAACGACCAACATCCAGACAGTCAGGCGCGCGAAGCGGCCTCGATAAGTCAGTTTTTCGACCGCGCTGCCTCGATGGTATTGCTGGAAGGCTGTCACGGTGGCGGTCAGCAGCATCGCCAGCACGGTCAGTGCCACGCCCAGGTGCAGGGCGACGATCACCGGCGGCGTCTTTGTCAAAACGGTCACCGCCCCCAGGCCGATCTCGACCACGAGCAGACCGAGGGCCATCATCATCGGCCGGAAGACCAGCCGGATGGAGCGGCCTTTCCACCAGGCGACGACCGCTGAGGCCAAGATCAAAGGCGTGGTCAGCGAGGCCACCAGGCGGTGAGTGTATTCGATGATGGCGTCCGCCCGCAATGGAGGCAGGATCCTCCCATAGCAAAGCGGCCAATCCGGGCAGCCCAGCCCGGACTCGGTCACGCGCACGATGCCGCCCATGACGATCAACAGGAAGGTCATGATCGAAGTGGCTAAGACAAGATAACGGAAACGGCGCAACGATTTTTGTTCGGATTTTATCGCTATAAATTCCATTTCAGCCCTTTTTTGTTCCAGATTGTTTGGTCAGAAGCTGGTCGTGGGGAGTGTCCTGCACCTGCCAGCCGAGGGTGACTATTTGGTCCCGCAAACGGTCGGAGGCAGCCCAATCCTTGCGCTTCCGTGCCCGGCGCCGTTCGTCCGCCAGGTGTACGACTTCGGACGGGACCTCTTCTTGCGGAGCCTCTTCCGGCTGCGGCTGGGCCATCTCCCAGGCGGCAGCTGAAATCCCCGTGGAGGGTCGATCCGGCCAGCGGAAGCTGCCCAGCTCGCCGAGTGGGAATTGTGCGCCGGTTGGATAGATCTCGGGATTGCACTCCCTCAGCAGGGTCACGGAGCTTACCCCGTTGACCAGGCACTTTCCGGCGGTGAAATCCAGGATGAGGCCGGTATGCTCGTCCAGACCGACCGTCGTGTGGCCTTCCGGCAGCAGGCTGCACCACTGGTTGAAGCGCTCGATGCCTACAAAGCAGCGGCTGGTGTCCACGTCCTCGCCGCCGTCGGTGTTGTTCCAGTGCGGGATGAAGGAGATCGGCAGCTTGAAATCGGCGAACAGGTCGAGGCCCGGGGTCATGGTGACATCTTCGCCGACCTTGTAAATCTCATAGACCGGGAGGGCGCAAGTGCCGATCGAGACCGTAGCTGCGCTGGCAAAGATGAGCGCCGCGCCCAGCCTGTGGCGCGCCCGGATCAGGTCCCAGGCCAACGTGCCGCGCAGCTGGCGTACGGCGTAGGTCGGGCTGCCGGGACCCATGAAGATCAGGTTGGCGCGTGCCAGCGCTCCCAGGAGAGAGGCGTCGTCCGGGCTGAAGGCCGTGCCGCGTTTGCGCGCCGGGACGACGTCGAGCTGAGGGGTGAAATTCCGCAGGCGGGCCGCCAGGAATTCCCCCACCCGCCCGGCCACCTGCGGCGAGTTCAGCTCGAATCCCGCCGGGGTCTCCAGAATTGCGATGCGCAGCGGTCGGGGGAGCATTTGGGCAATGGCTTCGAAAACGCGCCCGCCGGCCAGGGAGGTCTCCCCCGAGCCGAGCATGGCGATCGGGCCGAGGTTCATATCCATTTCGCTTATTCTCTCAACAATTCGTTCACCTTATCCCAGACCCGGTCAAACATGGCCGGGGTGAGGCGCCCGGTCTGGGTGTTCTGACGGCTGGGATGGTACGAGCAAACCAGGTGCTTCCCATCTTCGAGTGCGTAGACTGCCCCGTGCGTAAAAATGACGTCCGCTCCCTGGATGGCAAGCACTCGCACCAGATCCTCGAAAGCGATCCTCCCGAGGGCGACGAAGACCTTCGGTTGGATGGATTCGATCTCGCGCAGTAGATAGGAACGGCAGTTCCTCATCTCCTCAGGGGTCGGCTTGTTGTCCGGTGGTGCGCAGCGGCAGACAGCAGTAATGTACAGGTCCTTCAGATCCAAGCCGTCATCCCGTCTCTCGGAAGTCGGCTGGCTGGCAAACCCTGCCCGGTACAAGGCCGGGTAGAGGAAATCGCCGGAAGCGTCGCCGGTAAACATCCTCCCCGTGCGGTTTGAGCCGTGCGCCCCCGGCGCCAGCCCAACGACCAGCACGCGCGCCCGTGGATCCCCAAACCCGGGAACGGGTTTTCCCCAATAAACCCAATCGCGGAAAGCGCGGCGTTTGTCCCGTGCCACCTGCTCGCGCCACGCCACCAAACGCGGGCAGCGCCGGCAGGTCAACAATTCTGCGTTGAGGCTGCGAAAAGACATCCTACAAATTTTACCCCTTAACTCTTGTAACATTTCCACTTTTTCGTTACACTTTCATTAGTTCAGGAGGACACCCTATGAAACCATTTCGCAAGAACGTCGCCATCGCCATCGACGGGGGCGGGATTCGAGGTGTGATCGTCACCAAGGCCTTATCGATGCTCGAGGAACACCTGGGCAGGTCCGTGCACGACATCTTTCGCTTGACGGCAGGCACATCCACCGGCTCGATCGTCTCGGCCGGGATCGGCTCGGGGCTGACCGCGGTCCAGATGCACCTCCTATACATCGGGCTGGGAAACAAGATCTTCAAAAAAACCTGGCGCACCGTCTTCTGGCCGCTTACCCGCTACCGCTACACTCATTCCGCCCTGGCGGAGGCCCTGCATGAGCATGTCGGCGATAAAAGAATGGGCGACTTCTGGGAGGCCGCGCCGCCGACGGACGTGGTCATCACAACCTTCGACCTGCTCGCCAACAAGACCCGCTTCGTCAAACCGTGGAAAAAGGAATACAAAGATTGGCCGGTGTCGCGTGCCGTGCTGGCCTCCAGCTCGGTACCCACCTACTTCCCGGTTGTCGAAGGCCGTTATGTGGACGGGGGCGTCGGCTCGTACGCCAATCCCTGCTACCTGGCCGCCTACGAGCTGCTCTTCTGCCTGAAGTGGAAACCGGAGGAGACCACCCTGATCAGCCTGGGCACCGGACGCGACCCGGGAGGGATCAAACCCGGACAGCCGAGGCGCTTCTTCGCCTGGGAGTGGCTCTCTCCCGTCCTGGGCGCCTTCCTGACCTCGGCGGACGACCAGCAGGTACACTTGGTGAAGACTTTCTTCACCAGGCTCGACTTCCGCCGCTTCCAGGTTGACCTGCAGGAAAAAATCGAGATGGACGACCCGACACAAATCCCCCGGCTGGTCGAATACGGCGAGCAAATGGGGACCATGATCCTGAACGACCAATTGGACGGAGCACTCACCCTGACCGCAGGAGACACTTCGCCAGCGTAAGTCCCCCAGACTAGAGGATCAGCATCGCATCGCCGAAGGAATAGAAACGATACTTTTCCTTTTTGGCAATCTCATAGGTCTGTAAAATCCGCTCGCGTCCGGCAAAGGCGCTGACCAGGATGATCAATGTGGACCGAGGCAGGTGGAAGTTGGTGATCAGCGCGTCGACCAGGTTGAAACGATAGCCGGGCATAATATACAGATCGGTATTGCCCGAATATAGGGAAATGGACAATCCCTGGGCTTTGCTCCAAGCCGCAGCACTTTCCAGCGTGCGCACCGAGGTGGTGCCCACGGCGACGACCCGCCCGCCGGCCTGACGTGTCCGGTTGATCGCCTCGGCCGCCGCCCGGTCCAGCTCGCACCACTCGGTGTGAATCTTGTGCTCGCCGGGATCGTCCTCGGTCACCGGGGCAAAGGTGTCCAGCCCGACATGCAGGGTGACGGTTGCCAGGCGGACGCCCTTCGCCTGCAATTCTTCCAGCAATCGGGGGGTGAAATGCAGGCCGGCCGTCGGGGCAGCCGCCGAGCCCGGTTCCAGTGCATAGACGGTCTGGTAGCGCTCGGGGTCCTTGAGAGGGGTGTGGATATACGGCGGCAGGGGCACGTGCCCGACGGAGGGGAAATAAGGCTCGATGGGTTCGATAAAACGCAACCGTCGGCGCGAGCTCTCCAGCACCTCCACGACCTCGGCTGCCGGACCGTTCTCGACCTGGACCGTCTTCCCGGCTGCCAACCCTTTGCCTCCGACGAGGCATTCCCAGGTCAGATCGTCCTCCCGGCGCAAGAGCAGCAGCTCGACGCGGCCGCCTGTTGGCTTGCGGGCGAAGATGCGGGCCGGAATGACGCGCGTCTGGTTCAAAACCAGCAGGTCGCCGGCGTTTAGGAATTGTCCAATCTCTCGAAAAACATGGTGTTCCAGCACTCCCGTGTCACGATGCAGGACGAGCAAGCGGGAAGCATCCCGCGGCTCGACCGGCGTCTGGGCGATGAATTCGGGGGGCAGGACGTAATCGAAGTCAGTGGTTTTCATATCCACGCGTGTAGGAGCGACGGGCGGGTCGCTCCTGCTGCTATTGGATTATTTTCTTAGCATCCGTAAAATCAAATTTGCCAGGACTGTCAAAACGATCGAAATAAGGATGCAGGTCGTCAATGGGAAATAAAATGATCCCTGCTTCCCTTCGATGCGGATATCCCCCGGCAGTCGACCCAACGGTAGGTTGAACTTCCCCAAGAGGAAGATCAGCCCGCCGATGACCAGGAAGGTGATCCCAAGAAGAATAAATATCCTGGCTATCGGTTGCATAGTCCACTCAACCGGTTACGAAGGGGGAAGGCCGACATCCCGCTCATAAATCTTACTGGCCCAGAAGATTGCACGTTCGGATGCCTCCACAAATGGGTCCCCCTTATGGTCGCCATAAATTCGGCAAGCGTCAAAACCGTGACCTCCCAGCCATGTCCGAATTTCACTCACGCTGACCGGGTGTTTTTGCTGGACATATTCTCTCTCGACGCTGCGCCCATCCGGAAGGATGGCTTTCGAAATCCGACGGAATTTGACCAACCTGTCCGGCACGTTGCACCAGATTGTTTCCAGTGAGCTCTCGATGGAGGTGCCGTCTGAGCAGACACCGGTTGGAAAGCCTATCCTTGCCCCCTTTTTTTGCCAGGCTTCAGCCAGCCCACCTTCCATGTGGTCGTTATCCAGGTAGGCGAACCCCCCGAGTTTTACCGAAGCGGCTGCAAATCCGATCACCTTTTCTTGTTCAATGGGCGTCGCCAGCTCATACATGCAATTTCCACCCAGGATGACCAAGTCAAACCCGTACGGCCATTCTGCAGAGGTCACATCCTGTTCCAGGAGGGTAATCCGCTCCTGAACATCCTTCGAGAGTCGGCTAATCTTAGAACGAGCCCGTTCGAGCATCCACCCGGCCTGGTCCATACCGACCAACGAATGGCCGTCGCGTGCTAACGGAATCGATATCCGCCCTGTACCGCAAAACGGTTCGAGTATCCTTAGACGTGGTCCGGCGCCAATTAATTTACGGATGAAAACAACGTCGTCAGTGTCGGTTTCGACCTGATCGTAAATCTCGGCAATATGAGATTCGATATTATAAGGGTTGGTCTTATTGTGGCTCATCGCGTACTTTACAACAGGCGCGGCTGGGTTTCTTCGTTGTACTCCACCCCCAGGTGCTCATAGGCAGCCTTGGTCGCCACGCGCCCCTGCGGAGTGCGGTCGAGAAAGCCCAGCTGCAGCAGGTAGGGCTCGACCACGTCCATGATCGTGTCCGGCTCCTCGCTGATCGAGGCTGCAATGGTGCTCAGCCCGACCGGGCCGCCGTGGTACTTCTCGATGACCGTGCGCAGCACGCGCCGGTCGACGTCGTCCAGGCCGAGCGGATCGACCGCCAGCAGGTTCAGGGCCTCGGCGGCGACTGCTTTCGTGACGGTCCCGTCGGCGCGCACCTGGGCGAAGTCCCGCACCCGGCGCAGGATGCGCAACGCCACGCGCGGGGTGCCGCGCGCCCGGCGGGCGATCTCATCCACGCCGCCGGCCTCCACTTTCAAGCTGAGCATGCCGGCTGCGCGCCGGACGATGGCCTGCATGGCTTTCAAGTCATAGTAGTCCAGGCGGTAGACCGCGCCGAAGCGCGCCCGCAGCGGCGCGGTCATCAGCGCCAGGCGGGTCGTCGCGCCGATCACGGTGAAGCGCGGCAGCTTCAAGCGAATGGAGCGTGCCGAAGGACCCTTGCCGATGACGATGTCCAGGGCGTAGTCCTCCATGGCCGGATAGAGCACCTCCTCGACCGCCTTACCCAGACGGTGCACCTCGTCGATGAACAGCACGTCCCCGGCGCGCAAATTGGTCAGGATGGCGGCCAGGTCGCCGGCGCGCTCGATCGCCGGACCGGAGGTCACCTTGATATTGACGCCCATCTCGTTCGCCACCACGTGCGCCAGGGTGGTCTTGCCCAGGCCGGGAGGCCCGTAGAACAGGACATGGTCGAGCGGTTCCTGGCGCTGCCGGGCAGCGGCGATCAGGATGGCCAGATTCTCCTTGACGTTCTCCTGCCCGATCAGGTCGGTGAGCTGCTGGGGGCGCAAGGTCTGGTCGAGGCGGTCGTCGGGCTTTGTCTCCGGGTCGAGGACAGCGTTTCGAGGCTTCGGTCATAGGGCTGATTATACCGCGAGGGCCAGGGGGCTTATCGGAAGAGCCCATATCGCCGAAGGTGGGGTAAAATACCCCCTGAAATTCCTACATACATTATCATATTAATAGGATATCCTTTACCCAAATCAAATCGGTCACAGGAACCAGAACAACATGATCGGTAAGGAGAAAAGAATATGAATGATACTGTCCAAACCTTCCAATGCCCCTCCTGCGGGGCATCGCTGGAACCACCCAGCGGAGCTGCAACGATGAAATGCGGCTATTGCGGCACCTCCGTCGTAATCCCAGAGGCAATCCGCTCGACACCCCAACCCCAGGCGGGTCTCGGGTCCATGTCCTCGTTGAGCCTCGACTTCGGGACGCTGATGGCGAAGGCCATCCGCATGGGAGAGGTCGTGCGCCTAACTCGCAACGGCGACCGGACGGACGCCATCAAGCTCTACCAGGAAAACAGCGGAGCAAGCCTCGAACAGGCGGAAAAAGTAATCGACGCCATCGCCTCAGGTCACGGCGCAGAGGTGATGATGGGACCCGAAGCCGGAGAGATGGGCAGGGTCATCGCGGCGGCCGAAAGCGCACGCGAGATGCGGACCGAAGTACAGCAGGCCCGCCGGGGGAGGCGCTCCGGCTGCGCCGGAACGCTTTCGATCATCATTGTTGTTGCCGCCATCATTATCGCCATTCAGACTTCCCCGGGGCCGGCGCACGACTTCGTCAATGGGCTGATCGCCCAATTCAACCCGGCCGCCTTCGCCAAGCCCCTGCTCACCTTCGGGGCACAGGGAAGCGGGGCGGGTATGCTGGACGACCCGCGCTCGGTGGCGGTCAGCACGGATGGAACCATCTACGTCGCCGATTACAGCGACGGCCGCATCCAGTCGTTCGACCCGACAGGCAAGTTCATCGCCCTGGTCTCGGCAGGCACCAAGACCACCATCTCTAGACTGGCGGTCGGTCGCAACGGCAAGTTGTACGCCGTTTACAGCGGTGAAATCTGGATCTACAATGCCAGGACCCAGCAACTGGAAGGCAAGCTGGCTTACGATCAGGATCACTACTTCTCCGATGCGATCGTCGGAGCGGACGGCAGCCTGTACGCCGTCTCCAACGACGAGGACATCCTGCGTTTCGACCAGAACGGCAGGCTGACCCTGAGCATCCCGGCGGCGATCAGCAGCAACTCCGGGGACAGCGAGCTGGATACCCACATCGCCGTGGACGGATTGGGGAATATCTATGCCCTGGGAGCCTTCAACTATGCGGTCTTCAAATTTTCGCCCGATGGTAAATATATCAACCGCTTTGGCAGCGAAGGCGACGGGCAGGGCCAGTTCAGTGCTCCCGAGGCCATTGCGGTGGACGGCTACGGGAGGGTCTTCGTCAGCGACTTTTCCGGTGTCCAGGTCTTTGATTCAAACGGGGTTTATCAGAAGTCTTTCGATACACCCAGCAGCAACGTGGTTTTCGGGATGGTTTTCGACGATCAGAACAATCTGTATGCGGTGACGAACGGTCCGAGCGTGGTAAAGCTGCAGCTTGTTAAACCGTAAAGCAGGTCCTCCAGACTCCGCATTTTATAGGATAATCTACTATCCCTCGACAGCACCCGTGAATGAAGCGGATTCTCAGGAATACCCTTATACGAAGTCAAACTACTTGCGCCGCACAACATTCTCCATTATTCTTAGGGCATGGAACCCAGGATCAGCATTCTCACCCTCGGAGTGACCGATTTACAGCGGTCGCTCCGTTTCTATCGGGAAGGTCTTGGACTGCCGACGTCCTATAGGGAAGGCGATGGGATCGTCTTCTTCCAACTGCACGGCACGTGGCTGGCACTTTATCCGCTGGAGGCGCTGGCGGAAGATGCCCGCCTGCCGGCCGAACGCACCCGCTTCGGAGGTATCACCTTGGCGCACAATGTGGGCAGCAGGATGGAGGTCGACCGGGTGATCGCCGAAGCGCTGGCTGCCGGGGCGACTTTGCTCAAGCCCGCCGCGGACATGTTCTGGGGCGGCTACTCCGGCTATTTCGCCGACCCCGATGGACATCCCTGGGAGATCGCCTGGAATCCTGAATTTCCACTGGAGTAAAGCATGGGTGAATTCACGACCTTTCCAAAGGAATTCATCTGGGGCTGTGCCACGTCGGCCTATCAGATCGAAGGCGCCTGGAACGAGGATGGGAAAGGTCCATCGATCTGGGACACGTTCGTGCACGCCTCCGGCAAGATCGCCGACGGGTCGAACGGGGATATCGCCGTCGACCACTATCATCGATACAAGGAAGACGTGGCGTTAATGGCCGGGCTCGGCCTGAAAGCTTACCGCTTTTCGATCGCCTGGACCCGTATCCTGCCGACCGGGACCGGCGCGATCAACCCGGCTGGGTTGGATTTCTACGACCGTCTGGTGGATGAATTGCTCCAGAACGGCATCGAACCGTACGCCTGCCTTTTTCATTACGACCTGCCCCAGGCGCTTCAGGACAAAGGCGGGTGGCCGAACCGGGAGACCGCCTACATCTTTGCCGATTATGCCCGCGTATTGGCGGAACGGCTGAGTGATCGTGTCAGGTTCTGGTTTACGCACAACGAACCCTGGGTCAGCGCCTTTGCAGGCTATTTCTCCGGGGATCACGCGCCCGGGATAAAGAATCCACCAGCCGGATTCAAGGCTGCCCATCACCTGTTGCTTTCCCACGGACTGGCTGCCGAAGCTCTGCGCGCCGCCGCCCGGCAGCCGATCAAGGTGGGCATCACCCTCAACTTGAATCCCGTCTTCCCTGCCAGTGAAACAAAGAGGGATCGGGATGCAGCCAGACGGATCGACACCATCCTCAACCGCTCCATGCTCGACCCGCTGCTCAAAGGCACTTCGCCGGTGGCGGAAATTCCTGCCGCCAAGCTGATTACTATCGGCTTGATCAAACCGGGGGATCTGGAAAAAATCCGCACACTCGACATCCTGGGTGTGAATTACTACACCCGTACTGTCGTCAAGAACGAGCCGAAGTTCCCGGTCGTGGCTGCCGAACAGGTCCAGCCCGAGGGCAATGAGTATTCCGGAATGTGGGAGATCTATCCCGAAGGTTTGTATGAGCTGTTAATTCGCATCTGGCGGGACTACCAACCGAAGTGCGAGATCATGGTCACTGAGAACGGCATTCCGGTGCCGGATGGACTGGATTTCGACGGGCGCGTGCGGGACGAGCGCCGCATCCGTTACCTGAAGAATCACATCGCCCAGGTCCGCCGCGCCATGAATGACGGCGTGCCGGTCAAAGGATATTTCCACTGGTCGCTGATGGACAACTTCGAATGGGCTCATGGCTACGGCCCACGTTTCGGCCTTGTGTACGTGGATTACCCCAGCCTTCGGCGCACGATCAAGGACAGTGGCAGGTGGTTTGCAAATGTCATCCAGGCAAATGGAGTAGAATATTAGCCACGAATGATCACGAACGATTGATAAGGGAGGAGGGGAAAATGACGGAAATACTTTATAAGAGGAAACACCGATGCGCCGCCTGACTTTCGTCCACCTGATCATCGCCTGCCTGTTTTTCACGGCTCGACCTGCCGCGGCGGGAAGCACCATCCGCGTTTACTATGCCGGCCCGCAAGATAGCAGCCTGCGCCGGGCGCTGGATCTGACCGGCAGGGCGGACACCTTCGCCCTGGTCACCGACCCGACCCAGGCGGACGTCTTCCTGCTCAACGGCCTCATCCCGGACCCAATGGCGATCGCCGAACGCCTGCAGGCAGGCGCCGGACTGGTGTTGATCATCGGCCCCGACCTCAGCCAGGCAGACGTACAGACCCTGCTGGGGATTCCGGTCACGCTTGTGCGCCAGGATACGCCCGTCAGCTTGACCGCGGTCAAGGGGATGGACGATCCCGTCACCCAAGAGGTCGTCTGGAACGGTTCCCCGCAGATACGCGAACGCGACATTGTCGTCACACCGGTTTCCAGCGTCCAGCCGCTGATCGTCGGCTACGAAGACTCGTCCTGGGTGCTGTGGAGCGCCAGGCAGGGCAAGGCATTCATCTTCAACGGCTTCCTTGACGGCCAATTCAACCCCCAGATCCAGGAATGGGCGTACTTCAACTACCTGATCTACCATCTGACTGTACGCGCCGCCGGTGCGGACACCGCTTTCCTTTGCAGATTATCCAGGCTCGCCGGTGCCTCACGCCCTCGAGCGGGACGTCCTGCTCGGGCTGATGGCGCTTATGTTGGTCACGACCTTCACCGTATTTTTCATCGTGCGCCGCTACAGCTTGAAACACCCCGAGGAGCTGGATAAAATCGTCTCGGACCGCGCCCGGTTCGAGGTCCGCGAAGAGAAGACTGAGTGGGAGGATGTCGGTTTCCACCGGCCGCTTGAGCGGTTTCCTGGTGGCGCTGAGCATCGGCCTGATCCTTTTCATCCCCCTGATCATCTACCAGAACCTGATCCTGCCGTCCTATATCCTGCCGTCCGCCGCAGGCGCTGGGCATCTGGGGGCGCGTGACGCAGTTTTTCAACCTGGCCTGGGCGGTTTTCGACATGGGGACGAGCATCGCATTTGTCAAGTACCTGTCCGAGTACCGCGTCCATGATCCCAAGAAGGGCATCCAATACGGACAGGTCTTCATCTGGTGGCAGGCGCTCTCGGGAGCGGTGCAGGTGGCGCTGGTCATCGGTCTGGCGAGCACTCTGGCACCGCGCTCCGCTTACGCGTTGTACGCCTGGAGCGTGATCATCCATGCCTTCATTCAAATTCCAGGTTTCTACCAGGTGATGAAGCATGCCCTGACCGGTTTCCAGCGTCTGGATTACTCCCGCCTGCTTGAAATTGGATGGAACGTGGTTTTCCCGATGGTCGTCCAGCCGGTGTTCGTCGGGATTATGTACGCCTGGGGCAAGGCGCACCCGGTCTATGGCGGGGCCATGGGCGGTCTGTTCGGGATGGGAATCGCCGCCTACGCCGCAGAAGTGCTGACCTTCATCGCCGGTCTGTGGCTCTATCGCCGGGTGGGGTACAACGCCCGCATCCTTTTCCTGGCCCACTTCGACTGGGACGTGGTCAAGAGCAGCTTCAAGTTCGGCGTGTTCGAGATGCTCGGCTCAGCGGCCTGGTCCTTCGGCCAGGCTGCCGAGATCTGGATCACGCAGGCGCGGCTGATCAACTACGCCGAAATCTGGGGCAATTGGGTGCTGGCGCAAAATTTCATCTTCGCCTTCAACGTCACCCAGACGCTCAACGACGGGGTCATGCCGGCCATCTCGGAGGCCATGTCGAACGGCAAGCGCATCCTGAGCCAGTATTACTCCGTCATGGCATATAAATACAACGGCCTGGTAAGCGCCTTCATCGGGGCGGTCCTGCTGGCGGTCGCCCCGCGCTTCATCCTCGGCTCGACGGGGGTCGAATTCCACCGCGCGGCCCTTTACGTCATCCCGCTGACCATCTGGGGCGCGATCCAGTTCCCTTCCTGGGTCGGGGACAACGTGCAGCTGGGGGCGAACAAACCCTACCTGAAATCCATCCTGGTCTTCTCGGAACAGATCATCCGCGTGGCCTTCGCCTGGATCCTGCTGGAGCGCTACCAGATCAACGCCCTCATCATCGCCTATTTCATCGGCCTGTTCGCCAAGGGCATCAGCGCCTATTTCGTCAACCACAAGCTGTGCTATCCTCAGCGCTTCTATTTCTGGCAATCTCTCATCGCGCCATTCCTGGCGGGTGCAGTCCATTACGGGATCGTCTGGCTGGCGACCGGCTTCATCTGGAAAGGCGACCAGCCTACCAGCGTCTTGATCTTTTTCATCGGCATCCTGCCCAGTTTCCCGGTTTTCATGTTCCTGTACGGGCTGTCCGGCGGCTGGGACGACGCCACACTCGGGGAACTGAAAGCCGCCGTGGAGCTGACCGGCGGAGCCCACTGGCTGACCCACTGGGGCATCTACGCGCCGACTGCCCTGGGGGCGTACCTCAGCCCGCTGCACGGACGCTTTCCCATCACGAACCGGGAGGAAGCAATGCAGGAAGCCCGGGCGTTGACGGCCGTAAAAGTAAAACTTTAGTCAAGGAAAATGGACTGAGAAGGGAAGAAATCCTGGCCGCCTCGACGGCCGTCTGGGAGCATTTATGCGCACGATCCACATCGTATCCCACACCCACTGGGACCGGGAATGGTACCTGACCTTCCAGCAGTTTCGCCTGAAACTGGTCCACCTGATCGACGGGCTGCTGGAAATCCTCGCTCAGGATCCCGAATTTAAATACTTCATGCTCGATGGCCAGACTATCGTGCTCGAAGATTACCTGGCCGTGCGTCCCGAAAAGGAAAGCATGCTGCGCGAACACGTTAAAGAGGGGCGCATCCTGATCGGTCCCTGGCACGTCCTGCCCGACATGTTCCTGGTCGGACCCGAGGCCCACATCCGCAATCTGCTGCAAGGTGAGCATACCTGCCGCCGTTTCGGCGGGAAGATGAAGATCGGCTACATGCCCGATTCTTTCGGCCATGTCGGACAAATCCCGCAGATCCTGCGCGGGTTCGGCATCGAGGTCGCCTCGGTGTGGCGCGGGGTGTCGGACGAACCGGCTGAATTCTGGTGGCAATCCCCGGATGGCTCGCGCGTACTGATGGCCTACTTCCGCGAAGGCTACGGGAACGGCGCCGAATTAGCGGCGGATGACCCGCCGCGCTTCGCGGAAAGCCTGGCCGAAAAAGGCGAGCAGCTGGCCGCCAGCTCGGTGACTCCGAACCTGCTGGTGATGTACGGCATCGACCACATGGAACCGCCGCGCAACACCTCCGAAGCCATCGCCTACGCCGATGAGATGCTGCGGGATGCGCACGTGATTCACTCGACCCTGCCCCAATACGTCACTGCCGTCCAGGAAGACCTGGGAAAGCGTCCCGTCGAGCTTCCCACGGTCATTGGAGAGCTGCGTGCGTGCAAACGCACGCCGTTACTCCCGGGTGTCCTTTCTACACGCATCTGGATCAAACAGCGCAACCGCGCGAGCGAAAACCTGCTGACGAAATGGGCCGAGCCTTTCACTACCTGGCAGGAGCTCGTCACCGGGCGGATCGGTGCCGCCCTCGATCAAAAATCCCCTATCCTGCGCCAGTCCTGGCACCTGCTAATGGAAAATCACCCCCACGACTCGATCTGCGGCTGTTCAATCGATCAGGTCCATGACGAGATGATCGTCCGCTTCGACCAGGTCGACCAGATCGGCGAGGAGCTGACCAGTCAGAGCCTGGTCGCGCTGGCCTCTTCCATGGACACAAGCCCGCAGGTCCCCGACGAACGCACGCGCTTCGCCGTGGTGGTCTTCAACCCGACCGGATCGGTGCGCACCGACGTGCTGGAGACGACTCTCGAGCTGCCGGCGGAAGTTCAGGAGTTCGAATTGCTCGACGAGACCGGGAAGTCCCTGCCTTATCAAACCCGCGGCCTGGGCAACCGCGAGCTGATCAACATGCGGCTGAACCCGAAAGAATTACGCAGCTCGCTGGCCCAGATTAACGAGGGCCGGGCAGCCGGGATGAGCATTCAAGCCCTGCAGATCCGGCGGGACGGTGGCGAGGTCACGGTCGAAGCGATCATGGTCGAAGGCGGCGATCCCAACCTGACCGCCTGGCAGAACGGGATGAAGGGAATTGATGCCTGCCTGGCGGACCCCCAAGTCACGACCTACAATGTCCACGTGCGCTCGGCATCTACCAACCGGCTGGTCTTTTCGGCTCCAGAAATCCCTGCCTTGGGATGGCGCACATTCTGGGTGCGCGCCCGGGCCAGGGAAGAGAAAAAGCCGGTGCGCCTCAATCCGCTGCTCGCCGCCCTGCTGCCCCTCGCCCACCTGCCATTCGTCCAGTCCCTCGCCATGCGCAAACGCCATGCCAAACCTCCGGTCAGGATAGAGAACGAATACTTGCTCGTCGAAGCCAAGAGGGATGGCACACTGACCGTACAGGATAAACGTAACGGAGCCATTTACATCAGGCTGAATCGCTTCCTGGACGGCGGGGATTGTGGGGACGAGTATAACTACTCACCTCCGGATTCAGACCGGATGGCCGAACCACGACTGATGCACGTCAGCCTCGAGCGCGGGCTGGTCCAGCAAAGCCTAAGGTTGGAACTCCTTCTGCACCTGCCCGCCGCCCTCACCCCGGATCGAAAATCCCGCTCAAAGGAGGGGGTCGTTGTTCCCCTCACGAGCACAGTCACCCTGACGAACGGAGTGCCGCGCGTAGACATCTCCACAGAAGTGGATAATCAGGCCCGTGACCACCGCCTGCGCGTGCACTTCCCGGCGCCATTCGCGGTTAAAAAAGGCGCGCACGACGGAACCTTCGAGGTCGTCGAACGGCCCGTGGGCGTTCCAGCCTTTGACGAGACCTGGGTCGAGCAACCCAGGCCCGAGGTCCCGCAGCGCGCCTTTTCTGATATTTCGGACGGCCGCCTTGGCTTGATGATCGCCAATCGCGGCCTGCCGGAAGTCGAAATTGTGAACACTGATGACGGAATTTCCGAGATTGCCCTGACCCTGCTGCGCTGCGTCGGATGGCTGTCACGCGATGATTTTTCCACCCGCAAGGGGCATGCCGGCCCGAGCAAGGAGACACCCAAGGCGCAACTGCCGGGAAAATGGAGATTCGATTACGCCATCATTCCCCACGCGGGCACTTGGCAGACCGCCTATTCCCAAGCTTATGCCTTCGAAGCCCCCTTGCGGGCAGTCGGGACCGGGCTGCATCCTGGGAACCTTTCGCCGGCCGGCTCGTTTGTAGTCGTCAATCCGGAGACATTCGTCATTAGCACGGTGAAGGCAGCAGAAGTAAATTCACAGGAAATGGAGAAGCCCCACAGCTGGCTGGTGCGTGGCTATAACATCGGCGGGGACCAGATCATCGCCACGCTCAGACCCTGGCGGAGGTTTCCGCAAGTGGAACTCGTCAATCTGGCGGAGGAAAAAATTGCCAACCTGGATCCTCGAGCAGACGGGAGTGTAAGTTTCCCGGTCGGAGAGCACCAAATCGTCAGCGTGATGTTTGGAGAATAAAAGCTTAGGGGGTATTCAGGGAATGGTTCGACATGACCGGGGGGACGGTCATCTCAATCCACGCCTACGCCGTACATCTGGTCGGGAGTTAATATCCCGGGGAAGCGATCACGCAGGAACAGGCGGGATTCGTAGCAAAGCTGGCAGGCATCGGCATATTTCTCTTGATGGGGAACAGCATACTCGCTCACCAGGGCAGCCGGCCCGCCCGCCAGCAGCGGTCCGACGATTGCATGGGTCTCGGGGTCGTACCGGGTGCAAGTCTCAGCCAACGGCTGCTCGAAAATATTGCCCAGGCTGATCCCCTGGCAGATGTGGACGTATCCGAACGGATCCAGATGGACGCGGCCCGGGGCGCGCAAGTCCTCGTACGGACACCGTGTGAACTGCTCCCAGCCCTGCTGGGGAGCGCGCGCCACCAGTTTCCGGGCGGCACGTCCGCGGTACATGATCGATCCCTGATCCGCTTCGGACCTCTCCGGCTGGGCTACCGAGATGGTTCCGATTGAAATGCCCAGCTGCTTCGCGGCGGCTTCCGCATTGCGCGCCTGAAGGCTGTTCAACTCGTTGTAGTGATACAGGTCGCTGCTGACCGTCAGGTCCTCGATCAGGCCCTGGAATGGCTTGAGGCAGGCACGCGCGTCTTCCTCGCTGGTCGCCCAGTACGCGTTGCTGACGATGCCGACCTGGAACCCCATTTCGGCCGCGACCTGCACGCCCGCCAGCAACAGCGAGTAATAGAGGAACGGCTCCCCGCCCTCAAAATATAACTTCTCGATGCTGCCTGTTTCCCGTGCCTGGGACATGATTTTTCGAATCTGGCTGCTGGTCATGGTGCCGCTTTGCCAAGGGCTCCCCCATACGAAACAATGGTCACAGGCAAAAGTGCACTGATAGGTGAGTAAAAGGTGCAAGCCGGAAATCTTCACTGCTACCTTTTAGCGTGTTCAAGTAGCTTAACCAATTTACCGCGCATCTCATCCATTTCAAACGGCTTGGACCAGATATCATTGGCGCCGGCCTTCTTCGCCAGGATTCGTTCACGCTCGTCATTCATGGCAGTAAGCATCACGATCGGGAATTTGGCGGAGATCGGTGACCCGCGTAAGGTTTGACACAACTCGTACCCATCAATATCAGGCATCATCACGTCCAGGATGGCCAGATCCGGTTTACGCATCTCGACGCTTTTAATAGCATCCCTCCCGTTTCGCGCCGTGCCCACCTCAAAACCGCCCAGCTCCAGGATCTTGGAGAGCAGCTTTAGATTGATTTCATTGTCGTCCACGATAAGGATATAAGACGCCATGATTGTTCCCAATCGATCTGATCTAGAATACCTTACGACACCCTATATCGTCAAGGCACATTTTACAGGCTCGCACCACTCCCCAACGGATTATTCCCGGAATATGACTTTGGATTAACCTGAACACTTCCTGTCGACTATAATAATACCACACCAATATCCTGGAGGCCTTATGACAACTATTCATGCTACCAACCATCCCCTGGTAAAACATAAGCTCACACGCCTGCGCGACAAGAACACCGATCCCAAGAAATTCCGTGAGCTTGTCCGCGAGATCGCCGCGCTGCTGGCATACGAAGCCACAGAAGATTTATTGACCGTACCGCGCCAGATCGAAACCCCGCTTGCGACTTATACCGGTGCGGAGCTCAAGGAAAAAATCGGCTTGGTACCCATCCTGCGCGCCGGCCTCGGAATGGTGGAAGGGATCTGGGAATTAATGCCCACCGCGGAAGTCTGGCACATCGGCCTGTACCGGGACGAAAAGACGCTCAAGCCGGTGCAGTATTACAACAAGCTGCCGGTCGAACCCACCGTTTCCGTCTGCCTGATCCTGGACCCGATGCTGGCCACCGGCGGGTCGGCAGTGGCGACGACGGACATCCTAAAAGAATGGGGGGTGAAAAAAATCAAATTCGTTGGATTGATCGCCGCACCGGAAGGGATCGCCGCCATGCAAAAAGCCCACCCGGATGTCCCCATCTACCTGGCCGCGATTGACGATCATCTGAATGACAGAGGGTACATCGTGCCTGGGCTGGGTGACGCCGGCGATCGTCAGTTTGGGACAGGATGATTGATAATCATGGATGTCCAACAGTTGAATGATTTTATCGTACGTGCCAAGGCAGCCACCTACGTCGGAAGCGGGCAACCGGCTCCGGCCTCACGTCCCGGTTCGCACGACCTCATCTTCGAAGACGGGGGATGGTCCTATCGGGACAGCTACTTCGGGGGCAGGGATTTTATCGGAGAGGAAGTGGTCTTCCTGGAAGGGCGGCCGGCCTGGGCAATGAACTACTATGGCCGCATACTGGAAGCACGGCGCATCTCACCTCAACAAGCCGGGGAGGTGATCAAGGCGAGTCTTTCCAGGATGTATTCAGAGGGACGTTTCCTGGGCGGCTTCGAACACCGGCAGGATCAATTCTTATACTCGGATAAAAACGAAGGTGATGTGATTTCCTTCCGCGGCAGGGAAACGATTCAAAGAGAGGGCGTCGTCGTATATGAGCTAGTGTATCATGGCGGTTTGATCAAGGAAGAATAAATCTTGCCCCCTGAAGGATCGAACGGAAAATCCATTTCAAATCAGCCGATGTCTACGCCGGTCAATTTCGCCATCCCACGGTGAAGAAGCAGGAAGGGCAAGATCAGAACGGCGTGCAACCCGGCGCTCAGACCAAAGATCAGCGCCAGGGCACGAAGAAAAGTATTGAAGGGTGGAGCAAGGTTCAGCAGCATCCAGGAGCCAGCTCCCGCCAGGAAAGCCACACCCAGCAGCGCGGCGACGATCAGGCCCAACGGCAACCAGGCGTGACGGTCCGAGGCGGAGGGCATCATTGTGCTGCTGATCGTGAAAGTCAGGTAAAACCACAACCAGAAATCGGGCAGGCGGGGCAGTATGCCTAAACCCACCCAGAATATATCCCAATCCCCGGCGCGCAGGAAATCCCATAGCGGAATTAGCTGCATGCGGTAGATAGCCATATAGGCGACGAACAGGCAGCCGCTGACCAGCGGCGCGGCACCGATCAAGGCGTCCCGGACGACGCCGCCCGAGACAGTCTCCACCGCGCCCAGCTGCAGCCGGCCATCCGGCATGGCGTACGGGATGAGCGAAAAGCGTCCGGTGCGGACGCCGAGTAATTTGGCAGTAAGAAAATGGCTGAGCTCGTGGAGCAGGACGCCCGGGAAAAAGATCAGGGCGAACAAAACCTGGGTGACTGTCGGCCTGCGGGTCAGAATTAAAAAGACGGCCTGGATTTCACGGTGCAGGGACCTCTGCAGGAAGACCAGCACCGCCAGGCCCAACAGCAGCCAGAACAGGCCGTCGACCTGGTTCAGCATGGTACGATAAAAAACGAAGGACGAGAGACTTGCATCTGCCGTCCTTCGCCTGCCTGGATTCCCATTTACTTCATCGCCGCCCGGGTGATCTTGACGAACTCGTCAGGCTTGAGGCTGGCGCCGCCAACCAGGGCGCCGTCGATATCCGCCTGCCCGAAAAATTCGGCTGCATTGGCGGCAGTCACCGAGCCGCCGTAAAGCACGCGCGTGCCCTGCGCGATCTTCTCCCCGTACAGGTCCTTGATCGCCGGGCGAATGACATCCTTCACGACCGCATTCGCATCCACACCGGTCGAGGCGCGGCCGGTCCCGATCGCCCAGACCGGCTCGTAAGCCACCACAATCTTGGCGGCGAACTCTATCTCCAGACCCTTCAACCCCTCCCGCACCTGACGGGAGACGACCTCAGTGGTTCGCTTTGCCTCATTCTCCGTTAGCGTCTCACCGACGCATACGATCGGGATGAGACCCACAGCCTGCGCGGCGGCGACTTTCTTGTTGACCGTCTCATCCGTTTCCCCGAAATACGTACGTCGCTCGGAGTGACCGATGATGACATACCTGCAAAATTCCATCACCATGCCCGGCGCGACTTCGCCCGTGAAGGCACCTTTCGCCTCCCAGTGCATATTCTGGGCTCCAAGCCCGATATCCGTTCCAGTCAAGAGTGCGGCGACAGGAAACAACGTCATGAACGGGGGGCAGAGGACTTTTTCGACTCCCGTGCATTCCCGCAAGCCCTGGCTCATCTCAAAAACGAGGGCGCGGGCCTCCTCCACGGTTTTATTCATCTTCCAGTTACCGGCGACAAATGGGGTTCGCATTATGGTATGGCTCCTTTGATGGTATCTGCAACGGCGCGCATCCACGCGGTAGCGCGCGGATTGTTATAGACCTCTGTTAATGATTTGCGGGCAACCACCCACCGCCCGTCCTTGGCATAGAACTCGGCTTGAAGCAGCTGCGCCTCCGGGGTGTTCGGGTCGGATTGGAGCAGCTGGGTCAGGAGGGTCTGGGCTTGAGCCCGGTTCTTGTTGTAATATGTAAATCGCGCCATGGCAAGCTGTGACAGTGGACCGTCGAGGCGGGCAATCCGCTCGAATGTAATGTAATCCACTGCACTGGCTTCTTTGAAAGCGCGGTAGATGGCTTGGTGAAGCTGGTCGCGCAGATCATCCGGCAGGGATTTGGTGGCAGACCAATGAAGTTCGGCCGCATCCATGCGCAGGCGTGCAGCCGGCAGCCACGCTCCGTGGTCGGCCAGTTTTTGTCCGCCCAGCCACAGAACCGGCTCGGGAGGCGCCAGCTTCTCAATGATGTTGATCTGCTCTTGCGCAAGATCCGGCTGTCCGCTCGCGGCGTAAGCCAGGGCCAGGTCTATATACGCGTTGGGGTCGTTCGGGTTTTGGGTCACGGCTTGGATCGCCTGGCTCAAACCAGGACCAGCTGGAGGGTTGGGCGTGGATCCAGATGGGACAACCAGATGGGTCGGCTGGAGATTCCCTGAAGGCGCCTGGGTAGCCCGGTCAGGTAAAGAAGTCGCCGGACCACTGGGACTAAGCGGCTGGAGGCGGCGTACGGACCACAAGGCTGCCAAGGTGACAAGACAGATCAATAAGAGTACAACTCCCGCTGCCAGCCACATCCATGGGACTTTTTTCTTCGGTTTCTCGCCGGACCCGGGAGCTGCTACCTTTCCAGCAACCGAGGCAGCTGCCGGCTGGGACACCACGGCCGAATCAAGAGCCATCGAAGGCATGGGCGGGATCGTCGGAGCCGGGGCTTCCATTATGGTTGGGGCTTCCGAGCGTAAAGTCGCGGACTCAACTCGCGGAGCCGGTTCGTTCTCGGCCCAGGCTTGATGGAAGGCCGCGACCATGGCACGGACATCCGGATAGCGATCGGCGCGCTCCTTGGCCAGCGCCTTGAGCAGGACCCGCTCCACCTCCGGAGAGACCAAGGGATTGATCTGGCGCGGCATTGGCAAGGGCGTGTAGATATGATCATGGATGATCGAGAAGGGCGTGTCGGCATTGAACGGCACCTTGCCAACCGCCATCTCGTAGAGCATGACGCCGAACGAATAAATGTCCGTGCCTTCGTCCAGCTCCTTCTTGCCCATCGCCTGCTCGGGCGAGATGTACTGAGGCGTGCCCATGACCATGTCGGTGCTGAGGGTGGATTCGCCCGAGGCGGCAATGCGCGCCAGGCCGAAGTCCGCCAGGTAGATGCTGCCGTCGTTCGCCAGCAGAACGTTGGACGGTTTGATATCGCGGTGCAGGATGCCATGCTGGTGAGCATAAGCCAGGGCAGCTCCGACTGCGTCCACGATCCGGGCGGTCTCAGCCGGAGGCAGCGGATTGGCCGCCATGCGCGCCTTGAGCGTTTCACCCTCGATGAATTTCATCACCAGGTAGGGGCGCCGTTCGTGCTCGGCATAATCGAAGATGGGGACGATATTGGGATGATCGAGTTTTGCCACCAGGCGGGCTTCACGCTGGAAGCGTGCCAGGAAGGTATCGTCTTCGGTGAAAGCCGGATGCAGAACCTTCAGGGCTACGTAACGATCCAGTGCGGCGTGATAAGCCTTGTAGACTGTGGCCATCCCCCCCTGGCCGAGCTGTTCAACGATCCGGTAGGGTCCGACCATTTCGCCGGCATTGAAAGACATGGCATGCCTTCCCTGCTTTTATCCCTCCCCTTTCCAAAGAAAAGGGAAAGGGGAGGGAAAAGGGACGAGAATGGGGAGAGATTACTTATCCTGCAGTGCTGCCACACCGGGGAGCGTCAATCCCTCGAGCATCTCCAGGGAAGCGCCGCCGCCGGTCGATATGTGTGTGATCTTTCCTGCCAGACCGGACTGCTGGATGGCGGCCACCAACTCGCCGCCGCCAATGATGCTGACGGCTCCGGAATCCGCCACCGCCTTGGCCACCCCAAAAGTTCCCTTCGCAAATTCGGGAAACTCGAAGACGCCCATCGGGCCGTTCCAGACCACGGTCTTGGCACCGGCGATGACCTTGGTGTAGGCCGCGATCGTCTCCTGGCCGATATCGAGGATGCGCCAGCCGTCCGGGATGGGGCCTGTGGGCATGGACTTGTGCGCTGCAGACGCATCGAACTTGTCGCCGATGACCACGTCCACGGGCAGTCGCAGCTTGGGCCCCGCCAGCTTGACGACCTCCCTGGCGGTCTCGAGAGCCTCGTCCTCAACCAGCAAGTCGGCCACCGGATAGCCCTGGGCTTTGAAGAAGGTGTTGGCCATGCCGCCGCCGATCAGGATCACATCGGCCTTGGTGAGCAGGTTTTTGATGACGCCGATCTTGTCGCTGATCTTGGCGCCGCCCAAAATGGCCACGAACGGTTTAGCCGGATCCGCCACCGCAGCGCCCAGGTACTGGATTTCCTTTTCCATCAGGAAGCCGGCCACGGCTGGCAGGTGCTTGGCCACGCCCTCGGTCGAAGCGTGGGCGCGGTGGGCCGATCCAAATGCGTCGTCGACGTAGATTTCAGCCAGTGCTGCCAGCTGCTTCGACATGCCCGGGTCGTTCTTTTCCTCTTCCGGGTGGAAGCGCGTATTTTCCAGCAACAGCACCTCGCCGGGCTTGAGCGCCTTGGCGGCTGCCTCAGCCGTGGGGCCGATGCAGTCCTCCGCAAAAGCGACCGGCTTACCGAGAAGCTTGCTCAGGTGAGCTGCCACCGGCTTAAGCGAAAACTTCGGGTCGGGGCCTTCCTTGGGGCGTCCCAGGTGAGAGCAAAGGATGACAGCGGCGCCGTGATCAAGCAGGTATTGGAGGGTCGGCATTGCCGCCCGAATGCGGGTGTCATCCCCCACCGTGCCATCCTTGATCGGCACATTGTAATCCACGCGCACCAGGACACGCTTGCCCTTGACATCGATATCGCGGATCGTTTTTTTGTTGAACATGGCATTCTCCATTCATATCAAATGCCACGTTCCTTCAGGACGTGGCATTTGTTTTGGTTACGCAGATCAGAGCGACTTGGCCATCAGAGCAGCCAGGTCGGCCGTGCGTACCGAGTAGCCCCATTCGTTGTCGTACCAGGCGACAACCTTGACGAAGTTGTTCTCGGCTTTACCGAGCACGCTGGTGAAGGGCAGGTCCACGGATGAGCTGTGTGGGTCGCCTTTGTAGTCGATGCTGACCAGTGGTTCGTCCACGGCCTGCAGGATGCCTTTGAAGCGCGGTTGCTTGGCGGCGTCGCGGAATGTCTGGCGCAGCTCGTCGGTGGTCGTCGATTTCTCCAGCTCGGCGGTGAAGTCCACCACGGAGACGGTCGATACCGGGACGCGCAGGGAGTAACCGTCGAACTTGCCTTTCAGCTCGGGGATGACCAGGGCGATGGCCTTGGCTGCGCCGGTCGTGGTCGGGATGATATTCATTGCCGCGGCGCGGGCGCGGCGCAGGTCGGAGTGCGGCAGGTCCAGGATCCTCTGGTCGTTGGTGTAGGCGTGAATGGTGGTCATGAAACCGCGCACGATCTTGTACTTGTCGTGCACGACCTTGGCGGCTGGTGCCAGGCAGTTCGTGGTGCAGGAGGCATTCGAGACGACATGATGCGTCTTGGGATCATATTTGTCCTCGTTGACGCCGAAGACGATGGTCAGATCCTCGCCCTCCGCCGGGGAGGAGATGATGACCTTCTTGGCGCCGCCCTTGGTGATGTGGTTGGCCGCGCCCTTGACCGTCTTGCCTTTCTTGTTGACGCCGTCTTCCTTGATCGTGAAAATGCCGGTGGACTCGATCACGATCTCGATGCCCAGGTCCTTCCAGGGAATGGCTGCCGGGTCGGTTTCCTTGAAGGCCTTCAACTTTTTGCCATCGACGATCAGGCCATCTTCGGATACTTCCACCGCGCCGTTGAAACGGCCATAGTTCGAAGTCGTACTTGAGCAGATGCGCCATGGTCGGCATGTCACCGATGTCGTTGAAGGCGACGACCTCGAGTTTGTCGGGGTAGTAATCCCGGATCGCCTTCAGGACCTGGCGGCCGATACGGCCAAATCCATTGATCCCTACTTTGACTGTCATGTTAAACCTCCTTGCAGATATGGAATGATGTCAACGCGCGGGCGTTGAATTTTCCTTTCCGAGCGGGCCGGTGCGTTCGTTGTATAAATCAACCAGTGTCTGCGCCAATTTCACGGCGTCGTGATAAATCGGGCGCTCGCGATCGACAAGGTCGGCGCTGTACAGACGCGGGTCGCGCATCATGTTCTCATCCAGCTTGACCCACTGAACGCCTTCTCCAAGCGTCCCATCATAACACGAATTGCATATAACGATGTCAATTATATCGTCTCCGATCAGATCCTCCAGCACGTGGACATGATCGCTGCAGGAGTAAGCTTCCGTCTCGCCTGGCTGGGTGGCAATATTGGCGATAAACATCTTGATCGCCCGGCTGGAGCGGATCGCTTCGAGCAAGTCGCGAACGAGTATGTTCGGGAGGATGCTGGTATACAGGCTGCCGGGGCCGATGATGATCAGATCGGCGGAAAGCAAAGCCTGGATGACCGGTGGGAAAGCTGAGGCGTCGTTCGGCTCGAGCCATACCCGTCGGACGCGTCCGGCCATCTTGGGGATCTGACTCTCGCCCTCCACGCGGACTTCGGTCTGCGAGTGCGGAATCTCCACGTCGGCTACCAGGCGGACGTCATGAAGCGTGGCCGGCAGCACCCGCCCATAGACGGAGAGGACGCGCCCAGATTCGGCAATCGCCTCCTCGAAACTGCCGGTGACGTCCACCAGGGCGGAGATGAACAGGTTACCAAACGAGTGACCCCCCAGACCGGTATCCCCTCCAAAACGATATTGGAACAGCTGGGTCAACAGGGCCTCGTCATCGGAGAGGGCGGCCAGGCAGTTGCGAATATCTCCTGGAGGCAGGATTCCCAGGCTGCGGCGGATCTCGCCGGACGACCCGCCGTCATCGGCCACCGAAACAATAGCAGTTAAATTCCGGGTGTGCGCTTTAAGGCCGCGCAGAACGGTGGCGATCCCGTGCCCACCGCCGATCACCACCACGCGCGGACCGCGCTCCCGACGGCGGTAATCACTCACCTGATCGACCAACCGCTGACCAGGACGCAGAAACGGGATGAGCAGCGACCGGTTAATACCCAAGATGCCCAGGGAAATAAAACCCAAACCCAACACGGCAAAGATCAACACCCGCACAGGCCGAGCTAGTGAACGCAGGGACAAAAAGGAAATGACCGGCAGCCACCAGGAATCCGGCGCGGTCCGATAGACATCCAAGATGAATAGCGCCAGCCCCAGTCCGACAAGGGTAATCCCGATCAGTAAAACCACCAACCAGCGTTTTACCCCCAATCCCGGAACCATCCATTGGAACAATCTGGCAAGATCGCGCCTAAAAGTATTAAACCTTGATCTTAGTCGTCTGTACATTCCAAAAAAGATGATAGCAGTCTTTGAGGGAATAGTCAACCAATAATCAGGGTATTCCTCAAGTCGCCGGTGATTTCGAGTGACAAACCGCGAAGAGAAGAAGAGCCCAAAGAAAACCTTTGCGTGCTTTGAATTTTCACGGCGAGATCGATCGCTGACTGATTTTAAGGGCACCCTCACCACCGATAGGACAAAATTCTTACTTCTCTCCCCATGTTATAATTTCAATCATGGGCGTCATCCTGGCCATGGACATCGGAGGGACTCAATTGCGGGCAGCAGTCTATCCCGCCAACAGCACAACCCCTCTGGCAATCAAACGCTCCGCAACACGTGGGCAAGAGCCGGGTGCATTCGACCGGCTGACTGCTTTAATCGATTCCATCTGGCCGCAAGAACCCGTCGAGGCGATCTCGATCGCCATCCCCGGACCGATCAACCCATATACCGGTTTCATCATTGAGACCCCCAATATCTCCAGTTTATCCAAATTTCCAATCGGCGAGAAACTGGCCGGGCGTTATCATGTTCCGATCTTCGCCGGCAATGATGCAAACCTGGCGGCCCTGGGAGAATGGCGTTACGGTGCCGGGCAGGGACACCACGACCTGATTTACATGACCATAAGCACCGGCATCGGCGGAGGCGTGATTTCGAATGACCAGCTGTTGCTGGGAAGCCACGGGCTGGCTGCCGAGCTTGGGCATGTCACCGTATTGCCCGACGGGCCGGTGTGTTCGTGTGGGCAGCGCGGCCACCTGGAAGGAATTGCATCGGGCCCGGGCATTACCCGCTATGTCATCGAAAAGCTGGCCGAAGGAATATCATCGAGCCTGGCCACGAAGACCAATCTGACCACGCTTGACATTTCCGAGGCTGCCGCGCGTGGTGATCAGCTGGCCAGGGCAGCGTTCACCTATGCCGGCGAATTTATCGGCCTGGCACTGGCGAATTACCTGCAGATTTTTAATCCCTCCATCGTCATTCTAGGTGGCGGGGTATCCCAGAGCGGCGATCTGATCCTGGAGCCGATCAAAGCCTCCTTGCGGCAGCACGTCATGGACCCGTATTATCTTGAGGGATTTGAACTGACCACCGCCCGGCTGGGCGACGACGTCGGGCTGCTCGGCGCACTGGCCCAAGCGCAGATCCGACTTGCAGCGAAATAAACTACCGGTACTCATTCCGAATCAAAGGAGTATCATATGGAACCAATGAAGTTACCAGGACCAAAGGCCCGTGCCCTGATCAAACGCGACTCGGCGGTTATCAGCCCCTCCTACCCGCGCGATCATGCGTTCGTCATGGCCCATGGTAAAGGCACAGAAGTCTGGGATGTGGATGGGAACCGCTTCCTGGATTTCGCAGCCGGGATCGCGGTGGTCTCCACCGGCCACAGCCACCCGAAAGTGATCAAGGCGATCCAGGAACAGGCCGAAAAGTTCATCCATATTTCCTCGGACTTTTACCATGAGAACTGGATCCAATTGGCGGAAAAGCTCGACGAAATTGCCCCCTTCCACGATGCCGCGGTCTCCTTCATGTCCAACTCCGGCACCGAATCCATCGAAACGGCGATCAAGCTCGCCCGCTATCACACCGGGCGCACAAACTTCATCGGATTCACAGGCGCGTTCCATGGCCGCACGATGGGAGCAGTGACCTTCACTGCCAGCAAACCCACCTACCACCGCGGTTTTTATCCTTTGATGAACGGGGTCGTGCATGCCCCCTATCCCAATCCCTACCGTCCGATCCTCGACCGCCTGCCCGGGGAGGACTATGGCAAGACCGTCGTCCGCTACATCGAAGAAGAGATCCTCGGCCACATCCTGCCTCCGGATGAGGTCGCCGGCATCCTGGTCGAGTCGATCCAAGGCGAAGGCGGTTATCTCGTCCCACCGCCGGGTTTCTTCCCCGCCCTGCGCGAGTTATGCGATAAATATGAAATCCTGCTTATTGCCGACGAAGTCCAGAGCGGGATGGGGCGCACGGGAAAATGGTGGGCGATCGAACATTTCGATGTCGAACCGGACGTCATTACTGTCGCCAAAGGCATTGCCTCGGGGCTGCCCATGGGCGTCACGGTGGCGCGCAAATCGATCATGGATTGGCCGAAAGGAGCGCACGGCAACACCTTCGGCGGCAACCCGGTCTCGTGTGCGGCCGCCCTGGCGACGATCGAATTGATAGAGAACGAATATCTCGAAAATGCCGCCGTCCTCGGCCAATACACCCAGGACGCGCTGCACGAGATCATGGCGCGCCATTCCCATATTGGCGATGTGCGAGGCATCGGCTTGATGATCGGTGTTGAGTTCGTCAAAGACCGCAAGAGCAAAGCGTCGGATGAAGAACTGCGCGACCGCATTACCGAGCTGGCATTCGAACGCGGCTTGATCCTGCTGGGGTGCGGTAAGAGTGTCATCCGGCTGGCACCCCCGCTGAGCACAACCAGAGCGGAAGTGGATGAAGGCCTGGCAATCTTCGAGGAAGCCGTCACCCTCGCGGAAAAAGAAAACCGATAGTTCCTTTCCGGGGCGGTCGATCTCGTCATCAAGACAACCGCCCCGGATTGTTAATAAATCTCTTTCCCCCATATGATACAAATCTAACGCGCCTCGTCGAGGGCGGTGATAAAATACCCCTGATGCTTCCCGATTTCCGCGTCCGACAACGCGATTACCTGCTCGAAATTGCCAGGCTTGTTACCCAGGAGCTCGATCTGGACAAACTCCTGGCGCGCGTCCTTAAGATTTCGGTAGAAATGCTGGCCGGACAGGCAGGTCTGATCGCATTGAAGGAAACGGATGCCTGGCGAGTTGCGGCCGCCCTGGGCATTCCCGCCGCTTTCCTGCGTTACCTGACGCCATTGCTCGCGGAAGAAAAAGTCGCTGAGTTGAACCTCATTGAGTTAAACCGCATGCTCAAGGAGCTGACCTACACTGCCAGTATGGGGCTGCTCAACGGCGTCGGTATCCCGCTGATTGCTCACGGCCAGGTCATTGGGGTTATTTTTATCTTCCGCAATTACCCGGACATCTTCTCCTCGAACGACAAACTTTTGTTGCAGTCCTTTGCCGACCAGGCAGCCATCGCTGTTTTCAATGCCCAGCTGTATGGGCAGATCAGTTACGAAAAAGGTCGCCTGGACGCACTGCTCGAACTCGGCCGCCGACGGCATCCTCATCCTCAATTCTGATCACACCATCGAACGATGCAATATTGCCTTCGAGAAACTGTTTGGTAAGCCGCGGGACGAGATACACAACAAGACCCATGCAGAAATCATCCATTGGGCAAATCGACCCGAAGGCCTGACCCTGGAAGAAGCCGAAAAAAACGGCTGGCCGCTCACCCAAAATGCATATCTATACGTGGAAGGCGATCTAGAACGACCCGAGCCTCCATCCTTACCGGTGGGAATCACCTACGCGCCCCTGCTCGACAGCAACGGGACTCTGCGCAATGTGATTGCCACGGTGCGCGACATCACCAAATTCCGGACCGCGGAAGAAATCAAGAATACCTTTGTTTCCGTGGTCAGCCATGAGCTGAAAACTCCCGTGGCACTGATCAAGGGTTATGTCAGCACGTTGCGCCGCGAGGATGCCAAATGGGATAAGAATGTCATCCGCGACAGCCTGGCAGTCATCGAGGAGGAAGCCGACCATCTTGCTGCGATGATCGAGGATTTACTCGATGCCACCCGCCTGCAGGCTGGAGGCCTGACGACCAGCCTGTCCGATGTCTCCCTGCCGGCGCTCACCGAACACCTGGTGGAGCGCTTTCGGACGCAGAGCAAACATCACGCCTTCGTGCTGGAGTTCCCGGACAAATTCCCCGTTGTCATCGCCGACGAAAGGCGCATTTCCCAGGTTATCTCCAATTTGCTTTCGAACGCCATTAAATATGCGCCGGAGGGCGAAATCCGTATCAGCGGGCAGTCGAGACCGGAACAGGTTATCGTCTGCATCAGCGATCAGGGACCAGGGATCGACCCCTCAGACATTCCGTTTGTGTTTGACCGCTTCTATCGCTCGCAAAAAGCCGTCCGGAATACCAAGGGGGCGGGCCTGGGGCTTTACCTGGCAAAATCCATCATTGAAGCACATGGCGGTCGCATCTGGGTGGATACCAAACCGGATGCCGGCGCCCGCATCTGTTTCTCACTTCCCCGTCAGCCTAAAGAATGAGTCAGCACGCGCCGACCTGGTTTGGGGGTAAAATACCCCCTTGTTTGCTTCACGCAATTCCTAAATGAAATCAATCCTTCATCCAGACCCAGAGGTTCCATGCCCCCTCAAAAAACCCAGATTTCCTGTCCTCGCTGTCGGCAGCCAATCGTTGCCCAAATCGAACAACTCTTTGATGTTTCTGCTGATCCCGGCGCCAAGCAGCGTCTGCTCGGTGGAATTTCCAATTTTGCCGTATGCAGAAGCTGCGGTTTCAACGGGCCGCTGGCCACTCCAATCGTCTATCATGACAACGACAAAGAGCTTCTCCTCACCTACTTCCCTCCAGAGCTCAACCTGCCGGTAAACGAGCAGGAGAAACTCATCGGGCCTTTGATAAATCAGGTGACAAATCGTCTGACAGCCGAAAAACGGAAAGCTTATCTTCTCCGGCCACAGAATTTCTTGACCTATCAGAGTTTGATCGAGCGCATCCTGGGCGCCGACGGCATCACCCCGGAGATGATCCAATCCCAGCAAAAGCGCGTCTCGCTGATCGAACGGCTGCTGTCTGCAACCACGCCTCAGTCACGGTCAGAACTCATCAAAAAAGAAGCGGACATTCTGGATGCTGAATTTTTTTCCATCTTCAGTCGTCTCTTGGAGAGTGCCCTGGCTAGCGGCCAGGAACAGTACGCTAAGGAAATGCAGGCCATTCAACAGCAGCTTCTGACCGAATCCGATTATGGGACGAAAATCAGCCAGCAAGCAAATGAAATCCAGGAAGCCATTAAATCCCTCAAGTCGGTGGGCAAGGAGCTTAATCGAGATAAATTGATGGAACTGCTTATTGGCGCCCCCAACGACGACCGCCTGAGCGCCTTAGTGAGCCTCACCCGTCCGGCGTTGGATTATCAATTTTTCCAATCGCTTTCAGAAAAAATAGAGACCAAAACTGGCGACGAGCGTAAGAAGCTGGAATCTCTCCGGGAAAAGCTGCTGGATATCACCCGTCGGCTCGATCAACGCGCCGAGGAAGAATACAAGCGCGCTGAAGATTTGCTTAAATCCATTCTCGCGGCAGAAGATATCCAGACGGCAACTTTCGAACATATCGAGGAGATCAGCGATATGTTCGTCCAGGTGCTCAATCGAAGCCTGCAGGAGGCCAAAAAGAAAAATGACCAGGATCTGGTCGGAAAGCTTCAACAGGTTGTGGCTGTCCTGCAACAAGCCAGCTCACCACCCGCCGAATTGGCATTATTGGAGGAATTGATTCAAGCACCCGACGAAAAAAGCCTTAATCAGCTCCTGGAAGAGCATAGCAAAGAGATAACACCGGAATTCATTTCGATTGTCGCCGGTGTCTTGGCACGATCCGAGGAACAAGCTGGAGAAAAGGCCAACCAAAAGGATGCCGAAGTCATCACAAAAATACAAACGGTGTATCGCACAATCCTGAAATACAGCATGCAGAAAAATATGAGCTGAGAAAAAATTCCCCGTCAAAACCTGCTTGACGGGGAATTTTTATGATGCTGATGATGAAGTCTATTCCGCGGGAGGGTTGTCCAGGCGAATTCCGTGGCCTCGAACCGTGATGATGTAATTATAAATCGGGTCAATGGAAGAGATTCGATCGCGCAACCTGCGCAGGAGGGCGTCCAGAGCCTGATCAGATACCCCAACGGCCTGCTCCTCGCCCCGAGACTCTGTCACCAACTGATGCCGGTCGATGACCTGCCCCTGATGCTCGATCAGCACTTGCAACACTCGAAACTGAAGGGCCGATAGGGGAGGTTCGATCCCCCGGTCGTTGATCAGCACACTCCGCGAACGCAGGTCTAATCTCAATCGGCCGGGAACCTTGGAAGCTCCCACAAGTGGGACGGTCGCATCCGAGGTCAGATAAACAAATTGCTGTGCTAAAGCGATCGAAACCAAATCCCCATCCTGCAAAATGACCGGACCTTTAACTAGCGACCCATTACAGTGGGTACCATTTTTACTATCCAGATCCTCGAGGACAACTCCCCCGGGCGTTGGAGTCAGCCGGGCGTGGAACCGTGATACCATCCTGTCAGGAATGACTACCTCGCAGGTTACCTCCCTGCCTACCAGAATTGGTTTTTTAAGCATCCATTTCTGACCCTTAAGAGGTCCAGTCTGGCCAATTAAGAGCGGGGCTTCCTCACGATCCTTTTCCATGCTCCGTCCGTCTCCTGGTGGTTAAGAGGATTATACAACAAGACGATAAAAGACGCTTATAATATAGCAAATTGTTATCGTTTGTGCAACGCTGGATTGACAACGCCGAAATCAAAACCAGCTGCACGTTGTTATCTTAAACGTCCATTTCCTCCTGGACCAATATGTCGATTTCACTCAAAACCGGTGAAGTGTTACGCGGTCGCTATCGCATTCGCGAACGCATCGGGCAAGGTGGAGCGGGAAATATCTATCTTGCCGATGATTTGCGTTTAAAAGGCCGCCAATGTGCACTCAAGGAAGTCGAACACGATCGTACCGTGCCAGCCAAATTGAACAAGGAGGCGCGTGATCAGTTTCTCCGGGAAGCCACGGTTTTGGCACGCCTGGACCACCCAAACCTGCCAAAAGTATCAGACTTCTTCTCCATCGGTCCGCGCGATTATCTCGTGATGGATTTTGTTCCCGGGAAAGACCTGCGCACTCTGATGCTCGAGGCAAAACAACGGAATACATTTTTGGACGAGATGGATTTGCTTAGTTGGGCGAACCAACTTGCAGACGCGCTGAGTTACCTACACAACCAAGTCCCTCCGCTTGTACACCGCGATATTAAACCCTCCAACCTCAAAATAACCCCCAATGGTTTGTTGAAGCTGGTGGACTTCGGACTGGTCAAGGCCTTGGCTCCGGACGAGATGACCATTACCGTCATTCAGGGACGCGGTACCGCCTTGTATACTCCGCTGGAGCAATACGGAGGCGATGGTTTGCACACCGACATCCGCAGTGACATCTATGCCTTTGGGTGCACACTCTACCACCTTTTCACAAATACCCCTCCTGCCGATGCGCGCCAGCGCTTCCTGCAACCGGACAGCCTTATTTCGCCCCGCGAATTGAATCCGTCCATCAATCCGAGAACCGAACGTGCCATACTATGGGCGATGGAATTGCACCCCAACGACCGCCCGGCATCTGTGGCTGAATTTCAAGAATTTCTCATCGGGCATCGCGACATTCCCGTACACCCACAAACGCAACTGCATCCAAAGACTTCCCTGCTCGACGTGATAGCTCAAATGCCGGAGCAGATTCTTCTCTGGATCGCAGTCGGACTGATGTTGATCAGTCTGGTTGCTTCTTTGACTCACTAAGCAAGTAACTCCAACCAAATCCAATTCCCCAACCTAGGGCGGCACCGATCAGTACCATCCCAATAATACCGAACAAGCCGGTCGCTTGGATCAAAACTACAGTGCCAGGCAACCGCAAGGCAAGGTAATTATAAAACAACAGTCCACCCAATAAAGTGCAAATTGCCCAGCGTATCCCCCAGCGCGAGGATCGATATTTGCTGCCCAGCCAATAGGCCAAAAAGGTCATACCGCCGATTACAACAATCATGATTATCCAGTCTCGAAAACCTGGCGCGCCCTGGACAGGCAGTAAGGGTCTTTCCGGATTGGGGGTGGCCGGAGCCTTCGCCGTAGAAGTGGGACTGGTGATTAGGGTGGGAGCCAGCACGGTCACGCTAAATCCTTCGCTCGAGACGTTCAATTGCATAATAACTGAAGTTATTGCCGACTCACTGGTCGCGCGAATTTCAAGCAATCCAGGGCGGGCAATGCTGAACGAGGCATGTGCAATCCCCTGCATTGTGACTGCATCTATCTGTTGAATTGCTCCCCCTGCACCACTCGACGAAAGTGTAAAACTTACCCCCGTACCGTCCGGAACTTGATGATGATTCTGGTCAAGGATAATTCCCGTTTTCACAGTGACGGTATCCCCCACCTTGAAGGAAGGTGTGGGAGTCTTCGCCGGGGTGACCGTTACCGGCATCGCTGAAAAAACGGGTAGTTCGAGGGAGAGTTCAATGACCTGGTTCGGATCCGGTGAAGTGGCTGTAAAAAGATCGTAACCTCTCCCGGTCACAGAAACCGGAAGCGATCCGACCGGCGCGAGCTCCTGGAATAGGAGGCGTGCGGCTACATCGACAAATGGCGCGGATTTGCTGTAAAGGCAATAGTAGGCCGTTAATTTTGAGATATTCGTGGCATCGAGATAATAAGGTGCGTTGAATGAAAAGACGATGACGCGTTTATCCCGCAGCAGATCCTGACGCTCGGAAAGGAAACGTTGCAGGATATTTGTTTGGGGTTGATTTGGCTCTTCATCCAGTGTACTGATCACAATCCACTGCGCCTGGCGCAGGTCACTTTCCTCGGCTTGATTTCCGACTCCCTGCTGCAGGAGCGCGACCAAATCATTGAAGGAATAGGAGATCAGGTGGTAACTTGGGATCGGTCCACCGACGCCAGTTCCGTACAAGTGCAGGATGGCATTCTGCAAGGCGTCTACAGCCAGCGAGGATTCCTGCGGACAAGTACTGCACTGTCGAACGGGACGGGTGTCGGTTAAGAAGACCATGCGGTCCCCGCGCTAGGCGGGGAGGGCAGGACCGTATCCAGATCAGCGAGGCTCGGGCTGACAAGCGTGGCGGACTGTCTCGCCACGTCAATGGTGATGGCATTTGATTGTCCCAACTGACTGACGCCATACAACAGCGGGGTCACGCTCGCCAGGTCGAAGCTATTATAGAGCCGATACTTTGCCGTCAGAATGCGCAGCACGCTGTCGTCTATGCGCTGGGCAAAAACAGGATCTTGTCGATATTTCTGAATGAAGAAGTCGAGGATCTTCAAATCAGTGGCGTAGCTGTCCGTGTCGCTGGATTGGATATTCCCCAGATATAATAAATCATTGCCCGCCAGGAAGGCGTCTAGGCTTACCTGGGTTGCCTGGAAAGCCTGGCCGCCGGGTGCATAAAAGAGGCGCACGGTTTGGCTGCCCAGGTCGTCGCTGACCATCAGGCCGCCGTTTTGGCGCCAGGTTGTGAACGGAGCCAGGGATAATATCTGAGTAAGTGCCTTCGGATCGAAACTGATCGGGCGCGTGGTCGCGCGGATATTGCCTTGGAATCCCTGGTAGCGGATATGCGAGATCAACAAGCCGTCCACAACGCCTTGAGGATCGTCCGCATTGCCGGTGACTGCGAAGAAAGGTGCAAGTTCGATCTGTTTTAACTGCTCCAACGATTTTCTTACCGTCGCCGGCTCCTCCCCTTCCGGGCGATCGGAACTCCCCTGGCCCGGGAAATGTTTCCCGATCACCAACAGCCGTCCATAGCTACCCGTATGCAGCCCCTCGACATAAGCCTGGCCCATAGCCCCCACCCAATAAGGATCACCTCCGAATACGTCGGCCGCCAGTCCGTTCTCCAGCGTTGAATCGGGTAAATCAAGCACGTCCAACGGGGGACCCAAGAACAAGTTAAATCCGATGGCCGAGAGCTCATGGCCGGCCACCTCTCCAACCTGATGCGCAAGATCGGTGTTCCAGGTAGCACCAATGGCCATCGGGTTGGGGAGAGGAGTAAGGCCGCTCATGATCTGATCATTCGGAGCACCATCCCCATCTTGCGAAACGCCGACGAAAAGCGGTATTTGATTAACCTTCTTTGTCACGCTGGTTGGCGTTGCTTCAAGCGTCCCCTGGCGGAATCCAAACTCGATCTTTTGCAACTGGTTGATTAGCTGATAGGTCGCGGATAAAGTATCCGGCGGGGCGATGAAATTATCATTGGCGGCTTGCAAAGTGACCCCGCCGATGTAATGATTCACGATCAGGTCGTAGATCGATGATTTTTCGTCCGTCTTTGTGCCATTGAACGACACCAGGAATAATTGTCCGATGCGCTCCTCGGGTGACATATCTACCAGCAAGGCGCGTGCTCTTGCACCCGGATCAACCTGTGTCGGGTTCTTCCCACTGACGAGGGTAGCCGGTGTAAATGCTAACACCAAGGCTAAAAGTAAAACGATCGAAATCCTGCGTTTGATGATCATGGATTATTTGGATTTCGGGGAACTAGTCATTCCAATGCAACTGCGGATGAAAGGGAGGGGATTACTGAATGTTTCCGAGCAGGCGGCGAGCCGTGGTTGGGTCATCGGTAATCAGACCATCCACCCCCATCCCAAGCATACGGCGCATATCCGCTTCACCATTCACGGTCCAGACGTTTAGGCGTCTGCCCTGTGCATGGACCCGATTGATCATGCCGGAATGTACGTCGGTAAAATAAGGGTGAAATGTCTGGTAATTTCCACGCCAACCGAAAGTCCTTCCCCACATTCCCATCCAACCGCGCAAGGTTAAAAGTCCGCATGGGACTTCAGGTAGGAGTGTTTGGGCTTGATTGAGATTCCGGGCGAAAAATGAGGAAAAAAGGATTCGGCTTTCTAGATGATGCTTCTTGACCAACTCAACAACCCGCGATACGAGCGCGTCGAATGGGGTGATGTAGTTGGCTAATTCAATATTCATGTACAACTGTTCACCCAAATCAGTAAAAACTTCATCCAGGGTCGGGATGTGCTCGCCGCGAAACTGATCCGAGAACCACGAACCGGCATCCAACTCTTTAAGTTCAGCAAGTCGCATCTGCGTGACCCGGCCGCTGCCGTCCGTTGTACGATCAACTGTTTGATCATGTAGTACAACCACCTGTCCGTCGACGGTCAGTTTGACATCGAACTCAACCGCCTCCCCGTGTTGCACCGCCAGGTTGAAAGCGGCGAGTGTATTTTCCGGTGCGTGAACGGAATCGCCCCGGTGGGCGATGATGACCGGCGCAGGGAGGTCAAACCACATGTTAAAGTTCCACGAAGTAGGCCATCGCGGCCCGGTCGATCATCTCCTTGTTCATGACCGGCTCAGTCGATAGATAGCGGGCAATATCCAAGATCTGATCACACAAATCCCGCGGGTGGGAGGCGCGCAACTTGCGGTTTCTTTTAATATACCATTCCTGGAGGAGATAAGCCAATCCCTGGTCGTTGTAAGGAATGCCTTTTGCCTGGGCAACGCGCTTGAATATTTCCCGGTATTCTTCATAGGATGGGTCGCCGATTTCGATCTTGTGGCGCAGACGGCGGAGAAATGCTTCGTCCACCAGATCGCGCGGCGGCAGGTTTGTCGAGAAGACTACCAGCACGTCAAAGGGGATTTCCACTTTCGCCCGGTATGGAGGGTCAGGTAATCGACCCGGTTCTCGAGAGGCACGATCCAGCGGTTGAGCAGGTCGCGCGGCCGGACCTGCTGCCTGCCAAAGTCGTCAATCAGCAGGATGCCGCCGTTGGCCTTGACCTGGAACGGCGCTTCGTAAAACTTCTGCACGTCGTTGAAGACCAAATCGAGACCCGCCAGGGTCAACTCGCCGCCCACGATGATGAACGGACGCCGGATCTTGACCCAGCGGGGATCGCGCCGGACGGTGGCGCGCAGGTTTCCGGTCCCGCTGGAGGTTGTGTCATTTTCCGGAGAAAGCTGGTGGTTGACCGAGTCGTACAACTTGACGATCTGCCCGTCCAGGTATAAGGCGAATGGAATATACATCGTCTGGCTGAGGATCAAGTTGCCAAAGGCTTTCGCCACGCTGGTCTTGCCGTTGCCAGGAGGGCCGTAGAGGAAAATGGAGGTGCCGGAGTTGATCGCCGGGCCGAGCCGCTGGAAGGTGATCTCGGACAGCACAAGCTGGGACAGGATCTGGCGCATCGAGCGGCTGGTCACCGCCATGCGGCCGCGACTCTGGCGGCGAATGGACTCATTATAAAATTCGATCGGGACCGGGGCCGGGCCGGCGTACTGGCTGCGTTCCAAGGCTTCGCGCGCCCGGATGACCCCCGCCTGGGTGATGGCGTACTGGTAGGCACCTTCGCCGAGGCCCATCTGCGAGGATTTGACCTCGATTAATTTCTCCCGCTTCATGGTTTCGAGCAACAGGTCGACGATCCCGGCGAAAGGCAGGGCAATTTCCTCGGCGATCTTAAAGCCGGATAGATAACCCTGGTAATAGATGATTTTTAACGCCAAGTCTTCCAACCACAGAAGGGAAAGGCCCGTGTCTTCGAGTTTCGTGATCGGAGGCGGGATGAACGAACCGCTTTCCGTGGTTGCCTGAGTGGCTTGTGTAATAACAGTCATAGAAGTCTCCCAAGGTCAGTTACAAACTAATTATAGCACGACGAATTTTTTCGGATGGCGATTATTCGTTTATAATTCCGGGCATGAAACTGTCCGTGGTCATCCCCGTCTATAACGAAGAACACAGCATCCGCGAGATTGTGCACCGGGTGCAGGCGACCAAGCTCGCTTCTGAAATCATCATTGTGGATGACGGCTCCACGGATGGGACGCGGGATCAACTCGCTGCCATGGATGGCAAGGGGAAAGTCCATGTCATCTTGCATGCAATGAACCAGGGAAAGGGATCGGCTGTCCATACGGGGATCGCCGATGCGAACGGCGATATCGTCATCATCCAGGACGCCGACCTGGAATATGACCCGGATGAATATCCTAAATTGTTGAAACCCATCAAGGATGGGATCGCGGATGTGGTCTACGGCTCGCGCTTTTTGGGCGCTGCCCGCCGCCCGATCTTGTTTTGGAATATGGTGGCAAACAAAATCCTGACCTTCATGACGAATATCCTTTATAACAACATCCTCTCTGACATGGAGACTGGTTACAAGGTCTTCCGCCGGGAAATCATCAAGGATATCCCCTTACACGCCAAGCGATTCGATTTCGAGCCGGAATTCACTGCGAAAATACTCAAACGTCACTTACGGATCTACGAGATCCCGATTGCCTTCAATCCCCGCGATTACTCCGAAGGCAAGAAGATAAAAATAAAGGATGCCTTCATAGCAGTCTGGACGCTGATTAAATATCGTTTCGTCGATTGAGTGATTTTTAATTCCCCAAGGTCAAGAGCCGGAAGATCCATCTTCCGGTTCTTTTCGTATCCGGGCAAAATTAATCCTGGGATCCGGACGGTCTGACATCTTTCAGATTCAGCTGGAGCGTCGTCCGACCATTGAACTCGTTAGTTTCGAACGTGTAAATCAGATCGACCCGGGCAGGCAAGTCCGGCTGCAGATCACCGAGGCGAAAGCCGATGGCATCAAAGGAAACCTTTCCGTCGGTGACGGTCAATTTGAGGTGTTTTCCATCCGCGCCGACTGCCCGGGAGTTCAGCACTTTTACATTGCGGGTGACGAAGACAGCCTCAGGGTTGCCGTAACCGGTCGGCTGCAATAGATCCAGCAGTTGCAATAAACCGGGCTTCAGTTCCGCAAGAGGGATTTCCATGTCAGCATTTATTACCGGGCGAAGCTCCTGGCCGCCCAATTCCTCGGCGGCAATCGATGTCAAGCGTTCCTTCAAAGCCTCCAGGTTTTCGTTCCGTACGGTAAACCCTGCCGCAGCAGCATGGCCGCCATGCCGGACCAATAGGTCGGCACACCGGTCGAGGGCCTGGGTAATGTGAAATTCGGGTATCGAACGGCAGGAGCAGCGCGTGGTATCGTCGCCAACCTGTCCAACCACCGCAGGGCGGTAGTAAGTTTCGGCCAACCGGGAAGCCGCCAACCCGACGACACCTGCATTGAAGTCGCGGTGGACGGCAAAAAGCAGCCAACCGGATTGATCTTCCTCTCGGACGAGTTGTTCTGCGCGTTCCTGGATTTTGTGGGTCAATACCTGGCGTTCGCGGTTTTGATTATCCAACTGCTGGGCCAGCTGGCCGGCGCGCATGACATCCTCGGTGACAAGCAATTCGAAAGCCGCCAGCGCCGAATCCAGGCGGCCGGCTGCATTCAGGCGCGGTCCCAAGATAAACCCAATACTCGTTGCTGTCGTTCGATTGATGGCCAGCTGAGCCATGTTGGCCAGCGAGAACAATCCCTGGCGCCGCGTCGAGCGAAGATGCAGGAGACCTTTGCGCACAAGCGAGCGGTTCTCCCCGACCAGAGGCGCCAGATCTGCGACGGTGCCCAAGGCAACCAGGTCAAGCAAAGCCTCGGGGTTGAGAATATCCGAAGGCCGGCGTTCCAGCAAGGCCTGAGCAAGTTTGTACGCCAAGCCGACGCCGGCGAGATCCTTGTCTGGATATACGTCACCCGGTTGCTTGGGATTGATAACCGCCAGCGCGATTGGCAGAGGTCCTTCGGATGGCTGGTGGTGGTCAGTGATGATCAGATCGAGACCAATGCTCTTGGCATGGGCAGCTTCTGCCGGTGACCTTATGCCGCAATCCACTGTAATCACGAGATTGATACCATCGGCTTTCAGGTTTGAAAGCGCTTCGGGGTTTAGACCGTAACCCTCATCGAAACGGTTGGGGATATAACCGCGAACATCACCCCCCAATGCCTTGAGGGTCTGGACGAGCAATGCCGTAGCCGTAACGCCGTCCACGTCGTAATCACCATAAACGGCAATCGGTTCAGCGTGATCCAGGGAAAATAGAATTCGTTCAACCGCCAGTCCGATACCGGTCATTCCCCACGGAGAGGGATCAAAGGTGGGCTCAGCCTCGATAAAGGAACGCGCCTGATCAACAGTAGCATATCCACGGTTATAGAGGATTTGACGGAGAACCAGCGGATAGACCGCGAGAGATTCGGCTGCTTGGGAGGTGATGGGGGGCGAAATTTGCCAATGTTTGGTTAATGACGTCATATGGATTTCTTTTTCAGCGTTCTTCCCTTAATACACGACCAGGCTGAATAGAGTCCTAAGCCAGCCAAAAGGCAGAAGAATGGCATCGCCGGGACACGGAAACGGGGCACAGATGCAGCACCGGGTATGATCATAAAATAGACGACGGGAAGCAATAAGATGGCCAAGGAATACCAGCTTTTCTCTCGTGCAGCAATGATTGCACCGGCCAAGCTAAAGAGAAAGATGATTCCCAGCAAGAGAATCAATGGCAGCATCAGCCAAATAAGCCAAAGTTGATTGCCAAAATAATATCGAACAGCTGTCATTAAACCATGCTGGTTCAGTATGCTCAAGGTACCCTTACCGCCTATCGTAACTCCAAGAATTTCGGTCAGACTGGTCACATCCGGCAAGAAATTGTTCAGGTCGCTTTTCAGATGGAGAAATAAATACCGCAGAGGGTGAGCCTGGATGATTTGCCATGCAAGCACATCTTGAGCACGGGCGACACTCCTGGCGGTATTTTGCTCCCCCCAGGCGATCAGGGTTTGATCTACGCGTTTTTGCAATATAGGCCGGATATCCGCTTCACTCATCCCGCGAAGATTTGCCTCCACCGCAGCAGCATTATAAAACAAAAGATTGTAGTCGGAAATCGTCGTCACAGTCGGTAAATCGTACAGCACCTTGTTCCGAAGCACCCAGGGGAATAGAACGACAGCAAAAACCGCGAGAAAAACCAAACCATTCTGGATGCGTTTAGACCAACGGCTATGTGGATCAAGGATCAAGATGAGGACTGCGAGCACTGGGAAATACAGGGCGATCGGGCGGCATAGTACCGATAAACCGAATAAGATTGCTGCAATCACAAGCCATCGCCAATTGGCTTGCTCCCTGACCTTGACCATTGAAAACATCGACCCGAGGAAAAGAAAAGTGAACAAGGTTTCCGTCATCAAATAGATGGCGGAGGTAATTGATTCGACACTGATCGCCATCAACAGGGCGGCCAGAAGAGCAGCCGGCTTGGGTAATAGGCGCATCCCAAGAAAATAGGTCAGGACTACCCCGATCGTGCTGACGACAACCTGTATTCCGATGATAAAAACCGGGTTCGTTCCAGCCATCCAATAAACCAGGGCGACGAATAACGGATAGAGCGGTGTCCGCCAGGCACTATCCGTTGGATAGGTGCCCGTGGAAAGCAGCTCCAACGCTGGTCTGAGATACGATTGCGTATCAGGAACGAAAGCACGCTGAATATGTTGCGCCGCAACGATGGCCAAAATCGCCCGAAGGATCAAGGCAAGCAGGATGATACCGCCGAGTAGATATATTTCACCTTTTTGGCTGGTGCGAGACTGCATCCGGGATGTTGGTGGAGTACCTTGAAATAACTCTTTTCCGGGCATCGAAAAAAATACCTCCTATGGTCTGGGCCAGGACGGGATGGAGTATAAACTGGGATTGCATGCTCGGGAAGGGTCGGGGAAACGAGCCCGGCGTGGATGTCCTGCCAGTCCCGCGCAGAAGGATGAAACGCCTTCGTCGGGTATAATCGACGCCATGTTCGAATTCGAAGTCCTCGCCAGACAAGGGCGGGCACGCGCGGGCATCTTCCATACACCCCACGGCGACTTGCTTACCCCGGTCTTCGCCCCGGTCGGCACGCAGGCCACCGTCAAGGCGCTGACCCCTGCCCAACTGGAGGAGTTGGGCGCCTCCCTGGTTCTCGCCAACACGTATCACCTCTACTTGCGTCCGGGGGATGATCTGATTGCCGAGATGGGCGGCCTGCACGAGTTCATGCAATGGCCAAAGCCGATGCTGACCGACTCCGGCGGTTACCAGGTCTTCTCGCTCGCCCAGACCCGCAAGGTGGATGAGGATGGGGTGACGTTCAAGTCGCATGTCGACGGCTCCATGCATCACTTTACACCTGAAAAATCCATCACCGTCCAGGAAAACCTGGGCGCGGACATCATCATGGCGTTCGACGAATGTGCCGATCCTTATCAGCGCGCCTACAACAAACAGGCTGTCAAGCGGACCCACGCCTGGGCCGAGCGCTGTCGATCGGCGCACAAACGTCCCGACCAGGCGCTTTTCGGCATCGTCCAGGGAGGCGTATTTCCGGACCTGCGAACCGAGTCGGCAAATTTCATCACCGCCCTCGACTTCCCCGGTCACGCCATCGGCGGCCTTTCGGTCGGGGAGACAAAATCCGAGACCTACTCCACGCTCGAGCTGGTGGACGACATCCTGCCAGACGGCAAGCCGCGCTACCTGATGGGCGTCGGGACTCCCGAGGATCTGCTGGAGGGCATCCGCCGCGGGGTGGATATCTTCGACTGCGTCCTGCCGACGCAACTCGCCCGCCACCACGCCGCCTTTTCTTCCGAGGGACGCCTCAACCTGATGAATGCCGGTTTTGCACGCGATCAACGCCCCATCGATTCCGAGTGCAGCTGCTATACCTGCCAACATTTCAGCCGGGCCTACCTCCGACACCTGATTTCTGCCCGGGAGCTCCTGGCCGGAACGCTGCTTTCGATCCACAATCTGCATGCGCTCGTCCGCCTGGTCCAGGACTTGCGGGTCATGATCACCGACGGAACATTGGAAACCCGATTCCCCGATGTCCTCAAGAAGTGGGAGCACAACGCGTCCCGTAAATTCACCAAAGGATAATAACCCATGCCCATTATTCATGCTTTCCTGCTCGGGATCATCGAAGGCCTGACCGAGTTCATCCCGGTATCGTCAACTGCCCAACTGCTGGTCGGTCAATCGCTCCTGCGCATTCCCCCCGGCGACATCATGACCGCTTTCCTTGTCATCGTCCAGCTGGGGCCCTTGCTGGCGCTGATCGTCTACTTCTGGAAAGACCTGTGGTCGTTGGTGCGCGCCTTCTTTGCTCGGCCCTATTCCAGTTCGGAAAACCGGCTGGCCTGGTATATCATCACTGCCAGTATCCCGGCGCTGCTGATCGGTTTTCTACTAAAGGACCTGGTGCAAGCCTTATTCAACAGGCCCTTGCTGGAAGCCGCCATTCGGATGTTTACGGCAGCCATTTTGATGACCCTGGCGGAGGTCTTTGGCCGCCGGACTCGGGCGCTGGACACGATGAATTGGCTGGATGCGTTGATCATCGGTTTGTTTCAGGTCCTAGCGGTGTTTCCCGGCGCCTCTCGCTCGGGGACGACGATCTCAGGTGGAATGCTGCGCAACTTCGATCGACGATCTGCGGCCCGCTTTGCCTTCTTGATGTCAGTGCCGGTAATGCTGGCTGCCGGTGGATACGAGACGCTCAAGGTGCTGAAAATGCCGGGTCTGGGTGAGCTGCTTCCCGGGTTTGGGATCGGGCTTGTCATCGCAGCGGTTGTAGGCTGGCTTTCCATCCGCTGGCTGTTGGGCTACCTGAACAAACATTCCCTCTACGTTTTCGTGATTTACTGTGCCATCGTCGGAGCCTTGTGCCTGATCTTTGCATTCCATTAGCATGAGACGCGTCCTGGTCATTCTTCTGCTGCTGTTGAGTTCCTGCGGTACAGCCATACCGGCGGGCGACACATCTTCCATTAGGATTACATACAGCCCTGCCGCCGCTCCCTGGGTATCAGACCTGTACACCTGCGCTGGAAAAAATATCGTCATCGCCGAGTTCGCGCACGTCAGACGACCTTGACCCAGGCTTCGATATGACTATACGCATTGGGCTGCCGATCTCTTTTAATTCCCCAGCCTTCCAAATCGGTACAGAGCAAATCCTGGTCGTGGTCAATCGAATCTCCCCCATTACGACATTGACTCTCGAGCAAGTCAGACACCTTTTCGGCGGACAGTTTGACAACTGGAGCCAGCTAAACACTAGTGTAAGTGGTAAGGTCCAGGTGTGGGTTTATCCCTCCGGCGAGGACATCGAACAGGTTTTCGAAGGAACAGTCCTACAAGGCATTCCTGTCTCATCTTTCGCCCGGTTGGCAAACAATCCGGATGAGATGTCCCGGGCTGTCGCCGACGACCAAAACGCCATTGGCTTCCTGCCTCGCCACTGGAAGATGGGCAACGTCACCACGGTCTTCGCCGCCGCCTCCGTCCCAGTGCTTGCGCTCACAACAACCAAACCGTCTGGAGAAATCCGTCAGATCCTAGCTTGCTTATCAAGGTAATCGAGCATGCTTGAGATCATCGCCTTTCTACTGATGTCCGTGCTTATCACTTGGTATTCGGTTCCATCCCTGAAACAGCCACGCTCGCACGGCTTTTTCCGTTTCTTCGCCTGGGAAATCATCCTGGGCTTAATCCTTCTCAACCTGCACGGTTGGTTTGCCGAACCTTTCGCCTGGCACCAAATCGTTTCATGGATCCTGCTGGCCACCTCGCTCTACCTTGTCGTTGATGGCATCCTTCTCCTGCGCCATACAGGGAAACCGCACGGCTCGCTCGAAGCGACAACCCGCCTGGTCCGGGAAGGTATTTATCGCTACATCCGCCACCCCCTGTACGCCTCGCTGCTTTATCTTGCTTGGGGAATATTTTTTAAATCTCCCTCCCTGCTGGATGGCTGTCTGGCCGTTATCGCTGCAGCCTTTCTCTATGCTACTGGGCGTGCCGATGAAGCTGAATGCGTGGAGCGATTCGGCAAGGAATATACCGAATATAAAAAACAAACCCGGATGTTCATCCCATTCATTTTTTAAACCCAGGAATAGATAAGAACAGCCTTTCCCGATGTCCGGGTTATTTTTTTAGCCAAGCATGGCAGGAATACGGGTTGATTTCAAGGCTTGTTCGAAGGCTTGTCCCGCCCGGAGCACTTTCCCTTCCATCCAGGGGCGTGAGACGATCTGCAGACCGACGGGCAGGCCCTGGTGGGTAAAGCCGCACGGCACGGAAAGTGCCGGCAGACCGGTCAGGTTGAAGGGCGAGGTAAAACGGGTCAGCTGACGGGCCTTTTCCAGGGCGTCCGTGCCCTCAATCGTCGGGGCTGGAAAGGGTATTGTCGGGGTTAATAATATATCGTAGTCGGCAAAAAACTGCTCCATGCGCAGGCGCATCTCAGACTGGGTCCGGCGGGCAAGACTGTAATCCGTGGCACTCAACGCTGCGCCTGTGCGCAGGCGTTGTAAGACATCCTCGCCGAACCAGTCGGCGTGCTCCACCAGGCGCTGTTGATGGTAGGCGGCGGCATCCGCCTGGGTCATCTTGGTATTTGCTTGAGCCGCTTCACGCAGGAAGGTCAGATCCGAACTCGCGCACAGCCGATCCCAAGTCGATGAATATCCGGGCTGCTTCCCGCACACATGCCCGCACCTCCTCGTCCGCATCCTCGAAATATTCGCCGGAAGCCAATGCCACCCGCCATCCCTTAACGCCCTCTTGCAGGCGGGCAAGGGAACCATCCAAGGGAATATCTTCAGAAACCGGGTCGAGCGGATCATAGCCGGCAATGTACTTCAGGAGCAATGACACATCCCGGACACAGCGTCCCATCGGACCGACATGGTCAAGATTCCATGAGAGAGGGATCACCCCTTGCAGGCTGACCCGCCCATAAGTTGGTTTAAGACCGACGACTCCGCACATGGATGCAGGAATGCGGATCGACCCGCCGGTATCTGTCCCCAACGCACCCAGGCACATCCCGGTCGCAACCGCGGCCGCCGACCCGCCCGACGAGCCTCCCGAAATGCGCTTTGGATCCCAGGGGTTCCGGCAAGTACCGAAGTGTGGGTTGATGTTGGTTACTCCCAGGGCGATCTCGTGAAGGTTGGTCTTCCCGACGATCACGCCCCCCTCCACTTTTAGCCGATGAACGACAAATGCATCCGATAAGGGAACATTTTTCCGGAAATGCTTTGAACCTGCCGTCGTCAGCACGCCCGCGGTCTCAATCAAGTCCTTGATCGCGATCGGGATGCCGGCAAGATGCCCTACGTCCTGCAGCTTTCCGGGAGAACAAATGGTAATAAAAGCATTTATCTCCGGATTGAGCCGTCCGATCTGTTCCACGCAGGCGCCAACGAGCTCAAGCGGCGTAAACTCCTTTTTTCGGATTGCGTCGAGTGCGGCGGTCAGGGTGAGGGTCGAGAGATTCGGCTTCATGCCCCCATTATAAGCCGGTCGGGGCACGGCGATACCGTGCCCCGACGGGGATTTCGCTCAGAAGAGGCCTAACACCTTTCCGGTTTCCAGGTCAAGGTCAACGTCATAAAAAACCGGGCGGGTGGGAAGCCCCGGCATGGTGCGCATCTCCCCCAGAAGGGGATAGATGAATCCTGCACCGACCGAGGCGCGCACGTCACGGATCGGAATGCGATAACCTTTCGGCACGCCCTTTAGGCTCGGGTCGTGGGTCAGGCTCAGGTGGGTCTTGGCCATGCAAAGCGGCAGCTTGTCGAAGCCCAGCTTGGTGTACAACTTGATTTTTTCCTCGGCCTCGGGTAGATAATCCACGCCGTCAGCACCATAGATCTCCTTGCAGATCGTCTCGATCTTTTCCTTGATCGACAGGTCCAGCGGGTAGAGAAACTTGAACTGAGTGGGCTTTTCGGCGGCCTTCACTACCGCCTCGGCCAATGCCACAGTACCCTTACCACCTTCCATCCAATGGGTGCAAATGACCGCATCCATGGCTCCCGCCTCAATGGCAGCCTTGCGGATCAGTTCTACCTCAGCCGGCGTGTCGCTGGCGAAGGAGTTAACCGCCACAACCACATGGATACCGAATTTGAGGGCGTTCTGAATGTGTTTCTCCATGTTGGGGAGGCCCTTCTTAAGCAGCTCCAGATTCTCATCGGTATACTCGGGGGCCAGTGGCTTGCCGGCTACGACTTTCGGTCCGCCACCGTGCATCTTGAGCGCCCGAACTGTGGCGACAATCACCACGACCTGTGGGATCAGCCCCGAGTAGCGGCACTTTATGTCGAAGAATTTTTCCATGCCGATATCAGCCCCGAAGCCGGACTCGGTGACGACGTAGTCGGCCAGCTTAAGGGCGATTTTATCGGCGATGATCGAAGAATTCCCGTGGGCAATGTTGGCAAAGGGTCCGGCATGCACGAAGGCTGGCGTCCCCTCCAGTGTTTGCATCAAGTTAGGCTTGATGGCATCCTTCATCAGGACGGTCATGGCTCCTGCCACGCCCAGGTCTTCGGCAGTGACAGCATTGCCTTTCTTATCCGTGGCTACGATCATGGCCCCCAATCGCTCGCGCATATCCTTCAGGCTGGTGGTCAAGGCCAGGATGGCCATGATCTCGCTGGCCACGGTGATATCGTAACCGGAGCGGTGCTCAAAGCCTTGCTCCTCCTTGCCCAACCCGACCGTGATTTCGCGCAGGAAACGGTCGTTCACATCGATGACCCGCCGCCAGGTTACACCATTCGGGTCGATGTCGAGGCGTGCAAAACGGCTGCGCTCCTCGGGGGTCAGCTCGTTGGGATCGGTCTTGTTGAACCCAAGCTTCTTCAGCCGCCGCAGCATGGTCGGAGAGAAGCGGCGTTTGCCCTGCTTGTCAGGTGGACAGAGGGCATCGAACAGCTTGGCGTCATCCTGCTGGGCCTCGTGCATCATACGCGTGTCCAGGGCAGCCGCGCACAGGTTGTGCGCCGCGGTGATGGCATGGATGTCGCCAGTCAGGTGTAGGTTGAAATCTTCCATTGGGATGATCTGGCTGTAACCGCCTCCGGCGGCACCGCCCTTGATGCCAAAGGTAGGTCCCTGGGAGGGCTGGCGGATGACTGTCATGACCTTTTTGCCCAGGTGGGCGCCCAGTGCCTGGCTAAGACCGACGGTGGTGGTCGTCTTGCCTTCGCCCAGCGGTGTGGGGGTGATGGCGGTCACGTCGATATATTTCCCGTCCGGCCGTCCCTTGAGGCGCTCCAGGATCTCGAGTTTGACCTTGGCCTTGTACGGGCCGTAGAACTCCAACTCGCCCGCCTGGATGCCGATTTCCTCCGCCACCTGCGCGATCGGCTTGATGTCCGCCTCCTGGGCAATGTCGATGTCCTCCGGAACCGGATGGCGCAACTTAAGTTTGGTCGCTTTGAATGACATAGTCGAATGCCTCCATTCTCCTCAAACATCTCTATTTTCCTTGGAGTCGTCATTCTGGGCAAGAGATTTTTATCCCAATTTCTGCTGTCGAGTATCATATTAGATGAAAAAGTCACGCCTTTCAGCATGATGCAAAGGTTGAGCGGGAGCCAAACCAAAAAAGTACACACATACCGGAGGATTTTTGGACCACTGCCCTGATTTTGATCACGGTTTTGCCAGGAATCTATTATGATAAAATAAATGGCTTATCGCCGCATTCATACAAGGTGAAAAATGGGAAATAATTTCATTGACGCAATGGAACGTGCCATTCGGGAAGTCAAACATTGGCCTGAAAAGACTGTTCAGGTCTTTCACCACAATGATGCCGATGGGCTTACTTCAGGCGCCATACTCACCCGCGCCTTTGAAAGGCAAGGATTTAAGGTCCAGCGCTTCTGTTTGGAAAAGCCATATCCCGCAGTGCTGAAAAAGGTTTACGAACAGGAGGGGAGGATCCTCGTCTTTGCCGATTTTGCGGGCAGGATCGCACCGCTGCTTTCCGAATTGAACAAGGGAAGAAATCTGACACTGATCCTGGATCACCATGTCGCTGAAGCCTCGACCGATCCGAGAGTTCACAATCTTGACCCTGATCTCTATGGATTGAAAGGGGATCGGGATATTTCCGCTTCGACAACCTGTTATCTATTTTGCGCTGACGCTGGATTCGGCCAATCGTGACATGGCTCACATCGCAGCCATTGGAGCGGTGGGAGATGGTTTCTTTGTGGACGGTCAGCTGGTGAGCCAGAACCGTGAAGTTGCTCTGGAAGCCGTTCAACAGGGCATGATCGAGATCAGGAAACATGAAACCGGGGAGCAGTACATTGTTGACGAGCTTCAAAAGGCGAAATCCCTGTTATTGAATTCGGTGACTATCTCGATATCCTGGGAGGCGTGGGCTATTACCAAAAAGGACCGGACATGGGGGTCAGGGTTTGCCTTGAAGGGGTTTCACCGGAGTCGGACCGGATGGTGGAAGAATTAAAGGCGATCCAGGACGAAGATATTTAACGAAGAGATCGCAAGGCTTCGATCCGGCGAGTTGAAACAAGCGCCTCACATCCAGTGGTTTCATGTCGAAAAACGCTTTTTTCCGATGGGGGTAAAAATGATCGGGGCATTCTGTGATGCAATCAAGGACACGAACCTGATCGATCCCCAGAAATACCTCGCAGGATTTCAGATCATCCCCGATGAGATCCCGGGCTTCGACGCGATTACGTTCAACGAGGTGAAGATTTCCATGCGGGTTTCTCCTTACATGGAAGGGGAAATCAGGGCGGGGAAGGCCATGGGACTCAATATCTTGCTTCCCGAAGCGACGAACAGACTTGGAGGATTTTCTGATGCCTGCCATAGTCTGACGGCTGCCACCACGGTGGCCATCGGTAAAGAAGAAAAACTGATCGAGGAAATGGAAAAAATCATCCAAGGAGAATCGAATGGCTAAAGGAACAGGTTTTGGAAAAACGATCTTGATCGGGGATCAATTCGTCCTGGAAGAAGTTCCGGCGATCGTCTCGGCAATTTCCTTCGAAACGGTGACAACGGTGGAAAGGATCGACGGCGAGGGCTGGATCCTGGAAGACAACCGGATCGAGGTTCCGGGATACAAGGAAAAGAAAAAGGAACAGCAGGCGCGCTCGATCGACAGGATTCTCGAAGTCATGAACTTCGACGTCAAAAAGAACCCGATCAAGATCACCGTTGGGGGAAGCTTATTGGCCGGAAGCGGGGTGGGCGCCAGCGCCGCCAGTTGCGTTTCGCTTGCGCGCGCATTGAACGAAGAATTCAAGCTGGGCTATTCGATCGAGGAGATCAACCGGGTCGCCTGGCAGGGCGAATTTCCCTATCATGGGGTTGCGAGCGGGGTGGACAATACCGCCTCGACCTACGGCGGGCTTCTTCTTTTCTACTTGAAGAACGAAGAGCAGCATTTCGAAAAGATCAAAACCCCCAAGCCTTTTGAGATCGTCCTGGCCAACAGCGGCATCACCGCCAACACTGCGCTCTTGGATGAAGTTCACCGAGGCGCAAAAGAAAGACAATCCGGAGCTTTTCGCCTCGCGTCTCAAGACCATCGTGTCCCAGGGCACAGGAAATGAAAAAGGCGCTTGAAGCCGGCGATCTGAAAACCGTGGGAAAGATCATGTCGGCAAATCACAAACTCCTGACCGAGATGGAATATGTCCCACGAGATCCTGGACTACCTGTGCAAGTTAGCTCTCGAAAAAGGGGCCTTGGGGGCGAAAGTCACAGGAGGCGGCCGGGGAGGCTATATGGTCGCTTTGACTCCCGGGAAAAAACTCCAGGATACGGTCGCCTCGGCTTTCGAAAAGGAAGGATACAAGATTATCGAGGCAACGATCGGTGGGAGTTGAAAGGATAACAGTTCTTCCTAATTAGCGCAAATAAATCACGCTCGGGATATCGAGCGTGATTCTTTACGAGCTATAAGTAGGGCGGGTGGGGGCTCCGGTGCTCTCATTTCCCCCAGTGCTTCGACCGCTCTCCGGAGGGGTCAAAAAGGGCCGGACGACAAAAGCCACGACCAGGATCAAAACAGTGATAAAACAAGCGCGGCTGGAATATCCATAGGGTGTCAATTCACAATTCATAGTTTGAAGTTCACAGCCATCAGACCAGCTAAGAAGCAGCAACCGGGAGCTAGAAGCTGAGAATTGAGAGCTATCTGCCAAGCAGGTCTTCAATCTTGGCAACCAGCCCCTCGTATGACAGTGGGCCCATAACAGTAAACACGACCTCTCCCTGTCGGTCGACGAAAAATGTCTCCGGCACGCCATTGATGACATAAGCATCCGAGATATGATTAGCCAAATCAAGGCCGTTCGGGTAGGTGATATTATAATGTGCGATGAACTTCCTCCCCTCGGCGTCAATGTCATCACAATCCACGCCGATGAATGACACTTCCTGATCATGATAAGCCTGCCAGGCTTGTTCAAGTGCAGGGGCTTCGTTGGCGCATTGACCACACCAGGATGCCCAGAAGTTGACCACCACTACCTGACCGCGCAACTTCGACAGGGTGATCGTCTGGTCGTCATATAACGATAGCGTGAAATCAGGCGCCAGCCCGGATGGTGGCTTGGCTGCAGAGTTGTGTGCAATGGCCAGCGACAACCCAATCAGCGCCAGTGCCACCACGCACCAGATGATCAAACAGCCCCGGCGTTCCCCGGGTCGTGGTGAAGCTTCTACGCTCATTCCGGGAATTCCTTCAACTCACGCTCCAGGCAAGCGGCGCATTCCAGGTCGAGCCCAGGGTGATCCAGCCCGGGCAGCAGCGCAGCCTCATCCATTGTAACATCAGGAGACATAAGTCGCATCAATACGATGAACAAGCGTACCACTCAGGATTGCGCCACCCGCTGATGAGCCTGAACGGCTGCGCCGATGGCACCCGTATAAGGTGCTGCCTTTAAGACATGCACCGGCATTTGTAATTCCTCCTGGAGGGCTTTGCGCATGCCGACATTCTCAGCCACCCCTCCAGTGAAGACCACTTCGTTCTGGACGCCCACGTGCCTGGCCCCCGCACAAACGCGTAGCGCCACTGCCTGATGCAATCCGGCAGCAATATCCTCCGGCTGCACCTTCTGGGCTAGAAGGGAAATAACTTCAGTCTCGGCGAAGACGGTGCAGGTGCTGTTCAACTTGGCCGGACGTTTAGAAGACAGGGAGGTCGGCCCCAATTTATCCACTGTGAGGCCTAACCTGTTGGCAATTTGCTCGAAGAAACGACCCGTACCAGCAGCACATTTATCGTTCATCCAGCGGTTCTTGACCGAGCCATCCGGGTTGAGAGAGATCGCTTTGGAATCCTGTCCACCAATGTCAATGATGGTCATGGCAGCGGGGAGTAAACTCTTTACTCCCACGGCATGGCAGTTGATCTCTGTCATTGTGTCGAATGGAATATTGCCCAACGATTTCACAGACATCACGTTGCGGCCATAACCCGTAGCTAATATAAAAACTACGGCAGATATCGGCAAGTTGGCCATTGCCAAAGACTCAGAAAGGACTTTCGTCGCTGCGCCGGTACAATCCACTCCCGTCAGGCAGCGAGCGAAGCCAACCAAAGCCTTATCCTGCAGCACCACGGCCTTAGTCGTGGTAGAGCCAATATCAATGCCAGCAATTACAGTCATGGTATATCATCCTCTTATAGAATATAGGATATCAAATATAAGGCACCTACAAAGATAAGGGTTGCCCCTGCTATGCCTCGTAACTGGGGAAGATTGCGCCAGTACCCCAGGAGCGCCCCGGTGGAAACTCCAATGGTAATAATAAAAAGTGAACTGCCCAACCAGAAGCTGATGATGGACAGCCAGGCATTGGGTAGCCAGGCCAACTGGGTCACTTGTAAGAAAGCCAGCCACAGCGCAGGGCAGAGGATGCTCGCGGCCAGCGCCCCCAGGAGTACAGAAAGCAGCGGTCGTTGGCGTTGTCCATGGAACAAGGTTTGGCACCACGACAACCGAGGCCAATCAAAGACCACGCTGATCCCATAGAGGGTGATCAGGATGGCCAGCAGGAAGTGGCCGACGTTGATCCAAGGAGTGTTCCTCCACAGGTTGGCCTCCTGCAGGGTTGTCCCCAGGACAAATAGGGCCGTCCCCAGGCTCAGATAGACGATCAGCCGCCCCAAGGCGAACAATATCGATGCGGCGAATCCCGCTTGAAGTGGTCGCCCCCCTCCCACCACGCCTATGTGCGGCAGGAGCACTGGTAAGCATACCCCCAAGCAGGTCGGACTGGCACTCAAGCCCAGGAAAAAACTGGTGACCAAAGCCTGGACAATCATCAAGCCTCCTGAAAAGCAGTCATCATCCCATACCAATATTCACAGCACCAAAGCCCGCCCTGTCTTCTTAACGTTTGGACTGGCCCTTCGCCACGTGGAATGTAAAGTTTCCCAGTTTAATCTCTTCTCCTCCAGATATTGGAACGCGTTCCCCTTGGTTAAGCCGTTGGCCGTTGACCCAGGTACCATTCGTGCTGCTCAAGTCCTCCAGGGAGCAACTGGTCGGGGTTACCACCAGACGGACATGTTTACGGGAAACCTCACTAGCGTCACCATATTCGCTCAGGTCTATCATCTTAGGCGACTTTGAGGGGGAGCGCCCCAGGGTGTAGTCCATGTCGGCTACCAGCGAGATTACCCGCCCATCGGGCATAATCAACTGGAACTTGTCCATCGGTAACTGGACTGTGAGCTGCGGCTCAGCGGGAGGAGTGGGTTTTGTGGGCGGAACCGGGGGTTGCTTGACTTTCCCCATGGTCGTAGTGAGAGGGCCTGAGGGGATTTGACCTGCCGCGACCATCGGTAGCTCGCCAGCCAACTCCGGCGGCAGAGTGAGAGACATCCAGAAGGGTGCAGCCCTTGCCACCGCTCCCGGCGCAGCCGACACCTTCTTTTTGCCACCGCACAATGTCTCCAGGAACGACTCCAGACGCGTACGCATCGCCTCTGCCCCCTGCTCGCTGTAATCGGTGTCGATCTTGCACATGGGCACACCGATGCGCTCCAGGGCCCGCTCCACCTCCATGGCTTCGATATTCAAGGTATGGCAGAAGGTCAACTGATAGTAGATCACCCCTTTCACATTCCAATCCTCCACGCTTTCAATAATCCGTTTGAGGCGCGGAGTGTTGGGGACGAAGCAGGGACACTCGCACATGATATAGCGGTCGGCCAAAGCGGTCACCATCTCGTCCACGCTGCGCCCATCCTCGCCAACCAGGTACCAGTACCCCCGGCTCCCTGTGCACAACTCGTCGGTGACAATAATCCCCCCCAGCTCTTCCAGGATATTTGGCACTTTCCAGTTGGGGGGTACGATGGGGCAACCAGCCAGCATAAGCCGCGAGGCCTCAGGATCAGCAACGCCTTCCCGGCGCTGGACCCGATTTTCAAGTTCCTGGCACAATGTTTCCGTCTGCTTCACCCAGCGCTCGGGATCGTCGTGGTAGGAAGTAGCTACCACCAATAAGGCGTCCTGGCCGCTAATGGGAGGCAGGGGGGCTTTACGTACCTCGTAGAGGCGGCGTATGACCCGACGCTTGCGGTTGAAAAGCTGGATAGCCTCTAACAATTCCTTTGCCTTGATCTTGTGACCGGTAAATTGCTCCAGATTCTCCCGCAGCAAATTAACTTCCGTCCGCCAGTAGTCCCTGACCCTGGGATCCAGGGCGGTATGGGGTACCTGTATCATCCAGGTAGGCACATAGCGGGCAAATATTTCCACCAGTTTCTTCTTGCCGTCGCAGACCGAGGGAATGAGTGCCAGGTCCAGCCGCGTCTCTCCGGCGAAAGGCAGGTTCAACCGCTTCAGGCCCAAGGAGGATTTGATCGCCGGGCAGATGTTGACTGTCCCTAATTCTTGTTCCCCCTCGGCGATGGCCGCATCGGCTCCCGCATCCAGGCGGATGGGGAGTCCTCCGGCAGCATAGATCAATTCATCCGGTGCAAAGACGCAGAAGGTGCCGACAACCATGCGCCCCTGGGCTTGAGCGATCTGGCCAACTTGTCCCGATGGATCCCAGGAATGGTTGATCAGGTCGTCGTAGTAGTGCATGAGCCAGGGGCGGTTTGGCGTTTTTTGCATCGCCTGGGTATGAGCTTCGGACAACCCGGCTAACGCTACCCGCACCTTCTCCTTGCGATCTTTGGGGGCGTTGCGAACGGCAGCCTCGGCTTGGTCATCCGATCGGGAAGGGTTTTGAGTACCAGGAGTCATAGATCCTCATTTCCGCTGACTTCGAGTGAGAGGCAGGAAACGCCACTTGCCCACCAGGAGGCGTAGATTGCGGTCCGGGCAATTCTCAACGCACAGCAGGCAGCTGTCGCATTCCGGTTCGGCGATACGAGGGTGCTCTTTCTCTTCCATGATCTGTGAGACCATCATCGGGCACACCCGTTCGCAGGTACGGCAGGTCTTGCACCCCTTCACATCCTTGTAGATGCCGATGGGGCTGAACTTGGCGACCAGGTTGCTCAAAGCCCGCACCCAACAGAAGTAGCGGCAAAAGACTCTGGGGATGAACAGGCTAAAGACAACGAAGGCGATGGAGATGACGAAGTAGGGCCAGGAGGTCGCGATGAGCGTTCCCAGGCGGCTCAACCAGTCCGGGTTAACGTGGAAGGTCCAGACGGTTGGTAAGAGCACCAGCGGCCAATAGGCAAAGAGGGCCGGACCCGGGCAAAGCATACAATCTGGTTCGTAGCGCAGAGCCTGGGGCAGGGCATTGAGGTAGGCTTGTCCCACGATGGGATTGATCAATTGAGTCAGGCCGATACTAGCGGAAAATAGGAGCAGGGTAGCCAGCAGGCCGTATTTTATGTAGATCAGACGGTCGTGGGTAGCCTGGGAAATGGCCCACCGCTTGGCTTTCAGGAGCCCTTGGCGGATATAGGTTAGCACGTCGGAGAGCAGACCAACAGGGCAGACCCAACCACACCAGGCCCGGCCCAGGAGGACGGCGGCCAACATAAATGATCCCAGTGCAGCAAAGGGGAAGTAGAGCGGCACCGGCATGTGGAGAGACAGGTCGCGCATAAAGGGGCCGAAGAGACAGTTAGCCGAGTTGGTGTTCAGGTGATTGCATTGCAATATCGGCAGGATGATGGGTGTGATGAGTGGCTGGCCGAAATAGTAAAAGGTATTGAGCAGTCCAAGGAAGAAGAGCTGAACTAACAGTCGGATCTTGGAGAGAGTGAGGCCGGTCCTCAGCCAGAAGCCAAGGATCACCAAGACACCAACCCACAGGAAGAGCGAGAAATTGCCCAAACCCTTAGATGCCTGCAGCGTGTTGAGGATGCGCTGATAATCGCTGCCTCCGGGCGTTGCGGTGTAGAGGGCGAGAATTACGATAAAGACCAGGACAAGGAGTATCACAATCAGTGAGGCAGGAATGGGAAGTCGCAAACGCCTGCGAGGGCGTTCGCCGGGAGCCACGCCTGGCTGGGCGGGCTGGGACGCTGCACTCAATGCTGCACCACAATAGGCACAGAAACTGGCATTTGGACGGTTGCTTCGCTTACAATTGGGACATTCCATGGTCTTGCCTCCAATTATCTATGCCCCGAAGGGATTTTGTTCATCAACCCATCTTGATGATCAAGTTCACGATGTGGAATTGGTCGGTAACTATGCCCAAGATCATGAATATCACGGCGATGACCAGCAGCACATAGAAACCAGTCAGCCAGGACTTGTCCTCTGCAGAAACGGGGCGGCGCACCCGTTCCATGATCCCGGTGAGGCTCTGGACCTGAAGCATTTGTTGCTGTTGGTCACTTAATATTTTGGGAGCCTTCGCCCTGGCGCGTTTCTCCTTCTTTCTCTGGTCCCATCTTGACCAGAGGATAACACCGCAAATCGCCACGCCGATCGTGACCAGGGTATAAAGGGACGCATCGCGCACCCCTTTAAACACCCTGTCCGGGTCAACCACCAGAATGCTATACCGCGGCAAGGTCACCACATTCCCGGCGTCATCCCTTACCTCTAGATAGTAGTTGATCGTCAGGCCGTCCTTGCCTTGCGCTGGGATCTCTGCCTGCCAAAGCTCCCCGCCAGGTGTCCGCGTCATATCCACTGACTGCCAGTAAATGCCATCGGTTGAGAAGAAAAGGGATGCCTTTCCAACAATCATGGCCCCCACAATCCTTGCCTGTACAGTCACCGGATCATTGGGTGCGGGTTGGATGGGATGCACGATCGGAGAAAATACCTCGGGACCGACGACGACAACGATTCGGCCATTGGTTGCCAGGTAGCGATTGCCGTTGGCGTCGGTAACAATAACCGGCGAAACGTCATCCTGGCCAAGATCAAGATCGCTAGCCTGGACCGAATATCGAGTGCCATCGGCATCGGTGTAGAGAATATCGCCATTAGGCAGAGTTTGCCATTGCTTCCAGCGAAGACTGGGCATAAGGGCAAGACTGGAGGCGGATATTCCGTCCTTCATGCCAGATTCGATGCGCGGATCCTTCATGTCCGGGCGGACCACCTCCCACGCTAAGAGGCCGTTCTCCATCTGGGAGGCAGAGGACTCCTGCCCCTCGCCAAAGGTGGCATTCTTCGCCTCGAACTGAAGGTGTTGCAGGCCGGGCTGATCGGCCACAAGTTTCCAGGTGAGGGGGACGGTGGTCTCATAGCCCAGCTCGAAGACCGGGGTGGTTGTTTCCAAGGGGTTGATCCCGTCGACGATGCGCGTATTATCCGGCAGGGTCAGGGTAAAACTGACAGCATTCTCGGCAGGCGTCAGCATGTTGCCGTGTCCCATGCCGCCGCCAAAGAGAAGAGCCGCGGTGAGGGCGTAGGGCTGTCCCATGACCGGCAGAGGCGGGTCTGTGGAGAGGGTGACAGACTTCAGGGCAGCGAAGGTGCAGCTAAGGACACTGGGCACCCCGACGAATAAGGAAGTGACCACAAGCAGAACTAAAATACCTGATAAGGATAAAACTCTCGCCCGAATTGTTTTCCTCATAAGGAGCTCCTTTCACTGCCTCCCTTCAGCCGGCTTGTCCGGGTAACCAGGGAGGGTATTGCTCACAGGCGTTCTTGTGGGTCACATTTCGGCGTTCAGATCATCCAGCCTTCCTCTGCCGGAGAGGGAGGGGAAGAAAGAATAGTTGCTTTAACTTGTAAAAAATGTCGTCGTCACCTGTCCCAGGCGGACCTCGTCGCCGTTGTTCAACGGATAGAGTTGGCCGGGCTGAAGCTTTTGCTTGTTGAGGAAAGTGAAGTTGGTGCTTTTCAGGTCTTCTATTTGCCAATGGTTGTCGCGAAGACTAAACTTGGCGTGGCGGCGCGATATTCCTCCCTTGTCGGTCATGTAAGGGCTCAGATCCACATCGGGGAAGTTGTTGCTGCCCGGGTCTTTGCGGCCGGCGATAACCTCTGTCTTTCCAGGCGGGAAGGGAAGTGAGGTGTTATCAGGCTGCACCACCAGGCATGGAGTGTTTGGTGTCGCGGATCGGGTGCCTGTCTTAATGGCTGCTTGTGGAGAAGGTGCATGCTCTTCCGGAGCACCCTGTCGAGAGGGCGCAGGCGATAACGAAGCTCCGCATTGGTAACAAAAGACGGCGTCAAGTGGGGCCGTTGTCCCGCACTTTTGGCATGTCAGGCCTCCCCTGGCGATCGCCTGCGAAGGCGCCTGGTAGGAGAGGGTGACCATCGTGCCCGGGATGACGCTGTCGATAAGCAGGACATCCCCGTCCAGGAGCAGTTTTCGTTGCTTGACCGGCGAACCCTGGCAGGTGACCATATTGGTAACATCGGGGGAGACAACGATCTCGTAACCGGCGGGGGTCTTTTCGAGCGTGGCGTGGTGGCGGGAAACGATGTGCGACGATACTACGATGTCATTATCGTCGGCGCGGCCAATGCTGATCTTGTTATTGGTCAGCGTGTAAGTTATGGTCTTCTGCCCAGCGATCGTAACCAGGACTTTGGGCGGGATGGCGGAGATGGAAGCCTGAATCTCCCCACTGGCGATCGGCAGCAAGGGCGCACGAGCGCTGGCTATCCGTGCACCGCAGTTATCGCAAAAGATAGAATCATCTTCAAGTTGGTTATTACATTGAGGGCAGGTGACCATTCTAAAAATCGCTCCTTTCTTTGCGCCTCCTTTTCACGAAAAGAAAGGTCGTCAAGGGAGAATCCTTTCGGCAGTCTGGCGATCTGTGGCCACAGATCCATGACTTTGCGTCCCCATATCGCGAGGGGTTTGCCATTTCGAGGTTCCCATCTGGCATTTCTCAGGCGAACGTGACAGTCACCTTAAGATGGATACATAATACGCTTTTCGTAGAGGGATTTCAAGTGGCTAGGATTGACGGTGTCTGTAAAGTAGGGGGGCGAATATAGATTATGTGCCAACCTGAGATACGCGTATATTCGTCAGAATGTATCATTAATGCCTAAAACCGCCCAACCTCCAAAAACCTATTTCCGAAGAGATCATCAATAAAAAAACGCCCATTTTTCCGAGCGCCTTCAAATCAGTCTGGATCAAAGTACACACAAACGATTTTCATAGGCATGCCCGAGCAAGTAAGTCGCAGAGTGTTTTTTACCAATGGTAACTACTGCGCCGTTATTTTAAAGCTCTCTGGATAGAACGGTATTTACCCTCTTTGCTTAAATCGTCTGCCGGCATCCGAGACCAACAATGGATCAGAAGGTGTTACACCGTGTATTTTTAGTCGACTGGTGATGTAATCTCGCAAAAAATCTTGGACGGACTGTGAAACCCCCACCCCCTCGACAATCCGTTTTTTATTCCGCTTTGAGTTTGCGCATCGGGTTTTTCCAGTCGGGTATTATCTCCTCCGTTTCCACCCAGCGAAGGAAAGCACACAAAGTCCTAATTGCGATATGTACTCCCCCCGGATTGTGACCTTGCTCCATGAACAGGATAAAACGCCGCAGAAAATCGGGGGTTATCTCCGAAACCTGCGCCAGGGCTTGCGCCTCGCAATATTTTTGAAAAGTGTCAAGGTTGGCACGGTAGAACTTTCCCGTCCCCCCGGCTAATCCCTGCGTTTTTCTATCAGTGAGAAAATTCTCTATTATCAGAGACAGGTAATCATCTTGGACGTTATGAAACGCCGAATCTTTGATAATCCTCTGGTTATTCTCTTTTTCGTAAAACATGACGGCCTCCTTTGTTGGAAGCCGTCAGATATAAGGAAGAACCATGGTAGGGCGGGTGGGGGTCGAACCCACAAGGTACTCACGTACCGGAGGATTTTAAGTCCCCTGCGTCTGCCAATTCCGCCACCGCCCCGTCCGATCTTCATTATACCCCGTTTAGGTTGGCGAGGATTTGGCTTTCATTTTCCGCCAACGGGCATACCACGAAGCAAAATGCACCCAAAATGGGGACTGGCGTCCCCGAACTTCCCCCTCTCGGATGGCCGTCCGCAGTCCCTCCGGACCATCGAACTGCGGCAGCACCAGATAAGCTGCCCCCACCTCGAAAGCGGCGTGAGCGTCCGAGCCGGCCGTCCCTGGAAGACTATGCTGGCGGGCGAATTCCACTGCCAGAAGGTTGGCATCCGGTTTCATGATGCGAGCATTGAACACCTCGACCGCGTCCACCTGCGGCGCGATCTCGAGCAGGTCTTCCAATGCCCAGGCGCCGGAACGGACATCGAAGGGATGCGAAACGCTGATGAAAGCTCCCTGGTCCCGTAGCCGACGGATGGCTTCTTGAGGAGTAAGCTTCCCCGGAACCTCATCGGTGACAAAAGCAGCCAGGATTTCACCGCACGTCGTTTTGATCTCCTCGCCAACGATGACCAGGTCGGGGGCCAGCTTACGGGCCTTGAGCGCCCCCGCGAGGGTATTGTGATCGGTCACGACGATGCGGTCCAGCCCCTTCCGGCGGCATGCATGAATCAACCCTTCCGGTCGAGTCAACGAATCTTTGGAAGCAATCGTATGAGTGTGAAAATCGATTCGCAAATTGGTTTCCGTAATCTGTGCCTTAAGATAAATTCACTTGACAATTTCGAGTCGTGGGGAATATACTGATTTCATCATCTGGGAAGCCAAAAATCGTATTTTCTTATCTGCAATAACCGCACAGTGAACCACGAGAGGCCCAATGGGATCGGTGATCACCTTTATCGACAACGTCAACCTGGCAATAGGCTACGTGGTAACTGCCCTTTTCGTTCTGGCTTTGGCGGCCTTGGCTGTCAGGTACACCGTCGGCAAGGTCCAAAGCTACTCTAAAAAGGGGGAAAACGCGGCGAAGGGTCTTTTTTTGGGGGTATTGTTTCTGGTAGAAGTAACCGTTATTGCCAGTTTAATTCTGCTCCTGCCGATTTATCTGTCGAACACAAAATTGATCCATGGCAGGATTGCACCATCCGTGTTTCGCTGGATTTTACTCTATCTTCTCGTTTCAATCATCCTGTATTTACTTACAAAAAAACATAGCGGCAACCGGGGGGTGATTACCGGTTTAGTCGTTCTGACCATCGGTCTGTTTGGATGGTGGTATGACCACTGGCTGGGAATTCTGCTGATCTCTCTCCCGATCTTTTGCGTTCTCCTTTACCTGACCTATCGCCTGGCCCAGGTGGTCTTGCCGTCTTCAGACCCGGAGGTTAAAAAAGAACCCTGGCACAAGTTTCGATCGTTTCTTGAATACCTCCTGGGAATACAATACCCATTCTGGGTAATACCAAAAAGCGCCAGCCGCGAGATTGCGACACCCATCCAGGGTGATAACGCGAAAGGTTTTTCCGGGCCCGGAACAGTCTGGACCCATTCTCATCAAGTGGTGGGGATTTCTGCTGGGACTGAGTTCAACCGGGTGGATGGACCCGGGTTAATATTCACCAAGAAATTCGAACGACCCGTCGCGGTGGTAGATTTACGCACACAACTTCGCACCAGCGAGGTAGATACAACGACTAAGGATGGCGTGCCGATCCGGGTGATGCTTTTCACGTCATTCATCATCGATCACGATGAATGGCCTAAAAAAGGTTGGAGGGCCGAGGATCGAAAACGCCTGGAAGAGGATTTCAAGGCAAATCCTTTATTACAGGGCGGTTTACGGGTGGATAAAAAGATTGGAAGTTTTGCTTATTCCTCCGCCAGGATAAAATCGGTCTTAAGCACCACCGGAGTAAATACCGACCTACCTTCAGACGATCCGAATGTTACCATTTTTTGGGATGAGTGGGCACTTAAACAGATAGAGAGCGCCACGCGTCTTATTGTAGCCTCAAGGACGATCGATGAATTATGGCGGCCAATCGACAACAAGGCTGGTGCAAGTGCATTGGATGAGATTGCCGAACAAATCAAGAAAATTGTCGAGCCAGAACTCAGGCGAGTAGGAATTAATTTGTTTTCCTCACGCATCGTGAATTTCGTACTCGATGACAAAAGCCAGATCCGAAAACAACAATTAGAAACCTGGAAAACCTTATGGTCTTCACGGATCACCGCAGCACACGCGGATGCTGAAGCAAGTTATAGGGAAGAAATCGAAAAAGCCCACGCCTATGCAAAATCCGAGATCCTGGGTGCCATCGCAGAGAGCATCGAAAAAGCGCGCGCGATTAATGTCGATCTTCCCAGGCATGTCATTGCTCTTTATTATATTCATGCGATTGAAGAAATAATACGAAAGCAACCCGAATTTGGCAGCCAGGAAGCCAAAGAACGCCTGGAAATTGTCAAACAATTACTCCTGTCCAACCAGTAGTGGATCCGAGTCATGGCTTCTTCTCCTAACACGATAGATCGTAAAGACTGGCAAAACCGATACTCTGCCGACTCCTACGGTTGGAAGGATTTGCGGCGTATGGGCGCTGTCATTCTTCCGATCCTATTGCTTGTTTTCATGGCGATCATGGCTGCCATTCTTTATACCCGGCTTCACGGAAGCGTCTGGCGAGAAAATATAAGTACACAATGGAGTATCTACTGGTTTAAAACACGTGTTTTTCTCACCTTTCTCTTCCCACTTTTTATTGCCATCGCTGGAATCGCGTTCATGTTCCGGTCAAGTATCGTATTCGTCATGAAGTTTTATAATCATCCAGGGGAAAAGAAGATCTCTCTCCTCGTCCAGCGAAAACTGCTGGGAGCACCACCGCTTCCACCGCCCGTGAATACATTCTGGAAATACCCTTCTGTGACCATTAAGGAACCCAAGGATCTGGCAGAGGATCATTGGGCGCGCTGGTTGGGAGGCCCCGCTGCGCTGGTTGTTTATGATGGAGTTGCGTTATATCTGGAACGCGGTAACCGCTTTTCGCGCATTGTCGGGCCGGGGAGACCTTTCCTGGATCGGTTTGAGAGAGTAAAAGCCGTGGTCGACCTGCATCCCCAAGAGAAAAAAGACAAGATAAAACGATGGACAAAAGACGGCATCCAAGTCGAACTTGAGATCCGCATGGAAGCTCAGATATCCGCCAGCGAAGAAGCCCGCAACGCCTCCCTCAACCTGGTTTATCCGTTCGATCCAGTTGCAGTTAAGCAAGCCGTTGAATACTCATCGGTCAGATGCAATAATGAAAAACGGCAGCTGGAAGAATCCAATTGGCTAGATGGGGTATGGGACCAGGTAATTGGTTATTTTGGCCATTTTATCAGCAGATATTCCGTTGATGAGATTGCCCAACCCGAGAATGATGAGGACGATCCCGGGGATGGAGACCTCCACCCTATTAAAATCGCACAACAGCAACTGGATGAAATTAATGCCGAGTTGAAAAAACGTGATTGCGGAGCCAACATTCTCAGTTTGCACGTTTCTGCAAAATTCCCAACTGAAGTCGAACAGCTTCGTATCGATTATTGGAAGAGCCAACGGGGAAAAATAACCGCCATCCGGGAAAGCAAAGCCGAGGGCGACCGGATCCGTATCCACGAGGAGACCCGGGCCAGAGTAGAGCGGGACATGCTGAATGCCATCACCGAACGATTGAAGCGCGTTGCCCCCGATAATTTGACCGAGCCATTGCTGTTCTCGTTGACCGGCATATTAGACAACAGCCTGGACGATCCACTTGTCCGGCCATTGATAGCCAAATCCTCATTGGACTTACTTACCAAACTCCGCAAGGTATTAAAAGAACGTTTTTGAAAGGAACGAGGAAACATGCACAACGATATGATGGGTATCATCAAGGCACTCGAATTAAAACACTCCGAGGTGGATGCTCTGCGGGAGGAAGTTGCTTCGCAATGCAAAGACCAAACGAGTGAAAAACAACTCTTCAGGAAATTTCATACGACCGATCACCTGATTGGTAACAGCCAGGAATATCAGGCTTTCCGTACTCTTCTTAAAGCGTGCATCTTGTATTCTGAAGGCCGCATGGACGAAGCATTCGCCGAAGGCCGAAGAGCACTGGAAAAATTTCGGATTTGCGGGAATTGTTTCAATGAAGGCCTCATTCATCGATTCCTGGCATTGATTAATTTGAAGCAAGATAAAGAAAGTCTGGCAATCTCCGAATTGTCTAAGGCAATCCAGATCTTCAATTCCTGCGCCATCAACTATGAAGAAGAAAATCCACAGGGAACAAAGAACAAATACTTAAAGAAAACGGGATATGAAAAACAGGCAGAAGAATGCGCTAAATTAATCCAGAAAATAAAAACAGCTGGAAAAGGAAAAATTAAAAACGCTTTTTCAAAATCAAACTGGCCGACGGCCAGCATGGTCTACGGGGTTTTCGACATTGGTCATGCCAGCCGGGTCGGCAAATTCGTCCTGAATGACGATGAAATCAATCAGATGTCAGTGGAAGAAATCAACTTTGATGATAAAAAGCACAAGATATTTAACCTTCGCATCGGAAATCAGATACGCATGAATCCCGCCCGAGAATACCGCTGGCTGCGAGTGGCTGGAACTAGCATGAATAACTCCACACCCATTCCCATAGAGCCGGATGATTATGTCCTGGTCATGTTTGAAACCGATCCTCGAGTTGGGAACATAGTCTTCGCCAGCTTGCGCCACCCGCCGACGCCACACGAGCGCTGCGGAGTTATCAAACGGTACTCGAGCGAAGGATTAAAAGTCAGAGAGCCATGAGCCGATTGATCCGATCGGTCTTGACGAAGTAGATATTCGCGGTGTGGTTCTCGCTGTCGCTAAGCCAATGGGTGACAATGCTTCATCTGCGGATGGATGAAAGATAAACTACGAACCATCGCACTTTGTAAATCATTTAACCACCGTACCATACAACCCTGTCGGCTTTTTAATTCAAAACGTCGTTAAAATTACCCGACAATCGGTCTTTATGGAAAAACTTCCCCCACACGTTGTCCTTTCAAAAGAAGCCAATCGGGCCTTGAATTCGAGGATGCCGATCGTTGCCCTCGAGTTGACCGTGATCACTCATGGCCTGCCCCAACCCCAAAATCTTTCCCTGGCTGTGGAAATGGAGGCCGAAGTCCGAACGCACGGGGCGTCACCTGCCACGATCGCCGTGTTGGACGGGAGGATCCATATCGGTCTAACCGACATCGAGCTGAAGCGCCTGGCCAGCGAAATGAACGTGCGCAAAATCAGCCGCAGGGACTTTGCAACCGCTATCCTGAGAAAAGAATCCGGAGGGACGACCGTCGCCGGGACACTGTTTGCCGCCCATCAGGTGGGGATCAAAGTTTTCGCCACGGGCGGGATCGGCGGAGTCCATGAGGTGGAGACCTTCGACATCTCGCCGGATCTGCTCGCCCTCTCCGAAACGCCCATGATCGTGGTCTGCGCCGGGGCAAAGGCCATCCTGGACTTGCCTGCCACACTGGAATATCTGGAAACCATCGGGGTGCCGGTGGTGGGTTACCAGACCTCCGAGTTCCCGGCTTTCTATTCCCGCCAGAGCGGACTCCCGGTCAGCGCCCGCGTGGACAACCCTGAAGAGGTGGTTGATTTTGCCAGGGCGCATTGGGAGATCGGCATGCACAGCGCCATCCTGGTCTGCCAGCCCTTGCCCGTCTCGGATGCCATTCCGCACGAAAAGATTGACGCTGCTATCCGTCAGGCGCGGAAGGAAGTCCGTCTAAAGAATATCCGCGGCCAGGAGGTGACCCCCTTCCTACTCCAGCGCCTGCTCGAATTGACGGATGGCGCCTCCCTGCGAGCGAACATCGCCCTGCTGCTCAACAATGCACGATTGGCAGCGCTGATCGCACGTGTTTTCAGCACCGGCGGTCAAAAAACTGTTTGATTTTCTTGTCCTGCCAGCAAAAAAATCCCCTCCGGCGATGGACCAGCCGAGGGGATTTAATTTTTTTTATCGGGCGATGAACTATTTCCCGGTTGTGGTGGTCGGCCAGCGCGTATCGGATGGGCTCGGCGTCCAGGTCGGGAAGGGCGTCCGGGTTGAAGTCGGGCTTAACGAGGGGGTGAGAGTAGTGCTGGGTGTGGATGTGACTGTCGCGGTCCGGGAAGGAGTCAGGGTGGGCGCCTCGCCCTGGACAAGGAATTGACCGACGACTTTCCATTCGGTGCCGACGAAAATCTGCACCTGGTAAGTTCCTGGAAGCCACTCGTCGGGCGGCGGATTCCAGTCCACGTAGGCGTAACCGCCACTGCCGCCAGCCCATAAAGAAGTTTCCGAATGGACCAACTCGCCGTTTCGGTACCAAAGCACTGCCCATTGCGAGCCGTCGATCATCTTATCATACGAGAATGTAGCAAAGATGCGGCCAACGGGATTCAGGAAGACGGTAGCGGGCTGTACGGCCTGGAAATTGGCGATGGTGCGAGAAAAAGCCAGCGGGCTGAACACCGCTGCCGGATTAGGCGGCACGGCACTGTTGATCAAAGTGATCACATCGACCGGTAAATACGGCGTCCCTGTGACGGTCGGCGTATTGCTGACCGCAGGCGTCAAGGTGATGGTGGGGGTCAGGCTGATGGTCGGGGTCAGCGAAATGGTCGGCGTCAAGGTGATCGTTGGCGTGCGAGTTAGAGTCGGGCTGGGTGGAAAATACCGGTAAACCGTCGGCTCTCCAAAACGACCAAGATAGTATGCGCCTGCTCCCAATAGGAAGGCGACGAATATCAGCCACCAACCCCCGGTAATCCGTTGGCGCCGGATCCGAAAGAACGAGATGCGCCGGGCGGCCCGGATGGTTCGAATCCCCTCCCAGATGGCGACCAGGGCGCCCAGGGCTGCCAGGATGGTTGCGGTAACGACGGCAGGATGGATGTCTAGTTTCATGCTCCCTCAGATACGGCTCGTATTATAATGCCTCTCTTGCAGCCGGTCGGCAGAAGTAAATACCGAAGATGATGAGAAAGCCCTTCTTGACTGCTCACGGGGAACATGCTACATTTCCTTCCATGGGCCAACTCGTATTCCTGAAGCTGGGCGGATCGCTGATCACCGACAAGACCAAAGCCTACACTCCCCGACCAGAAGTCCTGGCCGATCTTGTGTCGCAGATCGAGGAAACACGCCGGGCAACTCATGACCTTCAAATCGTCATAGGGCACGGCTCGGGTTCTTTCGGTCATGCTGCAGCCAGCCGATACCAGACGCGCCAGGGCGTATCCGGACCCGAAGGCTGGCGCGGCTTCGCCGAGGTCTGGTACCAGGCGGCTGCCCTCAACCGTCTGGTTATGGATGCCTTGCACCAAGCCGGGAGTCCAGCGATTGCGCTCGCCCCGGTCTCAGCCGTCACCGCCAGCAAAGGCCGGGTTGCGGCCTGGGACCTCGGCCCGCTGCGCGCCGCCCTGGCGAACGGTCTGGTACCGGTCGTCTATGGCGACGTAATCTTCGACGAGCAGCGCGGTGGGACGATCCTCTCGACCGAGGACCTGTTCGCCCACCTGGCGCGCCAGCTCCACCCGCAGCGCATCCTGCTAGCTGGTCTGGAAGAGGGCGTGTGGTCAGATTATCCGCGTTGCACACAGCTTATCGAGGAGCTGACGCCGGGGATCTTTGCCCGCCAGGCACCGGGCCTGGAAAGCGCCGCCGGGATGGATGTGACCGGCGGGATGCGCTCCAAGATCGCCCAAATGCTAGCACTCGTGGAAGAAATTCCCGACCTCGAAGTCCTGATTTTCTCCGGCCTCCATCCCGGAAACATTCGTCGCGCCCTGCAGGGGGAGATTCCAGGCACCCGCCTGCATCGTTGACAACCCGTCTTTCCTGTATTAAACTCATCTCCCGTTCCATTTTCAAGGGGCTGCCTATGTTTTATAAACGTAGTAACCTAGAAAAAATCGAAGACCACAGCCTTGCGCCCTACGCCGTGCGCAGCAAGGACTCCAAGGGACGCGCCTACCCGGACAGCGAGCCGGATTACCGCATGACCTTCCAGCGCGACCGCGACCGGGTGCTGTATACCACCGCCTTCCGCCGACTGGAATACAAGACCCAGGTTTTCATCAATTTCGAAGGCGACTATTTCCGCACGCGCCTGACCCACACCTTGGAAGTCGCCCAGATCGGCCGGACCATCGCCCGGGCGTTGGGCGCCAACGAGGACCTGGTGGAGGTCATTTGCCTGGCACACGACCTGGGCCACTCCCCCTTCGGCCATGCCGGGGAATACACTTTGGCTCGCCTGATGAAGGACTACGGCGGCTTCGACCACAACAAACAGTCCTTGCGCATCGTCACCGAACTCGAACAGCGCTATCCGGGATTCCCCGGACTGAACCTGACCTGGGAGGTGCGCGAAGGTATCGTCAAACACGAGTCGGAATATGATCTCGCGGATGCCCGCGACTACAACCCCGACCTGCGCGGCAACCTGGAGACACAGATCTGCAATGTCGCCGACGAACTGGCCTACACCACGCATGACCTGGACGACGGGCTGCGCTCCGGTATGATCACGCCGAAGATGCTGGCCGGGATCGCCCTGTGGGAGATCCTGGTCAAAACATATAACTGGCGCGGCCCGGAACTGAGCGACATCGAACGCCACCGCTTCATCCGCCAGCTGGTCGGCTTGATGGTTACGGATATATTGCAAGCGACGGATGCCCGCATGAAAGAGAGCGCGGCGAAGTCGGCAGAGGACATCCAAAGGCTTTCCTTCAACCTGATCGGTTACAGCGAGGAGATGCAGCGCCGCAACCGTGAGCTGAAGGATTTCCTCTACAATAAACTATACCGACACTTTCGCGTCGTGCGCATGCAGGTCAAAGCCGAGCGCATTGTCACCGACCTGTTCCAGGCTTACCGCGCCGAGCCGGCGATCCTGCCTGACCACGTCCAGCCGTCGGTGGACAAGTGCGGATTGGAGCGGACCATCTGCGATTATATTGCCGGGATGACCGACCGTTATGCCATCGAAGAACATGAACGTCTCTACGATCCATTCTTGAAACCCTGAGCCGTGGGAATCCATGAACCAACCAACCTACCTGACTGCTGAAGGCGCAGAACGATTGCGAAAAGAGCTGGCCGATTTAAAAGGTCCTCAACGCCTGGCGCTTGCCAAGCGCTTGCGCGACGCCATCCAGATGGGCGACCTGTCCGAAAACGCCGATTATCACAAAGCCAAGGAAGATCAGGGCTTCCTCGAAGGCCGCATCCAGGAGCTGGAGTTCATCCTGCGCAATGCCATCGTCGTCGAGGAATCAGGGGGGCCCAAGGAAGTGGTCGCGGTGGGCGCTAGGGTGACCATCCAGGAGCCAGGCGCGGATGCCGAGACATTTTACCTGGTGGGAGCAAAGGAAGCCGACCCGCGTGCCGGGAAAATCTCGCACGAATCCCCCATCGGGCAGGCCTTGATGGATCATCGCGTCGGCGATACGGTCGAGGCTGAAACGCCGGGCGGAAAGATCACGCTCAAGATCATCAAGATCGAATAAAAAAAACCGGGCGGCCTTTGGACCGCCCGATCTGTTTACTTTGGAGCCGCCGGCTTGGGCCAGACGGCAATTTCCAGCGTCAGGCGCTCGAAATAGCTTTCATCGGGCATGGCGCCCTGGCCATATTCCATATCCGAGACAGTCGCGACCAGCTGTAAAGCCGCCGTTTCCAGGACCACCTGCTTTCCGCGCTCCATCAGGAACGGTTCGCCTTTCGCCTCCAGACGCTGGTAGGTAGCCGGGTCGTTGAACGCCCGCGCGCTCATCAGCACCTTGGTGACGGTCTGGATGTCGTTCTTGTCGAAAAGCCAGACTTCAAAGGCGGTCACTTTCTTTGGATCCCCGACGCCGATGGTCTCCGAAATACCGATGCCGCATTCTCCCAGGAATTCACCCGACGGCGAGTCGATGCTGAAGGAATCGTCGAACAGGTCGTCGCCAAGGACATAGGTGGTGACAAATTGGGAGATCGGCGGTTCCTCACCCATTGCGGAGTAATCGGTCAGCTCGGTGTTGCTGGTGATCTCACGCGCCCGCATGGCCGGAGTCGGCGTGCTGGGTGTCCCCCGACGAAAAATTGGCAGTAAGTATTTAATCAGCGCGTAGAAAACCGCCCCGACCAGGAGAATTGCCAGGACAATCAAGACTGTACTGGTCACAGAAGTCGGTCGGGAAGGAGTGCTTCCTCCGGGTGTGGTGGTGGTTGCAGCCTGCGCCCCCTGGACGAGACTGGTGAAACTCAGGATGGCATTCACATCCTGCTTGCCGGGATTTTCCTGGATTGCCTTCAAGGCAGCCGGGCCGGCTGCCCCCAAATCCTGATAATGCTGAAGGGCGAGCGTATCGTTCGGGTTGGCCTTGTACGAATCGATTGCCATGCGCAGGTAATCCTGCTGCAGGTCGGAGCGCAAATCAGAAGGGGCTGCATCCGTCCATTGTACCGGCCAAAGACCCCATCCCAATACAACCAGGCCGATGAAGAGGCCGGCAACAAACCCCAGCAGAGCAGCGACAAACGGCCTCTTCAAGAAATCAAGGTTCTTCATGACACTCTCCTGTTCGCCAACCCGTACAAGGCTTACTCATTATACAAAAACATCTTGGGCAAGCCAACACCTATTTTCTTCCTATTATTTTCTACGCATTAAGTATACTCTACGTTCGGAATCGCGAATGTCGCTGCAGGTCTGGATTTGATACCACTCCTGGAAAACCTGCTCAAATGCCTCGCGCGCGTACCCCGGAAAAATATCCTCCCGGCTGCTCAACAGGCGCTGAACCTGCGAGTCGGTCTTGGGGATAAACTCGACGATCAGCCATTCACCCATGTTGGAGAAAGACTCTGCCACCCGCGGCAGGGGCAGGTTGTTTGAGATGGCGAGGTGGTGGATGAGAGCCAATGCCAGGACGACATCTGCCGGACCGCGTTGGAGAAAGGACTCACGCTCCTGATTTTGCCAGCCGATGGCCGGGCTGGGGTTGGTCAGATCAAGCAGCAGAGGCAGGATATTTTCTTCCTTACCGCTTTTTACCTGGCGGTAGTCCTGTTCCACCGCCGCCGGATCGATGTCGCTTGCGATCGCGTAAGCCCCCAGCTCTGCAGCCTTGCGACTGAATATCCCGGTGTTTGCCCCGAGGTCCCAAACCATTTTCGGTTTTATGGTCCCCAACCATTCCCCGACGAGATTTAGTTTGTGTGTAAATGCCGCGTCCGTATAGTTCGTGGCATCGTAGTATTCCGCCCATTCTGTCCCGGCGGGTTTCCACTCCAATGCCCGCACGGTGCTTTGCAGGCTTTCGATGAGACCCAAGAGGGCTTGCTGGCTCATCTTCCGGCCCCCACGGGCTGTTTCCAGCGAGCGATCCGCATAACGCTTTTGAGCCCCGGCGTGCAGGTGGATGTGGGTGGCAAGCCCAAGGTTCCAGCGAGTGCGTCCGGGCAGCAGGCTGCTTGCCAGATCAAGGGGCACGCCATCGATATAAACTCGCAAGAGCTGGCTCAAGCGAACGTCGCGGTAAGCCATCAGGGCGAGCGGAGCCAGAAAATGCTGGCAGAATTGGCGATAGGCCACCCAGGGTTCGCCTTCGCGGTAGATTTCGAAAGATAAGGTGTCGATGAGGGTGGGCTTTCCCCGATAAAACTGCATGTTATAAGCGCTGGCATCCTTGAGATTCATACCCATCCGCAAGGCGCGCTTTTGAATGGACAGGGTCGCAAGAGCCGCATCCTTCAGCTGGCCGAAGGACCATTCGTACGGATATGAGATGAAAGGGACTTGCTCCGGTTGGATGATCTTGTACACCTGCTCCGGCAGGGCAGGTGCCTGATCCACTTCCGTGTGTGGAATGAGAAGACCAGCTTTGACCAGCTTGGCGTAGAGGCCGGAATCCATCAGCCGGGTGTAATTATCGGCATAGATCCGGTTTATTTGCCGATACAGGATGCTGCCCCGACGGAAGAGGAATCCGCTCGGGTCTCGAAATGAGGCACTATGCGTTTGATTCTTGGTCTTCATCTTCGTCTTTGGTCTCGTCAGGTTTCGCTTTCTTCTTCCCGAATAAGCGTTTGATTTTGCTCCACTGGCTGGCGAATCCGATTCCCAGGGCGGCCACGCCGGCAATCAGCAGCTGGATCAGAAAGCTGCCCGAACCGGGATCGAGGTAGATGGCGATACTGGCCAGGGAGAAAAATGCAAAACTATTCATTGAAAACATATCGGCCTCCTAAAGGGTTGTTTCAGGGATGACATTCTCTAAAAGGAATGTCTCCTCACAATTCAAGCACTGTGCTTCGCGCTTGTTGGCGATGACCAGCATGCCCTGGCATTTCGGGCAGGGCTGGGCTAACGGGCGCTTCCAGGAGGTGAAATCGCAATTCGGGTAGTTTGCGCAGCCGTAGAAAATGCGCCCCTTGCGCGTCTTGCGTTCCACGATGTCCCCGTGGTCCTTGGGGCACTCCACGCCGATCTTCTGCAGCCAGGGCTCGGTATGCCGGCATTCCGGAAATCCGCTGCAGGAGATGAACTTTCCGTAGCGGCCGTAGCGGATGACCAGGTCCTTGCCGCAATCCGGGCAGGCACGTCCGATCGGCTCAGGGCCGGTCTTCGTTACCGGCATTTCCGATTGGGCATGCTTGACCTTCACCTCGAAGGGGGTGTAGAACTCGCGCATTACCTTCTCCCACTTGGCCTTCCCTTCGGCGATTTTATCCAGGTCGGCCTCCATGTGGGCGGTAAACTGCAGGTCAACGATCTCCGGGAAATACTCCAGCATCAGGTCGTTCACCAGGATCCCGGTATTGGTCGGGATCAAGCGCTTGTCCACCCGCTCTACATATCCGCGCGCCTGGATGGTGGACAGGATCGGCGCGTAGGTGGACGGGCGTCCGATGCCGTTCTCCTCCAGGGCTTGCACAAGCGAGGCCTCCGAATAGCGCGGCGGGGGCTGGGTGAAGTGCTGCTCCGGAATCAGCCGCACCAGGTTCTGTTTCTGGCCCTCGGCGATCGAAGCCGGGATGCGCACGTTCATCTCGTCTTCCTCGTCCGTTTTTTTGTCCTCGTCCTTGGCTTCCTCATAGACGACCAGGAATCCGGGAAACTTGACCGAGGAGCCGGAAGCCCGCAGGGTATAGACGTGGTCGGATCCCTTGCCGGTCACATCGACCGAGAGCGTGTCGTAGACTGCGGCTTCCATCTGCGAGGCCACGAAGCGCTGCCAGATGAGCTGGTAGAGCTTGAACATGGCCGGCTCGAGGAAGGGCTTGACCTTCTCGGGGTCGCGCAGGACCGAGGTCGGGCGGATGGCCTCGTGCGCTTCCTGGGCGCCGACGGCACGCGTCTTGTACTCGGGCGGGGCTGCCGGCAGGAAGTCGTTGCCGTAGCGCTGGGTGATGTAAGCCCGCGCTTCATTAAGCGCCACCTCGGCGATGTTGATCGAGTCGGTGCGCATGTAGGTGATCAAGCCGGTGGTCCCGCCTTCGCCCACGTCCTGGCCTTCATAAAGCCCCTGGGCCAGGCCCATGGTGCGCTTGGCGGTGAAGCCCAGCTTGCGGGAGGCTTCCTGCTGCAGCGTGGAGGTGATGAAGGGTGCCGAGGGCTTGCGCCGCCGCTCACCGCGCTTGACGCGCGTGACAACATAATCGGCTTTTTCCATCTCGATCAGGATCGGCTTGACGATCTCTTCGCTGCCCAGCTCGGGGTCCTTGTCGTCGATCTTCGCCAGCTTGGTCAGGAAGGTCTGTTTTTCCCCTTCCGGACGCAGCTCGGCGCCGATCGACCAGTATTCCACCGGGTTGAAGGCATCGATCTCGCGCTCGCGTTCCACGATCAGGCGCAGGGCGACGGACTGCACCCGCCCCGCCGACAGCCGTGAGCGGACTTTCTCCCACAGGATCGGGCTGATGCTGTAACCGACCAGCCGGTCGAGGATGCGGCGAGCCTGCTGGGCGTTAACCAGGTCCATGTTGATGGCGCGCGGGTTGGAAAAGGCCTCGTTGATCGCGCCCTCGGTAATCTCGTGGAACACCACCCGCCTGGCAAGCTTCGGGTCGATGGCGGCGGCTTCCATCAGGTGCCAGGAGATCGCCTCACCCTCGCGGTCCGGATCGGTAGCCAGGTAGATTTCCGCGGCTTCCTTGGCCAGTTGTTTCAGCTCTTTGACCACCGCCTTCTTCTCATTCGGTACCCGGTATTTCGGCTTGAAATTATCCTCCACATCGACCGAGAGCTGCGAGCGCAGCAGGTCACGCACATGGCCGACCGAAGCCCGCACGGTGTAGCCCTTCCCCAGGAAACGACCGACGGTCCTGGCCTTGGCCGGGGATTCGACGATCACCAGCTTCCCCGAACGTGAGGCGTACCTCTCAGGTTTAACCATGCCTTCGTGGGCTGGGGTCTTCCCGATCCGGTATAGGGTCGTTCCACATACGCCGCATTTTCCGCGCGTGATCGGCGCCCCAACGGCGTTGAATGCCGCCTGAGGGTCCATGATTTCACGTTTGGTCTTGCACTTCATACAATAGGCTTCCACGAGATACCTCCTAAAGATAATGCTTGCGATCTGAGTTTTTCAGGTTCGCGATCACCTGACGTACCTGCTGGGCCTGGTCCTTGCGGCACACCAGCATGGCGTCATCCGTGTCCACGATGATCAAATCGTCCAGGCCGATGGTCACGATCAGCTTTTTATCGCTCCCATAAATGATGGTATTGTGCGTGTCCAATGGCATGGCATGGCTGTTGACGACGATGTTCCCGTTCTGATCCGGAATGAGCACATCAAAGAGGGAATCCCAGGAACCGACATCGCTCCAATCCAGGCCGCCGGCCGGCAGGACGGCAACCTTTTCGGCATGCTCCATGACGCCGTAGTCGATGGTCTCGACGTTCAGCCCCGCCCAGGCAGAGATGAGTACCGCCTCCTGATTGGATGTCCCCCAGGCGTCAGCGATCGAGTCCAGGACAGTCCTGAGCGGCGGCATCTGGCGGGCTAACTCCTCCATAATTCGGCTGACGCGCCAGACGAACATGCCAGAATTCCAGGTGTAATCGCCGCGGGCAAGCATTTGTCGGGCGTGCACCTCGTCCGGTTTTTCGATAAAACGCAATACGCGATAGACTGGGTAATCGAAATTCTCCGGCAGAGGCTCGCTGCGCTGGATGTAACCAAAGCCAGTCGCCGGGAAGGTCGGCCGGATGCCGAGGGTCACCAGGTAATCCTGTCTGGCGACGCGCACGGCCACACGTATGACCAGCTGGAACAGGTCTGTATTGCGGATGAAATGATCCGAGGGGAGGACGAGCATGACCGCTTCAGGATCACGTTTTTGCAGCACGACAGCAGCCAAACCGATGACTGCAGCGGTGCCGCGCGGTTCCGGCTCGACAAGAAAATTTTCGGCAGGGACTCTGGGGGCTTGTTTCTGGAGCTCGGCCGCCTGGTCAGCCGCGGTCACCACCAGAATACGGTTCGACGACACCAATCCCTCCAATCGATCCAAGGTGCTTTGGAAAAGAGTCCGCTCGCCGAGCAGGGGCAGGATATGCTTGGGGTGCTTTTTGCGTGACACCGGCCACAGGCGGGTGCCGCTGCCTCCGGCCATGATCACTGCGTAAGTATGGTCCATAATCGTCACGGCAGAGAATAATCTGCCTGTTCTTCCCGTACCGCAATATAATTCATTCCGCCGACCTGGCGGACCATGCCTTTTAGTTCCATCATGACCAGGGTGGCCGACACCCGTTCAATGGGCAGTCCACTGCGGCTGCGGATTTCATCCATGTGAAGGGTTTCGTCGCCCAGTATATCCAACAATCTGGCCTCCACCTCGTCTGCGGGTATGGCTTTGCGCATGACCCGCTGTTCGCTGACGCGGGTCAAGTCGAGCGCCTCCAGCACATCCCCGGCCGATAACAGCGGCTGGGCACCTTGCTGGATCAGCCTGTTGGTGCCCTTGCTCTGCGGTGCCAGGATGTTGCCCGGCACTGCAAAAACTTCACGGCCCTGGTCGACGGCAAACTGCGCCGTGATCAGCGCACCGCTGGTCTCGCCCGCCTCGACCACCACGACCGCCATGGAAAGTCCGGAGATGATCCGGTTGCGAGGCGGGAAATTGGATGCATCCGGCGGTGTACCTGGGGCGAAATCGCTGACCAGCGCCCCGCTGGCGATGATCTGCTCGGCCAGGGTGCGATGCTCGGGCGGGTAGACCCGGTCGACGCCGCTGCCAAGCACGGCCACCGTCCTCCCGCCAGCTTTAAGCGCCGCCTGGTGGGCGATGGCGTCCACGCCGCGTGCCAGGCCGGAGACGACGGTCACGCCGTTGCGCGCCAAATGGGCGGACAGTTCCTCTGTCACCTGGCGGCCGTACGCGGTCACACGCCGAGTCCCTACCACGGCTACCGCCCATGAATCTTCGCTTGCCAAAGATCCGCGCACATACAAGACCGGAGGCGGCTGGTCGATCTCTCTCAAACGTTTGGGATAATCCTCGTCATCCCAGGTCAGGACAGTGATGCCCTGGGCGCTGATCCCCGCCAGGTAGTGGTCCAGGTCGACATCCTCCCGCACCCGTCCCAGGCGCTCGATGAGCTTTGGGCCAAGTCCTGCTGCCCGGAGCGCGTCGCTGGGCGCTTGCCAGGCAATCGCCAGATCGCCAAAATGCTGACGTAAAGCCTGGAGACGGACCGCTCCAATCCCTTTGACGAGATTGAAACCCACCCAATAACGTTTGTTGCTCATGCACACAACTCTTTTTTTCCGGCACCAAGAAAAGACTTTTTTGCCGGGAGAACGAAAAAGGCATCACTCTTCTTCGACCAGCAAACCGGGCAGAAGATGGACCTTGATCTTCTTGTGGGTCATATCAACACCCAGAATGACTTCCGCGATGGCCGGTAGCAACAGCTCGCGCCCTTCCGGATCGGTCACGACGTAAACATCGTTCGCACCGGTTTGGAGTATTTCCGTCAGCAGACCCAGGGATTTGTCGCTCTCATCCTCCACGCTGAAACCCAGCAGCTCATCGTAATAATATTCGCCTTCCGGCAAGACCGGCCGATCGGCACGCGTGACGTACAGGACCTGATTGCGATAATATCCCACCTCTTCCGGGGTGGCGATCCCCTCGAATGCTAAAAGCAGACCGGCGTTGTGATGCCGGCGCAGGCGGATGGTCAACGGGACGTGCTCCTCGCCGGCGTAAACCACCTTTCTGGGTCGCAGACGCTCAGGGAAATCGGTGTAGATCTCCACCAGGGCTTCCCCGGTCAAGCCGTGCGGGCGGCGGATCATGCCTACGGCCAAGAAGGCAGGCTCGCCAGCAACTGGCGAGCCTGCCGGTTGCTTGACATTTCCGGTCATGCGATCTGGTCAAGGCTCCACGACGTCGAGGGTGACCTGGCTGCCTTCACGTTCCGCAGCGACGCGCAGTAGCGTGCGGATGGCATTGGCCACCCGGCCGCCTCTGCCGATGACCCGGCCCATATCGTCTTTGGAGACGCTGAGCTCCAAGGTCACACGGTTTCCCCGGCGTATTTCCTGCACCGCGACTTCGTCCGGGTGCTCTACCAAATTTTTGGCAATATACTCGGTCAATGTTTTCATAGCAGCAGCATCAAAGCAAAAACTACCTGCGAGTTTTTGGGTTGACCACCCGGGCTGACTTGGCCTTTTCCGCCTCAGCCAGCAGGGTGTCAACTTTCTCACCGGCCTTAAGGCGCTCATAGCGCTCGGTCAGGCCGACGGTTTTGAAGAGCTGTGCCACCGAATCGCTCGGCTGGGCGCCCTTGTTCATCCACTCGTAGATTCTCTCTTCCTTCAGATCCAGCGTGGATGGCTCTGTGCGCGGGTTGTAGAAACCCACGATTTCGAGGAAGCGGCCGTCACGCGGGCTTTCCTTGTCCGCCACGACAACGCGATAACTCGGCTGGCTTCTCAATCCAGTTCGGCGAAGACGAATACGAACCATCGGAATCTATCTCCTTCAATGATCTTAGTGTCAAGTCCTTGGTTTCGGCCGCCCGCGGAGAGAGGGGCAGAAAGGAGTGCGCTCCACGCGGCCGATTGACCTCGAACAGGTGGGCTGGGTACGCAGATCAGCAACCGTACCCTATTTTACCTTATCCAAACATTCGCGATAAGCCGCGCCCGCCGGTTTTTTGGAGGGTTTTGACCAGGCGCTGCATCTCGCGAAACTGCTTCATCAGGCGATTGACTTCCTGGACCTCGGTGCCGGCACCGCGAGCGATGCGCCTGCGGCGGCTGGCGTTCAGGACGTCCGGGTCCCTGCGCTCTCCGGGCGTCATCGAGTTGATGATCGCCTCGGTGCGTTTGAGTTGGCGGTCCATCTGCTCCGGGGAGACGTTGCGGGCGGCCTTGCCCATCTCTCCGGGCAGCATGTCGACCATCTGACTCATCGGGCCCATCTTCTTGGACGAACGAAGCAGGTCCATCAAGTCTTCCAGGTCGAACTCGCCCTTGGCCAGGCGCTCGGCTTGCTTGCGGCTCTGCTGTTCGTCGAAACTGGCTTCAGCCTTCTCGATCAGCCCGAGCACATCACCCATGCCCAGGATGCGGGAGGCGAGGCGCTCCGGATTATACACCTCCAATGCGTCCAGCTTTTCCCCGGTGCCCAGAAACTTGATCGGCACACCGGTGACCGAACGAATGGAGATGGCCGCGCCGCCGCGCGAGTCGCCGTCCATTTTGGTCATGATCAGACCAGTCAACGGGACACTGCCGCGAAAACCTTCGGCGACGTGCAGCGCTTCCTGACCGATCATGGCATCCACGACCAGCAGGGTCTCGGTCGGCGGCACCTTCTGGACGATGGCTTGCAGCTCGCTCATCAGGCTCTCATCCAGCTGGGACCGGCCGGCGGTATCCACGATGACGACGGTCGAGCCTCCATTTTTCGCCTTTTCGTATGCCCGCCTTGCCAGTTCCGGAGGCTGAAGCCCGACCTCGAAAAAGACCGGCACGTCGAGCTGATTGCCCAGGGTCTGCAGCTGCTGGGCCGCCGCCGGGCGGTATGGATCGCCGGCGACAAGAAGAACGCGTTCCCCGCGCGAGCGCAGCAAACTCGCCAATTTTCCGGCGGCGGTCGTCTTGCCCGAGCCTTGCAATCCGACCAGCAGGATCATCCAGGGTTTCTGTCCGGACAGTTGGAGCGGCGCCGGTTCGCCGAGAGTGGCGATCAGCTCCTCGTTGACAATTTTGACGACCTGCTGGCCGGGGTTGAGGGCTTTGGAGACTTCCGCGCCGACCGCCCGCTCACGCACCCGGACAATGAATTCCTTGACCACGCTGTAATGGACGTCGGCTTCCAGCAAGGCCAGACGCACCTCGCGCAAGGCGGCGTCCACGTCTGCCGCGGACAGCTTGCCGCGCCGGCGTAGCTGGTCAAATACCTGGTTCAATCTTCCGGTCAGCGTCTCGAACACGTTCTCTCTTCATTAAAAAGCAATTGCCCGAAGGCGGACAGATTTTAGCCGATATCCGCTCCCAGGTCAAGGAAAAACAGGCCATCCTCCCATTGCAGCCACTTATCATCCTGGGTAAAATCCATATATCTTGCCCGATACGGAGGAAATATGTCGAAAGTTGCCCTGGTTACCGACAGTACGGCTGACCTGCCACAGGAAATCGTCGCGCAATACTCGATCACTGTCATCCCCCTGGCTATCATTTGGGAAGGAGAGACCCTTCGGGACGGGGTCGATATCCTGCCGGATGACTTTTACAAACGGCTGGCTGGCAGTAAAAGCCTTCCCACGACTTCATTAATATCTGTTGCGGATATGCAAGCCACATTTGAACGTCTGCTGGCACAAGACTACGATGTACTTGGCATCTTCCTGTCCTCGAAATTCTCCGGAACAGTCCAATCTGCCCTGCAGGCGCGCGAAAATTTAGCGAAAGCCGCCAATAAGATCGCGGTTGTGGATTCCCTTCTAACCATCATGGCCATGGGTTGGTCAGTGCTGACCGCGGCGCGTGCAGCCTACGCCGGTGAAAGGCTGGATGAATGCCGGAAGATCGCCGAGAACGCCCGCGACCACAGCGGTGTCCTTTTCGTGGTGGATACGCTCGAATTCCTGCGCCGCGGTGGACGGATTGGCGGCGCGCAAGCTCTGTTAGGGACAGCTTTGAACATTAAGCCGGTCCTGGAAATCCGCGACGGGCAGATCGAATCGGTGGAGAGGATCCGCACCAAGGGCAAAGCCATGGAAAGGATCGTCGAGCTGACCGTCGAGCGCATTGCCGGCCGGACCCCGGTCCACCTGGCATCCGCCCATGCCAACGCACGTCAGGAGGCGCTCGCGCTGCTCAATTCCGCCCGGGAGAAACTCAACCCCATCGAAACCTTTTGCTGTCCCTTAAGCCCGGCCATCGGGACGCACGCCGGGCCGGGAACGATCGCGCTGACCTACATGGCCGGCGTTTAATCGAAGCACGCCTCGACGGTTCTACCTCTACGAGGATAAATTGTATCCATTTCGCCGCGACCCAAGGTAAACCCGGGGTTTTAACACTTAAATCATTTATTCACCAGGAGGAGACATGCCGAAAGTAGCGATCGTCACCGATAGTACTGCTTACATCCCCGACGAACTGGTCAAGAAGTACAATATTTCCGTTGTCCCGTTGATCCTGCTCTGGGGGCACGAGGCCTTTGAGGATGGAGTGGACATCCAGCCGTCCGAGTTCTATGACCGCCTGGCGCATACGAAGGTGATGCCGACTACCTCACAGGCTACGATCCCCGCCATGCAATCCACATTCGAGCGACTGGTTGAGAAGGGGTATGACGTCCTGGGCGTTTTTATTTCGTCAAAGCTTTCCGGAACAGTTCAATCAGCGATGCAGGGACGGCAGATGATGACGGCAGGAGCGGAAAAAGTCGCTATCGTGGATTCGAATTCCACGGCCATGGCGATGGGCTGGCAGGTTCTGGCAGCTGCCAGAGCCGCAGAAGCTGGCGAGGGCCTGGCCGAGTGTCAAAAAATCACCGAAAAAGCTCGCGACCATACCGGAGTGTACTTCGTCGTCGACACGCTCGAGTTCCTGCACCGCGGCGGGCGGATCGGCGGCGCGCAGGCCTTGCTGGCGACGGCGTTGAACATCAAGCCGGTGCTCGCCTTGCAAGATGGCCGGGTCGAGGCGATCGATAAAGTGCGCACCAAGAGCAAGGCTCTTGACCGCTTAATGGATTTAGTTAACGAAAACACCGCCGGAAAGACTCCCATACGGCTGGCAACGCTCCACGCCAATGCAGAAGCGGAGGCGCGCGCCCTACTGGAGCGCGCCGCTGCAAAAATGAATCCGGTCGAGACCATCTTCACCTGCGTCAGCCCGGTCATCGGCACCCACGCCGGACCAGGAACGGTCGGCCTGGCCTACATGGCGGGAATGTAATCAACAGCAGAAAAAGACTACCAAATGGGTTCAGCAAACGCTGGACCCATTTTTTATGCAATTCAGTGCATTTTTCGTTTGACTGTTTCTCTCGATACAGGTATAATCCGCCTTCGGCTGAATACCAGAATCATTGGAGTAACCGAATATGGAAAAGACAAATACCGCACCGGAAAGCGAGCTGGCACCCAAAGCGCACCTTACCGGAAAAGTGATCAAGACGACTATTGCGGGGGCTATCCTGGATATCGGACAGAAAGTGCCGGGGGTTGTCCACATCTCGCAACTCAAGAAAGAGGCAGTCAACCGGGTCGAGGACATCGTTCAGGTCGGCCAGACCGTGGACGTCTGGGTGAGACGCGTGAGAGACGATCGCGTCGAGCTGACCATGGTCGAACCCCTGACGCTCGAATGGCGGGAGCTTAAACCCGATCTGCTCGTCAAGGGAAAGGTGACCCGCCTGGAGTCCTACGGCGCCTTCGTCGACATCGGTGCCGAGCGACCGGGCCTGGTGCACGTCAGCGAAATCTCGCATGATTACGTCAAATCCCCGGCCGAAGTGCTGAAGGAAGGCGACGAAGTCGAGGCCAAAATTCTTGACATTGACCGGCGCAAGAAGCAGATCCGCCTGAGCATCAAGGCCGCCCTGCCAGAGCCCGAAAAGATCGTCGCCGAGGTCAACAAAGCCGAGCCCAAGCGGCCTCGCAACAAAAAGGCCAAGAAAGAAGCCGAGACGGCTGAAGCCGAAGCGCACGGGCCAGAGCTGACAACCATGGAAATTGCCTGGCGGGAAGCCATGGAAAAGGCTGAAGGCAAGCAGGGCAAGGGCACGAAATTCCGGAAAATAAAATCCGAAACCGAGAAAGAACAGGAAGAGATTTTCGACCGCACGCTCAAGAATCGCATCACAACCAACTAATCCCGAGCACAGCATCGCCCTCGCATTTGCGAGGGCGATTTTTTATCAGTCCTTTGCAGCCCATTGATGTTTCAAATATAGATATCTTTTTCAAGTGTCGTTGCGAGGAGAGCGTTAGCCCGACAAAGCAATCTCAAGCCCCTTGGTTCAATATAGGCTCGCAAGAATATATGAGATTGCTTCGGGCTTCGCCCTCGCAACGACAGGGATCAAGCGGACATTATTTTCTCAAAACCCAATAAGCTAGAAGCTCTTCCCAGACGCCTGCATTTCCTTCAGGAATTTGTCACGATTGGCGGAGCGGGCAGTTTTCCCGCTGGAGGTTTTAACCAGCCAGGGTGGCTGCACCAGATGTACATAGCGCAAGGATACCGCTGACCCGCGCGTCACCGCCTGACGAACCTCCTCGGCGATGGCGCGCAGCCGGGCCGGGTCATCCGTCTCGACTTCGGCCACCAGGATCACATCCTCGGTCCCGGTCTGGTCGTTGAAGATGCCGAAGACCGAGGCCCGTCCGGAGTGAACGCCGGGGACCTGGTAAGCCACCATCTCCAGGTCCTGGGGATAGATGTTCTTGCCGCCAACGATGATCAGGTCCTTTTTTCGCCCGCTGACATATATTTCGCCATCGGCCATGTAACCCAAATCGCCGGTCAGGTACCAGCCGTTCACGAAGGCCTTTTGGGTGGCGTCGGCACGATGGTAATAGCCGCTCAGCATGCAGTCGCTTTTCAAGGCAATCTCACCTACCCGGCGGTCAGGCAGGGGACGACCTTTTTCATCCAGGATTCTCACCTGGGTGTTCTGGATCGGTTTGCCCGCCCCGAGCATCTTGAGGCTCGCTTGTCCAGGAATGGCCGGGCAGGCAAAGCGCTCGACCTGGATGGACTTCGCGGTCGATCTCGTCGATGACCACCGGAGCCTCGACTCCTCCCTGGGTCACGGCGAAGACGTTCTCCGCCATGGCATAGCAGGTAGCCAGGGCTTCGTAGCGCAAGCCGAAGTTCCGGAAGCGCTCGAAGAATGCCTGGTGTGAATCCAGGCGCATCGGCTCAGAGCAGTTGCTGATCACCCGCCAGGATGACAGGTCCACACCCTCCAGATCGCGGTCGCGGATCTTCTGGGCGCAAAAATTGTAGGCGAAATTCGGCAGCCAGCTAAGCGTCCCCTTATAACGCGAGACGGCCTGGAGCAGCCGGTAAGGGGCGCGCACCCAATCGAACGGCGACATGATCACCAGCGGGTACCCCAGCAGGATGGGCATCAGGTAGCAGGCGATGAGGCCCATGTCGTGGTAGAGCGGCAGCCAGGAAACGAAGACGTCCTGCGGGCCTAGGCGGATAGCCCGGGCATAGTTTTCCAACTGGTGATGGACCGCCTGATGTGAAAGGGCAACCCCTTTTTGCAGCCCGGTCGTCCCGGAGGAATGCTGGAGCAGGACGATGTCTTCCGGCTTGCGTTTCAGGCCTCCACAGGCGGAAAAGTCCGGTTCACAGGGCGGTTCAACCCGATCAGAAACGATCACCGCCCGGACCGAATCCTCGCCCGGCTTGAGGGCGGCGCGCACCTCGGCTTCGAAATCCGAATAGGTTACGATGGCGGTCGGCAGGGTTACAGAAACCAGCGAAGCCAGATCGGCCCGGTAACGTTCCGGGAGCAGCTTCTCGGTCAGGAACGGCATGATCGACGGAATGGCGCCGTGCAGGACTGCCCCAAAATAAGCATAAAGAAGATCAACGCCGTGCTGGAGGATCAGGATGACCACGTCGCCGGGCTGAATCCCGTCCTTTTGATACGTCAGGCGATAGCCCTCGGCGCCGCGGAGCATCTCACGGTAGCTCACCGGCCGGTCGGGTTGACCGGAATGAAGCAAATACAAGGCAACCCGGTCGGGCGTACGCTCGTAGTGCTGCTTGAGTAGCTCGGTAAAATTAGGCATGGATTATTGCCGGGAGTGGATGAATGCGACCAGCTGGTCAAGGGTGTCGAACGTTTGGGCATTTAGCTCGGCGTCGTCGATATGCACCCCGAATTTATCCTCGACAAAAAGCGCCAGGTCCACCAGATGGAAAGAATTGATCAGGCCGCTGGTCAGGAGCGGCTCCAGCGGATCGATGTCCCGGTCGGGCTGCCGGGTGATCTCACGGGTGATGTAGGTCTTCAATGCAGCGGCAATCTCGTCGGTCATGAGGGATCCTTTCCAACAATCAGGGTCGCGGAGTGACGCCGCGCCAGACCGCATCCAGAGTTTGCAGGGCGGTCAGGTTGCGCCAGGGCCAGGCTTTTTGCATGCGCAGCGGGTCGTCGAAAAAATTCTGCGCAAACGTCAGATGGGATTGGTCTGCCTGCAAACCGTGCGCCGGCAGCGGCTGCACCGCACGCCAGAAATTCCACAAGGGTAAGTCGTATTCGTACGCCAGTCTGGCGATGGTGGCGTTGAGGGATTGGTCTCCCTCCATATTATCTGCTTTGGTTGCCAGGATCGGGACAACTCCGTGTGCGATCAGGAAATCCAGGATCTTGCGCATGTTGGGCTCAAACTCCTGGCGGTGGTTGTAATCATTGGTCCCCAGCATGAGGAAGGCGAAAGAAGGGCGGTTAAGCCGGATTTCACATGCCAGCGGCGTTTCTTTCGCTTGACATTTGGTCGGGTCAGACCAGATTGGCGACAGGACCGAGGCCGCCACGAAACCTTTCCTGGCCGCGATGGGTGCCCGGCTGAACGAGCCGTGAAACTGGATGATCACCGGCTGGAGATCAGTATAATTCCCGAGGGAATAATATGTCGGGCGAAGATCAAAGTCGTTCAGGAACCAGGTGGTCGATGTGTCGCAGTCACCGATCTTCGAAAACACATTAGGGTTATTTCCGAGCGCGAGGCCCCGGGCGTAGATATCACGCACGTGCGCGCTGACGCCAGCCGGGACGATCGGCAGCTGCATCCAGGCATCAGGCGCCAGGGTGGCAGTCGGCGTGGGAAGCGGTGTGGCGGAGGCGGATGGAAGTGACGTGGCAGTTTCCTGTAGCGGGGTGCCGCTCGCTGGAACCGGCGTTTCCGTCGGCCGGGAGGTGGGTGGAACGGTCGGGACTAGGGGCACGGTCGCCGTTAAAGGGATATTCCCATTACTGCACGCGGCTAGAAATCCCAAAAGAAAAACGAAGGTCAAGAAATGTTTGATCATCGGCAACTTATTTGAAGAATTGACTTTCCAACCTGCTCCGCTAGAAGTGCCTCTCCTGCCGGGGTCAGGTGGATGGCGCTGTTGGTGAATTCGTCCTCCGGGGCAAGGTTCCACAGGTCGAGGTAGTTCCAGGCGTTCTTTGCAGCCTCGCCTGCCATCCTCTGCCGGTACTGGTCGTACGCCCAGCGCGGATAGTAGAAATTATACCGGAGGTCGCTGTTTTTTCCGGAGCTGACCAGCATCGGCTCATTGACCAGCAGCACCGGCGTACTCCCGGCGGCGCGCAAACCCGCCTCGAGGACATCGAAAGCCAGACGGGATTGATTTAGTACGGGCGGCTGCATATCGTGAAAGGAGAGGTCCGTGGTGAGATCGGTCTGGGCGCGCGGATAGTCAGATGGGTAGGTCTGGTCGATGCCGGTAGCCGCCCACATCACCCCGTATAACTGTAGGCGGAACAGATCGGCAAGGTTGCGCCTTTGCCCGATGATCGTCCGCTTCCAGAAATTCTCCTGACTGAAAGCCGGGTCGTTGGGGTTGTAGGACAGGTTGTATTTCTGGATCAACGCCCGCACCCGTCCGCCGTTGTTGGCGACGATCGGGGAGGAGAGCTGCTTGTCAGTCGGGAAGGCCTCCAGAGTGAAGGGCCAGACGATCAGATCCGCCTGGTAGCGCCCGGCCGCCTCGAGCACCATCAGATCCTTCATCAGGGAAATGGTCGGATAGCCGAGGTTATAGACCCGCACTACCCGTCCATCACAGGACTGCATGCGGGCGGCATCCAATTGACCGGCGAGCGTCTGCTCCGGCCGGAGTAGAATACCCCAGGTCGACGAATCCCCGATCATCAGCACCCGATATTCTCCGACCGGCTTCGGTCCGGCGGAAATCCTGTGCGAGGCGAACATGGCATCCAGGTCGAAGAGGGACAAGTTATAGGACCGGGCTGGATCTTCACCAAACGGAAAACGTTGACGCCCGGGGAAGAGGTGGTTGTAAAGTGAGGCCTGACCCAGACTGGACGGATTCCCGGCAGCAAAGATCAGGTTGAAGACCAGGAACAAGATCAGTCCTTTGACCAGGATAGGGAGTGGACGGACGGGTGCAGGCATCAGGCGATCCCAAAGAGTTTCGTGAACACGTGCAAGGAAATCGAAGGGCTGGGCAAGGCGAAAAATATCCACCCCAGGGCGACGAAATTGAACGTCAGGACGACTCCCCCGGCGTTGAGCACCCTCTGACCGGCTACCGGGAGCGCCGCAAAACGGGCACGCGTCAGATCCGACCAGCGATTGTGGACGAAGAGTCCCAGACCATGCCAGAGGCCCCATAGGACGAAGTTGGCCGTCATTCCGTGCCATAGACCGATCAATAGCATCGTGGCAAGCTGAGTGATGAAAATAACCGCCGGAACCGGGAGCGGTTTTTTTGCCAGGCGAAGGGCGCGCATCAGCGGGTTGAAAAAATACGCCCGGAACCACTGGGTCAGGGTCATGTGCCAGCTGTTCCAGAACTGGGTCAGGTTGGGCCTTAGATAAGGGGCGGAAAAATTTTCCGGGAGTTTAAAACCCATCAGCCGGCCCAGCCCGATGGCGATATCCGTATAACCGCTGAAGTCCAGGTATATCTGGAAAGTATAGGCATACAACAGGACCCACATCCAGCCGGTCGCGCGTACCTGGACGGCGTTGGCCCCGTTCAGGGCGATCAACGCGAGCGTATCGGCGAGCACGAATTTCTTGAAGCATCCGACGAGAAGGCGCCTCCCTGCATCTGTCCAATCGCCGGCAGAAAGGGCCGGGGGACGGCGAAGATCGGAGACGAAGCGCTCGATGCGGTCGATCGGACCGGCGGTCAGCGCCGGGAAAAATATGACGTAGACCACATACTCCGCCAAGGTTACGTCAGGCAGGCGGCCCAACTGCCGATCACGTAAGGTGTGCAGCAGGCGGAAAGCCAGATATGAAAATCCCAACCAGCGCAGGTCCAGCGCAGTTGCCGTGGTAGTGGATTGCCCGTTAAGACCACGCAGCTGCATGCTCACCCAGACGGTCAGTCCAGGGACCTTCAGAATAACAAAGATGACGATAATGGCTAAGGGAGCCAGGAGAAGGATGATTTTTGCAGCCTTTATTAATCCCGCCAGGATGAAAAAGAAAAGGGCAGCAACACAAAGGGCAATGAATATTTGCAGGGTTTGTGGCGGCCGAGAGGCGGTCAACGGCAGGGAAAAACCGAGGAAACGAGTCAACCCAAGCGCCAGGACGGTCCCCGCCAGGATGGCTGCCGCCGGCCAGTTTGCCCGCCAGGCGCGCTGGTCGGCAGGGGTCGTCAGGATCCAACCGCACACAGCCAAGAAGAGCGTGGCGGTGGGCAGCCAGAAATCCAGGCCGCGCACCGGGAGGTTCGGCTGTAAGGCGTAGACTGCCAGCGTACTGACCACAAGGAGAAGCATCACTCTCCCCCAACTCTTCACCAGCCAACCGTACAGGCCCCCCAATATGGTAAAAACCGGAATGATTGCCAGGGTCATTAAAAACCTTGGTATATCCAGGCCGGGGCGCTGCTGGCGGTAAAAATAACCAGTGCGATCAGCACCAGGCTTAAGAGCAATGCCCACAAGGTTTCGAGGCTGTACAAGCGCGATTTCATCGATAACCGCATACTAAATAATTCCCCCCATGTTGCACAACCTGATAGGTCCGCACGGAAAGGTCGATGGTCTGGTCTTCGTTGTTGTACGAGGCAATGATCTTTCCCTTGCAGGTGACCAATGCCGTCCCGCCGTCGCTCCCGCTGACTGAGCAGGCCAATCCCTCCAGACGGATCTGAACCGCCTGGAAGGAATCCAATTCGGTTAACGCGGTGGATTCCCAATCGGCGCAAGAAAGGGTGGATAGTCGATTGGCGTCCTTCGCCACAAGGGCCCGGATGTAATCTTCAACCGTGCTTGCGGCCGGCTGTGACCCGCCTCCGCAAGCGGAAAGAAGCGTCAGGATCAAACTTGCAAGCGTTGTTCCGAGGGCAATTTTCCGCATCCAATACTCCTTTCGGCAGATGACTGACGGGGGGATTATATACGTCCGAAATGGAATTGGCAAGCACGCACAGGCAGTTGACAATCTAAACCAATTCTGATAGGATATGTCAAATATAGATCATCATTGAGGCAAAAATGACAACCCCACAGGTGAAAACCGAGTCAATTCAGATGACCCCCGCGGCCGCCCAGATGGTACGCGAGCTGCGTGCCGAGCACAGCCTGGACGAAAGCTTTGCTTTGCGCATTTACGTCGCCGGAAGAGGTTGCTCCGGTTACCAGTATGGGATGGCGTTGGACAACAAGCCCCAGCAAACTGACACCGCATTCGAAAATGAAGGGGTCAAGCTGCTGATCGACGAAGTATCGATCCAGTATATGCTCGGATCGACCATCGATTACATTGACGACGAGCGCGGGAAAGGCTTTCTGGTAGATAATCCGAACACTGCTCCGGCTTGCGAGTGCGGCGGCGGAGGTTGCAGCTGCGATACGAGCGTCAACTAAGAATAAACGAGGCCGGGAAATCCCGGCCTCGTGCTTTTCAACCAGTCATCTACCGCCGCTGACAAACGAAATGACCGCTCCGAAGATTCCGATGATGGCCAGGCCAAGAATGACAAATCCCATCGGTACACCGGAGCGTGTCGACGTGTCCGGGGCAAACGTCGGAATTTGCAGCGCAGACGGCGGCGTGAAGGTTGGAAGATGAGTGGGCGTGGGCTGCACCAGGAGGGCGAAGGCCAGAGTCGGATCAAGGGTCACCGTCACGCGCGGGGTGGCAGTCGGCGGGGGCTCGATGATCGGTAGAAAACCCGGCGAGAGCGAAACCAACGGCGAATAGACCCACCCCACTCCCGAGGAAACACCCGGGTAAGAAATTTCGATCCAGCTGCCGCCCGGGGATTTTCCCAATGCCGGAGCAGTCTCGCCGGTCAATAAGACTCCGATGGCGTCATAGTAGACCGAGGAGGGCCCGGAACGGACATTGATCTGTTCCGGGTTTGTCACGTAAATGAAAGGGCCGGAAGGGCTCCCGGTCACAGTGGGGATTGATCCGGTTGGCTGCTGCGCGGCGGCGGGACTCTGCCTAGGTTCAAAGAAAAATAACCCAAAGAAACTGGCTGACAGTAAACCGTACAACGCGATTCTTATCCACCTGCGCATATCTTGAAACCTTTCGAGCCCGTAATTCGTAAATCCTTAATGGAAGTTTTACCTCAGAATATCTTTTAAATTTCGCAAAGCGATTATAATCGATAAGCTATGGACCAACGCGTCTTTCACGGAGATATCAACCCTTCCCATATCGCCCAAGCCTTGGTGGCAGAATTCAACCAGGGCAATTTGCGCGCTCAGGTTCTAGGCGAGAACGACCACATGATCGTCCAGATTGCTACCGCTCAGGGAGCACGGGCCGGCGGACAGACTGCCCTGGCCGTGGACATCCAGAAGGTCACAGATGGTGTCATGATCCAGATCGGGGAGCAACAATGGCTGGGCGTGGCCGCAGACCTGGGGGCGACTGTGATCGCTTCGTTAATAAATCCCTGGAACCTGGTTGGCCGTCTCGGCAGCGTCGCCCAAGACATTCAGAACCTTCAGCTGAACGAGAAAGTCTTGGAGATCATCGCCCGCGAGGTCCGGGCGACCGGCGCCAGCACCCAAATCTCCGAACGCCTGACCCGCTTGGCCTGCGAGTATTGCGGCTCGGCCAACCCTGTCGGCGAATCGAACTGCCTCGCCTGCGGCGCGCCCCTGGGAAAGGTCCAGCCGAAAGCCTGCCTCAAATGCGGGTATGTCCTGGAGCACGGCGAGAAATTTTGCCCCAATTGCGGTCAGGCGGCATAACCCCTCGTGAAAATGCTCCAAAAAGGGAGGCCTGACTGTGGGGGTCAGGCTTGCAGAATCGTCCCCTCCCCTCTATAATATCCATAAGCGCTGATCGCTGGATCATTATGGCAAGAATTGACGACATCGAATCCCGTCTCCAAAGCTTGCTCGAAGTTCATCTGCTGAAGTATCTCCCCGGCTATCGGTCGGAGGACAGGATCATTCAGCAATTGGCTGTTGCGCTGCATTCCAATTTAAAACAGCAGGAAGAAATGACGCTGGCGCCAAACGTGTACGTCGTCGTCGCCCACCCCACGATCCTGACCCGCTGGCGCGTCGAGCCGCGCTTGTTCGAGGAACTTGCCGGCGCTCTCTTCACCGTCGGGAACGAAGCCGGTTACGTGTTTTTAGGAAAACCCACCGTCACCACCGCTGCCGACGTAAGCATGACAACCGATAGAATCCGCATCCTGGCCTCCTTCAGCGGCGCGAACATTGCAGAAACCAAGGGTCTTCCGGTCGGTTCGAAGAACTTGCCTCCACCTGAAATCGTCCCAGCCAATGCTTTTCTCATCGTCCATGGCACTCAAGTCGTTCCGCTCGTGCGAGCAGTGATCAATATCGGGCGCCGATTGGACAACCAGGTGGTCATCGACGACCCGCGCGTCTCCCGCACGCATGCCCAACTGCGCGTCGTCAAGGGTCGTTTCGTGCTTTTTGATCTGAATTCCTCTGGGGGCTCGTTTGTCAACGGACAGCGGATCACCCAATCCGTGCTCTACCCGGGAGACGTGATCTCGCTGGCAGGCGTCAACCTGATCTTCGGTCAGGATTTGCCCACCGGCAGATCGTCAGAAGACGGCACCCGGCCATCCACCATTTCAGCTGACCGTCCCACAGCCATTCTCAAAAAAGACGAATTCGAAGGCTAGCCCATGAGCGGGCCCATCGTCCTTGCCTTGCGCGCCTTGCTGGCGGTCAGCCTGTACGCCTTCCTGGCTTGGGCTTTTTTCTCCCTTTGGCGGGAAATCACCCAACAAGGAGCACTCCTGGCCTCCCGCCGCGTGCCGCCCATCAGCCTGACTGTTACACATGACAATTCATCCTGCGCAACCCGCCATTTCATCCAGGCCGCCATTACCATCGGGCGCGACCCGGCTTGTGAGTATGTGCTGGACGACGACTCTGTTTCCGCCCGCCATGCCCGGTTGAGCTACCATCACAACCAGTGGTGGCTGGAGGATTTGGGGTCGAAAAACGGCACCTTGTTAAATAACCAAAAGCTAGACATGCCAACTGTCGTCATCTCGAACGATGAGTTCATCTGTGGAGAAACCTGCTTCACCATCACGCTTTCTGGCGCGAACTTGAGGGCACCGAAAAAAGCGTCTGGGGAACATGAGCCGGACTCCCTGACCAACAGATCTAGCGGAGGGAACCATGCCTGAACCAATTTCCCTTGCCATCATTGGAGGATCCGGTCTGTACAGCATGACCGGTCTGACCGGAACCGAAGAGATCGACCGCGAAACCCCCTTCGGCAGACCCAGTGCACCCATCGTGCTCGGTCAACTGGAAGGCCACCGGATCGCTTTCCTGGCACGACACGGGATCGGGCATTCCCTGACCCCCAGCGAAGTCAACTATCGCGCCAATATCTTCGCCCTGAAATCGCTGGGAGTGGAGCGGATCGTCAGCATCAGCGCATGTGGCTCGCTGCGGGAGGATTACGTTCCGGGCCACATCGTCATACCCGATCAGGTTTTCGACCTGACCAAGGGTCGCAGCCGCACCTTTTTCGGGGAAGGCCTGGTTGCCCACGTCGGCGTCGCCGAACCCTTCTGCCTCGACCTTTCCACCCAGCTCGAAGGAGCGGTCCGGGGGACAGGGGCGACGGTCCATCGAGGCGGGTCATTCGTCACCATCGAGGGACCGCGCTTCTCGACGAAGGCCGAGTCCAATGTCTACCGCTCCTGGGGAATGTCGATCATCGGCATGACCACTTCCCCGGAGGCCTTTCTGGCCCGGGAGGCTGAAATATGTTATGCCGTCATGGCACACGTCACAGACTATGATGTCTGGCATGTCAGTAAGGCCCCGGTAACCGTTGAAATGGTCATTCAAGTCCTCAACCAGAATACGACCATCGCCCAGCAGGCCATCGGCAATCTCATCAAGAGCCTTCCCGTCAAGCGCACATGCGAATGTCCTCGCGCCCTGGCAACCGCCTTGATTACCAATCCCGCTGCCATCCCGGCAGACACCCGCCGAAAATTGGATCTGTTGATCGGCAAGTACCTGAAATAGAAAGCTTACGTTCTATGCCGGGTCAGAACGTAAACCACGATGAGACGATTTAAATCCCCTCTTTCAGCCAATCATATCCAAAGCCGCCTGTTCCAACTGGCGGCTGTTTTCCTATTTATTTTCGCGGCCATCCTCACTTTGTCTCCGGCGACACGTGAGCGCTCCTGGACTGCTCCCTTGCACTGGTCCCAGTGGCTCGGGGTTGCCATCTGGGCGGTTGGATTTTATTTTGCCTCCACCCAGCTGCGGAGTCGCCTCCCGGACAGCGATCCTTATCTCCTGCCTATCGCCGCCCTCCTGTCGGGCTGGGGCATGCTGACCATCTGGCGGTTGTCGCCACTTTTCGGAATCCGGCAGATGCTCTGGCTGCTTTTCAGCCTGGGAGTCTTCATCATTGGCCTGCGAGTCTCCCCCGATTTATTATTCATGCGCCGGTACAAATATTTGTGGTTGACCTTCGGTTTGCTGCTCACCGCGCTGACCCTGGTCTTTGGGCGCAACCCGGCGGGAGGTGACGAGCATCTCTGGCTGGGATGCTGCGGAATATACTTCCAGCCGTCCGAACCGCTCAAACTCCTGTTGATCATCTACCTGGCTGCCTATCTAGCCGACCGCCTGCCGCTGACTTCGCGCTGGCTGCCTCTGCTGGCCCCCGGTGCGGTCGTCACATTGCTGGCTGCCCTGTTACTACTCGCCCAGCATGACCTCGGCACCATGTCGACCCTTATCTTCCTCTTCAGCATCATCCTGTTCTTCGTCACCGGGAAACGGCGCGTTTTGTGGATCAGTCTGACCGGACTGGTGGCCGCAGTCGTTGCCGGTTACTTTCTGTTCGACGTGGTGCGTATTCGGGTGGACGCCTGGCTTGATCCCTGGCTGGATCCCAGCGGACGCTCGTATCAAATTGTGCAATCGCTCCTGGCAGTTGCCAACGGAGGGACCCTCGGGCGTGGGCCGGGCCTGGGCAGCCCCGGTCTGGTCCCGGTCGCCATCTCGGACTTTATTTATCCTGCCATCGCCGAAGAAACCGGCCTGGTCGGGACCATCGGCCTGCTTGCTCTGATCGGCTTTTTCATCGACCGGGGCATGCGCATCGCCCTGCGCGCGCCGGATAACTTTCGTCGTTTCCTGGCTGCGGGATTGACCGTCTACCTGGGTGCCCAGAGCATCCTGATCGTCGGGGGAAATCTGCGCCTGCTCCCCTTGACCGGCGTGACGCTTCCCTTTGTTTCATACGGAGGCTCGTCCCTTTTCACTTCATTCCTTGCGATCCTATTGCTTTCACTGATTTCCAGCCAGGCAGAGGCAGATCCCGCACCTTTACTGGATCCCCGGCCTTACTCACTTCTCACGGCGCTGCTCGGTTTGGGATTGTTCGCCATCGCATTGACCAACGGCTGGTGGGCGATCTGGCGCGGGCCGGACCTGCTCACCCGCACCGACAATGCCCGCCGCTCTATTGCCGACCGTTACGTCAAACGCGGCAGCCTGCTCGATCGCCACGAATCTCCGATTAATATCACCCAAGGCCAATCCGGGTCGTATCGGCGTGTCTACCTTTATCCCGATTTGGCTCCTCTCGTTGGCTACACGCACCCCGTTTACGGACAGGCCGGCCTGGAATCCAGCCTGGACTCCTATCTGCGCGGCCTGCAAGGCAATCCGGCCAGCATGATCTGGCTGGACCACCTGCTCTACGGCGAGCCTCCGCCCGGCCTGGATGTCCGCCTCAGCCTTGACCTGGACTTGCAACGTAAGGCCGATGTCCTGCTGGGCACGCACACCGGATCAATTATTCTGTTGAATGCCAGCAGCGGAGAAATCCTGGTCATGGCCTCCCACCCCACCTTTGACCCAAATACCTTGGACGCTCAGGGAGCGCAGCTCTCTCAAAACCCACGCAAGCCTCTCCTAGACCGCGCCGCGCAAGGGTTGTATCCGCCCGGAAATGTTTTGGGCTTTTTCGATCAGGCCGCAGGTCTGGACACAAGCAGCCCACAAAACACCCGCTGGAGCACTTATGCTGCGTTGGGGTTTTATACCTCCCCGAACCTCCAATTGCCGGTCAGCGCGGCCCCCCGCCCGGATCGGATAGCGACCTTGCGCCTCAGCCCCCTGCAGATGGCTCTGGCGGCAGCTGTCTTCAGTCATGACGGATTGCGCCCGTCGCCCCGGCTGGCGATCGCGGTGGACACTCCCAGCCAGGGTTGGGTCGTCCTGCCCGCGCTGGGCAACGCAGTCCAGGCTCTCCCTGCCGAAGCAGCCCGCAATACTGCCGAGGCGAGAATTGTCACCGGACAACCGTTCTGGGATTTCGACGGGACGGGAAGCGAAGCAGGTCAATTTATCAGCTGGTACCTGACCGGAACTCTCCCGGATTGGAAAGGTTCACCCCTGGCATTAGTTGTCATGTTGGAGGAATATGATCCGGGTCTTGCCAAAGCCGTGGGACAGACTCTGGTGCAGGCGGCAATCCAACCGTAAAGAGCCCCCGGAGGGAAGAGATCCGGGGACTTTTATTCAATTTAAACCACCTTGATAAATTTCCGCTTTCCAACCTGCAAAACCCCGGCGTGTGGGAATGTCGTTGAACCATCGGTCAGGATTTCTCCGTCCAGCCGGACCCCCTTCTGCTCGATCAACCGCTTGGCTTCGCTTTTGCTGCCCACCAGGTTAGCGGCGATGAGTACTTCGAGTACGCTCTGATTTGGCCTGAGACGGTATTCAGGCATCTCATCCGGGACATCTTTCTGCTGGAAGAGACGGATGAAAGCTTCCTGAGCCGCAGCCGCTTTTTGCTCACTGTAGAAAATGGAACATATCTCGAAGGCGAGCTTCATCTTGGCGTCCCTGGGATGCAGCTTGCCGGAAGCCAGATCCTTCTCCATAGCCCCGATCTCGACCGGCGTCCAGCGGGTTACCAGGCGGCTGAACTTGCCCATGGCGGCGTCGGGCACGCTCATCACTTTACCGTACATGTCCTCGGCAGTCGTGTTGATCGGGATGGTGTTTCCGGTGGACTTGGACATGCGCTGGACACCGTCGGTGCCGGGAAGGATGCCGCAGATGACCCCAACCAGCGGCTTCTGCCCGAGCGCCTCCTGGAGCTTCCGACCGGCAACGATGATATTGAACAGCTGATCGGTGCCGCCCACCTGGACGTCCGTGCGCATGGTGACGGCGTCATAACCCTGCATCAGAGCGTAGAAAGTCTCGTGCAGGAAGATGGGCTCTCCGGATTCCAGCCTCCTGGCGAAGTTCTCACGCGCCAGGAACTGCTGCACAGTGAAGTTCTGTCCCAGCCGGATCAAATCGAGCAAGGAGAGCTCGGCCAACCATTCGCCGTTGTAGCGCACCTTGGTCTTTTTAGGATCGAGGACGCGGAACGCCTGCTCCGCATACGTGCGCGCGTTTTCGGCCACCTGCTCCTCGGTCAAAATCGGCCGCGCCTTGTTCTTGTCCGAAGGGTCCCCAACCAGGGCCGTGTAGCTGCCGATCAAGAATGTCACCTCGTGACCGAGATCCTGGAACTGGCGCAGCTTGCGCATGGTAATCGTATGGCCGAGGTGCAGATCGGATGAGGTCGGATCGTAGCCGCAATAGACCCGCAGCGGGCGGCCCTCTTTCTGCGCCTCAAGCAGCCGTTGGCGCAGCTCGTTCGTCATGTTTTGTTTGAGTTCCTCGTCCCCATACTCGGTCCCCTGCATCAGCAGAGCTACCTGTTCGTCGATGTTCATGCAGACCTCCAGACATCACTTGAAAATAAAAACGCGCCAGCTGCGGCAGGCGCGTTCGACCCATCCGCAGCAAAGATCAGCGAAAATAGAAATAATAGTCCTGCTTACTGGTAGTCATGGGCCAATTATACAGCATATTTCAGATTGAAAGGATTTCCTTCAGTCGAACGGGCATCATCGGCAAAAACGAGACCATCGAATTGCTGAGGTGGCCTTGTTGTGCGAAGGCCATATCTTGATTGAAGATGTGCCGGGTGTGGGGAAAACCATGCTGGCGCGGGCTCTGGACATCAGCCTCGGTGGAAATTTTAAACGTCTGCAATGCATGCCGGATCTTCTCCCCAACGACGTGACCGGAGTCTTGGTCTTCAACTTAAAAACCGGCCAGTTTGAATTCCACCCGGGGCCGATCATCGTCAATATCTTGCTCGCCGATGAAATCAACAGGGCAACGACATCGCCGTAATGACAGGGGCTTTTACGGAGGCGCGCTACACCCGCCATGAGCTCGGGGAAAGCCTGGCTCGAGAGGTGAAATCGGTAACTTAATGATCCGTGGTTTTGGGATATTTCCTGCCTTGGAATATCTCCTGGAGCGCCTCGCTCACTTCCCCATACTTGAATTGGAAACCGAGATCCACGAGACGCCTGGGAAGGGCGAAGGCTCCCGCAAGGACCAATGCGCCCATCTCTCCCAATGCCAGACGCAAAACCGCTGCGGGAACCGGCAGCCAGAATGGCCGCCGGAGCGCCGCGGCAATTTGACGAAGGAATACCGCGCTGGAGATGGGTTCGGGCGAGGTCAGATTGAATGGGCCTCGAGCCGTATCCTTCTCGAGTAAAAAACGAATCGCGGCGACCTCGTCGGAAAGGTGGATCCAAGGCAAACCCTGCCGACCGCTCCCGAGCGGGCCGCCCACGAACAGGCGGGCCGGCAGCGCCATGATCGGCAGGATTCCTTTACTTTCATCCAGGACAATTGCCGACCGGATGATCGCCCGCCGAACCCCAAGCTCCTCGACCGCCTTTGTCGAATCCTCCCAAGCCCGGCTGAGTTGGGCGAGGAAATCGTTTCCAGGTGGATCGGCCTCGGTGATGATCTCCTGACCATGAGGGCCGTAATAGTTGATCCCGGACGCCTGGATCAGCACCGCGGGCCGCTTTGAGCTTTTCTGGATCGCCTCGGTCAGGGCGCGCCCGCCATCCACCCGGCTGTTCCACAGACGCTGCTTAAACCATTTCGTCCACGGCCATTTTGCCAGTCGTTCACCGACCAGGTTGATGACCGCATCGACCTCCTCGATTATCGTGCCCCAGCCTGCAGTGCTCCGTCCATCCCAGTGCATCCATTGAATACTTGACAGCGAATGAGACGAGGAAGATCGTCGTGTCAGGATACACACCTTGTGTCCATCTGCCAGCAAAGATTTGGATAAACTCGCCCCGATCATGCCCGTTCCACCGGTAATGAGTACACGCATAAGCCGTTCCTCCGTTGTGCTATAATACAGGCCAATATGGAGGCGCTATGGAAGCGCCGGTACTAGTCCTCAACACCAACTTCGAACCCCTCAATGTTTGCAACACCCGGCGAGCCATCGGTTTGATTCTATCTGGAAAAGCCGATATGGTGATGAACGGTCGTGGATACGTCCATACCATAAAGCTATCCTTCCCGATACCTTCCGTCATCCGCCTGGACCAGATGGTTCACCGTCCCCGCCTGCGGGTGAAGCTGACCCGCCGTGAGGTATTCCGCCGGGACAATTATACCTGCCAATATTGCGGTCGCCATTCCTCCGATCTAACCGTCGATCATGTGCTGCCGAAGCACTTGGGCGGGAAGCATACTTGGACGAATGTGGTTGCAGCCTGCCCGCACTGCAACCATCGCAAAGGCGGGCGAAAACTGGAAGAAGCGCGAATGGTCTTGCTTCATCCCCCCAAAGAACCACCCGCCAGCCCCAATTATTTATTCGGACGGCACCTGGACAGCAATCTGGAATGGGGACAATTTATCAAAGGTTGGTAGATACCGTAGACACCGGTGAGAAACCCGGTCTCGCCTCGAGACCGGGTTTGGTTTTAAAACTCCAGGGACATGAAATCAGTCGCCAAGTTCACCGGACCCTCGAACCGTTCTTGGGCCTCGGCAACGAGGTCGTCCTTGGCAAATTTACCCGTCGGGTAGTGGATCAGATATAGCTTGCCCACTTCAGCCTTGCGGGCCGTCTCACCAGCTTGCGCGGCGGAAGAATGTCCCGGAACCGAGCCTGACGCTTCATGGATGAGAACGTCCACCCCTGCGGCGAGGCGTATCACCTGGGGGCAGGGCTCGGTGTCGCAGGAATATGCCAGCACCTTTTTTGAGACAGGAAATTCAATTCGCAGACCGATCGTGGGGATGAAATGTTGCACCGGGGAGGCAATGATCTTGAAGTCTTCGCCCGCAAACAACGGAGCCAGTTCCTTTTCGGGTACCCGATGGAACACGACCGGGAAGAAACCTGGCCATTCTGACCAAGCATAAAGTTCCATCGTCTTTTCGATGCGCCCCAATGTATGATCAAGCCCATAGATGTCGAGCGGTCTCTGACGTCCCAACAGCCACATATTCATCAACAATTGGGGAACGCCGGAGACATGGTCCGGGTGGAAGTGGGTCAGCACCACATCGGTAAGTTGATTAAAGTCGATCCCCGCCTGTTCAAGACGCATGATCGGGTTGTTGACGCAGTCGATCAGCACCGTGCTGGTTTTCCCCACTAAAACCATGTGCGTGTTTTCGTGAGCACGATCAGATATGGCGTTCGCAGAACCCAAGATAATCAGCTTAGGCATGGGCTAGTCACTCTAGCCCAATCCTACACCTATTTCAGAACACTTGACAATAGCACGGGAGTAACCCATGTCTCAATCACTGCAGCGATAGTCAGTAACGGAAAGACAACACCAAGGCCAATCTTCATCCAATCTGCCAGGGCATCGATGAGTACCTCGCCGAGGGTGCGTTGCGAGCGGGGTGTGACCAGGACTGCACCGATATAAAGGATCGCAGCACTTGCCAGGATAAGGGCAGGGATTTCAAAAACACCATGGGGCAGGATCCCTGCCAGGCCAACGGTGACGGGTGAATGCCCCAGGGCATTGACCAGCGCCAGAGCGGCCCCGATGATCCCCATGTTCAGCAGATAAACCACCGCGCCGAGGATGCCGAAAGAGAATAATCCGAAGAAAAGAATGATCACGATGGCTTGTATGTTATGTCCCCAGATAAGCGGAAACGAGAGCGTGATGTCCGTGCCCGCAGGTGCGCCCAATCCGGAGGCCAGGATGCTGGAGATATGACCGGTGGATGATTCGCTGGGCACATTTTGTACATTGGCGGACAGCCAGACATAGCCTGCGATCGAAGCCAGCATTCCAATAGTAATCGTCAGTAAAATCGCGGGAGTTTGCTTCCGCAGTGTCCCGGCCACCTCCAGGCGGAACCAGCTCGAGAATGTGGTCGCCTGCCCTTTAAACGAACGCCAGAAAGTCTGCCCGATCCAGCGCAAATTGAGCACATCGATCTCGCGGCCGAGCAGGGCTTCGCGCTGGAAATGCGCCACCCCGACCCGAACGAGCAGTGCCGTCAGGACAACAACGCCGATCACGGCCAGCCACAAGGCCAGGTCATTCCCCCAAAACAGCAGAACGCTTTCGCCCTGGATAAGCAAGGCCATCGGAATAACGATGAAGGAGGCCATCAAGTTGGCGGCCCGCACCGAGGTCGCCTGGGTCGAGATCAGGATCGCACCGCTGACCATCAGGACCGCCTGGACCGTGGTCAGGACCAGGGTCTGGACCATCCGGTTGGCATCCGGAAAGGGAATGTGCTGGTAATACAGCCCAATTAGATAGACTGTGATTCCCAGATAGGAGGTCAGCAAGGGGGTGGCGGTGGCAGCCACCAGTTTGCCAAGATACAACTGCCAGTCTTTGAGCGGGCTACTCAACAGCGGCTCGATCGTACCGCGCTCCTTCTCCCCGACGAACGTCTCCAGGGCAATGACCAGCGAGACGGTTACAGGGAAGAATCCCACTACCATTAGAAGGAACGGGACCAGACGCTCGGCGATTAATGGCGTGCCGTATTGCGTCGTAAAATTGATTGCCACCTGGGCGCCGAAATCCGCCAGAAAAGGCAGGAACAAGGTGAGGACCACCATGGGGAAGATAATGCGCCAATCCCGAAGCTGATCTCGGAGCTCGCGATAAGCCACCAGCCAGGCCAGTTGTAATTGAGCCTTCCAATCAGTCATTCTTCACCTGTGCCATGGCGGCGAGATAGACCTGCTCGAGGGTGCGCGGCACTTCCTGCAATGCCACCACCTCCTTACCCTGCTTGAGAATTTCTTTGAGCAGGAGCGGATTTGCAACCTGAGGGTCCTCGACGCGAAACCGCGGACCGGTCTCGCTTTCCCTCAAGGGAGTGACTCCGGGAGGCAGGTCCAGGGTTCCGAGCTGTTCGCCGTAGCGCAACCGGACTTCGTACTCGGCCGGCCCCAACAGGCGTTTCTTCAACTCCTCGACCGTCCCACGGATCAGGATCCGGCCGCGGTATATAATGGCGATCTGATCGGCCAGGAGTTCCGCCTCGATCAGGTTATGGGTACAGATGATGATCGTGCGCTGCTCGGAGCGCAGGCTGGCAATTGCCTCCCGTACCAGGCGGGCAGATTCGGGGTCCATGGCCGAGGTCGGCTCGTCGAGTAAAAGGACAGGCGGCTCGTGGAGCAAGGTACGGGCCAGGGCCAACTTCTGGCGCATGCCTTTGGAGTACTGACCCATGGGCATGCCGGCTGCGCTGGCAAGTCCGAAATACTCGGTCAGCTCACGGCTGCGTCTCAGACGTGTTGCCGCGTCCAGTTGGTAGATGCGACCATAGAAATCCAGGTATTCATTCCCGCTCATGCGCAAATAGAGGCCGTGCTGCTCGGTCAGTACCCCGACACAGGAGCGAACCTTGTCGGGGTTCGCCACCACGTCGTAACCCGCAATGCGCGCCCAACCGCGTGTCGGAACCAGCACCGAAGTTAACATACGAACGGTGGTTGTCTTCCCGGCCCCGTTCTGTCCCAACAAGGCGAGCACATGCCCCGGCCGGACATCCAGGTTTACCCCGTCCACCGCCCAATAGTCGCCGAACTGCTTGCTCAAATCTTCCGTTTGGATCATGGTAAAACCAATTATAAAAGGACCAACCCCGATTGGTCCTTTTAAAGTGATTACAATAATGATAATAATCAGGCGTGGCGAAGGCGGTGGTTCAAGTACACCAAGCCTGCGACCACGATTGCCACGACAGCTACAAATGTTTGATTAAAGTTGATCCCAGCGACTTGGGAGGCATCCACCCGCAGGAATTCAAGGCAGAACCGTCCGACCGCGTACAGGATAATATAGAATGCAAACAAATCGCCGGGTTTCAACCATTTTTCGTAGCGCCGGGCCAGCCAGAGCAGGATCGTCATATTAAACACGTTCCAGAGCGATTCGTAAAGGAATAGCGGGTGATAGTAACTGATATTCTCATACCCGGACACGCGATGAGCGGGGTCGATGTAGAGTTTCCAGGGCAGATTGGTGGGTTTACCGTATAACTCCTGATTGAAAAAGTTGCCCCAGCGGCCGATCGCCTGAGCCAGCGCCACGCCGGGCGCCACGCTGTCTGCCCAGGTCAGGAAGTTGAGTTTTTTGTTGCGGCAGTAGAGCCACAGAGCCAGCGCCCCTCCGATGACCGCCCCGGGAATACCCAATCCGCCTTTACGGATATCGATCAAATCCAGCGGATGGGTCAGATAATACTGCGTGGTGATGCCTTGCGCGACCATCGAAGGTGGTGGGGTAAACACATGCCAGAGGCGTGCTCCGACGATCCCGGCCAGGACCACCCAGAAGAGGGCATCCCAGATGATCTCCGAGTCAAGACCGCGGCGCTTGGCCTCCGCCGCACCGATGAGTGAAGCCACAATCACACCGATCGTGATTAATATCCCGTAGAAATAGATATGAAAGGAAGTGTTTAGAAACGGTAAAGGAATATCGAATCCGTCTGGCATTTTTCTCTCCTAAGCCTGAGTATGCCTTTGCCAGCCCTGTTTGCGCACGCGCAAGATGCGCTGCAAGGCCGTGAAATGGGTCAAAATCGCCAGGATCCATATGGCGACCAAGGGGATTCTGAAGACCAGCGCCGGGGCGAGTACCAGGTAGCGTTCCGCCCGGGTCAGGATGCCTACGTTGGCATCGAAACTGAGCGAATCGGCCTTGGCTTTTGTATAAGAGACTAGCACGGTCCCCGCTGCAGCAATAAAAACCAGTGCACAAGCCAGTTTGTTCTCCTGATTCAGGTAATAGATCAATAACCCCAGATAAGTGGCCAGCTCCGAATAGCGATCGGACACCGAGTTGACGAACGCCCCCCAGTCGCTGGCTTCATTACGCATCCGGGCCATGGTGCCATCCAGGGCATCAAAGGGAACGGTCAAGAGGATGAGAAGGCCTCCCCAGGTCATCTGACCGCGGGCGATCAACACTGCTCCGAGCATCGTACCGAAGAGCCCCATCAAGGTCATTAAATTGGGGTGAATACCAAGGCGATTGAAAAAGGTTGCCAGCGGGTCCACCAGCCACTTGAACCAGACGCGCAATCGGTCGGTGAACGTAGGTTGTTTTTGACTGATCACCTTGTCCAAGGCATTATCCTTTCCTATTCCCAAGAGGCTGCGAAATAGATAAATCTCCTCATCGAATATACACGAATGACACGCAAATCGAGGGGGACGGTTCGGATATTTACGTGGCACCCGATAAAAGCGTGGCAATCATACCATATAAAATTAGTACTTACTTCTCGACGTTCTCCCCGTCATTTTCTTCTTCGTCTGGTTCGAGCAGCACCTCCCGGTCGCGCCCGCCGCCCATTGAGGGGCCGACCATGCCCATCTCCTCCAGCTGATCCAGGAGGCGTGCGGCGCGCGGGTACCCGACACGCAGCCGACGTTGGAGCATGGAGGCGCTGGCGCGCTGCTCCTTTTTCAACAATGTGATCGCCTGCTCGACAAGCACGTCATCACTGTCCTCCCCTTCCGATACGGAAAGCAGACTCTCCCAGGGCGGCCGCACATCATTCTCGGGGACCATTTTCTGCCAGTGCGCGATGACCCGCTCGATCTCCTGATCCGTCACCATGACACCCTGGACGCGCACCAGATTGCCAATTTCCGGATTCAGGAAAAGCATATCGCCGTGCCCCAGCAGCGTCTCGGCACCAGGCACGTCCAGGATAACGCGCGAGTCCACCTGGGAGGCCACCGCAAACGAAACCCGGGCCGAGAAGTTGGCCTTAATCAGGCCGGTGACCACGTCCGTGCTCGGCCGCTGGGTGGCGACGACCAGATGGATTCCGGTGGCGCGCGCCATCTGTGCCAGGCGGACCAGGTTGTGCTCGGTCTGGTCGGGAGCGGACATCATCAGGTCAGCCATTTCATCGATCAGGACGACGATGCGCGGCAGGGTTTGCGAATCCTTGCGGCGCTGCAGATGACGGTTGTAGCTGTCGATATCCCGGGCTTTGGCCGCTTCGAGGAGCTTATAGCGGTGCTCCATTTCCACAACCACCCAGCGCAGCACCCCCAGGATACGTTTAATGTCGGTCTCAACTTTTCCGTAAAGGTGCGATAATCCGTTGAAGCGAATCAGCTCGACCATCTTTGAGTCGATCATCACCAAGCGCAAGTCCTCAGGCGAATTATTCATTGCAAGACAGGTGGCTAGAGCGGCGATGCATACCGACTTGCCCGAGCCGGTCGTCCCGGCAATGAGTAAATGAGGCATGCGCGCCAGGTCAGCCACGACCGGATTTCCGGATACATCCCGGCCGAGGGCGATCGCCAGAGGAGCGCCCACTTTATAGAACGTTTCGGTCTCGAGCAGCGGACGCAGGCGCACCACCGTCGAACGCACATTCGGCACTTCGATGCCCAGGAAGGACCTCCCGGGCACCGGCGCCTCGATGCGCAAACGTTCCGCCGAGAGGGCCAGGGCAAGATCCTTCTGCAGGGCGGCGATCTGCGCCACGCGGACCTTCATTTGCTGGGCATCCTCCTCGGTCCCCTTCTTGATGAACCCCGGCTGGACGGCAAACTGCGTCACCGTTGGTCCAATGCGGAATCCCACCACTTTGGCCGGGATGCCAAATTCGTCCAGCGTTTTCTCGATCAGCCCGGCAGTCTGGTTGATGGTGCGCTCATCCGGTCGGACATTCTGCTCGCTGATCAGCAAATTGAGCGGCGGCAAACGGTCACTGCGCGGCAAAGGTTGCGGCGGACGTGAGTCCTGGCTCTCGGGAACTTTAAAGGATTTCCGAAACTCGGCCGGGATCTTTTTACCGGGTTTGCCAGGTCGGGTGGAAGCACCCGCCGTAGTCCGCTCGGCGGGCAGGGACGAGGCGGCCGGAGACGACACGGGAGCAGCCCCGGGGTCGGCAGACAGCGGTTCGCCCGATTGCTTAAGCAGCCAAATTTCGATGGAATGCCAAAGGCGAAGGGCAGCCAAAATGGACAACCCCCAAAGAACGAAAATCACGAACCCACCCCACACCGGACCGATCGTCTGTTCGGCCAGCATCGACAATCCCCACCCGACTCGCCCGCCCCACATGCCTTCTTCCGCCTGGGCAAGTTGGTTTCCACTCACCACGGAAAGCAGTGCCAGCGATAAAAGGGCGGCCAGCTCGATGGCGATCACCTGGCCCCAGTGGACTGTCAAGACTCTACGACTGCGCCGAAAAGCCAGCAGACCGCCTGCGCCTGCAGAAAGAACAACCAGCAAGCTCCCCCAGCCCAGCCACTCTTTCAGCATGCCGATAAACCAAGTTAGGAGCGCCCCCTTGGAAAGCCCGAGCAGGCCCAGCAGCGTCATCAATCCAAATGCAAGCAGAGCGACTCCGAAAACATCCCATAGGAATCGACCGAAATGGGATTGGATTTGGGTTATGCGGTCCACCCATCCTTTGGGCGGCGCAGGCGCGGAACGATCGGCCCGGGAAGGCGGGGCTGATCGCGAAGAGGATGCGGGCATATTATATGGTCAGGCGCATGCTCAATCCGAGACGCTGCCTGGAGGCCTCCACCTGCAACACCCGCACCTGCACGGCTTGCCCGGGAGTAATAAAATCCTTAACGGCAACACCGGAGGGCAAAGGAATTTCCGAGGTGTGTATTAATCCTTCCAGACCTTCTTCCAATCGGGCAAAAGCGCCAAACGGCACCAGGGCGGTAATCACGGCCGGGACAATTGAATTGATTGGATAACGTGCTTCGACTGTTTCCCAGGGATTGGGAGCCAGTCTCTTGAGGCTGAGCGCAATGCGGCAGCGCTCGGGAGCCACCTCCAAAACAAGCACTTCGACGCATTGGCCGACTTTTACGATGTGGCTGGGATGTGCCACCCTTCCCCAAGAAAGCTCGGAGATGTGGATCAAGCCTTCGACACCACCCAGGTCCACAAACGCGCCGAACTCGGTCACGTTGGTGACTTCGCCGGTGACGTGCTGACCGGCTTGCAGTGTACTGAAAAGCATGGGGCGTTTGCCGGCTTCAGCCCGGGCGGCGCGTTCTGAAAAGACCATACGCCCTTCTTCGGGGACGCACTCGATGATCTTTAAATTAAGCACCCGCCCGACGTATGCCGATAGACAGTCGTTGCGGGAATCTTCCACCGCCTGCGCCGGCATCTCCATGAGATGCGAACAAGGGACAAACCCATAATAACCGTCTCCCTCGACCAGTAAACCTCCGCGGTTGTATCCCGTGACTGTCATGGAGACGATCTCATCCCGCTGGAAAAGCACCAGTGCGCTGTTCCAGTCCATCGGGGGTTTGCCCCGTTCCTCCCCCCTGACCTGCCGCGGAGATGCCGCCCCTCCCCGGCTCTCCTCTTCGGCTAATACCGATGCCCACCAGCCATCGTCAAAGGCCGGGGCATCCTGACCAGGATAATCATCGCGCACCATTAAGTTTGTCCAACCTCCTTCCCGTTGAATCTCGATTGGGTCTGGCGCTCCATCTCAATCACGGCGCGGGCGACCTCTTCGATGGCTACACGCTGCTTGCGGTACAAGTCGGCTTCGGACATGGCCAGGCGCGCCGCCACTTCGCGCACTTTGCGCCCTTCAATAAATTTCATCTCCAATATATTGTACAGGATCCATTCGCCCGTGAAGCGCCTTTCCCCTTCAGGTTTGACACTGTCCACCGCCTGCCGCAGGATCGACCGCAAAGCGTTGGCCGGGTTATCATTGTGTTCGCGAAAAGATTGCTGGACGATTTGGAGTTGGAGGAGCGGGCTTTGGGTCAGCTTTGGACCACCCCAATAATGGGTCAATGCCTCCTTAACCCAATCGGACAGGGTCGCGTCCGGTTGAAGCTCCTCATCGAGAAGGCCGGCTTTGCTGTCGTATCGTCCTACGGCGCGCAAACGCTGGAACATGTCGACTTGCGGGCGAAGGTCTTCCAGGGAAAGGAAGACCCTCTGCTGCAAGCGTCGGTCCTGTAAGGCCAAACCTGCCCGGCGAACCAATAACATCAGAGCCTGGCGCTGCTCCTTCAATATTTCCTGCCCGGGACGCCTGGCAACGCCCAGCAGGCCCAACAGACCCGGATCACCTTCATCAGAATCTGACGCCTGGTGCAAGGGGAACAACCAGTAATCTCCCCAGATGTAATCTTCCGAGACGCCATTTCCGTTGTGATTCACAGTCTGCAGTGCCTCGCTGAGGTTGGCATCCTTCAAGAACGGCTGGCTTCCGGCGGCCACGATCAAGGATAGTCCTCCATCGTCGAGAGCCGCCACGAAAGCGGAAGACGATTGCAAATGATCGCGCACTGCTGCCAGGACGGCTTCCAGAAACTGGCGCAGGTCGTTCTGGGTAATGATCCGGTCCTCCAGGTTTTGCAGGAGAGTCAGATCGGCACGATCACGGCCGAAGAAAATAAGTCGTTCCCAGAGGGGGGCAACCAAGGAAATAGTATGCTCCATCAATAAAACAGAAGCGACCATGGCCGTCGGGACCGCCCAGGAATAAACGGTCCCAAAAAACAAGCCGACACGCCGTACGATGGTCATCACCCCCAATGCCACCGAAGCCGTTACCGGTCCGCGCATGATCCATTTGAATAAGCGGCTCTTCACTACCCGGTCCGGCCATGAAACTCCGAAAAAGGCAACGGCATAGGCCATCACCACAATCAAGCCGCCCACGAGCAAATTATTACCAGTAGCAATGCCCCAGAACAAGAAGGGATGCTGTCCGGCCACAGCCGAACCGTATAATAAATAAGGGAAGGAGCCTAATGCTGGGGCTGTTGCTCCAGCCAGCAAATAGACCATCCGGCGGCGGCCGGAATGGGTCAAGGTGTGACGATACGCCCGGGCAAAATTAACCCAAGAAAGGACCATGATCACAGCGTAATAAAATGTAAAGATTTCCGTCCAAATTGTCCGCTGCAGATGAGGCGCAGGTTGTCCATCGTTCATCACGAGTGGACCGAGCAAATATCCGAAAGCCAACAGCAGCAGGAATCCCGCCGAAGCGATATAGACCAGGCGAACCAGCAGACTGCGCCAGCGGGCCGGGTGGCCCGTACTGATCAGCAGCGCATCCGAAAGATGGATGTAGGCGGGGGGAAGAAAGACAATCCCAAACCATTCCACACGCAGGAAAAGGTCGATCACCTGTGGCGAAGTGGAGGAGCTCTCTAGTGCTTCAGAGGTGAATACCAACAGCACGCATAACAGGATGATCGCAAAAGAGCGGGCGACGTGATCACGTAAATTAAATGATAGGGAATACAGGAAAAGGGAAAAAGCCGTGATGGCAATCCCGGCTGTCAAGATTGAATTGATTGTGGTGATCCCCACCAGAACGTCTTGCATCCAACCGCTAAGCATACAACCTTCCGTGCGACTACCTGATTGAACGTCCGAAAAACAAGGCAATATCCTGCGTCTCGTAATAATGATCATTATACCCGCAGAATTCATAACCGAGCTTTTGTGCCAGGCGTATTGCGGGATTGTTTTTCGAGGGCATCTCGAAGATTGTGCGGCGATCCTTGCGATCGACCGCCCAGGAATGCGCCGCCAGGATCAGCGTGCTGCCTATCCCCTGCCTGCGGAAACGAGGCGCGACGACCACATCTGTGATCCATGCCGTGCGCGGGATGATCAAATCGGTCATACGCACATAACCCACGGACTGGTCTCCGAGCAACGCCACCAGCATCCCGGTTCGGCGGTTCCACAATTCGGACAGCGCAGCGACCGGCCGCGGGTAATTGACGGGAACTGCCCGCGGCAGGCGAATCTCGCGGAAAATGGCACCCACCTGATCTTCATCGTGGTGGATGTCCATCTGCCAGACGTATTCCGACATGCAGGTATGATCGATCGCCATCAAGATCGGCAAATCCGTAGCAACCGCGGGGCGTATCTTGACATCAGACACGGCTATTCCTCATGGGGCCAGGACGGTTACCGGAACAACGCATGCGGGCAGCGCGGTCGCTTGGTTGTCAGTGACGACCAGACGCAGTAAATAATCACCAGGTGTCAGGAGAGAGGTATCCCAATCGCCCAATTTCCCATCCTGGACCATCTCCCTGACAGCCATGATCGTCGACCAGTTTTCCGTACCGCGAGGTGCAAATTCGTATTTATAGAACCCAAAATTGGGGATATTCGCCGAGCCCTGAAAAGTCACCTTCCCATGGAGCTCTTCGCCCGCTTCCGGCGACGTGATCATGATCTGTCCCGGAATACAACCGACAATTTCTACTGTGGCTGTCGGTTCAGGTGTCAAAGCACCTAAAGTCTGAAGGATAACTGGGGAAAGGGTCACGGTTGGGGTGATCAAGGGGTTCGCCGTCGGGGTAGCAATGACGGAAGAAGCCGGGAGCGCCGGTACCAGAAACACGGTCAAAAAGAATTCACCCAATCCAAAAAAGATAATCAAGCTGAGCGCGGTTATCGCCTGGCTCATGTGTTTATGGGATAACTCGCGTTCCAGACCATAAATTGATTCCCGGGTTTCGCGACGCGCCTGGACCAGGCGACGGATAGCAACCAACAATCCAACGACCAGCAGGCCGTAAATCAGGGGCGCGTAGCTGACAAAGAACCGAAGAGCTGCGTCCATCCAGACCCGATTAAAGTGCCCGCAGAATACCAAGCACGAGGTCTTCCAACTTAGGAACCAAGACCCTTCCGGCCGCGAGCACTTCCTCGTGGGATGTCACGGTATTTCCATCCAGGTTGGCTTTGTTGCTGATGCCCGAAAAGCCAAGGACGCGCGTTCCGCCGTGACGGGCGACAATCACCTCTGGTACGGTTGACATGCCTACTGCGTCCGCGCCGGCTAGGCGCAGGAAGCGCAGGTCGGCAGGGGACTCGAACGAAGGTCCACTCAATCCCACGTAAATCCCTTCACGCAGAGAGAGCTTTTTCGCCCGGGCCACCTTTCGTGCAAGATCACAAAGCTCCCGGTCATAAGCTCGAACTCATATCCGGGAAGCGCGGGCCGAGCTCATCCAGGTTTGCTCCAATAAGAGGGTTCAGACCAGCCATTGCCGCCAGGTTAAGATTGTCCAGAATTAGCATCACGTCGCCAGGCTGATACTCCGGGTTAATAGCCCCGGCCACGTTGGTGACTATTAAAATCTCCACCCCAAGGCGCTGCATTACTCGCACCGGCAGCGTGACTTGGGCCATGCTATAACCCTCGTAGTAATGTACCCTCCCCTGCATGACCATTACGTCCTGACCTTCGACACGCGCAAAAACGAGCTGACCGGTGTGACCCATCACCGTAGGAACCGGCCAATCCGGTAACTCCGAGTAAGGGAGGGTGGTCGAAGTCTTGAATGGATTGGACAAATCCTCCCAATCCGGTGCCAAGGATCAACCCGACGCGCGGCTGCAATTTAATCCTGGAACGTATCAGACCCGCGATGCGGTCGATCTTTTCCAGCGGAATTTGCATGACATGAACTCCCAGCAGATCCTAGTAAAAACTGCCCACAAGAGAATTATATCCCATCTCGAAAAAAGGGTTGATAATAGAGGTATCCCATGCTATGCTAGGTTTTAGGACTATGCGCGACCAATCCTCCCCAGACTTAAAAGGCACCACAAAACCTGCTTCGGCTATTCGAACTTGGCTCGACCGGCATTTGTTTGCCGGGAGACTGGAAAACCAACGATTAAAGAGGCAAATTGCAGAGCAGGAAGATCGTATCCGGTTACTGGATGCATCCGTCAAGGCGGACCAGGTACGCTCAGACCATCTAAACCTGCTCAATGAAATCACCCGGGATCTTAATAACCTCTTCGACCCGCCGGTATCAGCCCAACTGGTCGTCACGGCAATTCAAAAAACCTTTGCCAACGAATTGGTTGCAGTATATTCATACGACGATGACAAGGAAGAATTCGCAATCCTGGCAACGGCAGGAGACAGTCATAACTTTCCATCACCAAGTTTTCATCCGCGCGCCGATCAAGGATTGATGGGGCGGGCTGCGCAAACCCGGAAAACGGCGACGTCCAACGATCTCCATTTCGAATCGGGCGATCCCCGGCCGGAAGACCAGATTTTCCACTCGGAAGTTGCTGTCCCCCTCATTCAAAATGGTTTATTGAAAGGCTTGCTCGTGATGGATTCGGTCGAAAGCGGCAAATTCGAAGCCATCGATATTGCCACAATTGAGATCGCTGCCGAACAATTGGCCAGTGCCTGGGAACGCGCCGCTTACCACCAGCGCTTGACTGAGCTGATCCAATCTGGGATTTCGCTTTCGGGTTCTTTCGAAACCGAAGTCGTCCTCAAGCAAATCGCAGAGACAACTCGACGAGCGCTTGATGCCCGGTTTGTCTTCGCAGCCGTCATTGATCTTTCCGGCGCACTCACCCATTTCACTCACGTCGGGAACGCCCCCTTGCTTCTCAGATCGCTGAAAAGGGATCCGGAGAAAGATCCTCTGATACGAGCCTCTTTGAAGAGTGATCGCGTCATCCGCGTCCGGGACATCCGAAATTTCGACGCGACCGCTCACCTTAAGATAACCCACGCCGAGTATACGAATTTGCTTGCGTTTCCTTTGCGCCTGCATCAACTCACCATTGGAACAGTATTGGTTTTTGGTAAAGTGCAGGAGACTTCATTTAGCGATAACGATAAGTCATTGGCTAATTTGATCGCCGCTCAAGCGACAGGTGCCATCGAAAACTCCCGTTTGTACGAAGAGTTGGACTCCTCCCTCCAGACTGTCACCCTGCTCTATCAATTGAGTATTCGCATCCTGCAAGCCGACGACCTTATCCAGGCGGCGGAAGCGATCGCCGAATCGACCTTTGATCTAGGCCGGGCTGCAGCGACTGGGATCGTCTTATTTACTCCAGACAATGAGGTTCTGACACAGGTCAAAGTGGACAGCAAGGGGAAACACCCGGGAAGCTCTTACCCAACTCACCTCGTGAATGAAACCTTGCGCAACACACAGCCCATCGTGCTTTCCGAAGAGCACGGCGCCTGTAAAATCTGCGTACCGCTGCAGACTAACCATCAGGTGTATGGAGCGCTCTGGCTGGACCTTCCGGATGGGCACGCCTATACCTCGCGTTACGCCGACAGCCTGCAAACTCTAGCCAACCAGGCCGCGATTGCCCTCGAGCGGTTGATTCTCCTTGTTCAAACCAACACACAAACCCACGAGCTTAAAGATACCTACGAAGAACTCGAGACGACCTATGACCAGACTCTCCTCGCCCTGACCTCTGCATTGGATGCGCGTGACCACGAAACGGAGGGACACAGCAAACGCGTAGGCGAAATGGCCCGCCGTATGGGTGCAGAGCTCAGCCTGACGGCCAAGCAGCTGAAAGCCCTGGAACGCGGTGGATTCTTGCATGATATCGGAAAAATCGGCATCAATGACAAAATTTTGTTGAAGACTGGACCGTTGAACCGGGACGAGTGGAGTACGATGCGACAGCATGCTGAGATCGGTGCAAAGATCGTCGAGAAAGTTCCATTCCTTTCCGATACCATTGCCATCGTCCGTTATCACCATGAACGCTGGGACGGCAGCGGCTATCCCATCGGTCTTGCAGGTGGAGAGATTCCCCTTCTGGCACGCATTTTCGCCGTCGCGGATACGTTCGACGCCCTGATCAGCGACCGGCCGTACCGGAAAAAGGTCGGTGTTAGTCAAGCCGTCGAAATCCTGGTCGAGAGCTCCGGCAGCCTCTACGATCCTGAAATCGTGGCCGTCTTCACCAAGATGCTTGAGGACGGTCAATTCAACGATGTCTTATTGAAAAAATGAGGCCTCGGGATTTGGGGGAATCTCTGGGATTAACCCCGTATCTGTGGTTTATCAGGCAACAGATTCATTTTCTCTGCCCGATACGATCATCTGGCACTCAAAACCGGATCACAAAGCCGCAATACTCGCACTTGAGGCTGTCCTGACCCCGCAGGATGACCTGGGTGATATTCCCACCGCAGTTGGGACACTGGCTTGGCGCTGCTCTGACCTTATCCACGGCAGCCTGGTCAACCGCCACGGCGCGACCGGCATCGAAGTCCTTCGTCTTTGCGCGATTGATCAATGCCTGCCAGGCATTATTTTCCTGCCAGATGTGGAAGGCTGCCGATTCCACCGGCGCCCCGGACTTGAAACGGATTTCGATATGGTCTTCGTTATTGAGCAGCCCTTGCTTGCTGGTCATGACCGTGTCGACCAGCGCGACCGGTGCTTCAAGCATGAGCTGTTGCAGCTTCTGCTTCTCCGTGGCGATGAACAGCACCTTTTTGGTCGCCACTTCTTCCTTCTGCTCAAAAACGAGGCGCTGGTTGGTGATAAAGAGGACTCCCTCCGGATCGCCCTTCTGCTGCTTGCCGGTCTTGCACCAGACAGCCTTGACCGCTGCAATCCCGGCCTCGGTCGGCAGAAGCTGGAAGGTCGCCTCGGCCAATTGGGTGAGTGTGTAATCGATCTCGTCCAGGTGCTTGGTCACGTCGTAGACCTGGTTGCCAAACTGGCTGTACATGCCCTCGATGGCATTCTCCGCCGCTGAAACCATCTTCTCCACCTGGTCGACGGATGACTGCAGAGTGTGCAGCAATCCGCTCGCCGCGACTGGATTGGCGGCGACTGCCGCCAGCTGGGGCATCTGCAACTGAATGGGCCGCAGGGAATTGATCAACGTCGAGGACTGCGCATCGAGTTGAGCCTGAACGGTGGGGGCCAGCAAAGCCCACGATTCGGCCATGGCTTTCGCCTGGCTTTCAAGGTCTTTTTCGAAGACATACCCTCGCTCGCGCAGCGCGTTGAGGCGCGCCGCCAGCCCGTTGACCGTGGCCTGCAGGTCCCCCACCGCCTCGCGCGCCCTGGTCAGGCGGACGCCTTCCTGTAAGTCTTCAATTTTTGATTGCAGGGTATTGATGTCATCGGCGATCTGCTGGTTGGGATTTGCGCTTGCCATAATTTCCTCCAACGCCTATAGAATTTCCACTATATAAAGTATATACTGGAATCCAGCATGGTAAAATAACCGCAATACGCTTATACCCCGGAGCCAAACATGAAAATTGCCATCGCTTGTGATCATGCCGGATTTCCTTTGAAAGAGGCTATCCTCGCGGCCGTGCGCCTTGCCGGACACGAACCCATCGATCTCGGCGCGGACAGCACCGAGCCGGTGGATTATCCAGATTACGCCGAGAAGGTCGGCCGGGCAATCCAGTCAGACCAGGCGAGGCGCGGGGTTTTGCTGTGCGGTTCAGGCGTCGGGGCGAGCATCGCAGCTAATAAAATGCGGGGGGTGTATGCAGGCGTCTGTCACGATACATACTCCGCCCACCAGGGCGTCGAGCACGATGATATGAACGTGCTCTGCATCGGAGCGCGCGTCGTCGGCCCGGACCTGGCCGAAGAGCTGGTGACCACCTTTCTCAAGGCTCAATTCCTGAACCGCGAGGTACGCCACGTCCGGCGTGTCGCGAAGATCCGCAAGCTCGAAGATCAACCGCTTCAGCCGTAAGGAGTTTTAGATGTCCAGCCCAATCCAACAACTGCACGCCCTCGGCCAGTCACTCTGGTACGATAACATCCAGAGACGGCTGCTCGAGAGTGGCGAACTCGCCAACCTGATCGGCCGCGGTGATATCCGCGGGATCACCTCCAACCCGTCCATCTTTCACAACGCCATCGCCAATACGGACGATTACAACTCAGCGCTCCTGCCCCTGGCCTGGTCGGGCTGGAAAGCCGAGCAAATTTTCTGGCAGTTGGCGATCGAAGACATCCGCCGTGCCTGTGACCTGTTCCTGCCTCTTTACCAGGCTTCGGAGGGCTCCGACGGTTATGTATCGCTGGAGGTCAGTCCAACCCTGGCGCACCAGACCGATGCCACCCTGGCACAGGTCAGGCAGTTGTGGGAGTGGGTCAAGCGGCCGAACCTGATGGTCAAGATCCCGGCGACACCTGAAGGCATTCCCGCCGTGCGCGCCGCTATCGCCGCCGGGATCAATGTCAATATTACGCTGATCTTCTCCTTGGAGCGCTACCGCCTCGTCATGGACGCTTATTTGGCCGGCCTGGACGAGCGACTGCAGGCCGGACTGCCGGTCGGGCAAATCGCGTCAGTGGCTTCCTTTTTTGTATCACGCATGGACACCAAAGTCGACAAGCTGCTGGAGGCGCTCGGCTCTACCGAGGCCAGAGGGTTGCTTGGCAAGACCGCCATTGCCTATGCCAAACTGGCGAACGACGAGTTCCGCCAGGTCTTCGGTGGCAATAGATTTGTCCGCTACCAATCCGCCGGTGGTCGCATCCAGCGCCCGCTGTGGGCTTCCACCAGCACCAAAAACCCGGCCTACCCCGACACCTTATATGTGGAAAACCTGATCGGCCCGGCGACGGTCGATACCGTCCCACCGCAGACCCTGGAAGCCTTCCGCCAGCACGGGAAAGCCGCCCCGACCCTCACCGCCGACCTGGACGAGGCGCATCGGACGATCGCCACCGTCGAAGCGTTGGGGATTTCGATGCAAACGGTGACCGGAGAGCTTGAGCAGGAAGGGGTGAAATCTTTTGGTGATGCCTTTACTGCCCTGTTGGAGACAATTGAACAGCGCCGTCAACAGGCGGTGGACCATCTGGGCTCCTTGGCCGTCGAGGCAGCCCGGCGTATTTCCCATCTCGAGGCGGAGGCCGTCCCCGCCCGCTTGTGGGCCGCCGACCCAACGCTGTGGACCTCCGACCCTCAAGGCCAGGAGGAGGTGCGTATCCGCACAGGCTGGCTGCGGCTGCCGTTCGAGGCAGATACTCGCAAGGCCGCCGCTGAAGCGGAAAAGCTAGCTGCGGAGATGCGCAGGGACGGCTTCACACACATCCTGCTGCTGGGAATGGGCGGATCCTCCCTTGCCCCTGAAGTCCTGTCCATGGCCTTCGCCTCCCAGAATCAACGCATGACCTTTGCCATCCTCGACTCCACCGACCCGGTACAGGTCCTGGAGCTGGACCGGGAATTCCCACCAGCGAAGACCCTGTACATCGTCGCCAGCAAATCCGGGGGCACCGCAGAAGTGACTGCCATGCTGGATTACTTCTGGGAGCGCTGTGCCGGCGACGGATCGCATTTCATCGCCATCACCGATCCAGGGACTTCGCTGGACGCCCTGGCGAACGCGCGCGGCTTCCGCAAAGTCTTCCTGGCCGATCCGCACGTGGGCGGGCGCTATTCGGCCTTAAGCGTCTTTGGCGTGGTTCCGGCGGTCATGATGGGCATCGACGCCAGGCGCCTTCTGGATCGCGCCCTCTGGATGGCGGGCCAGTGCCGCGCCGAGGTTCCCAGCGCCCGCAACCCCGGCCTCGTCCTGGGTGCCATCCTCGGCCAGGCAGCCCTTTCCGGACGCGACAAACTGACCCTGCTGGCGGATCAGGAGCTGGCCTCCTTCGGCGCGTGGCTGGAGCAGCTGATCGCTGAATCCACTGGAAAACAGGGGAAAGGCATTTTGCCGGTGGACGGCGAACCGGTCCGGGATCCGGAGAGCTACCAACCGGATCGGCTATTCATCTACCTTCGCCGCCAGGGAAAATTCGACACACAGGTTAAAGAGCTTCTCAAAGCCGGTCATCCGGTCCTGATCTTCGACCTCCCCGACCCTTACGCCCTGGGAGCGGAGTTCTATCGTTGGGAGTTGGCGACAGCGGTGGCCTGCGCCGTCCTGAGGGTCAATGCCTTCGATCAACCGGACGTGCAGGACAGCAAAAACCGCACCAAGGACAAGATCGCCGCCTACCGAAAATCCGGCAAACTGGAAGAGTCCCAGCCGTTCTGGAAGAAGGCGGGAATCAAGCTTTACTCCCCGGATCCGGTTCCCGGGAAGAGCCTGGCGGAAGTCATAAAAGCTTTTCTGGGGATCGCCCGGGAGCACGACTACGTGGCGATCAATGCTTACGTGCCGCGCAATTCTGAAACCTCCCAAAAGCTGATCGCTTTGCGCCAGGCGATCGGAGCACAGACAGGTTGCGCCACGACACTCGGTTTTGGGCCGCGTTTCCAACACTCGACCGGCCAGCTGCACAAGGGCGGCCTGGATAATGGACTTTTCCTTCAGATCACCGTCGAGCCGGCGGAAGATGTCGAAATCCCCTCCGAGGGCATGACCTTCGGCCTGCTCGAGCACGCCCAGGCCCTGGGGGATTTTGAAGCCCTGGCCGCCCGGAACCGACGCATCCTGCGCCTGCACCTCTCCTCGCTGGAAGGCATCGGACAGGTAATCTCGGCCTTGAAATAACGGTGTTGAATTTCCGTCTCTCCGTTGCCGCCCTCATGGGCTTGTGCCTGGCTGCCTGCCAGGCCAGGGCTGCTGCGACCTCCACGCCGACTGTCATACCCTCGCCAACGGCATCTGCCTCGCCCACCACGACCGCCACGGCACATCCCTCCCCTACCCCGCTTCCGACGTCGACCGTCATCCAGCTTCCAACCCCAAGTACACCTCTCGTCGCCTGCGATCAGCGCCGCCCGGCCGCCGATGATCTGCTGCAAGTTGTTACGGCCGGCTTCGGCCTCAGCCCCGATTACGTCCCGCCAGACCTGGTTAAGCTCGGGGGCTATCTTTCCTATCGGATCGTCAACCCGGACTTCCTCTTTCGCCGGGTGGCAGTGGATGCACTGATGGGTTTGATCCAGGCGATGCAGGCGGACGGGCTGCATCCGCAAATCCTTTCAACCTACCGCGGCTACTACGACCAGATCGTTGTGCGGGATAACTGGGAGCAGCAGGATCCTAACCAGGCTGACCTGGTCAGCGCCGCTCCCGGTCACAGCGAGCACCAGCTCGGCACGGTCGCGGACTTCGGCTCCCCGGAGCTGGCCGGGCTGGTCGGCGACCCGGCGGTGAGATTCCATCCATTGTTTGCCCAAACCGGCGAAGGGCGCTGGTTATCTGAGCATGCACCCCAATATGGCTTTACCTTAACCAATCCGCCGGAGGCCCAGGTCTGGACCGGGCTGCTTTATGAGCCCTGGCACTACCGGTACGTCGGCGTCGACCTGGCAACCTATCTGCAGGCCAGCGGGACGTTCCTGACCAGGTTCCTTTTCCAGGTCAGGCAGGCTCCTCCGTGCATTCCCGGCCTTGTAACCCCATAAAGCAAATCCCCACTTTTCAAATCTGTAAATCTGGCCTCTGCACCTCTTGGGGTATGATGATTCTGGAGGCAGAGGCTCCCCCAGATGAAATTCGAAAAAGATCATCGCACAAATGCAGTGTTGGTCGGGTTGCTTTCCCTGGCCTTGTTCGGATGTAATTTTACCGGTGCCTACAGCCTGTCTCCCCAAACGATCTCCTCCGATCCAGCCATCGATCCACCTGCAAGTGCAACTCCGCCGCCGTCCTTGCCTGCGAGCAAATCCACTTCTCCAACCGAGATCACCCCACAGCCGGGTACACCGAGCCTGACCGCAACGTCCGAAATCACTCCGACCTCGTCGCTCACCCAGACTCCAACAGCCAGCGCGACCGGGGTCACACCCTCCCGGACATCTTCCCGCACGGCCGGCTCATCCCCCACGTCGTCCCTCACTGCCACCAGGAACTCATACGCGTACTCAGACCTTTACCATCGGCTCGGTCACCCCATCCCAAACTGGCAGCCTCACCCCGGGCACGACCGCCACGCGCACCTCGACAGCCACTGCGTCCAGGAGTCCTACCGCCACGTTGACCGCAACTCTCCCGTCGGCCACTTCTAGCCGCACTCCTTCCCCGTCGCTCTCGCGCACAACCACGCCCAAGCCAGCCTCATCCAGCACACCCTCGGCGACGGGAACCGTCACGACTGCTTCACCTACCGGCACCAGTTCTCCAACCGCGACCGGCACGACTGCGACGGGTCTCACGCCGAGTCCGACGACCACACCCAGCAGTACCGCGACTTTGACACCGTCGCCAAAACCTACTTCCACCTGGACCATGCTGGCCACATCCACCGAGACAAAAACCTCCACCCCGCCTCCCACTGCGACCACAAGCACTTGCAATCCAATCTACAATAGCGATTTCGAAAGCCAAGTGATCGCGCTCATCAATGCCGAACGCAGCGCCCAAGGAGCTTCGCCGTTATCGGAGAACGGCGCACTGGACAGCGCGGCTCGCGCTCACAGCACTGACATGGCAGTGAACAACTTCTTCAACCACACCGGCTCAGATGGATCGTCTTTGGGAGATCGTCTCAGCCGGGTGGGTTATTCCTACTCGGCCGCCGCAGAGAACATCGCCGCCGGCCAAGGCACGCCCAGCCAGGTCGTAGCAGCCTGGATGGGCAGCACTGGACACCGGATAAACATCCTCGGAGACTATACCGAGATTGGCGTCGGCTACGCTTATTGCTCAACTAGCGATTGGACGGTAGATTTTGGAAAACCCCCTCCATAATCGATGTGCGGTATGGATCTGGAAAAGGAGTTTGCACCTGCTCCTCTGTATGTCAGCAGTTTCCCTGGCATTATTGGGGTGCAGTCTGTCAATGGTGCGTTTTGCCTACATTCCGGATAACAATCCTGATCCGCCCCCGATTACAATCATGCCTGCCCGGCAGGAACCATTGATTTCTCCAACGATCGTCATTATTTCTCCTACGCCCTCGGGGACCGTTACCCCCAGTTTCACCCCTCTCCCCACAGCCAGCTCGGCACCCAGCCCTACAGTCAGCTGGACGGCTACATTTACATTGACCCCCCCTTCCTTGACGCAAGTATGGGCCGGCCTGCCCAGCCTCACCCGCAGCCCGACGCCTTACCGCCTCGCCACCTGGACGCCGCCCGCCCCACCAACCTGGACCACCGCGCCTGTCATTCCGTACCGGACGGCCACCCAGGCCTGGACACCGCACCCGACATCCAGCTGGACTCCTCTATCGTCGGCCACATCCAGTCCCGACCAATCCGCGAACCTGGATCCCTCCACCACCCAATCCCCGGGAGAAATATCCGCCAGCGAGACCCCGTCAGGCTCTTCACCGGATACTCCAATCCCAACTTCCACCCCGACCAATACCCCGGTCAGTAGCCAGACGCTCACTCCCTCGCGGACGGCCACGGCGACGAGGACGAGAGCAGGCTGCAACGTCATCTACAACGATGCGTACGAGACCCAGGTCATCCAGCTGATCAACTCCGAAAGGGTGAAGGCTAGCCTGCCTGCCCTTACGGTAAGCGGCGCCTTGATGTCTTCAGCGCGTGGCCACAGCGTCGACATGGCGGTGAATAACTATTTCTCACACACCGGATCGGACGGCTCGACGGCCTGGAGCCGCATGGTCAGCGCCGGGTATATCGGACGTTGGGGCGGAGAGAACATTTACGCCGGCTACTCCAGCGGGCTTCCCACCGAGGCAGTAAATTGGTGGATGAACAGTGCCCCGCACAAGGCGAACATCCTGGGGGTAAACTACAAGAACATTGGCGTGGGGTACGTTTACTGTGATACCAGCACCTACCGGAATTATTACACCGTCAACTTTGGCGCCCCCTGAAAATAATCGAGCAAGGACGAATGATGATGACGGTTTCCGAGACCGGACGGAATCGATCCCTGAAAAGTCTCCGTGATGAGCGAAGGCGTTTTGAAATCGGTGAGCAGGGAATTTAGACCGGATTTGCCTCCAGCCACTTCCGCAACGACCTGCGGAGCCACTTATCGAACAGAACGATGCCTCCAGGCACGTTAGCCAGGCTCCCGGCGATCTGTCCCAGCAGGCTCAACGGAAATCGAGCGGGGGTTGGCATCTGGATGTGGGTGCCAAAATCCGACTGCCGTTCCCCAACCTGGTACGAAGTCCGGCCGGTTCGCCGGATCTCCGGTTCAGCGTTCAGGAATTCCTTCAGGGCGGTTTTCTCATCATCTGTCATCCAGGCGGGGACATCCGAGGTCGCTTTAAACCCGGTGATCAAAGCCAGGTCCTGAAGCAGGCGTTTTTGATCCGCAGTCAGGTGATTACGCCTGGTTCGAAAATAAACTGCGTCGGGATCCGGGTTGACCAGCGGCTGAAGCCAGACACGGTTGAAGGCGGTCCGCAACGCATCGCGTGCGCCTCCGTTGGAATAATCCTGCAGCAGCCCGGTCATAAGCAGGTCTTCCCAATCCTCTGCCACGTCCGGTCCTACGCGCATCCCGTCGCATAGACCAATGGATGGGAAGATCGGCGCACCGCAAGTCAGGAAATAGGCATCACCGAGTGCCTCCCGGATGACCCGCAAGACGTGACGGTAAGCGGCCTCGCGCGGCATATCCACGGTCCTCTTGCCCGATAAAGCCCCGGCATAAAGAAAATCCAATTTGATGTAACCATAACCCCAGGAACGCACTTTTTTCATCAGACCGGCCAGCCACTCCGTAACCTCCTGACGGGTGGTATCCAGAGCGAAAAGAGGTTCAAACCAGTTGAAACCGGCTGAGACCGGCTTTCCTTTTCCATCGCGCAGCAACCAATCGGGGTGTTCGCGGTAGAGTGTCGAAGAAGGTACCACGATCAGAGGAGTCAGCCACAAGCCAGGGGTCCGGCCGGAACCCTTGATCCGCTCGGCAAGCGCCTGCATGCCGGAAGGGAATTTTTCGTTGGCATCCCAATCCCCGATACCTCTCTGCCAGCCATCGTCGACCTGGATGACATCAAACGGCAGGTCGCCCAGGTCGGCGATGATCTTGAGGAGACGCCCCTCATCGATCTGGTGATATAACCCGTACCAGGAGCACCACACACGGGGTGGTTTTTCGATGCGCCTTGTCCCAAAGCGCCCGCCGATCATTTTGGCATAGTGGCTGAAGACTTCCGCTTCGTCCCCGATGCCGACAAACCAATCGCCCTGCCCACTTTCATACCAGCCCTGCAGAGTACGGCTCTCCAGCTCGACGTGTGATTCCAAATCGAGGGCGCCCAACAGCAATACCTTGCCGTTTGGGGCTTCAACCGCGCCATACCAGGAGCCGTTTGGGTTTTTCAATTTCGCATAGACTGGGTCAGTGTGCATGGGCTGGAGGAGGGCAGGTCTCATCGGAGGGTAATGCCTGTCGACATCCACCCAAGCGGTAAGCGACCAGGACTGCCAGCCGTGGCGCAGGTAATGCCTTGGCTCGAACGGCAGTCCCACGCTCACAGACGGGCCGGTGAGCATGAGCCCCCCGCTTCTGTCCAGGCGGGAGGAATTGGCCGTGACGACGAGCTGATTGAGCATGTTCTCGCTCATGCAGACATCCTTGTGGAAGAGGAATGAGGGCGCGCAAGCATGCGGTGCATTCTTGGCAGGTGTTGTTGTTTCAAACGAACGCATCCTTGTCTGCCAGTATACCAAAGGATGGTCTTGCTCCACTGGAGTTTCTATGGCATAATTCGCGCCAACCGAGAACGAAAAGGCGATGATGGGAACGAGTAGGTCCGTTGAACCCGCCAGCGAGCCCGGGGCCAGTGCGAGCCGGGTCGGTAACATGGACTGAAAATCCTCCCGGAGCTGCGATCCGAAAGCGCGAGCAAGTAAGAAAGTCGGAGTGTCCACCGTTACACGGACCAGGGTATAAGCCAGAAGACGGCCGTACTCATAGAGCGCCTGCATGGAACGCAGGAAACAGAGTGGTACCGCGGTAGCTTTTTGCTCTCGCCTCTGGCTTGAGGCGAGAGCTTTTATATTCGGAGCTGGACATGAAACCACGCGCAAGAGACCTGGGTGTAACCTTTACCGGAATGACCGGCGATCTCAACGCCATCACCGACGTCGACGGGGTGCTGGTCGGGCACACGACCCTGATCAGCGGCGAAGATGTGCGCACCGGCGTGACCGTGGTGTTGCCGCGCGGCAGGCGCTACGAACCGGTCTTTGCCGGCTGGCACGCTCTCAACGGCAATGGCGAAATGACCGGCACCACCTGGGTCGAAGAAGCGGGTTTTCTCGAAACCCCCATCGCGCTGACCAACACCCACAGCGTCGGCGTGGTGAGGGATGCCATTGTGGATTGGATGAAACGCAAGAGCTTGTTCGACCCGATCGGGCGTGACACCTTCTGGCTCCTGCCGGTCGTCGCCGAGACCTACGACGGCTTATTGAACGACATCAACGGTTTCCACGTCAAGGCCGAGCACCTTTTCTCCGCCCTGGACGAGGCGGCTGGCGGCGCGGTTCCGGAGGGCAACGTCGGCGGGGGGACCGGCATGGTCTGCCACGGATTCAAAGGCGGCATCGGCACCGCCTCACGCAGGTTGGCGGAAGGGCAGGGTGGATATACCGTCGGCGTGCTGGTCCAGGCAAACCACGGCCGGCGGGAGCATCTGACCATCGCCGGTGTGCCGGTCGGAAAGGAAATTCCCGACCTGCCGCCGTCCAGAGGAGAGAGCACGGATGCGGAAGCCGGTTCGATCATCGTGGTCGTCGCCACCGATGCCCCCTTGCTGCCGCACCAACTCAAGCGCCTCGCCCGGCGCGTCCCCCTCGGCGTCGGCCGGGTCGGCGGAATGGGCGGTAACTATTCCGGCGACCTCTTTATCGCCTTTTCGACGGCCAACCCCGGCGCGGCAGATCGCCACAAGATCGCCAGCCTGACCATGCTGCCCAACGATGCCATGGACCCGCTGCTCATCGCCGTCGTCCAGGCAACCGAGGAGGCGATCGTCAACGCCCTGGTGGCAGCCGACACGATGAGCGGCCGGAACGGCATCACGATTCACGCCTTGCCCCATGATAGCTTGCGAGCTATTTTGAAAAAGTACAATCGCCTGTCATAATATTATTCCTGTTCAGGAGGCACGCATGTTCAAGCCAGTTTCCGCCAAGCTCAACGTAACCGCCATGGAAGATGGCGTGCTTAAATTTTGGAAGGCGGAGAATATCTTCGAGAAGACGCTGGAGCAGCGCAAGGATGCACCGGAGTACGTCTTCTACGAGGGCCCGCCAACCGCCAACGGGCTGCCAGGGGTGCACCACATCGAAGCGCGCGCCTTCAAGGACATTTTTCCGCGTTACAAGATCATGCGCGGCTATCACGTCTCGCGTCGCGGCGGCTGGGACACCCACGGACTTCCGGTCGAGATCGAGGTCGAGAAACGCCACGGCTTCAAGAACAAACAGGACATCGAAAACTACGGCGTCGATAAGTTCAACGCGGAATGCCGTAAGTCGGTCTTCGACTACATCCAGGAATGGGAGAAGCTGACCGACCGCATCGCCTACTGGGTCGACCTGGACGACGCCTACGTCACCTATACCAACGACTACATCGAATCGGTCTGGTGGATCCTGAAGAGCTTCTGGGACCGTGATCTGCTTTTCAAGAAGTACAAGGTCGTCCCCTACTGCCCGCGCTGCGGCACACCGCTCTCCGACCACGAGGTGGCCATGGGCTACGACGACGCCACCGACCCCTCGGTCTTCGTGCGCATGCCGCTGGTGGACAAGCCCGGCACCTCGCTGCTGGTGTGGACGACGACGCCGTGGACGCTGCCCGCCAACGTGGCCGTGGCCGCCCATCCGGATGTCGAATATGTGACGGTCGAGCGCGACCTGCCCGAGGGCGGCAAGGAACGCCTGATCCTGGCCGAGAACCTACTGGAGAAAGTCTTCCGCGGCGAGCAGGTCAAGGTGGTCGAGCGTTATAAGGGAAAAAAGCTGAAGGGAGTGCGCTACCAGCCGCTCTTCACCTTCCTGCCGCTGGAGAAACCCGCCCATTACGTCGTGCTGGGCGACTTCGTCACCACCGAGGACGGCACCGGGCTGGTGCACATCGCCCCGGCCTTCGGCGCCGAGGACATGCAGGCGTCGGAGGAGTACGACCTGCCGGTGCTGATGACCGTCAAGCCGGACGGCACCTTCATCCCGGCGGTCACGCCCTGGCGTGGCGTGTTCATCAAGGATGCTGACCCGTCCATCTCCGCCGACCTGCAGGGGCGCGGGCTGATGTTCCGTGAAGAAACCTACACCCATACCTATCCATTCTGCTGGCGCTGCGACACGCCCCTGTTGTACTTCGCCCGCGAGTCCTGGTACATCCGCACCAGCCAGTTCAAGGACCGCCTGGTGGAGCTGAACAACCGCATCCACTGGGTGCCCGAGCACATCAGGGATGGCCGCTTCGGCAACTGGCTTGCGAACAACATCGATTGGGCGCTCAGCCGCGAGCGTTACTGGGGCACGCCCCTGCCGGTCTGGGAGTGCGAGCAGTGCAAGCACCGTGAGTGCGTCGGTTCGGTGGCAGCGCTCTCAGAGAAGGCCGGCCGCGACCTGGCGGACCTCGACCTGCACCGCCCGCATGTGGATGCCATCACCTGGACCTGCTCAGAGTGCGGCGGGAAGATGAATCGCGTGCCCGACCTGATCGACGTGCTGGTTCGACTCGGGCTCCATGCCGGTGGCCCAGTGGCATTATCCCTTCGAAAACGAAGCCACTTTCCGCCAGCAATTCCCGGCCGATTACATCTGCGAAGCCGTCGACCAGACGCGCGGCTGGTTCTACACCCTGCACGCCATCAGCACGCTGCTCTTCGACACCGAATGCTACAAGAACGTCATCTGCCTGGGCCTGGTGGTCGACGCCAACGGGCAGAAGATGTCCAAGCATCTCGGCAACGTGATCGACCCCTGGACGGTGCTGGACGAGAGCGGTGCGGACGCCTTCCGCTGGTATTTCTACACCTGCGCTCCGCCCGGGGCGGAGAAACGTTTCGCCCCCAATATGGTGACCGAAATCGTCAAGAACTTCACGCCTGACGCTGTGGAACGTTTATTCCTTCTTTGTCACCTACGCCAACCTAGATCATTGGACGCCCGGGAAGAAAGTGAAAGCCGCGAGCCTGAACTCCCTGGACCGCTGGATCCTTTCAGAGCTGAACACTCTCGTACGGGATGTCACCCGGGCCTACGAAGCCTACGACGTCCCAAACGCCACCCGCCCGATCGAGACCTTCGTGGAGCACCTCTCGACCTGGTACCTGCGCCGTTCGCGCCGCCGCTTCTGGAAGTCCGAATCGGACAGCGACAAGCAGGCCGCTTACAGCACGCTATACGCTTGCCTGGTCACCTTGTCAAAACTGCTGGCTCCGGCCATGCCCTTCCTGGCCGACGAGCTCTACCAGAACCTGGTGCGCTCAGCGGACAAGCGCGCCCCGAGTCAGTCCACCTGGCCAAATGGCCGGAGGCAGACGAAGCACGCATCGACGAGTCCCTCAATCGTGACATGGCTTTGGTGATGAAGATGGTCTCGCTGGGCCATGCCGCCCGGCAGAAGGCCAACCGCAAGGTGCGCCAGCCCCTGGCGGAGGCCGCCTTCTCCGTCGGGAATTCCGACGAGGGGCGCGCCCTGACCTCCTACGCCGACTTGATTGCTGACGAACTCAACGTCAAGAAAGTGCGCCTGCTGGATGCCAGCGGCGAGGCGGTCTCGTTCTCGGTCAAGCCGCTTCCCAAACAACTCGGCCAGAAATATGGCAACAAATTCCCCGGGTTGGCCAAGGCGATCACCGCACAGGACGCCGAATCAGCTGCCAAGACCCTACTCGCCGGTCAGCCGCTCAGGGTGACCCTGGATGGGCAAGCCTATAAAATCCTGCCGGAGGAAGTCGAAGTCCACGCCCAAGCCAAGGAAGGCTTTGCCGTGGTAAATGATGGAGCCTACCTGGCTGCCCTGGTCACCGATCTGACCCCGGAGCTGGTGCGCGAGGGACTGGCGCGCGAGTTCGTCCGCCGGGTGCAGGACTTGCGCAAGACCGCCGACCTGGAGGTGTCCGACCGGATCAAGGTCTTCGTCACCGCCTCGGATGGTCTGAAGGACGCCATCGAGGTCCATCGGGACTACGTCATAACAGAGACGCTAACCATTGATTTGAAGTATGGGCCCTCGCCCGCCGGAACGGCGACTGCCAAGGACGAGTTCGACGGCGAGACGATGGAAGTGGGGCTGGTCAAGGCATGAAATTGATGTGCGACGCACTTTCGATCCCTCGCTTTGCTCCCTGGCCCAGTCCGCCAGGACGGGCGGGACATGAGTGCGTCGCACATGTTATATTGGAGCCGACATGAGCGCGATCGAATATCATCCTCTCACCCCTGAGCGCTGGGACGATTTCGAAGGCCTTTTCGGACCGCGCGGGGCCTGCGCTGGCTGCTGGTGCATGTTCTGGAAACTGCCGCGCAAGGATTTCAATGCCGGGCAGTACGAAGGCAACCGTAAAGCTCAAAAGCAGATCGTGACAGCCGGGCGCGTGCCAGGCTTGCTCGCCTACGTGGACGGTATCCCTGCCGGCTGGTGCGCAGTCGAACCGCGCACGAACTATCCCGGCCTGGCACGCTCGCGCATCCTGGCACCTCTGGACGACGCCCCGGTCTGGTCGGTGACCTGTTTCTTCGTCGACCGGCATTTCCGCCGCCAGGGCCTCTCGGTTGGCTTGCTGCACGCCGCCATCGAGCACGTCCACCGCCAGGGCGGTCATGTCGTGGAGGGATATCCGACCGAGCCGCGCGGGCAGGCCAGCGCTGCCCCGGCGTTCGTCTACACCGGGCTGGCCTCAGCCTTTCGAAAAGCCGGGTTCACGGAAGCCGGCCGCAGGTCCGAGACGCGCCCGATCATGCGCTTTTACATCCGATGACCCTTTCCATCCGTCCTTATCGCCAGGACGATTTTGCCGCCCTCGCCCTGCTCTGGAGACGAGCCAGGGTAGAAGCCTTCCCGGAGTTCCAGAGGACCAAAGGCCATACATTCGAAGAGGACTGCGTCTATTTACGCGATGAAATCCTCCCCAATAACCAGGTATGGGTGGCGGAGCTGGACGGCCAATGCGCAGGTTTCATGGCACAGCGCGGTAATTTCATCGACCAGGTGTTCGTTGACCCTGCGTACCAGCGCCAGGGGGTTGGTCGGGCATTCCTCGCTAGAGCCCGGCAGCTCTCCCCCGCCTCACTGCGCCTGTTTACTTTTCAATCCAACAAGAATGGCCGGGCATTTTACGAAAAAAGCGGCTTTCGGCCGGTGAAATTCGGGGTCTCCCCGCCGCCGGAAAACGAACCGGACGTGGAATATCAATGGCCGTAAGAAACCTCCCGCCAAGCATTCTGCGGGAGGTTGGTCTTCAATTCAGGTCTTCCAACAATTCCATTGGCACCACTGCGGTACCGACGATCCCCGGTCCGGTGTGCACTCCCAATACCGGGGAAATGCGCAGGATTTCCAGCTTTTTAATGTTGAGGCGCGCCTGCATGGACGCGGCCAGCGAGGCGGCGCTTTCGGCCAGTCGCCCGTGCAGGACGGTGGCCCACAGCGGGATGGAGCCGTACATGTCGCCGATGTGGTCGACCATCGTGGACAGGTTCTGCGAAACGGTCCGGCCTTTGGCGACCGTGCTGTATTTACCGTCTTTGTGATCGACGCGAATGACCGGTTTGATCTTCAATACCGAGCCCATCAGTGCCTGCACCCGGCCGATGCGTCCGCCGCGCGCCAGGTAATCGAGAGTTTCCAGGGTGTAGACCACCTCGGTGTTCTCGCGGATCTTTTGCAGGCGCTCCAGGATCGCCTTGATGTTCCACCCCGCCCGGGAGGCCCAGGCCGCCGCCAGCACCTGGAAGCGTTCGCCGCCTGAAAGGGTCATGGCGTCAACCGTAGTCACCTCAGCCTCCTTGACCTGCTCCCCGCCTATGCGCGCCGAGTGAACCGTCCCGCTCAAGCCGGAGGAAAGGTGAATGGATAGGATCTGCTTGCTCGTCGCAGCAAGCATACGATAAATATTGGCGAAAATCCCGCTGGAAGGCAGGGCGGTGGTGGGGATGTCCGGTTGCATGGCCTCCAGCCGGTCGTAGAACTGGTCGGGGGTCAAGTCCGCCGAGCTGATCTCCCCATCCGGAAACTGAATGTACAGCGGCGCCACGACGATGTCCAGCGCTTTCAACTCTTCGGCCGGCAGGTCGGCAGCGCTATCGGTGACTATTTTCATGGCATCCCTTCTTTCCCTGGTATTTAGAAAATTATACTCGCACTGGGCAGTTCCACAGACGTGCTTTCCTGTTTGTAAGGATATCTTCCAGGCGCTGATTATCCCCACGGATGCATACCAAATGTCAATCAAATTCGATTAGAATAGTCCCCATGCAGCTCAATCAAGGCACGATCGCCACCAGTGAAGGGGTGCGCGCAACCTGGGCCGAAATCGATCTGGCGCGCCTGGGCCAGAACCTGAACGCCATCCGGCAGAAGGTTGCGCCGGCCAAGGTCATGTTGGTGGCCAAAGCCAACGCCTACGGTCATGGATTGGCCGAGGTGGCCAGGGCGATCGGTCCCAGGACGGATTACATCGGCGTGGCAGTCCTGGAGGAGGGCATCCTCCTGCGCCAGTTGGGCCTCCAGGCGCCGATCATCGTTTTGGGCGGTATCTGGGGGGACCAGATTCCCCTCTATCTGCAGCACAACCTGACCCTGACTGCCTCATCGGTGGAGCGCCTGGAGCAGATCGATGCCGTAGCCGGGCAGATGGGCGTACGCGCAAAAGTCCACCTGAAAATCGACACCGGCATGGAACGCATCGGGATCCACTATTACAGCGCCCATCTGCTCCAGGAGGCGGCTTTGAAATGCAAGCATGTCGAAGTCGAGGGCATTTATTCACACTTCGCCAACGCCGACGCCCCTGACCTGACTCATGCCCACCTTCAACTCGAGCGTTTCAATGAGGTGCTCCGATTTTACGAGCGGCACAGCCTGCCCCTGCCCATGCGCCACATGGCCAACTCTGCCGCCGTGTTGCAGCTGCCGGAAAGTTATTTCGACATGGTTCGGCCCGGGATCCTGTTTTACGGTGTGTACCCGTCCGCCCAGGTACCGCGCACCGTGCAAGTCCGCCCAGCCCTGACCTGGAAGTCTCGTGTGGTCTACTTTAAGGTCGTCAGGCCGGGGCATCCGGTCAGCTACGGCTCCACCTGGCAGTCCGATCACGAAGTCCGCCTGGTCACCATCCCGGTCGGCTACGGGGATGGATACTTCCGCAACATGTCCGACCACGCCCAGGTAATCATCCATGCGAAAAAATATCCCCAGGTCGGGCGGATCTGCATGGACCAAATGATGGTCAATATCGAATGGGATTCCGCCTATAATGGAGACGAAGTGATCCTGATGGGTGAATCGGATGGGCTGCAAATCACGGTCGAGGACCTGGCCGCCTGGGCAGGGACGGCGCCCTACGAAATCCTGACCAACATCAACACACGCGTACCGCGTGTATATCTCCCAGAGGTTAGGAAATAATTTATGGATGCTCCACAGCCGACAACGCGGTCTGGACAGTTTTCGTTTGCAGGAACAGCCAAGTACCTCAAGGGCCATTGGCGGGACTATCTCGAATTACTTTTGATCGGCGGAATCATCATCGGATTGGATCAATGGACCAAGGCACTCGTGCGCGCCAAAATTCCCCTGGGGGGTGACTGGCTGCCGGCACCATTGGCCGGGCTGCTGCCCTTTGCCCGCATCCGCTACTGGTACAACTCCGGGGCAGCCTTTGGATTTTTCCAGAACGGCAACCTGTTGTTCGAAATCCTGGCGATCATCGTTGCCGGGATCATCATCTACTATTTTCCACGCGTGGCGCGGACGGACTGGTGGCTGCGTCTGGCGCTGGGAATGCAGTTCGCCGGAGCTGTCGGCAACCTGATCGACCGCCTGATCTTCGCCCACGTCACCGATTTCATCTCGGTGGGCAGCTTCCCGGTCTTCAACGTGGCCGACTCGAGCATCTCGGTCGGCGTGGTCGTGCTGGTCGTGGGTGCCTGGCTGACCGAACGGAAGGCCAAGGCGAAAGCCTCACCGACACCCCCTTCCGACGCGGGCGAGGCAAAGGGTGAGTGACCGTCTCGAAACTTTCCACTTCGAAAAAGAAGACAAGGAAAGGTTGGACCTCTTCCTGAGGACCTGCCTGCCAGAGTTCTCGCGCTCGCGTTTGCAAGGATTGATCAGGGATGGATTCGTCCGTCTGGATGGTGAGACGGTGACCAAGGCCGGCCTGGACCTGGAACCTGGGGCGCGGGTCGAGGTGCGCATCCCACCACCGGCACCGAGTGGGCTGGTGGCAGAGGACATCCCCCTGGAGGTGGTTTTTGAGAATGGCGATCTCCTGGTGGTCGACAAGCCCGCCGGGATGGTCGTCCATCCGTCTCCAGGGCACGATCACGGGACGTTGGTGCATGCAGCCCTGGGTCATGCCCCGGACATCCAGGGCATCGGCGGCGAGGAGCGACCGGGGATCGTCCACCGCCTGGACAAGGATACCTCCGGGCTAATCGTGATCGCCAAGAACGAACAAGCTCATCGCTGGCTGCAGGACCAATTCCGCGATCGCAAGGTACAAAAAACCTACCTTACGCTGGTGGACGGCGCACCCCCCACCCCAAGCGGGCGCGTGGAGGCTCCCATCGGTCGGAACACCAGCCACCGCAAGCTGATGGCGGTGGTCCCGCTGGAAAAAGGCCGCCAGGCGGAGACGGAATACCGCACCCTGGAGCGGTTCCCGGGATACACCCTGCTCGAAGTTCATCCACTTTCTGGACGGACGCACCAGATTCGAGTCCACCTGGCCTTCCTGGGCTGTCCGGTTTGCGGTGACACGGTCTACGGAAAAAGAAAGCCGACTCTGGAGCTTGAGCGCCACTTTCTGCACGCCCAGCGCTTGACGATCACGCTTCCGGGCGAAAAGCGGCCGCGCACCTTCGAGGCACCGCTGCCGGCAGAGCTGGAGACTGTCTTGCTGGGATTGAGGAATAACCAAGTAAATAATAAAACGTAATACACAAAAAAACAGAAGCAAGGCGGTTACGTTTTACTTTTTACGCTTTACTTTGGGCTTTTACCCCTTCGAACACTCATCTCCGGATTTTAATTTTTGGGAGATCGCCATGGAAACCATCGATTTGCGCTCGGACACCGTCACCCACCCCACTCCTGCCATGCGCCAGGCGATGGCGAATGCCGTCGTCGGCGACGACGTCTATGGGGAAGACCCGACCGTCAACCGGCTCCAGCAGATGGCTGCGGAGAGGATGGGCAAGCAAGCCGGATTGTTCGTGGCCTCCGGGACGATGGGCAACCTGACCGCCATCCTGTCCCACTGCCAGCGCGGGGACGAGGTCATGCTGGGTAACCGGGCGCACACCTTTTTATTCGAGGCGGGCGGGATCTCGGCCCTCGGCGGGATCCACTCCTGCCAGCTGCCCAATCAGCCGGATGGCTCGCTGGCGCTGGACGATCTCCAGGCAGCCATTCGTCCGGACGATCCTCACGATCCCATCTCCCGGCTGATCTGCCTGGAAAATACTCATAATCGCTGCGGTGGGACCTTCCAGTCCGTCGAGTACACCCGCCGGGTGAGCGATTTTGCCCACGAGCGCGGCCTGAGAGTCCACCTGGACGGCGCCAGGATTTTCAACGCTGCGGTCGCCCAGGGGATCGACGCCAAAGAGTTGGCCGGACCGGTGGATTCGGTCACCTTTTGCCTCAGCAAGGCGCTATGCGCCCCGGTCGGGTCGGTATTGTGCGGGACGAAGGAGTTCATCGCCCGTGCCGTGCGCGTCCGCAAGATGCTGGGGGGAGGCATGCGCCAGGCAGGGATCTTGGCCGCAGCCGGGATCGTCGCCCTGGAAACGATGGTCGAGCGCCTTAGCGAGGATCATGCCCGGGCGCGGCGGCTGGCTGACGGTCTGCGCAGCGTGCCGGGTTTGGTCCTTGAACCAGGCATGCCTGCTACCAATATGGTCTTCGTTTCCCTCGCCGAAGAAATCAAGGCAACAGCCACCCAAGTCACAGTGGATCTGAAGAAACAAGGTGTACTGGTCGGCTCAACCGGCGAACGACAATTTCGCCTGGTAGTGCATTATTGGATTGATGACGAAGCCGTGAAAAAAGCAATCAGCACGTTCCAGCATGTCCTGCAGTAAATCGACTCCCGGATGGACGAAAGTGAGCAGGTTTAGATTTAAAATATCCGCGGTGGAAATATTCGTCATCGCCGTCCTGCTTGTATTTGGCAGCGCCGCTTGTATCGGCCTGCCGGTCTTATCGGGGTTCGACGAAGACCAACACCTACTGCGTGCCTGGGAGATGTCCACCTTCCACTTCCTGCCTAATGAAATGCTGTCGACGGGAAAAGCGCCATTCCCGGCAATCTATTTCGATCTGGCCAACCGTGCCCTGCCATATGGCATCAAAATCGAGCGTGGTTTTTGGACAAAAAACATTCGTCTGCCGATAGACGCCCATGGCTATCTTGAAGGCGATATCTCCACCCGGTCAGCATACTCGCCTTTACTCCTGCTACCACAGTCGCTGGTCATGCGCTTCCTAGGACGGAACCTCAGCTTGCCCGCCCTGATCGTCTTCTATGCCATGCGCCTCATCGGTCTTTTATGCTATCTATTCCTGGCGTGGCTGGCGGTGCGCGTCACACCTTTTGGGAAATGGGTCATCGCCATCCTGTCTGTCGCGCCTATGGCGCTCTTCGAGGCTGCCACAATCAACGTCGACACGCTCTCCAATGGTCTGGCATTGGTGTTTATCGCCAGTAGTCTGGCGATCGCCTATCAAGAGAGGGTGCGTTGGAAGGAATGGGGTGTCCTGGTTTTACTTTTCTTCCTGCTCTTTTCAACCAAGGTGAATTTTATCTTCCTCGCCATTCTCCCTTTCCTGATCCTCCCGGCCTCGCGTTTCAAAATGAAAGGCGGACTGGCTTTACTGGTTTTGGCAGTCGTGTTCTTATTTGCATTTGAGTTCGTCGGGTGGAACCTGATTAGTATTTCCCATACCACCAACCCTTTCCCCGGCGCCGATCCGGTTGGACAACTTAAACACATCGCCGCGCATCCATTCGAATTCGGCAGGATCGTGATCACCGACTTCTGGCAAAATCTAAAACCGTATGCCCGACAATGGTTCGGCGTGTATGGCTATGGCTACTGGGCTGTTCCCCTTGCCACTTATGTCTTTTTTGCCCTGGCTATGGCGGTTGCCCTCGTTCAACAATCACCGAACCGTGAACCCGCCAGGAAGATCAGATGGTCCCTCGGGGTTGTATTTATACTCGGATATGTGGCGACCATCGGGGCGATGTATCTCTCCTATACACCCGCTGGAAGCTCTGAAGTTCTCGGCGTCCAGGGTCGATATTTCATCCCCGTGGTTCCGTGCCTTTTACTGGCTTTAAGCGGACTTGCGCGGATCAAAATAACACCTTTCTTAACATGGCCGGCGATGGCGGTTCTCACGGCGGCCAGCCTGGCCTTCTTCACCTTCGGCTTCTTTTTTTCTTATTATGTAACTTGTGGAAACATGTATTACCAGACAGGCTTGTGTTACCGCCCGGTCTATAAAAAGTGGTCACCGAGCACAGTCGACACACTGTACTTGCCCCCTCTGGGCGAAGAGACCAGCCTTAGTCAGACATTCATCCCGGAATGCAACGGGATGAGTGAATTACGCGTCTGGTTGGACGCCGGCCGCGCCTCTTTTAATGGCGTGACAGAATTCAACTTGGAAGATCTTGCTCATCAGACTTTGCTCGGGCGGCAATCGACCACAGACAACCGGCTGCCTGCTGGCGGATGGCACACTTTGAAATTCGCACCAGATTGGTCTTCCGCCGGAAAGACATATCAACTTACCATCAACAGCAAACGATTATCCGGCGGAATCGGAATCGAGGTCGCTTACTACGACGCAACCAGTATCAGCACCATCGGTGAGGCACGATTGAATGCGCAGCTAATCAATGGAGCCATTCTCTATCAATATGGCTGCATTTCCGGCCTCGAAAAAGTTCGGTGGCTGATTTCCAACAGATGAAAATGAACAATTCCAGAGCTCGCCTGGCTCTGGAATTGTTGACTTCTGGTACTTGTTTGTCCGCCTCAATGGCGGGATCGATTTCAGGAATATAAATCTTTCAGCTCCGGAACCGGTAGAACAATCTGTCCCTCCTGGCGATTTCCGACACATACGATCCCATCAGGTTTTTCAACGGACAGGAAAGCGGTGAAGGCAGCTGCGAGCGTATCCAATTCTTCTGTAGTATAGATTATTTCCGACGGTAGAATCCCCTTGAGTAGTTTATGGCGGGTGATCTCTTCCAAAATATTCATCGGATCTTTGATGCCCATTTCCATTTCATAAAGGACCAGCTGCCGCTGCAGCCGGCCTTCGAGCGTCGGTTTTGGAAGCGGAATTTGTCCCAGCAGGGTACAGTAGGCGGCGTGCGGGTGAGTTTCCAGCCATTGGCATGTACCCTCTTGAGCCGGATAAGGGTGATATCCAATTTCCGCCAATTTCCGATAAAGCTCAAAACCCATTTGCATCCACGCCGGGCATTGTTCGAACCTGGACGGGGTAGGTGAAATGACGATCCCACGTCGGCGCAGCTCGTGCTCGGCGAGGCGGAGATCAACACCGCGCAACTGCCCTGGGGTCGGAATTTGTTTTTGCAGCCTTGCCTTAACCAATCCCCTGTTAGGCCGTTGGGGAGCATTGACGGCGACACAGGCGACCTCTGACCCGTCCATCAGCGCGAGCACATCCTCCAACTCCCCGCCTCCCAACGTCACCAATTTGCAATCCCGGTTCAAGATCGCATAAGTAAACGGATGGCGGCCAGCTGTAGGGTCGATGCCAATGAATAATTTTTCCAAAGGAGGCATAGGCGTGCTAGGTCAAGAAAATAGTTGATTAAATCTATTATTAGTGTAGAACAAAAAAGCCGGTAACGCAACCGGCTTGAAGCATGAATAATGGATATCGTCCCCGGCAAGTTATTAATCCTCTGGGTGTCAAGGAGAAGAAGCGAAGTCCCGGAAAAGGATGCCGATCAGATCTGCAATGGAGAGGCACCCCGTGAAATGTTATCCAAGAATTCCTGTCGGGTGGCCAGATTAGCACGGAAGGCACCGTGCATTGCCGAGGTCGTCATACGAGCGTTATGTTTCCGCACCCCACGCATCATTATGCACAGATGGATGGCTTCAACGACCACGCCAACCCCCTGCGGTTTCAGCAGATCACGAATCGCATCGGCGATCTGGCGCGTCAGCCGCTCCTGAACTTGCAGGCGCCGTGCGTACAGATCCACGAGGCGCGGGATTTTGGAAAGGCCCAACACCCTACCATCCGGAATATAGGCCACATGAACGCGCCCGATGAAAGGCAACAGGTGATGTTCGCACAGACTGTAAAATTCAATATCCCGCACAATCACCATTTCATCATATTTTACGTCGAAGAGAGCCTCGTTGACCACCGATGACGGGTCGATCTGATATCCAGACAATAGCTCGGCGTACATGCGAGCGATCCGTTCCGGCGTTCGCTTCAAACCATCACGCTGGGGATCTTCGCCAACGGCTTTCAAAATACGCGTCATCGCCTCTTGGATTTCTAAATCATTGATTTTACTCTTGGCAATAAGATATTCGGTTGGATTGTCATCAAACTCTAGCGATTCCATAATTCACTCATTATAGGATTGGCCCGGCCATCTCTCCCGGGCCCGTCCAACTCAATTCGCAGGATTAGCTGACCTTAGGTTCGATCAAGCCGTATGTGCCATCCCGGCGCTGATACAATACGTTGATTGCATCCGTCTCGACGTTAAAAAAAATGAAGAAATTCTCATGGCCGAGCATCCTCATTTGCTCCAGCGCCTCAGCCTCGTCCATCGGCACAAGCTTGAAAGTCTTTCGCCGGACGATCGGAGAAGCAGGTTTTTCCAGATTTTTTTCTTCAGGACTCTGAATCACCTCTGCGGCGGACCGGCCATCCCCGCGGCCGTGATAGCGCTTTCCCTTGAGGCGCTCAAGCTGCCTTTGCATTTTATCGATCGCAGCATCAAAAGCGGTAAAGATGTCGTCGGCGCGCTCCTCTGTTCGTAAAATCGTGCGCCGCCCGCGCACCGTGATCTGGGCGACTTGGCGGTCACTGGCACTGCGAGCGGACTTAATGTAGGCTAGCTCAACTTTAATTTCCTCAATTTCGCTCAAATAGCGATCGAGTTTGATGGCTTTCTTTGTGACATAATCCTTGATGCGAGCAGTTACATCGATATTCCGTGCAAATATCTGGACCTCGACTGTCATTGGTTCCTCCTATTGAGATTTGGGAATCTGGCAATCAGACTTTTTGTAATCCATGTTGAGGCAAAGCTCTCGCCAAGGTCAAAGCGTAGGTTGAGATCACACCAGCATTTGACAAAGCCTGTGCACAGGAAGAGAGTGTGGCTCCTGTGGTCGCAACGTCGTCGATGAGCAATACCGTCTTCCCTCTCACCAGCGAAGGATCGGCAAAAAAAGCGCGGGTTACATTTTCCTTTCGTTCCAGTGGAGAAAGTCCGACCTGCGATCTGGTCTCTCGCTGGCGGGTAAGACCATTTGGGAGGTAGCTCAATCCGCTGGCAAAAGCAAGGGGTTGTGCGAGAAGCGCCACCTGATTATAGCCGCGTTCCCGGAAACGCTTCTTCCCTAACGGAACCGGAATTATCAGGTCGACCGGCCAGTCCAGCGATAATAGATATCCTACCATGCCCTGGGCTAAAGCTTCGCCCAAGGCAACATTCCGCCTGTATTTTAGTTTATGCAGGGCATTACGGACGGGGCCTTCGAAGATAGACCAGGATCGCAGGATTTTGTAATGGGGATGAATAGCCTTACAAGCATTGCACAGACCGGCATGGGCTTGCGGAAGGCCGCAGATCTCACAAACAGGTTCCGGAACGCGCGAGACCTGTTGCTGGCAATCCTGGCACCAGCGGTATCCCACCCGATCGCATCCTCCACAGAGAGGCGGGAACAGCCAGTCCAGACTGCTCCAGAGCCAGTGATTTAATTGGTATTTCCAGGACAAGGTTTGTCGATCGTTTTCTTAGAAGAATCTCAAAGATCTCCACAAACGCAAACCCGCTGGGGTCAACAATACGATCATCAGGGATGGGAAGATGAATATACCCATGGGGATGATCATCTTGATCGGCGCTTTATGCGCTTCCTCTTCAGCGCGTTGACGCCGTTTCATGCGCATCTGATCAGACTGGATGCGCAATACCTTAGCCATGCTTACACCCAACTGCTCGCTCTGGATGACAGCGGCGACAAAACTCGTCATCTCTGCCAAACCGACGCGCTCGGCCATGTCCTTCAAGGCATCACGTCTGAGTTTTCCCAATTGGATTTCTCGAATTACACGTCCGAAGGCGAGGGCAAGCTCGTTCTCCCATTTTTCGTTCACTTTTGACATGGCCGCGTCAAAGCCCAACCCTGCTTCCACACAAATCGTCAATAGGTCAAGGGCGTCCGGCATGGCCTTGCGGATTTGTTTCTGTCGGGAGTTTATTTTGCTCCGTATCCACAATTCCGGAAAGAAGAAGCCCAAGACTGTAAAAACGATGACGATAATGAACTTTATGGGAGCCGACCATGTTTTAGAGAGTGCAGATAACAAGATCATTGCTCCACCGAGTAACCCGGCGGCTACAAACCGTAGAGCCAGGAAGGTCGACGCGTCCATGCGCCCCGGGTTACCAGCCAATTCCAACCTGTTACGTGTTTCCTCGAGAACATGTTGGGGAGTAAAACGGGACGAAAGTTCACCGATGCGCTGTACCAATGGATAAATAACCCTTTCAACGAAGGGCTGCGACATTTCGATTTCTTCCAGACTTACCGTTTCACCACGTTGGCTGAATTCTGCCAGACGGGCTTCAAGCGGGTCCACATCCTGAGCTTTAATTTTGCGCAAGCCGCTGACCACCAGGACGATGGCACCTGCAATTACCCCAATGACGACAATAATAATGACGTACGTCATGCTACACCTCGATATTGGCAATCCGGGTCATGGTAAAGTATCCAACGGTAATTAAAACAGCCGCTGCGCCCAAGGCGATTAGCCCACATATCAAATTGTCTGGGGAAAAGAATTCCATGATGTAGGAACGATTGAGAAACCAAAGGACCAGCATCAAGGCAATCGGCATCAGGGCGAGGATTCTACCTGAATACATAGCCTGGGAGGTCATCACCCTAATTTCGCCTTTAATCCGAATCCGTTCCCGAATGGTATACGAAATCACATCCATGATCTCGGCCAGGTTACCACCCACTTCACGCTGGACGTTGATAGCAGTGACAAGGAAGTCGAGATCACCGCTCGGAATTCTGCGCAGGAGATTTTCGAGGGCTCTTTCCATGGGAATCCCCAATTGCATCTCCTGAACCACCCGCCGGAATTCGTCGCAGATCGGAGGAGGCAATTCTTTACTGACCGCTTCCATGGCTTGCAGGGTCGAGTAACCTGCCCTCAGGCCATTCACCATCAAGTTGAGCATATCCGGTAATTGATCATTGAAATGTACTAGGCGTTTGGATTGCTGCCTTTTTACGTAATATCTCGGCAGGAACCCCCCGATCACAGCGCCGATCAACGCGGAGAATGCGACCCGCCCCCCCAATAAAAATGCGATCAGCGCGCAACCAAGGACAGCGATGACGTAGGAAGCAATATATTCTCCGGGCTTGAATTTTAAATCCGCGCGGGCCAACTCACGCGCAATGCGTTCACCAAAAGTGGATTTTTCGACACGTTCTGTTAACCCAATCTGTCAGTAGGGTTTTTGACTTTTTGGTTTCGTTTTTCTGTTCTTCTTCAAGATACTTGTTCAGGCGATCATCGACCAACGACCTATTCCCCGAGGTTGAAACAACAATCCCGATGATCAGTAAGACCAGGGCAATACCACCACCGACGATTAGGATTGTCACCATACGATCACCTACCAGGCATTAGAGATAAGAAACTTAATAACGCTGACGATTACCGACTCCAAATATCGAGGGTGGCAGGTGAATGCCAGCACCTTCGATTTTATCCATGAATTTTGGCCGGAGGCCTGTCGGTCTAAGCCGGCCCAACACCTTGCCGTTCTCAAATCCGGTCTGTTCGAATATGAATATATCCGTGGTGGTGATGATGTCCCCTTCCATTCCGCTGACCTCGGTGACATTGACAACCTTGCGAGATCCATCGCGCATACGTTCCTGATGGACAACCATATCAATTGCTGAAGTGACTTGCTCACGGATGGCTCGGACGGGTAATTCCATGCCAGCCATTAATACCATTGTCTCCAAGCGTGACAGCGTATCCCTCGGGGAGTTTGAGTGCAGGGTCGTCATCGATCCATCATGGCCGGTGTTCATTGCCTGTAACATATCCAATGCTGCATCGTCACGGATCTCGCCCACAATGATACGGTCAGGCCGCATTCGCAGTGCATTAACCACAAGTTGACGGATGGTGATCTCCCCACGTCCTTCAATATTCGGTGGGCGCGACTCAAGGGTCACTACATGCTCCTGCCGTAACTGGAGTTCGGCTGCATTCTCGATGGTTAGAATACGTTCATCAGAAGGAATAAAACCGGAAAGTATGTTTAGCAGAGTAGTCTTCCCCGACCCGGTACCTCCCGAGATGACGATATTCAGACGGGCTTCAACACACGCCTTAAGGAATTGAAGACATTCCGCGGTCAACGTACCAAACTGGACCAACTGCTCAATGGTCAGTGGTGTCTTGAAAAACTTTCGGATGGTCAGTGTAGGTCCGACCAGGGAGATCGGGGGGATGACCGCATTCACACGAGAACCATCCGCTAAACGTGCATCCACATATGGACTGGACTCGTCGATGCGGCGTCCCAGAGGAGCCACAATACGGTCAATGATGCGCATGACATGGTCGTTGCTCTCGAAAGTTACCGGCACCCGATGGATTTTACCCTTACGCTCAATGTAGATATTCTTGGCGCCATTCACCATGATTTCGGTTACGGTTTCATCTTCAAGGAGAGGCTGCAAAGGGCCCAACCCAAGAATTTCTGCCGAAATCTGCTCAAAAAGGCGCGCTCGTTCCGGCCTGGATAAAACAATATTTTCCTCGCTCAGGATCTGTTCGAATAACTCTTGAATAGTCTTGCGGACATCCTCGGTCTTGGTTATGTCCATGGAAGGATCAAGTTCCGCCAGGAGGCGATTTTGCACCCGAGTCTTCAAGTCAAAATAGGTGCCTGCCTGGGGAGCAGCACTGGGCGCGCTTACACGTCTGGCTTGAAGGGAGGATAACCGCGAAGCGTCCCCGGTTGTCGCGGGAGGTGCCCCGGCGCCACTCGCCTGATCCGGGGGTTTTCCTTGACCTTGTTCGATACGTTTCAATAATGACATTAATACCTCCGAAACAACTCTTATGACGATCAGTGTTTGACTACTTTTTCGACCAACTCTGCATCCCGTTTAAGAGTTGGGCTCGCAGCGCTTCGGCCAGGGTGTAAATACCGCGCGCTGCGGGTTGTGCCTTGTTATCCAGCATGAACGGTACACCGCGATTAACGGCTGGGATTACAGTGCGCTCATCCAAGGGAATCACCGCCAGCACTTCTTGCTTAAGGTTCTCCCCCACCTTTTCAGGCGTGATGGCAATCCGCTTGTCATACTTATTCATGATTAAGGCGATTTTATCCACCGGGATGCTGAGTGTGAGCATCAGATCTAGGAATAAACGCCCATCCTTGATCGAAGGGATGTCCTGGGTGGTGATAAGAATCACGACATCAGCCACATCGAGTACGGATAAAGTGATATCGGTGAGATAGGAGCTGGTATCCACCACCACATACGCGTACATTTGGCGTAAATATCGCAAGACGCGGGTAAACTGCTCCGGATTTACTTTTTCTGCATTTTCCGGTTTGGATGGCGCTGCCAGGAGATGCAGTCCGGAGGCAGCGTGCTTGATCATCACCTCTTCGACTATTTCCGGATCCAATTCCTCCGCCGCGGGGCAAGGTCGAGGACGGAGTTCTTGCCCTGCTCGTTCAGAAAAACTGCGACATCCCCAAATTGCAGATTGGCGTCGACCAGCGCCGTGTGAGTTTCGTCGTTATGCATGGCAATCGCAAGGTTTACTGCCAACGTCGTACACCCGGTTCCACCCTTGGGACTATAAACCATGATAATTTTCCCTTGCGTCCCAATTCCGGTCACGTGCGACTGAACCGTACCGCCGGCCGGTGCGACGGCGGCTTGGGCAGTCTTTTGCCGTTCCTCACGAGCTACTTTTCCCGCGCCCCGGATCGCTGTGATCAGCTCATCCGGCATCGGAGGTTTGGTCAAAAAATCACGCGCGCCGACCAGCATCGCCCGGCGCATATAGTTTTGATCACCTTGTACGGAAAGGATCACGACCTGGACAAAGGGCATCTTCTGGCGGATGGCTTCGGTTGCCGCTATACCATCCATATCCGGCATATTGATGTCCATTAAAACGACATCCGGGTTGGTCTCCTGGGCGAGCTGGATCGCCTCACGTCCAGTTCGCGCAGCAGAAACCACCTCGAGATCCGCCTCGAATTGTAATAACTTGCGAATATTCTCGCGAGTCTCAGCGACATCGTCGACGATCAAAACGCGGATTTTATCACCATCTGCCATGCAAACACTCCATGGGTGATCGCCAGCTCGAGTTAGATTTCTTCATAGGTCTGACGTGGTTCTTTATCTTCGATCCAACCTTTCACCGTTATGGGCCCGGTGTAGCTACGATGTCGTTCGGCAAATGAGGCTGCTGGAGCTGATTTTCGCGGGGTTCAACCGAGTAGGGCAGTTTGGCGGGAATGGGGATATTGTATTGCGTCAGGAGATATTCCAGATTAGCGGCTTCGGGTTGAGTAGCAGCTTTCTGATCATTGGGGTTGCGCAGGGTCAGGGTCACAAATGCGCCATTGTAAATAAGATAAGTTAATGTCACCGCATCCTGGGGGGTTACCATAAGGGTAATAATGTCCGGCCGCTTAACTTCCCCAACTGCTCCTGCCGGCTGAGGTGTCGGAGTCGGTCCCGCACTGGGAGCCGAAGCATTTAATTGGTCGCTGACGTTCTCTCCGGGGAGCGGGAAACTCCCAACATGGAGAACCTGTGTATTTTGCATGATCATCTGGGTGACCATACGCGGGCGTTGTGACTCGGACGGGACAACGTAAAAAGGCTGCTTGAGAGTGTCGTCCAACTCCGAGCGACCGGTTTTCGCTGAATTGTTGCTCGTCGAGACGCTTCCAGTGAGCAGCACGCCATTGCTCGACGGACCGGGTGCAAGCACATCCGCGGTTAAATTGGGTAAAACACTTTGAAAAGTCGGATCGATATCAACCAAGAGCATCGTCACGATTACATTGACATAATCACCATCTCGGATTCCATACGCTACCGAAGACAGGCGGGTAATTGGAATCGCTACTGCAGTCATTCCTTGTGGAATGAATGGTGACCACGACGATCCGGGTAAATTCACACTGCCTGGCGTATCGGAGACCATGGATGTCGTAATGATGATTCCCTGGGCAATTTAAATCTTGGCATATTTGTTGACAAGATCAGTCTTGTTGGTAATTTCACCTTCAACCAGTTTGTCTTCGGGGATTTGCACCGAACTTAGCATGTCTTCCGCGAGAGGCGCCCCGGGATAAATATTCTGACCGGCTGTAATGATTTCAATATAACGCGCCTGCGGAGTAGCCTGTGTCCCCGAAGGCCCTGGTTTGCCTGTAGACCTGCGAGTCCAAAAATATAGTGCCACGGCAGCGACGCCGAGGATGATGATTAGCGCCAAATAAATGAATATTCGTCCGCGACGCATAATGAGCTCCTTTGATCCAGGTGAGTTACTATCATTATACAGTAAAACGAAAATTGCTAATCCCAGAATAGGTTCAAAAAAAGTGGGACTCTGACGATAATACAGAGTCCCACCAACTTACTTTCTGTACTTGGCTACATGCCGTTGGACAAATTCGAGTTGATCTTCGTAAAGACGTTGCCGATGATTGGGCCGAGGATCAACAAAACCGCAATGACGACGACTGCTACTAGGACCAGGATTAGAGCATACTCAACAAGACCTTGACCTTTTTCCTTAGGAGCGAACAACATGGGAAGTCACCTCCTTTCTGTGTTTAGATTTCGCTAAGGCTCATACTATGCATTATTATTATATACGGCTCTCAACTGAAGAACAAGAAATTCTAGTTACAAACACTTTACAATTAATTGACACTATGCATGAGCCGGAATCGACAAGGACACACGTGACCCTTTACCTGGGGCACTATCAATCTCGAATGTGCCCCCAAGCATTTCCGTACGCTCTTTGATTAACTTCATGCCCAGGTTGGCTTCCTTCTCGATGGCTTCGGGATCAAATCCTCTGCCATTATCGTCAACGGAAAGTTTAACGACGCTATCCCCCATATCGGCCTGGATCTTCACCAATGTTGCTTGATTTTGATGAACTGCATTCCCAAGAAGTTCCTGCATGGCTCGGAATACGGTGACTTCAACATATGGCTCCAGCCGACGTTCATTGCCTGTGATGGTAACACTCAATTCGACACCCGATTGTTCCTTGAACGAATCGGCATAACGGCGAATTGTCGGGGAGAGACCTAAATCGTCAAGCATCATTGGCCTAAGCTCAAAGATGAAATTGCGGATCTTTTGGAATGTGCTCATCGCCGCCACTTTCAGGTTGCTTAACTCATTGCGCGCCTGAACAGGGTCCACATCTAGCAGACGCATGGCGATCTCGGTCTGTAAGATGAAATTCGAAAGCGCTTGGGCGGGACCGTCGTGCATTTGACGGGAAAGCCGTTGGCGCTCCGCTTCCTGAGCATTAACCAGCATCTCAACACTGGCAAGAGAGCCTTTATCAGTCTTCGTAGTGCCATTCGGACTGCTGGAAGTACGCGCCTCTTTCAATTTATCCAACATGCCTTTATAGCGATCAAGATTGGATTGATCGCTCTGAAGTTTTTCCAATTGGCCGCGCATCACAAACAGGCGTTGCTGGGCATCCAGGGCTGAATCATAAGCCGTGCGTACCTCATCCACGGGAAGTTTCTCTATTTGACTTTGCACTTGCTGCAAATGGGCTGTGACTGCGGCATTACGCTGGGTTAATTTACCAACCTCGACCCGGCTCTGCTCCAACATTAAAGTGATTTCCTTCAATGCACGGTTCGCCTCGTCCAGTTCAGTTTGGATCATCTGGTCCGGGTCTGAGATCGTGCTGCTCAGTTTCGGTTCTTCGGGCACAGCCATATTTCACTCCTGACGCTTCTGGTCTTTTTCGTATAACTTCACCCAGCCACGCTTAAGCGCATAAACGACCGCCTGCGTACGGTCCTCTACATTAAACTTCCGCAGGATTGAAGTGACATGATTCTTGACAGTTTGGTGGCTGATACCCAACGAAGCGGCGATCTCCTTGTTGCTCAAGCCTTTGACCACATAGGAAAGCACTTCCATTTCACGTTCGGAGAGAGGATGAAACGGACTGCCTGGCTCGCTGTAAAGGTGTCGCGCCTTTTCCATCTCCTCATCCAGCCAGCTTTCAAATTCCTTCTGGGTAAGAATGCGTTCACCAATGATTATTTTTCCCTGCATCACGTCCTGGACGGTTCGAATGAGCTGCCGAGGATCCAGGTCCTTGGCGCAATAAGCCGCAGCTCCTGCCCAGGCGGCGTGGATGACCTGCTCGTGATCATCATAGGCAGTTAGCAGCACAATTCGGGTTTGCAATTTCTCTTGGACTACCTGGTGGGTGATCTGCTGACCGTTCATCCCCGGCAGGTTGATATCGACGATCGCGACGTCCGGTTTCAATTCGCGGATCATCTTCATAGCTTCTATGCCGTCGGAAGCCTGGCCAATCACGTTTAAATTTGCTTCCAAGGAAAGCGTATTTACAACCCCCTGGCGGAACAACGGATGATCATCGACAACGACGATATTTATTTGATTCATTGGTGCTCCCCAGCCGGAGGCGAGTTTGATATGAGTATAGCACAGGTCATCCGGAGCGACAATTAAGCCATGTTGACAATCGGATAACAGTTCGCGCGCCCATCGCGGGTCACGCGGCATTTATGGATTTCAATATTCGAGGTCAGGACCTACCGAAGGGTCGACCACAGGTAAACGGCCATATTATCCTCGCCTAATGCTGGAGCATACGGAGCATGAGTCGTAAATATCGGCACGCGGTCATGCGTCAGATGCGGATACCACGAAGGGAAGGTGACCAGGTAATCAACCTGTCGCTGTTCCAGATAACCGGCGATCCGGCTTTCATCTCTTAGAAATGGGATGACCTCTGGAGAAATCAGCCCTGCCATGTCCACCAGGTTGTGCTGGCCGAAATATCCTAGAGCGCCAATGTCATGGGCCGCGACCAGAGCTCCGGATGGGACATTGGCTGAGACCCAGCGCGCCGTGGCGACCATTTCACTCTCGATCACTGCCACGTCCTGGGCGTAGGCATAAGCGCCCCGCCCCCAAAAGGCGAGCAGGATCAAACCCGCAGCCAGCTCAGAAACGGTCGAGAATACCCAACGCCAACCTTGCCTCCGGACGGCAACCAGCTCGAATAATCCAGCCAGCCCTAGCACGAACCAGACGGTCATCGCGGGGATGATATAACGGGCATGCTGATAGGTCACCGGCAGACGCCAGGCGTACAGCCCAAGATAACCTATAAACCAGACCATCATCGCCAGCACGCCCCAGGACCGTCTGCGCACGGCAGTGACCAGACTGATTATTACGCCGGGCAGAAGAGCAATCCCGATCCCAACAAGTGGCTGCAGAGCCTCCATGCCCAGCCTTTGTAAAAAGGGAATTTGTTGCAGAATGGCATACTCTGCTTGCTTGGCGTAATAGGTATTGGGGAGAGGCGACCCGCTCAGGATCAGATTGAACAAAACATAGAACGCCAACAAGCTCCCGCATCCCATTGATAGATTAATAAGGCCGCGAACCCTTTTTCCCCAGCTTTGTTCCATCAGAAGAAAGGTGACGGCAGCCGCGCCGAACAATGTGATTCCGTCCGGCCGGATCCAGGCACTCAAGCCAATTAACAACCCCAATCCGAACGGCTTGCGCGTCCCGCGGATCAATAAAGCCATGACCAGACAGATCATCAAGGCATACAGGGCAGTCTCCATGCCGGATACCGCCGACCAGGCCAGGTGCCATTCCAGTGCCATCACCGCCCCGGCACAGGGAAAGCGTGGCCGGTAATCCGACACCAGCTCGCGCACCGTCGCCTCCGTGGTCACGGCAATCGCCCACAACGACGCAGTACCCAGGAGATAGGTCCAGGCGTAAGGGGCCAGCCGCAGCAAGAACCCGATCGCAATCAGCGCCGACCAGAGGGGCGAGGTCGAACCGCCGGAGGGCTTCCCGGGCAGGAAAGCCCAGTCACCGTGCAAAGCCAGGTTGCGCGCGTAGGTCTGGTGAATCCAGGCATCGTCCAATGGGAAACCGATGCGGTAATACAGACCGCTGGCCAACAGGTAGGCGCCGGCCGAAAGCAACGCCAGACCGGCCAAAATCCAGATTATCGAATGGCTCAAACGGGTATCATGGGTGGATGACAAAGATGCGTGCCTCCTCGACCTCCCCCAAGTACTGCAGACCAGTCTGTCCATCAGGGTGCAGGTAAAGCGGCTCCAATATCGCCGGAGTGCTATCTTTTTCCAGGACCAGATATTGCGCCCCATAACGACCAGCCAGTTCCCTGATCGTCCCAACATCCCCATCCGGAACGGCAATGGCCGGGTGCCCGCTCGCCAAGTAAAACCCGGGTGGATTGGCGACGATAACCACCGACGCCGCCTCAGCACCCTGAGAAGAGAGGTATTCCCCGATACGCTGGTAGGCTGCGCCCTCCTGACCCCAAACCGGGGCGCCGTTAAACCGGCCGATCACCCGCCCATACACCACCCCAACGGAAACCAGGGCAGCAGCGATGATCAGCGCCCAACCAAACAACGTACCGGCCCTGCGTCTGTTCCAGTCTCGCAAATGCGCTGCCCAGTCCACCAACTGGTCCAGACCAACCAGCGCAACCGCCCACCAGACCGGTTGCAGGGCAGCCCCGGAATGCAAAAAACCGCCGCGCGCCCCGGCGAACGGGAATACAACCGTCATCGCCCCAATGGTCAGCAGCCAGCCCAGGATGGCGAGCTGTACGCGCCGGTCCCGGCGCAAAACCCACAGGCCGGTTCCAATCAGCGGCAGCAACAGGACTTCGGACTGGACGCCGAAGGCATTTGCCAGGTTCATCCCCAACGCCCAAAGCCGGGCTTTCAAAATGGCTGCCAGACCCGATTCCCCACCAGGATGAAAAGTTGAGTGAAAGAGCCGGGTAGGAAAACAACTGGTCGTATTGCCTCAACCACAGCGAGCGGGATCCTCCGGGAGCAAGCGGCGTACCAAAGACGGAGACATTGCGGTACAACCAGGGTCCCATTACCACGAAGTAACCCACGAAGCAAAGAAGAAGAGATAACAACAAAGCCGATGATTGCCTTTTCGGGGTTTCCGATTTGATAAAAATGACAGCCAGCAGCGCCATCGCCAGCCAGAGCATTCCATCTGCACGCGACAGGTGCATCAGGCCGGCAAGCAAACCGAGGATCAAAGCCCTGAAATGCGCGGACCGCATGTTGAGGGCAAGGAAAAAAAGCCCACCCAGCAGCAGGTACGGTCCAAAGGTATCCGTGGTCGACAGGAAGGGCAGATAGAAAGCCGGGAAAACTGCCAGCAGACCGGCAGCCAGCGCCAGGTCGCGACGCGAGCTCCAGGAAAAAGACAGAGCGGCTGTTACCGGCGGGATGCAGGCGGTCACAGCCATGAATCCGATCCGGAGCGCGGACCAGGACGAGGTCCGGAAAAGAGCCGCTCCCGCCGCGGCGAGCAGCGAGGCCAGCGGCATCCAATACGCGTGGGAAGGGTGCGGCAGTCCAGAGGGATTGTCCAGATAATTCCACAGGAATGGTTCGGTGAAACCACGGCCGGAGGCGAGCTGTACTCCATTGGCGGCGTAATAATCCGCATCCATGTAACCGGGCGCGGGTTGGAACGCGGCAACCGCGACGCTGACCGAAAGTCCTAGAAAGCCGAGGAGCAAGTAATACCGCCAGGTCATCTCATTCCGATTCCTCTTTCAACGACTCCAGCCAAGTGCGAGGCGGCCGGGTTGCCCACCAACGCTCCCAATACAATAAAGGCAGCAGGAGGGCAGGCGGTATTAAAAATAAGGCGGCATTCTTGGCCGCGCCGTTTATGGAGCCGAACAAAATCGCCCAAGGCAGGACAAATGCAAGGGCCAATAGTCCCGGACTGACAAGTTTTTGAGCGCCATGAGACCAACGTTCGGCAAGGATTGCCAGAGCGAAAATCAATGGGAGGAACAGGACGAAAAGATCATCCAGCCTGACCGGAAAGCCAATGAGGGGTGTGGCTGATAAAGTCACACTGACCAGCCACAAAGTGTGGCGGAAATCCTTCCCACGAACGATGCGCCATTCCAGGAGAAGAACAACAGCCAGGACAATGTACAATGCCCAGGCGAGCTTATCCCCGATCGCAGGCCACCAGGAGACAAAGATGCGCAAGGGGGTGATCCCCGGATTGTAGAAACTTTGCGAGATCAACCCGCGCAGGAAAGGAATGAACCAGGATGGCAGGAGGACAAACGAGACAATCAGGAGCAGGAAAAGGGTCAACAGGAAGCCGCCGACCACCCGCCCGCGGCGGTGGACAAGCACCCACCAGAGCAGAAAGAGCATGAACACACCGCAGATATCAGGCTTGAAGAACGGCAGGACAAAAAGTGCCCCGGCCAGCTCATCTTTTCCGGTCTGCAGGGCGATCAATCCTCCGACCAGTGCCAGAGCGACCAGGGCGATCCCGCTCCCGCTCGCCAGGGACCACAGGGCATAAGACCAGAGAAGTGAAAAAAGAATGACCGCCGCGGCTAAAACCCGCCCGGGCTTCCAGCCGGTCAGGCGCAGGGTAAGGATCGCCAATACCGCCAGGGCAATTTCCACAACCGCCATCCACAGGCCGCGGGCGAGGTCGTAATCGGGGATGAGTACAAATGGGAAATAGATCAATTCCATTGGTAACGGGAGGCCGAGGCGGAGCGGGTCCTCGCCTTTTTCGGCCGGCCTCCCATAATACTGGATTTGGTTGCGCTGCGCAGCCGGCTCGCTGTACGGACTGTTGCCATAGCGCAGGAAGGTCTGCGCACCCAGCCAGGGGATCAGGAAATCCTTTTCATGCGAATGGGCACGGGCATAGACGGTGTTCGCCCATACCAACCCGACGAGCAGAGCAAGGGTGAGGAGGATGGAACCAATCACGAACAAGGTTCGGAGGCTGCGCTTCAAGGGGTTTTCCTCTGGCCGATGTCGAACATTCTAACTAGTTTCGAGGTGAGGGTCAACCGACAAGTTGGTAAGAAGAGATTGGTCGCTCCAAAATCAAAGACATCAGAAATTCCTAGAGTTTGTATGCAAATTCGTATGGTGTCATTCTCCCGAAGGGACACCGGGACGGTGTGAGCGACCGTAGGGAGCGAAGAATCTCTGGTTTATGGGGCACTCTGGTTTGAATTCTGAGATTCTTCGTCGCTTCTCTCCTCAGAATGACAAGTGAAAATGATTTTGCATACAGGCTCTAGCATGATTGGTTCAGCGATGTTGTTCGCTTCCTGCCAAAATTGTAACATCTTTGCAGCCGGGGCAAAACGGAGATATTTCCCAGAGATGGAGCGTTTTTCTATTAGAAATTCACCTGGAACTTCGGGAAGAACTTATGCTATAATTGCCTTCAATTGAGGCAAGTATGATGACCTGCGGTTTCGCCAATAATAACAATGCTAACGATAATCGGCCTCCGGCCGTTGGGCGAAGCCTGTCACGTTGACGGGAACATGTAAAACCACCAATCGCCCAACGCATTTGCGGAGGGCGATTTGTTTTATCAACACCTCATGCTGACGGATCGGGACCGTCGTCGCGAGAACCTTCGGAGGAAAGCCATGTACAAATCACACACCTGCGGCGAACTGCGTGCCGTCCACGCCGATATGACCGCCACTCTGGCGGGCTGGGTCCATCGCCGCCGCGACCACGGCGGTGTGGTCTTCATCGACCTGCGCGACCGCTTCGGCCTGACCCAAATCGTGATCAATCCCGACCTGCCCAAAGAAATGCTGGGTCTGGTGGCGGATGTCCGCTCCGAGTGGGTCCTGCAGGTCAAGGGGATGGTTCGGCTCCGCCCGGAGGGGATGGCCAATCCGAAAATGCCCACCGGCGAAATCGAAGTCATCGCCCAGTCCGTGGAGGTGCTCAACCCCGCCAAGGCGCTGCCCTTCATGATCAGCAGTGACGAGGAAGTTGACGAGAACATGCGCCTCAAGTATCGCTATCTGGATCTGCGCCGGGAGCGCATGCGCCGCAACCTGGAACTGCGCCACAATGTGGTCAAGTTCATGCGCGACTACCTATCCGAACGCGGCTTCATGGAAGTCGAAACGCCCAGCCTGTTCAAGACCACGCCGGAAGGGGCGCGCGACTACCTTGTGCCCTCGCGCATTTACCCGGGGCAGTTCTATGCTCTGGTCCAAAGCCCACAGCAGCTCAAACAGCTGCTGATGGTGGCCGGGATTGAGCGCTACTTCCAGATCGCCCGCTGCTTCCGCGACGAGGACCAGCGCGGCGACCGCCAGCCGGAGTTCACCCAGCTGGACCTGGAGATGGCGTTCGTCCACCGTGACGACGTCCTGGCATTGGTCGAGGGCCTCTTCACCGCCATGCTCCCGGTCGTGGCACCTCACAAACGCCTGCTCGCCTCCCCGTGGCCCAAGCTGATCTACACCGAGGCTGTGGCCCGTTACGGCGTGGACAAGCCTGACCTGCGCTTCGGCATGGAGCTGATCGACGCCAGTTCGATATTTACCGGCAGCGAGTTCGCCGTTTTTAAAGGCGCCTTGGCCGCGGGCGGGACGGTCAAATACCTGGTCGCACCGGGCTGCGCCGGCTACAGCCGCAAGGAACTGGACAAGCTGACGGACTTCGTCAAGGAGCTCGGTGCCAAGGGCTTGGTTTCGCTGGCGCTGACCGCCGAGGGTCCGAAAGGTTCGGGCGCCAAGTTCATCAGCGAAAAAGAACTAGCAGAAGTTACCAGCCTCGGCGGCGCCAAGACCGGCGACCTGCTTCTGTTCGTCGCCGACAGCGCCAAGGTTGTGCACAAGGTGCTCGGCGCGCTACGCCTGTGGTTCCGCGATGCACTCAACCTGGCGGATAAAGATGTAATGGCATTCGCCTGGGTGCTCGATTTTCCCATGTTCGAATGGAGCGAGGAATTCCAGAAATGGGACGCCGCTCACCACCCGTTCACCATGCCGCGCCTCACGGACCTGGACAAGTTCGAGACCGATCCGGCCTCGATCCTCTCCGACGCCTACGACATGATCTGCAACGGCTACGAGATGGCCTCGGGCTCCATCCGCATCCACCGCCGCGACATCCAGAGCAAGGTCTTCCAGCTCCTGGGCATCGGGGAGGAGGAAGCCCAGCGCAAATTCGGACACATGTTGGAGGCTTTCGAGTACGGCGCCCCGCCGCACGGCGGGATGGCTCCCGGCATCGACCGGCTGGTCATGCTGCTCGCCGATGAGCCCAACATCCGCGAGGTGATCGCCTTCCCCAAGAACCAGGCGGCGCGTGACGTGATGGCCGACGCCCCCTCCCCGGCCGAGCCGAGGCAGCTCAAAGAGCTGCACATCAAGCTTGTTGAATAAAGGAGCGTTCCGCATGGCAGCCAAGAAAAAGCCGCAACCCGCCTTTAGCATCGATGCCGATATGGTGAAGCACGTCGCCTACCTGGTCAGGCTGGGAATCCGGGAAGAGGAAGCCCGGGCGTTCAGCGGCCAGTTCACGGCGATCATCGATTACTTCCACAAACTGAACGAGGTGGATACCAGTGACGTGCCACCGGCGACGGAGATCGCCAGCTTACGCAGTGTAATGCGCGAGGATCGAATCCAGCCATCGATGCTCCGAGAGGACTTCCTGGAAAACATTCCTCATAAGGACGGCGCATTCGTCCAGGTGCCGCAGGTATTCGACGAAGAGTGATATGGAACTTGCCAGTCTCACCATCCGCCAGGCTCACGAGCTGTTGTCCAAAAAAGAGATCAGCAGCGTTGATCTGACCCAGGCCGCCCTGGAGCGCATCCACCGTCTCGACCCGCAGATCCGCGCCTACGTGACCGTGTCGGACGAACTGGCCCTCGAACAGGCCCGCCAGGCAGACGTCCGCCTTCGCTCCGGGGAAAAGGTCAGCCGCTTGACCGGCATCCCGTTCGCGGTCAAGGATTGCATTTCGACCCGCGGGGTGCGCACCACCTGCTCGTCGAAGATCCTGGAGAACTACGTCCCGAAGTACAACGCTACCGTGATCGATCGGTTGGGTGAAGCTGGCGCAGTTCTGCTCGGCAAGCACAACATGGATGAATTCGGTATGGGCTCCTCGTGCGAGAATTCCGCCTTTTTCGCCACTCGCAATCCCTGGGACCTGGAACGGGTACCCGGCGGCTCGAGCGGCGGCTCGGCGGCCGCGGTGGCGGCCGGCCTGGGCGTCTTCGCCCTGGGCGAGGACACGGGCGGCTCGATCCGTATGCCGGCCGGTTTTTGCAACGTGACCGGATTGAAACCGACTTATGGACAAGTCTCGCGCTTCGGCTTGATCGCCCTGGTCTCCTCGTTCAATTCGATCGGCCCGCTGGGGCGCGAGGTCGCCGACTGCGCCGCCGTGCTGCAAGCGATCGCCAGCCGCGACCCGCAGGACAGCACCTCGCTCGCCGCTCCGGTTCCAGATTACCTGGAAAACCTGGGAAAACCGATCAAAGGATTGCGGCTGGGGATTCCGAAGGAGTATTTTTCAGCCGGTATGGAGCCAGGGGTGGAAAAGGCCATCCGGGCAGCCATTCGGCAGCTCGAAAATCTCGGCATGGAAGTGCGGGAAGTGTCCCTACCGCACACCGCCTACGGCCTGCCGGTTTACTACCTGATCCTGTTCGCCGAGGCCAGCGCCAACCTGGCTCGCTTCGACGGTGCCCGCTTCGGCCTCTCGCTCCGGGACGAGGCGAAGAACGTCATCGACATGTACTTGCAGACCCGGCGGGAGGGTTTTGGCGAGGAGGTCAAGCGCCGTATCATGCTGGGTGCCTACGTCCTCTCCGCCGGATACTACGACGCTTATTATCTGAAAGCCCAGAAAGTAAGAACGCTCTTGCGCCGTGACTTCGAGAAGGCTTTCGAAGAGTGCGATGCCCTAGTGGCGCCGGTCTGTCCCACGCCGGCGTTCAAGCTGGGCGAGAAGATCGACGATCCCTTGCAAATGTACCTTTCGGACATCTACGTCGTGGCAACCAACCCGGCGGGCGTGCCGGCTCTCTCGCTGCCCTGCGGCTTTACCGACGGATTGCCGGTCGGGATGCAGTTGATCGGCAGGCACCTCAGCGAAGACCTGCTCTTCCAGATCGGTTTCGCTTATCAGCAGGCCACGGACTGGCACAAGCAGGCGCCGAGGTTATAAAAAAGTCGCAGGAATTTTTCTTATGTCACGCACGCTTGTTTCCGACGCAAAATCCAGGATCGGCCAAACGGTCGAACTCAAAGGATTCGTTCAGGTCGTGAGGGACCAAAAAGCGGTTCAGTTCATCATCCTGCGGGACCATACCGGTTCAATTCAGGCGGTAAAGGAATGTTCAGGGGAGAACGTGGAAATAAACACATTAATCTCTTCCCTGACGCGCAAGTCTGCCATCGAAGTCTCAGGCATGGTTGTCAGCAACCCGGCGGTTAAACTGGGAAAGATCGAACTTCAACTTGAAAAAATCAACGTCCTCTCTCTCGCCGAACCGGTTTTACCGATCGATATCAGCGACCAGACCGAAACGGAGGTGGACAAGCGGCAGGATTGGCGCTATCTCGAGTTGCGCCGATACGAAAACCAGCTGATCTTCCGCATCCAGACGACCGTTGAACAGGCAATGCGCGAGGTCTGGCTCGCCGAAGGATTCGTCGAAATCCATTCCCCAAAATTAATGGGGAGCCCCAGCGAGGGCGGAGCCGAGCTATTTACACTGGACTATTTCGGTCAAACCGCTTCGCTGTCACAATCGCCGCAGTTTTACAAACAGATGGCCATGGCTGCCGGGATGAACCGCGTGTTCGAAATCGGGCCGGCGTTTCGGGCTGAACCCTCTTTTACCTCACGGCATGCAACGGAATTCACCAGCGTGGACGTGGAAATGTCCTGGATAAAAAGTCATGAGGATGTAATGATGTTTGAGGAAGCCTGGCTCAGGCATATCCTGGAATCAGTCCAGAACAAGCATGGTAATGAAATAAAAGATGTTTTTGGGGCAGACATCATTGCTCCGAATATACCCTTCCCCAGGGTGCCCATGGCGGAGGCGCAGGAAATCATCAAACGGAAAGGTCATCTCCCGCCACCGGATACGAAAAAAGGGGATCTCGACACGCAAGGTGAAAGGCTGTTGTGTGAATATGCTCTTCAGGAATTCGGCAGTGAGTTCGTGTTTGTCACCGACTACCCCGCTGAAATTCGTCCCTTCTATCATATGAGACATGAAGCCCCACCGGATTTGACCAAAAGCTTCGATCTGCTCTGGAAATCGATGGAAATCACCACCGGTGCCCAGCGCGAACATCGGCGGGATATTCTCACTCATCAAGCTGTCCAAAAGGGTATCCGCCCGGAAACCATCCAATGGTATCTGGACTTTTTCAAATACGGCTGTCCGCCGCACGGCGGTTTTGGCTTTGGGCTTGCCAGGTTGTTGACCGTCATGCTTAACCTGAAAAACATCCGGGAAGTGGAATTCCTCCACAGGAGCCCCAATCGCCTCACGCCCTGATCTAATGTTTCCATGGTGCATGGATGCTTGACCAAAAATACGAACCCGTCATCGGACTCGAAATCCACGTTGAGCTGCAAACCAACTCGAAGATGTTTTGCGGCTGCTCGGCGGCCTATGCGGCCGCTCCCGAACCCAATACCCTGATCTGCCCGGTGTGCACCGGGTTGCCCGGCGCCATGCCGGTCATCAACGCCAGGGCGGTCGAGCAGGCCATCCTGGTTGGCCTGGCACTTAACTGCACCATCAATCCGCTGAACACTTTCGCCCGTAAAAACTACTTCTACCCGGACCTGCCCAAGGGCTACCAAATCTCGCAATATGAGCTGCCGTTGGCCTCCCGCGGCTGGCTGGAAATCCTCGAAGATTCGGAAGGCGGTCCGCTGCGCGTCGGTGTGACGCGCGCTCACCTGGAGGAGGACACGGCCAAGTTGTTTCATGAAGCCGACCATGCCCTCGTGGATTTCAATCGCGCCGGCGTGCCCTTGCTGGAAATCGTCTCCGAGCCGGATATGCACTCAGTCGAGGCGGTGCTGGCGTATGCCATAAAAGTCAGGGCCATCCTGCGCTATCTCAGCGTGAACTCGGGAGACATGGAAAAGGGCGTCCTGCGCTTCGAGGCCAACGTTTCCGTACGCCCGGCGGGCAGTGAGGCGCTCAACACCCGCACCGAGATCAAGAACCTGAACAGCTTCCGCGCCCTGACACGCGCCACGGCCTATGAGATTGAGCGCCAGACCAAACTGGTCGAAATCCGGTCAAGCGGTTATCCAGGAGACGATGGGCTGGGACGATGTCCGCGGTGTGACCGTGCCGCAGCGCAGCAAGGAGCACGCTCACGACTACCGCTACTTCCCCGAGCCTGACCTGCCTCCGCTTGAGATCGGCCGGTCGCAGGTCGAGGCGATCCGGGCGTCGCTGCCGGAGCTGCCCGCGGCGAAAAGCCAGCGCTTTGTCTCGGAATTCGGCCTGACTCCCAACGAAGCCCGCCTGCTGACCTCCGACCGGGCACTGGTCGGTTATTATGAGGCGGTTTTGGCCCTTACGCGGAGCCCTGCGAAGGTGGTCAACAACTGGGTGGCCGGGGAATTCCTGCGTAACGTCAACGAGCTGGGCACCGACCTGGACGCCATCCCGGTGCCGCCGGAACACCTCGCCGGCCTGATCGACTTGGTCACCGGCAACACCATCAACGCCAACACCGCCAGGGAGGTCCTGGAAGAAATGTTCACGACCGGGCGTTCGCCGCAGGAGATCGTCAAGGCAAGAGACCTGGGGCAGATTTCCGACGCCTCCGCCCTGGAGGATATTGTCACCCAAATCCTGCGCGACAATCCCGGCGAGGTGGCCAAGTTCCTGGCCGGTAAGGAAACCGTGTTCCAGTGGCTGATGGGTCAGGTCGCCCGGGCGACGAAAGGCAAGGCAGACCCCCAGGTGGCGCGCGCGCTGTTGACCAAGGCTTTGGCAACTTTGAAGGCCAAGAAGTAGGCAGGGTCGAGAGCCGTCGAATTGCGGTATTATAGGAGCGGTAAAAGGAGAACGAATGGCAGCCATCATTCGCGTGGACAAAATTGCTGATTACGTCGGACAGGATGTAACCGTCCAGGGCTGGGTGTATAACCGGACCGACAAGGGCAAGCTGGTCTTCCTTCTCGTGCGCGACGGCACCGGCTTCGTCCAATGCGTGGTCTTCAAGGGTGACCTTCCCGAGGCGCTTTTCGACCAGCTCGTGCGCTTGCCGCAGGAGAGCTCGGTGGTCATCACCGGGCCGGTCAGGGCTGACAAGCGCGCCCCTGGCATTCCCGGCGGTTACGAAATCGGAGTTAAAGAAGCGAAGATCGTCCAGGCCGCAAATGAGGACTACCCCATGGCGCTCAAGGAACACGGCGTGGACTTTGCCCTGGAAAACCGCCACCTGTGGCTGCGCATGCCGTCGCAGTGGGCGATCCTGCGCGTGCGCGCCACGGTCATCGCCGCCATGCGTGAGTGGTTCGAACTGAACGGCTTCATCAACATCGACACACCCATCCTGACCCCTGCGGCGGTCGAGGGCACGACCACCCTGTTCGAGACCGAATACTTCGACGAGGGCAAGGCCTACCTGTCGCAGTCCGGTCAGCTCTACAACGAGGCCGATATCTTCGCCTTCGGAAAAGTGTACTGCTTCGGCCCGACCTTTCGCGCCGAAAAGTCCAAGACCCGCCGCCACCTGACCGAGTTCTGGATGGTCGAGCCGGAGATCGCCTTCTGCGACCTGGACGGCCTGATGCAGGTCGAGGAGCAGTTCGTGACACATATCGTCAAGCGTGTGCTGCGCGAGCGCCAGGCGGAGCTCAAGTCGCTGAATCGGGACCTGTCGAAGCTGGAAAAGGTCGATCCGCCTTTCCCGCGCATCTCCTATGATGAGGCTGCTAAAAAACTGGAAGCGCTTTATAAAGCTGAAAACGATCCTGAAAAGAAGGAGTTGCTAAAATTCGAGTGGGGGATCGACTTCGGCTCGCCCCATGAGACCGCACTGACCAACCTCTACGAGAAGCCGGTCTTCGTCTACGGCTACCCGACGGCGTTCAAGGCTTTCTACATGGAACCCTGGCCGGGCCGGCCCGAGGTCAGCAAGAGCGTGGACTTGCTCGCCCCGGAAGGTTACGGCGAGATCATCGGCGGCTCGGAGCGTATCTCGGATCCCAAGCTGCTACTCGAGCGTATCCACCAGCACAAGCTGCCCGAGGCTGCCTTCAAGTGGTACCTGGATCTGCGGCGGTATGGGTCTGTGCAGCACTCCGGCTTCGGCATGGGCGTCGAGCGGACGGTCGCCTGGCTGTGCGGCATCGAGCACATCCGCGAGACGATCGCCTTCCCTCGCACGATCAACCGAGTCTATCCCTGAACGGATGCTTTACGGTACGCGTTTCTTACAATAACCTGACAGACTTCTTAAAATTTCCCGGTTGTTTAATCTTTCCCTACCCGCCGCCTTGACTTTGTGGTATAAGTTCGTTGCCCTGCTGTGCGCGTGATGCTGCGCCCACCGTCCTGAGCCAACACCCTAAAATAGGGCTCCATCCTAACGGAAATGACGCGATAGGCCTGAGCCAAGGCGGAGTTTCCTCGGTGGAACCCATCCTGTTCCAAAAAACAGGTTCAGAACTTTGCAGCACACGGCATGAGCGGGGTATCTTATAACTGAATAGCGGAGAATAGCGGCTGAATCTCACTACGGTGAGATGACGAGGTGGAGGTTCTCCTGCGCGAGCAGGAGTTAACCCCGGGAGTGCTTTGGCGAGCACCATCCCGAGGGAAAATCGGATCGATCAGCGGATGCCTCCGGAACCCGATCACAGGTTCCTTTCTCCCTTCCGAAACAAGCGCCGGCAAGGAACGGGTATAAAAAAAACCCTGTTCGTTGTCCCTCCTAAAACTGACCGGTGACGGTCAGGCCAAAGGACGGCGCAGTGGTCAGACGAATCAATTCGCCTGTTTCGTGCGGAAGGGCTGCCAGATCGATGAATTCATGAAGGCACGCCCCGGCGTGCTTTTTTGATTTCTGGGAATCAAGATGAATCAATTTTTCAAATGCCAATCATCAACCAAGGGATTTTCAGAGAGCTCCTATCCTGTCGGGCTGGCGCGCTCAGCCTGCGGGCAAGACATCCAGCTTCGGCCGGTCCACCCGGCCTGAGGCGCAAGCCAGAGGTCCGGGGCGTACCGGCGTTCTCCCTTATCAGCTCATAAAGTGCTCTTGTTTCATAAATCAATTATTTGCGAAATAGAGAGGAAAATATGGATACCACAGACATTCTCGCACGTGCCAAAGAAGAAAACGTCAAGTTCGTTTCATACCAGTTCACCGACGTGACCGGGGCAGTCAAAAGCGTAGACGCACCCATCGAGCGCCTGCAGGAAGCGCTCGAGGACGGCATCTGGTTCGATGGCTCGTCGGTGGAAGGCTTTGCACGCATCCAGGAAAGTGACATGCGCTTGGTGATCGACCCCGACACCTTCGCAGTCCTGCCCTGGACGGCGCCCGAGGCGCGCCGGGCGCGCGTCTTCTGCGACATCTTTACTCCCGACGGCAAACCCTTCGAAGGCGATCCGCGCGGCGTGCTCAAGCGCACGCTGGCCAAGTTAGCCGAGCGCGGCTGGACCTACAACGTGGGCCCGGAGCCGGAATTCTTTCTGTTCAAACGCAACGGCGTCGGTGAAGGCGTGCATCCCGTCCCGCACGACGTGGGCAGCTACTTCGACTTTTCCGCCGACGATGAAGCCGTGCGGGTGCGGACCGCGCTGATGGACGCCCTGAACAGCATGGGCCTGGAGGTTGAAGTCGGGCACCATGAGGTGGCCTTGGGCCAGCACGAGATCGACTTCCGTTTTGCTGATGCCCTACGGACCGCCGACAATGTCCTGACGCTCAAGTACACGGTCAAGGCCATCGCCGCCGAGCACGACCTGACCGCTTCCTTCATGCCCAAACCGATATTCGGGATCAACGGCTCGGGAATGCACTGTCACCAGTCCCTGTTCAACGCCAAAGGCGACAACCTGTTCTACGATGCCAAGGACGAGTATCACCTCTCCCCGGTGGCGTACGGTTTCATTGCCGGGCAGCTGGCTCACGCCCGCGCCCTGGCGGCTATCGTTGCCCCCACGGTCAACTCCTACAAGCGTCTTGTTCCGGGCTATGAGGCGCCGGTTTACATCGGCTGGGCGCAGATCAACCGCTCGGCCCTGGTCCGCATCCCACGCTTCACTGAAGGGCGCGTCAAATCCATGCGCGCCGAGCTGCGTTTCCCGGATCCGTCCGCCAATCCGTACCTGGCCTTCGCCGCCATGCTGGCCGCGGCCATGGACGGCATCGACCGGAAGCTCGTCCCACCTGCGCCGCTCAACAACATCAACGTATACCACCTGAGCGAAGCGGAGCGGAGGAAGATGAAAATCGCCTCACTTCCTGGCTCCCTAGCCGAATCCCTGGACGAGCTGGCCAAGGACAAGCTGCTCCTGGAAACCCTAGGCGAGACCATTTACGAAGCCTTTGCCCGCGCCAAATGGGAAGAGTGGGACCAATTCCGCATCCGTGTCACGGATTGGGAGCTGGAACGTTATCTGGAACTCGCTTAACCACGCTCCGTTTATCTGCTCACGAAAAACAAGCGTCCAGCCAGGCGACACGACACCGTCTGGCTGGACGCGGTATGTCTGAGAGGTTAATCCGCCGGGGCGGCTGACGGCTGTGGACGCTTGATCCGTGGCGACAGGTTGATCACCACCACCGAGCCGATGATGACAATAGCCGCTGCCAGAATGCGCTCCGAGAGCAGTTCACCGGCCAGCAGGCTGCCCAGCAGGATGGCGATCAGGGGGTTAATATAGGCGTAGGTGGAAACCAGCGAGAGGGGCGCGTTACGCAACAACCAGGTGTAGGCCGTATAGGCCACCATCGAGCCAAAGACAGCCAGATATGCCAGCCCGAGCAAGGAGCGCAGCGCCACCGCCGACAAAACCAATGCATGCCATTCCCCCATAGCCGTCCCGGCCAGGATCAAGCCCGCTCCTCCGGCGAGCATTTCCATGCTGGTCGAAAGCAGGGCGGATCGAGGAAGCTCGGCATGGCGGCTGTAGATCGAGCCAATCGACCAGGAGAGGGAGGCGAAGAGCAGCACGGCAATCCCCAACGGGTGAAGCTCTGCCTTGCTCCTCCCGCCAGTGACGGTCCCACCAGCAGGGCAATGCCGCCAAAGCCGATCACCAGACCCAGAACGCCCAACCAGTTCGGCCGGTTTCCGCCAGGCCTGATTGCTTCGATCGCCGCCATCCAGAGCGGTACGGACCCGATCAGCAGCGCCGCCACACCTGAGGCAACTTTTTGTTCCGCCCAGGAAAGCATGCCGTTGCCTCCCAACAAGAGCAGCACCCCGATCGCCGTCGCGGACAGCCACTGTCTGCGGGTCGGTGCCGGGTCGCCGGACGTTCGCCGCCACAGGTACAAGATGGAACCGGCGATCAGGAAACGCGTGCCAGCCATCAGAAAGGGCGGGATGGTCTCCACCGCGAAGCGGATGGCAAGATAGGTCGACCCCCAAAGAATGTACACCAGTAACAGGGAAACCCAGATTTTTACCTTCATTTTTCTCTTGGCCTCATGCTGCGTCTAATTATAGAGATAACCCGTCCGACTGCAACCCGTTTCTTGCGATTTTAAGATCACTATTCGGGGGCTCGTTGCAATCAAGGCACAACATCGATCAAGTCCGTATGGTCAACAGCAGATCCCATGCATTTTGGACAGCAGCCACGAGGAGAATAACGATCGCCACGACGGTACCATATAGGCTGAGGGACTCCCCGGCCAAGACACCGATGGCGACCAGGATCATGAGTGCCAGGGAGATTAAGGGTAATATAAAACGTCTGGTCAAGGCAGGAGTGCCGATACTCTTTGCCTTTCTCCTCGTCCGCACCAGGTGGTCGATCGTGCCGAGTTCGGCAAAGACGCCCAGGATCAACAGGCACAATCCCAGGCTGAGGCGGGTCTGACCTGGGATGAGGAAAATGACTGCAAAGAGGAGCGGGTAGAAGAAGTTATTCCCAGTCTGAGCGGCGATCTCCCGCAGGTCGTCGTGCGCCTTTCTTCGGATGAGATCCAGGTTGAGGGACAATCCCACGAAAAGCAGCCCCATCAGGGTTGCCGCTGCGCCTCCAACGAGCAGAAATAAATCATGCCAACCAAGCAGTGTATCCGTAAAGTTTATCATCCATGGTTCTCCGGTGCAACTGCTGCGCAAATTTACCTGACTATGAAGGGATTGAAATCAGTGTCGCGATCATAATAATCTTCATTTTCGGCTTTTTTCAGGGCTGCCACGACCGCGTAGGTAACCGGGGTCATCAACGCTTCGACCCCGCACTTGAACAGATAATTGGTCACGGTCAATGTCAGGAACAGGCTCCAGGGAAAAACCTTGAAGAGCGAGGCGACCGTCACGAAAACGGCTGTATCCACCAGCTCGCCGGCCAGGGTGCTGCCGATGGTGCGCGTCCACAACCAGCGGCCGCGGGTCAAGATTTTCATCTTGGCAAGCACGAACGAGTTGGTGAACTCCCCGGACCAGTAACCCGACAGGCTGGCCAGCACGATCCCGCCGCTGCTCATCCCGCCCAGGATGGCCAGGAAAGCCTTGTCCCCGGCGTACTGCTGCCAGGTGGCCTCGCCCGGAAGCACACGCACGACCCACAGGATGAGTGCGGACAGCGCCAGGCAGGCAAAGCCGCTCCAAATGACACGACGGGAACGCTGGTAGCCGTAGACCTCGGTCAGCACGTCCCCGAAGATATAGCTGACCGGGAACAGGATCGTCCCGCCGTCGAAAGCCATGCGAACTCCGAAGAGATTGAATCCCAGGTCCACGATTTTGGCCGAGGAGGCAATGTTGCTGACGATCAACACCGTCACGAAGACGGCCATGATCAAATCGAAAAAGCGATACGTTCGCGGCATCAATAATCCTGTTCGACCTGGTGTGACTCCCGGACCGGTTCTTCGCGTGCCTTCTCGATCATGCGACAAAACGAGCAAAGTCCATCAGACGAGGTCGGCTGGCCGCAGCGCGGACAGCGGTGCAGCTCCACCTGCACCTGCTCGTGATCCGCGAACAGGCCGGTCCTACGCGCATCCAAAAAAGATAAATAAAAACTCAATTTAACGCCCGGGCGATCATTTTCCAATTTATTGAGCAATTCCTTATAGTAGATCGAATTGGCGCCTTCCGCAAATGGGCACTCCTCGTAAATGTAGTCGATCCCACGCAGCAAAGCATAGGCGAGCATCTCGCGCTCGTAGAGGCGGCAGAGCGGCTTGACCTTGCGCGCCAGGCCCGCTGTCCCAGGAAGTACGGGCCCCTGGCGCAGCAGATAATCACCCGACCATGAAAGCGTGTTTCCGAACAGAGTGGCCGCCTCGTCATCCAGGTTATGACCGGTGGCAAGCACGTCGTAACTCAGGTCGCGCGCAATGCGATTCATCTCATGCCGCTTGATCAGCCCGCAGACCGAGCAGGGCTTGGCTTGGCCGCGGTGGGAGCGGCCGGCAAACTGCGGGACAGTCAGTCCGTGGTCTTTCTGAATATCGACGATGTGAAGCTTCAGTCCGCGGGAGGCCGCGAAAGCTTCCGTAAGATGCTGCAACTCGGTTGAGTAGCCGATGCCCTCGTCGATCCCCAGGCAGATATACAGGCCGTCCGCTTGATAGCCGAGCCGGAAGAGGATGTCCCAAAGCGAGAGGGAATCCTTGCCGCCTGAAACCGCCACGAGAATTTTCTCCTTTCGGGTGAACATGGCGTATTTCTCGATGAAGCGCTCGACCTGGGCGGGAATCCAGTCCAGGTAATGCTCCTTGCACAGGGCCAGTTTGTGCTGGCGCATGTTGACGGCGGCCTTTTGGCCACAAGTACGGCACTTCATTCAGCCTCCGGAGATTGCCGCGATAAGCTTGATCGTCTCGCCATCCTTCAGGATCTCGTCCCCTTCGATCAGCTCGCCGTTGTGGGTGGCGATGACGGACTCGGGCAGGATGTCAACCTTTTTCAAGGCCGAAAGCAAGGTCATCCCCGGACGCACTTCATATTCATTATTGCGCAGGATAATCTTGACCATATCTGTCACCTTTGGAGATTGCATTCTACCACACGTACCCCCTGATGAGTTCCATCCTGCCTATTCGTCTGGATTTCAACCTGGAATCCCTTGTCGGGAAAGAACCAGTCGTACCCAGCCAGATCAGGTAAACCGAAGGTATTTGGTCGTCGCTCCGAGATTGGCATACTCGCCCCGATATTCCACCGGCAGAAGCGCGGCGATCTGACCCATCACCTCGTCCACCATCTCCTGTCGGACAATACGGGTTGCTTTGACATCGTTCGCATCCAAATAGAACGGCCTGCCGACCTTGATGTGAAACTCAGTACGCTTCATGCGCTTGAGATTGCACGAGAGTTTCTCTCCCCCCAATGAGCCACCGGCAGGATTGGCGCGCCCGAATGTAGAGCAAGAATGACCACGCCCGGGCGGGCGCGTTGCAGACGGCCGTGGTACGAACGCGTCCCTTCAGGTGCCACCCCAAGCATCTCGCCGACCACCAGCACGGCCAACGAGCGATGGAAGGCATCCATATCGACCTCGCCGCGACGGATGGGGATGGCCTCCCAGACATCGAACAGCCAGCCCATTAAAGGGTTGTCCCAAGTCTCGACCTTGACGACCCCGATGATACGGCGGGGCTGGAGGTGGGAATAGAGCAGCGGCACTTCCAGGGAGCCGATGTGGTTCATCACCAGGATCAATGGGCCATGTTTCGGAACCCTTTGCAGGGGTACCTGATCGATCCGGAATAAGATGTTAGTAATGCCCCGGATCAGCCACGAGACGGCGGGTTGGAATCTTTTCATGCGGCTGGTTTTTGGGTGATGAACTCGAGCTGAGCTGGGAGCAGCTCGACAGTCAGCTTGTCGCCTTTATAGCAAACGGTTTCTCCGTCACAATGGACGGGCAGCGTGCCATTCACCGCAGTGGCAACCACCTTGCGTGCGTGGCCCATCTTGACTTCCTTCTGTGTGGCCTGGGTTCCCTTCATGAAGAAAGGGATGAGTCCAAAGATGCGCAGCCGGCTGGGCGCGGCGGCGATGCACAGGTCGAACTTACCGTCACCCGGGTCGCCTTGGGGGGCAAAGAAGAAACCACCGCCCATGCGCCGGCCGTTCATGATGGAAATCATCAGCGAAGCTTGCGTGATCTCCTGATCGTCGTAAACCAGTTGCACCGTAGGTGCTTTGTAGTAGATAAAGACTGTCTCGATGGCAGCGATCAGATAGAGCAGCAGGCCGCGCATCCAACGGATCCTGGCGGCGACGAATCCGGTCTCGGCATCGAAGCCGATCCCGACCCCATTGCCGAAGAAACGGCCCTCGGGATAGTCTCCACCCTTGACCAGCCCGACATCCACCATGCGGCGGTAGTCTTCACCCAGGATGCGGCAGCCAACCTCGATCCCGCCTGGGATGCCCATGCCATAGGCAAAATCATTGCCGGTCCCGACTGCGACCTGGCCCATGGCCGTCTTGGTATAGCCTTGCTTCCTGGCGCGCATCAGGCCGTTCAAGACCTCGTTTGCCGTGCCATCCCCACTGGCGACGACGACTGCAGCATATCCATCCTTGGCAGCTTGTTCGGCCAGGTCTGCGGCATGCCAGGGTCGCTCGGTCATGACAAGGGTGTAATCCAGCTGATATTTCTTCAGCTCTGCCTCCAAAACGGGCAGTGAACGGCCGGCAAAGCCCCGGCCCGAAGTCGGATTGACAATCACATAATAACGTGGCATATCAATTTCTCCTCCAGAAAGGATATATGCTGTATTTTACATGACAACACCCGGAAAAGGGCAACGTATCTGATAAAATAACCACGAATTATGCTGATCTTCGTGCCTATTCTCATATTACTCCTGGTTGCGTTGATCCTGCTCTTGCAGCATTTTATCCGGCCGGATTTTCGCTATCCCTGGATGATCGCCGCAGGTGGAACCGCCTTGGCGCTGGTCTCGGTCTTTCTATGGCGCCTGGGTATGCCTCAGACCTTCTCGCTCCCCGCCTGGCAACCGCAAGCCATCTTTCCTTACTCCCCGACCTGGCTGGCAGACGATACCTCCTGGCCGTTTGCCCTGGCATTGGCGATCCTGGCGTTTTCTGTGATCTGGACCTCGGTCGTACGCCCGGAGGGCGATGCAATCACTTGGGCTGGTACTCTGCTTCTGGTTGCCCTCGGGATCTTGACCGTCGCAGCCGCTAATCCCCTCACCCTTGTACTCGCCTGGACGGCAATGGACGTGGCGGAGCTGATCAACATGTTGCGTTTCACCGAGGGGGAAAACCAGACGGAAAGCGCCGTGGTCGCTTTCGCAGTACGAATTTTTGGGACTGGCCTGGTTCTGTGGGCAAGCACGGTGAGCCTCTCGACTGGCACGCCAATGGATTTTCGCGCCATACCGACGCGGACAGGCATCTATTTACTTCTGGCAGCCGGTCTTCGCCTTGGCGTGCTGCCCCTGCACCTACCTTACCGCAAGGAAAACGTCCTGCGGCGCGGTTTTGGGACGACCCTGCGTCTGGTCTCGGCCGCCTCCAGCCTGGCGCTGCTCGCCCGCATCCCATCCAACGCCTTGAGCAACCCATTGACACCCCTGCTGCTCATCTTCGCCGCTGCGGCCGCCCTCTATGCCGGGTGGATGTGGCTGCGCGCTTCAGATGAACTCGTTGGCCGGCCCTTCTGGATTATGGGGATGGCTTCCTTGGCAGTGGCTGCCAGCCTGCGCGCCGATCAATCCGGGAGTGCCGCCTGGGGATTTACGCTCGTCCTGAGCGGATCCTTTTTGTTTTTGTTTTCCGCCCGCCAGAGAAGCCTGCTCTGGCTGCCCGTCCTGGCTATCTGGGGAATATCCGCCCTGCCGTACTCGCCTACTTCCACCGGCTGGAACACCGGCAACCAATCCTCCTGGCTCTTTCTTATTCCTCTCCTTCCTGCGCAGGCATTTCTGATGGCAGGCTTTTTTCGTCACTCACTCCATCCTGGCGAGACCAGTTTCGAATCCCAGGCACGCTGGGCCAAAGTCCTCTACCCGACTGGTCTGCTGCTACCAGCCGGAGTCCAGGCGTTGCTCGGGATCTGGGGATGGAACGGGACCCGTCAATGGGGCAACTGGCCCGCCGCGGTGATTGCATCACTTCTGGCGATCGGATTCTCCGTTCTCTCATCGACAATCCTTCTGCGTACTGCGCCCGCATCCGGCCCCGGTCGGTGGACCGAGATACTGAGGATAGATTGGCTGTTCAAGTTGCTAGGCAATGTCTACCGGTTCCTGGGGCAAATTGCCAGTTTGATTACCTCCATGCTCGAGGGCGAGGGCGGGATTCTTTGGTCCCTGCTTTTGCTGGTTTTAATCCTCTCGATCCTATCCACCTTGAACCGGTGAAATCATGATTGCCTTTCTGAACTGGATCGCATTGCTCCTGGCCATCAGCACAACCACCGGATTACTGCTCAGTCGCGACTGGCGCTGGAGCCTGGGATTCCTTGCCGCCCAATACCTGGCTGTGTTCTGGCTGGCCAGCGCCCATTGGCCGATTTCGATGGCCGCAGCCAAGCTGGTCACCGGCTGGATGGCGTGCACGGCACTCGGCATCACCCGCATCAGCAACCCTTCTCCATTGACGTCTGAACCTTCCTGGCCTCAAGGGCGTCTATTCCGTATCTTTGCTGCGCTGTTTGCCCTGACGGCGACCTTCGCCTTAGCCACCCGTGCGGTACCCTGGTTGGGATTGAGCCTGCCCGTGGCCTGGGGCGGGCTGATCCTGCTCGGGATGGGACTGCTGCACCTGGGCATCACCGCCCAGCCTTTCCGAGTGATCATGGCTATGCTTACCTTCCTGTCAGGTTTTGAAGTCCTTTACGCCGCGATAGAAAGTTCCATTCTAGTGGCTGCACTGCTCACCATTGTCAATCTGGGCTTGGCGCTGACCGGTGCATACTTTTTAATAGGCGCTGGGATGGAGGAGAGGCCATGACTGCCCCCTTTTTGTGGATCATCCTGCCCCTCATCCTAGCCGGTGTGCTCTGGCCTGTCCGTAACTACCGTATAGTCATGCTGCTGGGCGGCGCTCTGGTTTTCTTGCTTGCAACAACGGCCTGGCTGCTGCCGATCGAGACCGCCATGACTCTCGGATCGATCTCCATCAAGTTGGGGTCTTCAATCGAAATTCTCGGCCGCCGCCTGGTGTTGACTTCCTCAGACCAACCATTCCTCGCCCTTATTTACGGTTCGTTCTTCTTCTGGCTGATCGCCTCCCTCGCCGTAAAAATCAACCATCATTTGATTCTGCTTGGCCTGGCAATCACCGCCCTTCTGGTCGCCTCGATTGCTGTCGATCCTTTCCTTTATGCCGCCCTGCTGATCGAGATGGCCGTTTTGCTGGCGATCCCATTCCTGGCCCCGGGAGGCCAAAAGCCCGGTAAGGGACTGCTTCGTTTTTTAATCTTCCAGACCCTGGGCATGCCTTTTATCCTTTTTTCCGGCTGGTTATTGGCGGGTATTGAAGCCAACCCAGGAAACCTGGCGATGATCCTGCAGGCCGCGATCCTGCTCGGGATGGGCTTTGCCTTCTTGCTGGCGATTTTCCCTTTCTACACTTGGATCCCGTTATTGGCAGAAGAGGCGCCACCGTTTGCAGTAGGTTTTATCCTGTGGATGTTCCCCACGACGGTGATATTCTTCGGCCTGGGATTTATCGACCGCTACACCTGGTTGCGCGTCTCTCCCGATTTGACATTGTTGTTTGATGTCGTCGGCATCCTCATGGTGGCCACCGGCGGCCTTCTGGCAGCATTCCAGCAGCACCTCGGTCGGATCATGGGATATGCTGCAATCATGGAGACCGGCTTCTCCTTGCTATCCCTCGCCTTGAGTGAGAAAATCGGCCTCAATATTTTCTATCTGCTTTTTGTTCCACGGGTGCTTAGCCTGATTGTCTGGTCGCTGGCTCTGACAATCTGCAGGCAAAAAGTCCCCTCACTGGCGTTCAACGACGTCAAAGGGATCGGACGGTCCGAGCCCTTAGCTGCCAGCAGCCTGGTCTTGGCCAATCTGTCAATTGCCGGCATTCCACTCCTGGCTGGCTTCCCGATTCGTCAGGCATTGTGGGGTGAAATATCCAGGCAATCCCTGCCAATGGTCATCTGGATTTTCCTGGGCAGTCTGTGCCTCTTTATTGCCGCGATTCGCACGCTGATTGTACTGGCCAGTGCCCCGGAGGGAACTCCTTGGAGCACACAAGAAACCTGGATGCAGCGCATCTTCATGGGAATTGGATGGTTGGCATTTGTCCTTCTGGGACTGTTTCCACAGTGGATGCTGGTGTTATGGACGAGGCTGCCGGCTTTGTTCAGCCACCTCGGGCAATAAGGTCAAGTTTTCCCATGCTATAATGAAACGGGCTTAATTTGCTTGAGAACACCGTTCCAACGGATCGTATTTCCCGACGGAGGCAATTCAGATGGAATTTGAACAACTCATCAATCGGTTGGACTGGTTGGATGAAGAACACCGCAAGGACAAACAAGCCATGGCCGCCCTGGAAGAGCGCATAAGTGGCATCGAGGGCGATCTGAAATCGATTAATAAGAAGCTTAAACAACTGGGTGCAGAATCCACCCGCCTTTCGACTGCAGCAGCACGCATCGAACAGTTAGACAGCTCCCTGTCACAACAACGCACGGAAATGAAAAAATACGTCGACAGCATTGATAAAAAACAGGGCGAAAAACAAAAAGAGTTCGAAAAACGCCTTGATTTAAAAATTGGGGGGGTAAACAAGTCCATCGACGATTTGCAAATAGTTCGGGAGAGCCTGTCTGAGATGCAACGCGAAGCCAAGGCGCGCAACGAGGAGGAAGCCCGGCGTCGCAAGCTCCTTTCAGACTGGGAAACCAGGATGGAGGAAATGGTACAGGTCGTAGAAAAAGTAGGGCATGCTCAGCATCTTGCCGAGGAAAGCCATCGCCAGGACCTTAAAAGGCTCGCCGAGCTGCAAGGGGAAACAAGCTCCGCCCGCAAGCGCTTGGACGAGGTGCGCGAAAAAAACGACCTGCTCACGGACGGGGTACGGCGGATCGAAACACGCTTGAACGAAGTCCTTGCCGGGGAGAACGAGCGCCGGCTTTCGCAAACGACCTTCATAGAGAACCAGGCCCGGCTGCAAGTCGAGCGCGACCGGGTTTGGAAGGAATGGGAGCAGCGGTTCGAATCACTGCGCAAACAGACCGAGAGCATGGACAGCCAGCTGGCTCAATGGGACGCCGCCCAGCGGGCGGTCAAACGCGCCCAGGAAGCTTATGAGGAGATCGTGCAAAAATTCGATCGCCGCATCAATGAAATCACCGAAATGCAGCGCCTCGCCGAAGACCGCTTCCGCCAGGAATGGGTTTCCTTCAAATCGGACGACCAGAAGCGCTGGACCAGCTACACCCTCTCGCAGGATGAGCTGCATAAAGACGCACAAACCAATTTGGATAAAATTCAGGAGCGTGTGACCTCCCTCGAAGACCTGGCTCAGACCCAGCAGGACGTCCTCCAGCAGACCAAGGAGGCCAACGAACAACTGTTTCAGGGGATGTTGGCACAAATCCATGAACTGCTCACGGCCTACGAACGGATCATGGGCACCAAGTAAGTGCAGACCAACGTGTTGTCCCTCTAGATAGGCAACCTATGCGCGTCATCGGCACTGCCGGCCACGTTGACCATGGCAAATCCACTTTGATCACCGCTCTTACCGGTATCAATCCCGACCGCCTCAAAGAGGAACAGGAGCGCGAGATGACCATCGACCTGGGCTTCGCCTGGCTTGATCTACCGGGCGGTGAAGAGGTCGGAATTGTGGATGTCCCCGGTCACCGCGACTTCATCGAGAACATGCTGGCCGGCATCGGCGGGATCGACGCAGTCCTGCTGGTCATCGCGGCTGACGAAGGTGTCATGCCGCAGACGCGTGAACACCTTGCCATCCTGGATTTGTTGCAGATCCCGACCGGCATCGTCGTTCTCACCAAGATCGACCTGGTGGACGACCCGGCTTGGCTGGACATGATCGAGGCGGATGTCCGGGCGGTACTACGGGGAACGGTCCTGCAGGAGGCTCCCATTTTACGGATCTCGTCGCGCACCCGGGCGGGCCTTCCAGAGCTTCTCCAGACCCTCAGCCTGCTGCTGCAAAAACAGCCCCTCCGCCTCGACACGAGCCGTCCACGCCTCCCCGTGGATCGCGTTTTCTCCATCGCCGGCTTCGGCACGGTCGTGACCGGCACGCTGGTCGACGGTCGCCTGTCCGTCGGTGAGGAGGTCGAGATCCTTCCCGGAGGCGCCCGCAGCCGCATCCGCGGGCTGCAAACACACAAGAAAAAGGAGGCCTCCGCCGTTCCCGGATCGCGCACCGCGATCAATCTGATAGGTCTAAATGTGGAGGATATCCATCGCGGGGACGTGGTAACCTGGCCAGGCCTTTACCGGCCCACCCAGCGTCTGGATGTCCGCTTCCGCCTGTTAGCAGATGTCACGGGACCATTACGGCATGCCGGCCAGGTCAAACTTTTCCTGGGCACTTCCGAAACCATTGCGGATGTCCGCCTGCTTGGACAGGAGATTTTAGAACCCGGCCAGGAGGGCTGGTTGCAGCTCGAGCTTCACCAGCCGGTCGTGGCGGTGCGCGGCGACCGGTACATCCTGCGCCGTCCTTCCCCGGGCGAGACCCTTGGGGGCGGTGTGGTGCTGGATGCACAACCGCATTCCCGTTCCAAACGTTTTGACAAGCAAGTCCTGGCACGCCTGGAATCGCTTACCAGGGGTTCACCCGTAGAGCTGCTCCTGCAGGCCAACCTGGCGCTGGGGCCAGCGGAAATCCCGCAGGTCATCCAGCGCGCCCGGCTCGAGATCCCAGACGCAGGGGAGGCACTTGGGCAACTGATCACGTCCGGCTCCCTGGTGCTCCTGGAGGAAGGTGAATGGTCGCCAACCTCGGCGCTGCTCGTCATGGCAAGGGAGGCGTGGGCGGCGCTGAAGGATCGTACTTTACAAATCATCAAGGATTCGCATCGTGATTACCCCTTGCGTTCCGGGATGCCGCGCGAAGAGCTTAAAAGCCGTTTGAAGCTGTCGCCGCGCGTGTTCAATGCGCTGGTCAAGAAGCTCGCCGCAGAGCAGGTGTTGCTCGAAAAGGGAAAACTGGTTTCCCTGCCGGGACAAGAGATCCATTACTCGCCCGAGCAGCAAAGGGCGATCGACGCGCTGCTGGCGAAATTCGAGGCCGTTCCCTACTCCCCGCCCGGAGTGAAGGATTGTCAATCCGAAATTGGCGAGGGGCTTTACAACTCCTTGATTGAAACCGGCCAGCTGGTACCCGTTTCGACGGAGGTGGTCTTCAAAAAAACAACCTATGACCAAATGGTTGAAAAAATCCGCCAGATGCTAACGCAAAAACAAACCCTTACCCTTGCGGAGGTGCGCGACCTGTTCAACACCAGCCGCCGTTACGTCCAGGCGCTTCTGGAGCATCTGGATGCCGTCGGTGTGACCGTCCGGGATGGGGATTTCCGGCGGCTACATAAATGACCCATTTTAATGGTGCTTTATTGATCGACCAGAAAGGATGACAAAATGTGCGGACGCTTTGCCCTTACTGTTGATCCGGCCGACCTGCAGGAAGCTTTTCCGGATTATGCCTTTCCTCCCGAATACGCCCCGCGCTACAACATCGCCCCGACCCAGCCGGTGCTCGTCCTGCCAAATGACAGTACGAAGAAGGCTGATTTTTTCGTCTGGGGCCTCATCCCCTCATGGGCAAAGGATCCGGTCATCGGCAACCGTTTGATCAACGCCCGGGCTGAGACGCTGGCGGAAAAACCGTCGTTCCGCTCGGCCTTTCGCTATCATCGCTGCCTGATCTTTGCCAGCGGATTCTTCGAATGGCAGGCCCAACCGGGCAGCAAAGCCAAGGTGCCACATTTCATCCGCTTGAAATCAGGAAAGCCTTTCGCCTTTGCCGGGTTGTGGGAACACTGGCAGTCCCCGGACGGGTCGGAAGTCAGGTCGGCAACGATCATCACCACCAGCCCGAACGAATTAATGGCCAAGCTGCACAATCGCATGCCGGTCATCCTGCCACCTGATGCCTATGCGCAGTGGCTGGACCCTGCCCCTCGTCAACCCGCCGACTTGCAGAAATTCCTGGTCCCCTATCCAACGGAAGAAATGGCAGCTTATCCGATTTCTACGCTGGTCAACAAACCGGAAAACGACCGCCCAGAGGTCGTCGTTCCGGCATAAACCGGCTCCAGAATGAGTCCACTCATCCACCCTTAATCCTTTGCTTGACGGCCCTTTTTGGGCATGTTATTATCTTAAACATGGACAAAAAGCCTCTCGAGAAGTTCCCCCCAGATGAGGGAACACAGGGGGAAAAAACAGGGCAGGAACCCGGTCTGCTTTCACGCTGGATGGAAACCCTCGCCCACCTTGGGCTGGGGGAGTTGTCTCTGCGCCTGGGAACCAACGCCCTGGCTGTTTTGCTTGTGGTTGCCGTGATCTGGTTGATGCGTACCGTATACCACCAGGTAGGTTACGGAGTCAGCGGAGAGGTATCGGCGGCCTCCGAACCGACGCCAACTCCGGTGTTGACGACCGCCGCCCTGCCACAACCGGCAGCATTTTCTTTGGACGGGATTTCTCGCCAGGCTATTCCTCACACGACAATCCCGAGCCGGCCGCGCCTCGACGTGACCCAGTACAACGTCCAAAACGGCGATACGATCTTCGGCATCGCGGCAAAGTTCAACCTCGATCCCAAAACGCTGCTTTGGGGAAACTATGACACCCTCAAGGACGACGTCGAGCTCCTGCGGCCCGGTCAGGTCTTGAACATCCTGCCGGTGGATGGTACCTATTATCGCTGGCTGGGGACCGAATCCCTGACCGGCGTGGCCAAGTATTTCGATGTGGACGTGGAGACGATCATCAACTATCCCGGAAATCACCTCGATGCAGACACGATCGGCGATCTGTCCCACCCGAACATCAAAATAGGTACCTGGCTGATCGTCCCCGGCGGCCATCGAGAGTTTACTACTTGGAACGCCCCCTTGGGCATCTCTCGCACCAACCCGGCCGTTGCCCGAGTGATTGGGCCCGGCGCTTGTGGCCCCATTTCCGGCGGCGCGGTCGGGTTTGGCACCTTCGTCTGGCCGACCGTCGAGCATTGGCTCTCGGGTACAGACTACCGTCCGGACCTCAAACACTTCGGAGTCGACTTTGCCGGCGCGTTGGACAATGCCATCTACGCAGTCGATGCCGGTGTGGTGGTTTACGCCGGATGGAACGATTGGGGTTATGGCAATCTGGTCATCATCGATCACGGCAACGGCTGGCAATCGCTTTACGCCCACCAGGACAGGGTCCTGGTCCAATGCGGGGAGAGCGTCGGTCAGGGACAAACGATTGGCCTGATTGGTGCCACGGGGCATGCCACCGGTCCGCACCTGCACTTCGAGCTCAGCTACAAATCTGCGTACGTGAACCCTCACTCGGTCTTTAATATCGCTTCAGCCCAATAGATTTCCATCTGCTGATATCAAACCTTGCGAAAGGAATTGACCTCGACTATAATCCCGTTCACTTCGGGCGCGTAGCTCAGCCGGTTAGAGCGCATCACTCACATTGATGAGGTCGGGGGTTCGAGCCCCTCCGCGCCCACAGAGACGAGGCCTTCCTGGCCTCGTTTTTGATTCCGAGTCCAGGAGTATCCAGGGTGTATCTTATTGATAACTTTTTAAACCAGGGAATATATTCTGATTATGACCTCCAGATTTGCGCCCCCACTTTTTTAACCCACCCGTCCTGGCCAGTTAGGGAACCAGCAACCTTCCATGAACATCCAATGGATCAAGTTCGGTCAGATGATGTGTGGCTGATAAAATCAAGCTCTCTAAACAACCGGTAAACAAGCAGGGCGATAGAGATCAACATGACGAAAGCTAAAACTGGCATCGGGATGATTTCCAGATTGAACAGGAACGGAAAGTAAGCGAATAACGAGGAGAGGATGATGAGGATGGGAACAAAAAACAGGTCTGGATAATAAAATGCGAACACGATCGACAACACGTCAGCAGGATAGAAGTAGCGCTCGTGCATCTTCGGCAACAGGAATGGCATCAGCACGACCGACAGCAGCGCGAGAAGGATGATCACGGACGATGTCCTCTTTGATCGACTCTTGGTTGCCAGGAAGATAAAAAGGGAGCAAACCACACCGCTCAAGATCAACCCGGGGAGATAAAATAGATTGAAACTTGATACTGGCAACCAGGCATACAAATTGGGGGCACCAAAGGAAAGGCTGCTCGACCAGTCGACCTGTGTCAGGAAAAGGGTGAGCAGATCGACCAATGGTCTACCTGCAAGCCAGGCCGGGATAATGGCAAGTAAATAAACTAATGGGATTAAAAACAAACCTTTCCAGGAAATCTCTTTCTTCAGTAAAAATATCACGAGAACAGGCGCTAAAAAAACGGCCTGGAGCTTGAAAGCCAACGCAATCCCGAAGGCAATATAAGTCAGTTTCTCCCGTCGGGTGATCAGAAAATATATGCAAGCAATTAGGGCAGTCGTATAAAGGCTGTCACATTGACCCCAGAGAGAGCTGTTGATGACAATCGTCGGCGCGAACAGAACCGCTGAAAATGCCGCCGCCGGCACCAAACCCTTAGTATATTTTAGGCGTACGATGCGATAAACGAACCAGGCACACAGAAAATCAGCTGCGACCGCGGGGATCTTCACCGCGGCGACGTCCTCGATCTTGGGAAAGGTGATCGATACCAGGTAAAGAAGATACGGGTAAGGAGGAGTGTATTGTACAAATTTATCCTGTAGGGCGGAAAACCCCTGGTTTCTAATTCGCGCGTACCACACTCCGGTGTTTACGATGAAATCCAGCGACCGAAAGCTTCTCAGGGAATAACGAAGATACAACGCCAGAAGAATTCCAATCCCCATTACAACCAGCTCAATATAATTTACTTTCCGTAGCCGAAAGACTAATCCTTCTATGGTCCTCCGAATGAAATCCATATCTGAAACTCCATTACCATGCATTCCCCGATTGCTTACCTGCCTCCCCGTGCATGGATATCTGTTTATCCAACTGAACTATGAGATGAGAATTTGCAAACGAGCGGGGAAAATCCGATAATCCAAATCCTGAATTCCTTCGGAGAAGATCTCTCCATCGGTGTGAGCAGGAGCCGGTCCCTCGATGTGAATTTTGACCCAGGTTGCCTGTTGTTCGTGAATATCCTTCATCTCGACATAACTTCCTTTACCGGGTTTCATCGTGCGAGGCAGGAGGCGAAAGATCTGGCCGCGGGTCTTGCGGTAACCATAGACGAAGGTCAATTTGCCGTCGAAAGGATCGGCGTGGGGGGCCATAAAGAACACGCCGCCGGTCCGTGGACCGTTCCCGACGGTCACGAGCAGAGTCGGACCCTCGAAATGGCCACCGTCCCACTCGATTTTCGCCCTCCACTGCGGGTTGTCCCAAATGCCGCGCATGGCTGCAACTAGGTACCGGAACATGCCCTTGATCCAGGTTATCCTTTGCTGGACCAGGGTAATGTAAGGTTCCAGGCCAATGGCGGAATTATTAGCGAAGTAAAACCCGTTGACGTAACCGACATCCATACGCCGGGTTTTTCCGGCCGCGATGACACGGGCGGCTGCCTCGAGTTCCCTGGGAAGGCCCAGATTATCGACCAAATCGTTGGCTGAACCGAGAGGCAGGATGCCTAACGGTCCCAGAAGGTCCGTACCGGATCGGGCGGCTCGAGCAAGACCGTTAACCACCTCACCGATAGTCCCATCTCCACCCGCCGCAACGATTGGCGAGAATCCCTCCCGGGCGGCATTTTCCGCCAGCTCGATGATGTGACGCGGGCGCTCGGAAACAACCAGATCGAAATCCACGCCGGCAGATTTGAGCGCCGCCTCTGCCTCAGGCCAGCGCGCTTTGGCGATCCAGCGATTGGAATAAGGATTGAGAATCACTTTAGCAGTCATACTGCCTCCGTGGGATAGCCCTCACCTGCGTGATTTTTAGCGTAACGCTATTTCCACCGGCCCATCGACCTGGTCAGCAGGGTCTTGGTTATTTGACGCATGCGTTCCTTCTCCGCTTCGCTCACAAACGGCTGCTTCACCAACTCCTCGTAAATCTTTACCCCGTCCGAGCTTCTCCCGAGAACAGACAGGTACTGGGCTTTCTTCTCCGCGACTTCAAAACGATAGTAGGCTTGTTCGGCAGCTATGCCCTTGTTATACCAGGCAAGCGCTTCGTCAGTATTGCCCTGTTTATCATATATACCTGCCAGCGTAACGCATAGGCTGGCCTTATCGATCTCGGATATATCGGTCAGAATTAGTTTATAGAAGGCGTCCACGGCTTCCTTCAGTTTTCCGTTTTGGGCCAGCTGTTCCGCCTGTTTTTTTGCACGCACATATTCCTGATAATCCATGCGCCCTCCGCTCGGACTAATTTTACTCGAAATAAACTTGTCCGGGATTGGTCTTGTCTTTGACCATTAAACGTGAAGAAAGGCCTCGAGATGAGAACGAACATTGCCTCGGTTTCAACTCCGCGCTATAATGAATTCATACAAGTAAGGAGGTTCTAATGGCCGAAAAAACCACTCGTAAAAAATACGAAGGCATGCTTCCGGAAGAGGCACTCGAGCACATGCGTGCCGCCCGGCAGGAGATCTACAAATCCGTCGAGGGAATTATCCCCCCGGAATTCATCGAACATCGGCGCAAGGCGCGCAAGGAGATGCTCCTGGCCTGGCGCAGCATGATCGATGCCTCGCTTAAACGGATGGAAGAGCACGAGAAAAATGCCTAAGCACACACCACCCCGCGTGAAGCGGGGTGGTTGTTCGAATAGGTCAGGGCCGCATGTGAGGCCCGCGGCCGCGACTGGAAAAAAGGATCCAAAGCAGGGTCGCTGCCCCCCCACTTAGTAAAACAATTGCAATGGAAGTCTTCCCCGCCGTATAAGCCGACACCCCGCCCAGCAGGAACGCAGCAAAAATGATACCGGCGACCACCCGGTTCAATGCCCTCTCCAACTGGACCAGGTGCCGGTTGACGCCCGGCATTTGAACGACAAGATCTCCGCGTTCGACCTGTGCCAGCACCCGGCTGGTCTTGGCGGGAATCGTAATCAGTTCCTTGGCAATGTCCCCGAATTCATCCAGCCAGGCACGCCAGTTGGACCCCACCTCCTGCGAGACGAGTTTGGTTGCATAAGGAGCGAGCTGATCCCAGAGATTGAATTCCTTGTTCAACCCGGTACACATCCCGGAGAGGATTGCCACGGTACGCCCCAGCATCAACAAATTGTGAGGCAGCTGGAACGGCATGCTGTACATCATCTCTCGGAATCGGTCTGCAAAACGGAACATTTCCTCCGGGCCCAGCTTGCGCAATTCATCCATGGACTTGCCCCAGAGCAAGTCGAAGATCGAGGCGCTCATCTGCTCCAACTCGAGCAGGTTCACATTGGGCAGCAACACATGCAGGGTCTGGAACGAACGCACCAGGCGGCCGGCATCCTGCGTCCCCGTGGCGATGACCATCTCACGCAAACCCTTGCGCAGCTCGTCGGGAACATGTCCAACCATGCCAAAATCGACAAAGGTGAGACGCCAGGCGGGTTTGCCGTCTTCGCTCTGACCCGGCAGCGGGGTGACGAACAGATTTCCCGGGTGGGGATCGGCGTGAAAGAAACCGTCTTCGAAGATTTGCTTGAGGTAGGTATCCAAAAGGTAGCGGGCGACTTCCGCCCGGTCGACACCCGCTTTAGTGATGGCCTCATAATCCGTGATCTTGATGGCAAAAACATCTTCCAGGGTCAGAACACGGCGAGTTGTGTAACTCCAAACCACGCGGGGAACATGAACCTTGGGGGAGTCTTTGAAATTTTCGCTGAAGATTTCCGCATTCCGCCCTTCGGCAAGATAATCGACTTCCATCCGGATGGTGCCCGCAAACTCGACAATCAAGGCCTGCACGTCGACGCGCTCGCGCACCGGACGGTAATGTTCCAGCCAGCCGCCAACAACCCTGATCGCTTTGAGGTCCGTTTCAATGAGCTGATCAATATCCGGCCGCTGCACTTTCACCACGACATTACAAAAAGGCTTAGCCACGCTGACCTTTCCACACAAGCGGGCGCGATGGACCTGGCCAAGCGAGGCGGCTGCCAGCGGCGTCTCATCAAAGAATTCATATCTTTGTTCCAGCGGTACGCCGAGCTCTTTTTCCGCCAGGAGACGGATATCGGCGAATTTCTCCGGCGGGACCTCATCCTGCAGGCCGGAAAGCTCTTCGGTCACCTCGGCAGGCAGCACATCCAGCCGGGAGGAAAGAAACTGCCCCACCTTGATCATCACTCCACCCAGGCGGATGGCCAGCAGGCGAAACTGCGCCGAGACGCGCCGCAGGCGGCGGGAGCGCGTCATGCGTGTCAGGGCACGCAGGCCGAGGCGCGGCAGGATCAGTTCCCAGAAGATAAAATCCGCCGTGACCCGGGTAAAGAAGAACATGATTCGACGATAACGTGCCCGCAGGAGTGTGGCCTTCATTCAGCCTCCGAAGAAAATGGACATCCTACGCACGATTGTATCACCGAGGCTGAGCCGGTCGAAAACCGCTTTTTTCACTATAATTGAATTGTGGATGAGCAGGAGATTACAGATTACCTCGTCAAACATCTTGGCGATTTTGATGATCCAGATGACTTGATTCTGGAAATCTGCCAGAAAACCGGCCGGCCTTGGGTGGAGGTTGAAGCCTTAGTTGATCAGGTACGCCTCGAGCATCAAACCGAGATCACCACCCATCAGTTCCCTCTTCTGGCCCTGATTGCGTTGGGTACTTTCATCGGCGGACTCGCCTTGATGGCGTTATCAGTTGATCTCATCATTGTCACCCTGAGGAATAATCTCGATACCCTGTCAAAGGTTCCTGATTTTGATACGGCCGTGGTTAAAAGTTTTTCCGACGGGATAAAACCATTGGTAGAATTCGCCAGCGGGTTTCTTCGAACGGTTTATTATGCCGGGATCAGCCCCTTTTTCTTTCTTGCCCTCGGGATTTCGATGGTGTTGGGCAGCCTGGTCGGGATGCGCGACACCTGGGCGGTCATCCTCGCCCCCAAAGGTTCGCACCGTAAGGAGCAACCGTGACCGAAGCCAGGGGCATCGAAGCTATCATCTTGGAAGCCATGGCGCGCGGCGAATTCGACCACCTGTCCGGGGAAGGCAAACCCCTCGACCTGGGGCCGTACTTCGACACGCCGGAAGACGTCCGCCTGGCCTACGCCATGCTGAAGAATGCCGGCTATCTGCCGGTCGAGATCGGGCTGCTCAAGGAGATCGAAACCCTGCGGCGGGCTTATGCACAGGCAGCGAACGATCCTGCGAGGGAGAAAATCGGGAAGGAAATCGAAGAGAAAAGATTGAAATTCAACCTGCTGATGGAACGGGCCAGGCGGAATCGCTCCAAAAAACCGGACCGATAAAGCTTTTATTCTTTTGACAATTCGCCCCAACCCTGCTATACTCGTGCCGTTTACGCTGACTTGTACTGCCGTTTCGGCAGTTTTATTCAGATCATGAATTGATTTGACAACCCCAGCGGGAAATCTGCAAGGGGTATTTTTCTTTTGTAGGAATAGGTTGATGAAAAACGAACAAAAACTTAGGATCATCCCTCTCGGGGGCTTGGGAGAGGTCGGCAAGAACATGATTGCCTACGAGTACGACGGGCATATCCTCGTCGTCGACGCGGGCCTGATGTTCCCCGATAACGATATGCTGGGGGTGGATTACATCATCCCCGATTTCCAATTCCTGCGCGATAACGCCTCACATGTGCGTGGGATCATCATCACCCATGGTCACGAAGACCACATCGGAGCGATCCACCACCTCCTGGCGGACGTCCCCGCGCCGGTGTACGCCACGCCCCTGACCCGCGGCCTGATCGAGGTCAAGCTGGCGCGCAACGGCCTGGGAGGCAAAGCCGACTTGCACACCCTGCAGGCCGGCGAAACGGTCCAGGTCGGTCCATTCCAGGTCGAGACCTTCCACGTCTGCCACTCGATCCCGGATGCCATCGGCCTGGGCATCACCAGCCCGGTCGGCCTGATCGTCCACACGGGCGACTATAAATTCGACCAGACGCCGGTCGACAACTGGCCGACCGATTTCGCCAAGCTGGCCGAATTTTCCCACCGTGGGGTGGACATCCTACTGGCCGACTCGACCAATTCCGAGCGCCCAGGCTGGACACCCTCCGAGCGGGTCATCGGCCCGGCCCTGGACGAGGTCTTCCGCACCGCCTCGGGGCGGATCATCATCGCCACCTTCGCCTCGCTGATCGCCCGTATGCAGCAGGTCGCTGAGGCCGCCGTACGCCACGGGCGCAAAATGGCCTTCGTCGGCACGAGCATGGTGGATAACGCCAAGATCGCCCAGAAGATGGGTTACCTGGAAGTTCCCGACGGCACACTGGTCAGCCTGGAGGAGGCGCTGCATCTGCCCGCCAAAGAGGTGGTCCTGATGTGCACCGGGTCACAAGGCGAACCCTCTTCGATCATCGGCCGGCTCTCCACTGGCACCAATCGCACGTTCGACGTCGAAGCCGGCGATACCATCATCCTTTCTTCGCATCCCATCCCTGGAAACGAGGAAGCCATCAGCAAGACGATCAACCGGCTTTTCCGCCGCGGGGCGAGCGTGGTCTACGAAGCCATCGCCGCCGTGCACGTTTCCGGACATGCCAGCTCCGAAGAACAAAAACTGCTGCTGAACCTGGTGCGTCCGAAATACTTCATGCCCATCCACGGCGAGCTGCATCAGCTCAAGCGCCACGCTTCTCTGGGCAAGCAGGTCGGCATCCCGGAAGAAAACATCGTCGTCGTGGAAAACGGCCAGGTGGTCGAGTTGGCCCAGGGCAAGATGTCCCTGGGCGAGCGCATGCCGGGCGGCTATGTTTTCGTGGAGGGCGAAAGCGTCGGGGAAATCGACCTGGATGTGATGCAGGAGCGCGAGCAACTCGCCCGCTCCGGCATCTTCCTGATTACCGTTCCGCTCGACAAGTATTCCGGCCGGCTGCTGAAGGAGCCGGAGATTATCACCCGCGGTTTCATCTCCCCCGAGGATGCGGACGCACTCATCCCGGAAGTCCGCAAGAAAGTCACCGAGCTGGTCAACGGCGGAGGGATGGACGATGAAAAAGTGATCACCGACGCCGTTCGAGCACTGCTGCACAACCGCACCAAGCGCCGCCCGATGGTCTTCGTGGCGGTAACCAAAGCCTGAAAATGATGAAAGAGGGCACCGCAGCTGTGCCCTCAATTTTTATCTGGTGGGGATCGAATAGTAAATCATCCGGAAATGAAAAACTCGTCTAGCTCCAGGGATGGAAGTAAATCAGCAGGATTGCCGCGCCGATGAGAAACGCCACCGCCCCCTGCCTTTTCGCCAACCCGGGCTTGGGAAAAGTGCCTGGTCTGAGATAAGCCAACAATAAGATATATGGACCCCCAACGGCGCCCGCCAGGCCGATGCCCAACAACAACTTTACCAAGATATCCATCGTTGTGACTCCAAAAACATGCGCTCAACGCCACCCGTGTTCGCCACGCAGGGGGACGAAGGCGACCGGGATGCCGTCCAGGTGATCGAACTTCTTCCCAATCCGTCTCCATATCTCCAGCTTTTGATACCCGCGGCTGCCAACCGGGACCACCAACCGCCCCCCATCGACGAGCTGGTCGAGCAGCGGCTGCGGCGCAGACGGGGCAGCTGCAGCCACCAGGATGCCGTTATAAGGTGCGGCCTGCGGCCAACCCAACGAGCCATCCGCGACGTGCACGTGTACATTGGCAAAGCTCAGATCCGAGAGCCTCCTTTCGGCTTGGGCAGCCAGCTCGGGAATCAACTCGACTGTATGTACTTCCGAGACCAGCTTGCCCAACACCGCCGCCTGATAACCGGACCCGGTGCCGACCTCCAGGACGCGATCCGTGTCTTTTACCTCCAGTAAAGCGGTCATCAAGGCAACGATGTACGGCTGCGAGATCGTCTGGCCGTGGCCGATCGGCAAAGGTCCGTCGGCGTAAGCCCAATCCAGGTCGTCGGCCGCGATGAAGCAGTGGCGCGGCACCGATTCCATAACGGCCAGCAGGCGAAGGTCGCGCACGCCGCGGTTGGCAATCTGCTCATTGATCATGCGCTTGCGCGCTTCCAGATGCTCCGCTTCCGCCATTTTCACTTTCGAGCAGGAACCGTCCCGCCCACCGGTGTCGAGTCTGCCGGATCCGTCAAAGCTTCCGCCAACCGGCGCGCAATCCGGCGATCGACCTTGCCCATCGGGTAAGCCGACAGGTCTGCCGGGGCAACCCAGGCCAGCTCGGCGGCCGCAAGTGGTTGCGGTTGGGCTCCGTCCGGGTCGCACAGGAAGGCGTGCAGGGTGATGCGGAAGTGAGTGTAGGCATGCCGATAAACGCCAAAAGGCTCGGCAATGCGAACATCTATCCCAAGCTCCTCGCGGATTTCGCGCCTCAGACAGGCTTCAAGCGATTCACCCGCCTCGACCTTGCCGCCAGGGAATTCCCACATGCCTCCCAGGAGTCCTTTGGACGGGCGCCTCGTCAGCAAGACCCTGCCCTGCCGCTGCAGCACCGCCGCTGTGACGATGTGATGCGGCACCTCACGTTTCGGCTTCAGCACCGGACGCTGATTCTGAATGCCGCGAGCCCGCGCCATGCAGATTGCATTTACAGGGCAAAGCAGACAGGTTGGGTTGCGCGGCAGACAAACAGTCGCACCCAGGTCCATGAGGGCCTGGTTGAAGTCGCCCGCGCGACCCTTGGGCAGGTGCGCCTCGGCCAGCGTCCGGAGCAGCTTCTCGCCGGAGGGCGTATCGGCGGGTTGGCCGACATCGAAGACGCGCGCCAGCACCCGGCGCAGGTTGCCGTCGAGGGTGGGGACGTCCATGCCAAATGCCATGGAGGCGATTGCGCCCGCCGTGTAGCGGCCGATGCCGGGCAGCTTTCGCAAGACGGACGGGTCATGGGGCAGCTCGCCCCCATACTGTTCCAGCACAAAGCCGGCAGCCTGGTGCAGATTGCGCGCCCGGCTGTAATAGCCCAACCCTTCCCAGTACTTTAGGACTTCCTGCTCGGAAGCCGTCGCCAACTCCGCTACGGTCGGGAAGCGCTTCATCCAGCGCTCGAAATAGGGGATGACCGTCTCGACGCGCGTCTGCTGGAGCATGATCTCGGAAACCCAGACCGCGTACGGATCAGGATGGTCGCGCCAGGGTAAACGCCGTTTGTGACGGGCGTACCATTTCAGGATTCTGCCGCTGAATTCGGTCATTAAATAAATTCCACGAAGATCACGAAGCGCATCAGGCCTTTTTTCGTGTACCTTCGTGGTCCTTCCTGACGGTCACTAAAACTGGAAGCCGCTGCGCGCAGGAACGATTTTAAACGACAAATTGCTGACCAGCGGGAACAACTTGTTCTGCAGTTGAGTCCAACCTTCCGAGTGCAGGATGCGTTGTGCGCCCGGCAGGTCATCTGCCAGCATTCCGACCTGGATCTGCGGGTAGTCTCCGTACATCGTCGCCCAGGCTTCTACCGGCTGGAATCCCAGCCGCTGCACACCCGGGATGAATTCACCGATGACGAACTCGAAATAGTCCTGTTCGTGGTCGGGGGCGATGTCCCAGGTCATGACCAGTTTCACTGACATTCCGTCTCCAATACAATGAAAAGGTACCTTTTTATGAATGCATGCGGAGGGGGGGCGCTCTCATAAAAAAGAGAGCCTCGCCTCCTATCCATTTTGATCGCGCTGGTAATCCAGGACGACCACTTTAGTCTCATCCGGCAAAGAGGATTTCGTTACCTTGAGGGTCGGCATGGTCTCCGCCTCGTGCAGACCCATTTCCTTCATGAATTTATCCAGTTTTTCCAGCGGCACTTTGACAGCCGGCGTATGGTAATGCATGGGAACGACGAGGTTGGGCTCCAGCATGCTGACGATTTCCGCCGCCTTGGCCGCGTTCATTCCGTTGCCGCCGCCCACCGGAACCAAGACGATGTGCACGGTTCCGAGAGCCTCAATCTCTGCCTGGGTCGGGACGCTGCGCAGGTCTCCCAGGTGGGCCACCGTGATGCCCATGTAATCGAAAACGTACAGGGTGTTGCGCGGCCGCTCGGCAGATTTTTTTCCAGACATGTCGGTCTGTACGCCGGTGATAAAGACGCTGCCGATCTCGAACTCGCCTGGACCGTTGATGGCGTGAGTATAGCCTTTCACTGCGCTCAAATTGCTGTGTCCCGGTGCGTCGTGGCTGACAGTCACAATGTCCGCCTTGAGCTTGAGCGGCTCGTAGCCGATCACTTCAGAGTCGAAGGGATCCGTGACGACGGTCGCCATGAGGCGTTCCGTCAGGCGGAAGCAGGAATGTCCGTACCAAGTAATTTCCATGAATTTCTCCTCACGGCGCAATTATACCCGCAAGAGGGAGGAGAGGCGAATATAATTGGACGTGATTGAGAGGTACTGGAAAGGGATAACTTGAAAAAAAACATCGTCGCATACTTGGAGGCACTTTTTTCCGTCACGGCGTGGGGCGCGTCATTCATTGCCACAAAAATCGCCTTGCGCGACACCGGCCCGGCAACCGTGATCTGGTTGAGGTTCGCCATCGGGGTCGTCATCTTAGGGATCGCTGTCGTGGCCCGCCGGCAGTTCGCCCTGCCAAAACGAAACGAATGGGTGTACTTCGCCTTGCTCGGTTTTCTGGGCATCACCTTACACCAATGGCTCCAGGCGAATGGCCTGGTGACCGCCCAGGCAACCACTTCCGCCTGGATCGTATCCACGATCCCAATTTTCATGGCACTCTTGGGCTGGATTGCATTAAAAGAGCGCCTGGGCTGGATCAAAGTAAGCGGCATCCTCCTGGCTACCTTTGGCATGCTGCTCGTGGTCAGCCGGGGTGAGCTGGCTCAGCTCTGGGTAGGTGGTTTCGGCGCTCCCGGGGATACCCTGATCCTGATCAGCGCCGTAAACTGGGCCGTCTTCTCCGTCCTATCCCGGCGCGGCCTGAAGGTGCATCCGGCGACGCGCATGATGTTCTACGTCATGCTGCTCGGTTGGCTGTTCAGTTCGCTCCTATTCTTCAGTAGTTCGGATAGGTTACGGATTACATCCCTCACCCCATCGGGTTGGGCAGGGATCGCCTTCCTGGGCGTTTTTTGCTCGGGACTGGCCTACATAACATGGTACGACGTTCTTCAAACCCTTCCGTCTGCACAGGCGGGTGTTTTTCTGTACATCGAACCACTTGTGACGATGCTCCTGGCGGCGATCCTCATCAATGAAAAAATCACTCCCGCCTCTCTCTTGGGTGGCGCGATCATCCTGCTGGGCGTCTGGCTTGTCAACCGACCGGAAAAGGCTGGGGCTCATGCCTGAAACTCACCGCCTGTCGCCGCGCAGCACATCAGGTGGAAGCGTGACGGCCACTGCCGACGGCTGGCGGCTCTCGATCCCCGGTGGAAAGAAGGGAATGTACCGCCTGGCTCAGCTGGATGATTATGGGCGCCTTGCGCGCACGCACTTCCCCTGGCATCCACCCATGACCTTGAGCCTGCGCGCCCGCCTCTCTGCAGCCGACCTGCCCGGGACCTGGGGCTTTGGCCTGTGGAATGACCCATTCGGAATGTCGCTCGGTTTCGGAGGCACCACCGGCCGCCTGCCGGCATTGCCCGAGGTAGCCTGGTTTTTTCATGCCTCTCCGGAGAACCACCTTGCGCTGCGCGACGGTCTTCCCGGACAAGGCTTTTTTGCAGGCAGCATGCACTCCCCGGGCATTCCTTCACTCGTGTTGACCCCAGCTTTGCTGGCCCTGCCCCTATTGCCAGTGCGCCCGATCGCCCGTCTGCTGCGCAGACTGGCGGCAAGAATCATACGGCAAGAAACCAATGCCATTTCTGTGGATGTCATGCAGTGGCACTTATATTCTTTTATTTGGCTACGCGAAGGATTGCACTTCGCTGTCGACGATCAGACGATCCTGGAAAGCCGCCAAACCGTCCGCGCCCCGCTGGCATTAGTCCTTTGGATCGACAATCAATATGCCGCCTGGGCGCCTGACGGGCGCATCGGCTACGGCACTTTAAGCAATCCAGCTGCATGGTTGGAATTGTCCGATCTTAAAATAGAAAAACTCTGACGATTGCCCCCGCTCTCCATGCGTACACATTCCTGGACGATATTGGCATTTCCGGGAATACTGCTCCATCTCAATCGCGCCAGGATAGAGCACCACACCCTTTACCGAATTCACTGGGTGGCGCAATCGCCAGGGCGTTCAAAAATAACGGCTTCCGATCCACTTTCCTCGGAAGCCGTTAGTGCTTCACTCTAATAACCTAAGAAATTAATCCGACCTGTTTTCCTACCTGGGAAAACACTTCCAGGACATGGTCGAGCTGTGCGTCGGTATGGGTGGCCATGTAGCTGGTTCGCAGCAACTGCATCCCCGCCGGGACCGCCGGGGAGAGCACCGGATTGACGAAAACGCCATTTTCAATCAAAGAACGCCAGAAGTACAAGGTTTTCTCGTCATCCCCGATGATGATCGGGATAATGGGTGTTTCGGTTCCGCCGATATTAAATCCCATTTCCTTGTAAGCCTTGCGCATGCGTTTGCCGATCTCTTCCAGGCGGGTTACACGCTCGGGCTCTTCGCGCATGACTTGCAATGCGGCAAGGGCGGCAGCTGTATTCGCCGGGGACATACTTGCGCTGAAGATCAGGGAGCGGGCGTTATGTTTAATATAATGGACGACATATTCGTCACCAGCGATGAAGCCCCCCAAGGACGCAAAGGACTTGCTGAACGTCGACATGATCAGGTCCACATCCTTGGTCATACCGAAACGAGCCGCCGTGCCATGACCTCCACCGAGGACGCCGACGGCGTGGGCATCGTCCACCATCAAACGGGCGCCGTATTTCTTGCAGATCGGGACGATCTCCGGCAGAGGCGCAATGTCGCCGCCCATGCTGAAAAGGCCATCGACGACGACCATCCGCCCGGTTTTTTCGGGGATGGCGGCGAGGGTTTTTTCGAGGCTTTCCATATCATTATGGCGGAAACGTTTGATCTCACCCCAGGACAGGCGAGCACCGTCCACGATGCTGGCATGGTCGTCCTTGTCCAGGACGACCACATCTCCCCTGCCAACCAGGGCGCTGATGGTGCCAAGGTTGGTTTGCATGCCGGTCGAGAAGACCAACGCGGCCTCCTTCCCCACCCATTCGGCCAGCTCGACTTCGAGCCGTTCATGCAGCTCAAGGGTCCCATTCAGGAAGCGAGAGCCGGTGCAGCTCGTCCCGAAACGGTTGATCGCATCTACGGCAGCCTGTCGTACCTTGGGATGTGTGGTCAGACCCAGGTAATTGTTCGATCCGCACATGATCAAACGTTTACCCCGGAGGACCGCCTCAGTACCTTCATTCTCGGTTAATGGAATGAAATAAGGGTAGACCCCGGCTGCAATGGCCTCTTTCGCGATCGTATAATTGGAACACTTTTCAAAGATGTCCATTTACTACCTCCCCGTGAAAATGATAATTCGGATCAGGCTCCATCCGCACGAACTGAGTGCTCACTTTGGGATTGCATCTTTTCCTTTTTGCGTTGAGCCTGAGCGGTAAGCATATCCATGATGGGATAGATGGCATTTCCAAGCAAATGGTGGGCTCGATAGAGTACATTGCTTTCCAGGCCTGGGAGAATGATATATTGCCCGCGGCGCACACCTTTCAGGATCGCACGGGCAACCACATCAGGGGAAACAAGACTGCTGCCCAATTCCTTGGTTTCCATCGGCTTGGTCAAGTTCTCGTGGGCAAAGCCGGGGGTGTCCGTGTCGGGCGGAAAGACGATCGATACGGCAATTCCAAGCGGCTTCATCTCCACGCGCAGCGTATCCGAATAGCCGCGCACCGCATATTTTGAAGGAGTATAGGCCGAGTATCCGAAAACCGCTAAGAATGCAAGTTCTGAGGCAACGTTGACAATATAACCCGAACGCCGGGAGATCATCGCCGGCAGAAGGGCGTGGACGACGTTTATTGTACCAAAATAATTCAAGTCCATCATCGCATGAAATGCATCCATGCCTAGCTCATGGAGATATCCCGGATGAGCTGCACCCGCGGAGTTGATCACCAAGTCGGGCAGCCCGGCGGTCTGGATGACCTGGGCAATCGCATTCTGAACCTGCTTTTGATCGGTAACATCCGCCGCAACTGTCCCAAAGCGTTGAATACGGTCCGATGCAGCGGCCTCGACCAATTTCAATGCCTCAGCCAGATTATCGGGCCGCCTGGCCAAAAGCCATACATTCGCCCCCTGACCTGCCAGCAAGCGTGCCGTGGCAAGACCCATCCCACTCGATCCGCCTGTCACTAAAACCACCTTCCCCTGAAAATCTTTCATCTTCGTAGTCATGAGATTTAAAACTCCAAACTCGTCAAAAAGTATCGGGGTTCAACCCGTTCAGCATATAAGATTATTATCATCTATTATACCTAATAATATCGTCTTCCGGGGCACCGAATGGTTTTGCTTCCATTGAACAATATGCGGGGTAGAAAAACTTCCGACGCGTGGATGGCCTCGGAGGTTTTGATCATGCTTGTGCCCTGAGGGCTAGTTCACGTTCTTTTGTTTCAGAATGACACGCGCATCCACCACTTTCAGACCTTTGCCTTCCTCGTACACCAGAACCGGGTTGGCATCCGTCTCGGCCACCTCATCGCGGAGGTCGTAGACCATTGTACCATAGCGACAGATTAGGTCCTGCAAAGCAGCCCGATCGCGCGGCGCTTCGCCGCGGGCGCCAGCCAGGATAGCCACGCTGCGGATCTCATTGAGCATATGCTCTGCTTGCTGCTTATTCACAGGAGCGACGCGGAAGGTAACATCCTTGAGCACCTCAACAAAAATACCTCCTAGACCGAACATGACCGTTGGACCGAAGGTCGGGTCGTTGATCGAGCCAACAATCACTTCCGTGCCGAGTGGAGCCATCTCCTGCACAGCCACGCCGCGGATGTCGGCTTCAGCCTTATAGGCTTTGCAGTTAGCCAGGATGGTCTTGAAGGCGGCGCGCACGCCGGCCTCGTCCTTGATGTTGACTTTTACGCCGCCGGCGTCGGATTTATGAATAATGTCAGGGGATACGACCTTCATCACCACCGGGAAACCGGTGCTTTTAGCCAATTCCACGGCCTGTTCTTCGCTCTTTGCCAGGTTTGTCTCTGTAACCGGCAACCCATAGGCTGCAAAGACCTGCTTGGCTTCAATCTCGGTCAGTGATCCGCGGCCGTCGGCACGTGCCTTGGCGATGATTTTACGGGCAACCTTCGAACTCTTCGGCCCGCAACTCTCGTCAGAGTCTGTGATCATCAGGTGAACATTGTTGTACTCACGCAGGGCTGCCATACCATTCATTGCCTGGTCAGGGGCGGGATACGCAGGAATGCCATTCTCAACCAGCCATTGCATGGCCTGGTCACAACGCGTCCCTCCAACCATTGAGACGATCACCGGCCGATCCTTAACCCCGGTATCATCGATTGCCTTCTTTACTGCCCGGGCAATCTCAACCGGGTTGGTGATGGCGGTCTCACAATAGAGCACCACCAGGCCGTCAGTCCAGGGATGGGCATAAGCGAACTTTACCGATTCGTAATACCAATCGTTTCCCGCCATACCGGTCAGATCGACCGGGTTCTTGGCCGAGCCGTAGTCAGGCATGTGCTTCTTGAGCTCGACCTGCACGTCTTGAGGCGCAAACTTCAAGGGAATGCCGAAGTGCTCGGCAGCATCGGTCGCCAACACGCCCACCCCACCACCATTCGTAATAATTAGCAGGTTTTCCTTGCACAGCGGAGGTTGCAACGAGAGAGCCAGGGTGCGGTCGAAAAGGTTGTTCAGGTCGGTCGCCTGGACGACGCCAGCCTGTTGGAAGGCAGCCCCATAGACCTTCGCGGCGCCGGCCAGCGATCCAGTGTGAGAAGCCGCTGCGGCAGCGCCGTGAGCCGAAACGCCCGCCTTGAGGGCGATGATCGGCTTCTTGGTCTTGCGGCTGGCTTCGATGAACTTGCGTCCGTCCTTGAACCCTTCAATATAAAGGCTGATGCAGGATGTGTTTTCATCCTTGTCGAGCCAGGTGATCAGGTCGGCAAAATCCACGTCCGCCATGTTACCGATTGAGATCATCTTGTCAAAGCCCACCTTGCGGGTATAAGTGATGGCATCCATGGCGATCAGCAAGGCGCCGCTTTGGGTGATCAGGGTGGCTTTCCCGATGAAAGGCAGGAAGGGGGCGAACGAAGCATTCAGCGCATCCGAGTTGGAAAGCGTGCCGACAATATTGGGTCCAAGTACACACATCCCATAACGCCGAGCTATGTCGAGCAATTCTTTCTCCAGATCCTGCCGGCCGACTTCGCTGAAGCCGGAGGTGATCACGCTCAAGGCCTTGATGCCTTTTTTCCCACACTCCTCTGCAACCTGGGACACAAATTTGACCGGAACCGTAATAACCGCCAGATCGATGGTGTCCGGAACGGCGTTGATAGTCGGGAAGACCTGCAGATTTAGGATTTCGTTTGCAGAAGGGTTGATAGGATAAATTTTCCCCTTGTAGCCGCCCTTGATCAAATTCTCAATGACCGTGTAACCAATTTTCCCCGGTTGGGTCGAGGCGCCGACAACCGCCACAGATTTCGGCTTTAAGAGATTATTGAGTAAGGCTTGGTCCATGATCTGACTCCTGAAGGGAATGGTGTTTTTCCAGCCAACGCCGCTAGTCAAAGAATTGACTAGCGGCGTAAATTGACCGAAGACCGCGGTCTCAATATATCTCCCATAGATCATTTCGGTTAGTGACAGATTGATATGGTTCTCTTGTGACGAAACTCACTTGTTGTTCAAGTATTGGATAAAATCTGCTTCCAGCCAGGTAGGAACTCCTCTACCCTAATGTGTCGAGAAACAGAAAATAAGGCCTCGTTTGATTGTAGGAAGCGGCGGCCCGATCAAATCACCCAGAAATGCGGGAATACGATCCGTAGGATCACGTCCAGGATCAAACCAAGTACAAACCAGGTCCCAAAGGTACGCGTGTTAATGAAAGCGTGCGGCGCAAAGAACAGCGGCCAGCCTCCCTGACCATCCGGAAAATCCGCTGGCCTCTCGTCCGGTTTGGGTTTAAGGAAAGAGGGATAGAGCTTTAGTATCGTCGGCAGAGCCACGAATGAGATCAGCATAACCGGGGTGAAATAATGGGCAGCGATTAACACCAGCACCAGAATGTACGGCAGGAACATCATGCCCAGGACGGCATAGCGGGCAGCCTTTTCGCCGATCAGAACCGGAAGAGTGAATATTTTCTTGCCCTTGTCAATCACCACCTTATCGATATGCTTGCCAAATATGACCGTGGTGACACCCAAGACGTAAGGCAAGCTGGCCCAGACTACATTCCATGACCAGACATAAGTCAAGACGTAATAGCCGCCCCCGATCATCAAAGGTCCCCAGACGATCAAGACAGATATCTCACCCAGAGCAATGTATTTTAAGGGCCATGTATAGAAGAGGACAAAAAATGCGCCCAGCCCGAGTAGCATCCAGGTCAGCCCGCTGCCTCCATCTTCAATCACCAGGTATACCCCGCATAACAAAGCCAGCAACCCGGTGACGGCAAAATAGAACAGGTGCTGGGATCGGGTCAGCAGGCCGTCTGCCACCGGCTGCGGCCCATACATGGTGCGATAGTAGTTATCTTTATCGACACCGCGCACGTAGTCGGTGAAATCATTGAAGATGTTGTTCGTAGCGTGCGCCAGGACCAATCCAAGCGCCATGACGAACCAGGAAATCAGGTTTATTTTTTGATGATCATGCAAGGCAAAAAGACCCGCCAGGACGGCCGAGAGAAAGTCATGATCAAGACGGCGGCACACGTTGAGATCAACCATTTTGAAATGATATCCAGGGCGTCCCATTCTTCCTTCGAGACATCCGGAATAACAGTCAGGGCTTTGCGCCACATCGAAAAATTCATAATCGCTTCTCCTTGCAATACCAGGTAAGGGTGAGAACTGCCAGATTATACCAGCCGCATAACACATTTCAAGTTCACCCACCAATAAGGACGGATGATGTTAGTCACCAGAAAGCCGTGACTTACTATACTGGCGTATTTATATCGTAAATCACATACTAATGAGAAGTGATATTTGTTCAGCTCGTCACGATTAATGATGGCAACCCCGGAGGTGTCTCTTGGAAATAACGCTGTCCCCATTAAGCTCCTCTGTCAGCAGAGTTTTCATTAATAATATATATGAGCTAAAAGACGGCGAACGGATAAAAACCTGTCTACAATGCGGAACTTGTAGCGGCGTTTGTCCATTCGGGTATATTATGAAGTTCCCACCGGGGAAAATTATCGGAGCGTTACGGGCAGACTTTTTTGACCAGGTATTAAAAACGGACACCGTATGGATGTGCGTTTCTTGCAACGCCTGCGCGGCCTTCTGTCCATCCAACATACCCATCACTGCAGCTTTGATGACCCGCACAAAGGAAGAGATGTTACTGGCGGGGAATATCCCGACTGAACTCCAGTCCGCCCTGGAAAACACTCAAAGATACGGAAATCCTTTGGGCAAGTCACCCCGTAAAAGAAGTGATTGGACGATCGGCATCCAGCCTGAGGTCAACCTCCTGGCCAAGACGAGGCAGCCGGTGGATGTCTTGTGGTACGTTGGGGATTATGCCTCGTACCACCTGCGTATGCAGCCTGCCACTAAAGCATTCGCAAAAATCCTGAATACTCTGGGGGTAAAATTCGGGATCCTCGGTCCGGAAGAATACAGTGATGGAGATTCCCAGCGCCTGGCGGGCGAACGCGGCTTGTTCGAGATGATGGTCCAGAAGAACGGTCAGGCGTTTCGCAAGTATAAATTTCAGGAAATCGTTACAACCGACCCGCATGCCTTCAATGCGCTTAAGAACGAATACCCCGCCCTGGGCGTTTCTTACCCGGTACGGCATTATACGCAATTTCTGGCAGAGCATTTGGAACAGATCAAGCCCCTTCTGAAAAAGGAGATCAAGGCTAAAATCGCCTACCACGATCCTTGCTATCTCGGCCGTGTGAATGGCGTCTTTGATGAACCGCGCTCCCTGCTGGCCGCAATTCCAGGAGTAGAACTGGTGGAGATGTCGCACCAGCGCCTCAACAGCCTGTGCTGCGGCGGCGGTGGCGGCGGGATGTGGCTGGATGGCTTTCAATGGGAAAAGGCGCACACGCGTCTCTCAGAATGGCGCGTGCGCGAAGCGGTGGCGGCCAAGGCGGATATCCTGGCCGTGGCCTGCCCGTACGAACCGCCTCGTTTCGAAGACGCCGTCAAGACAATTCAAGCTGCCAGCCAGCTGAAGATCAAGGAAATTGCCGAACTACTCGCCGAATCGATGGATGTATAGGAGGAGAAACGATGAAAATTGCAGTTCCCGTCAAGTTTGTCCCCGATCTGGTCGAGGAAATTACCATCGATCCCAGCGGCGCCGCCTTGGATACGACTTGGCTGCGTCTCATCATCAACGAATTCGACGATCATGCCGTTGAACAGGCTATCCTTATAAAAGAAAAGGCCGGCGGCCAGGTATCAGTCCTGGCAGCGGAGGCTGAAGGGGTGGACGACTTCCTTTTTGCCTCCGCCGCCAAAGGCGCTGACCAGCTCGTCAAGCTCACCGGTGATTTCAGCACGGCTAACAATCACGCTCTCGCCCGTGCATATGCGGACCTGCTCAAGGAAGCAAAGCCCGACCTTATCCTGACGGGCGTCCAGGCACATAACGATCTCGACGGTTCCGTCGGCCCGCTGTTGGCGGAAATCCTCGGCATGCCCTACGTCGGTTATGTGGCCGGGATCACCCCCGCCTCCGATAAAGTCATCGCCCGCAAGGAGTACAGCGGCGGCCTGGTCGCCGAGGTCGAGGTGAAACTTCCCGCTGTGCTGGGGATTCAAGCTGCAGAGAAACCGCCGCGCTACATTGCTTACAGCAAGATCCGGCAGGTAATGGGCACGGCGAAAATCGAAGAGCGCCCGATCGCCAGCCTGGATACAAGCGGTGGCACATCGGTCAGCCGGATGTTCCAGCCCGAAGTCACTCAAAAAGCCACGATGCTAGAGGGCAGTCCGGTTGACATTGCCGATAAACTTGTTGGCATCTTCAAAGAATTGGGTGCGTTGTAACAGGGAGGCAGCCATGAGTCAGGATATTTTTGTCGTCATCGAGCACCTGCGAGGCCAGGTTTCGGATACATCTTACGTGATGTTGGCCGGGGCGCGCCAATTATCCAAAATCTTTGGCGGAAATGTTACGGCGGTCCTTCTGGGTCACAACGCACAAGGCCTGGCTGGAAATCTGGCGGCAGATAAAGTACTGTACGTGGATCACGCGGCATTGACTGACTTCACTTCGGATGGTTATCAATGCGTGCTTGCCGAGTTGATCAAAGGACAATCGCCGCGCTTGGTGATTTTCGGACACAGCTCCATCGGTATGGATGTCGCCAGCGGGCTGTCGGTGAAATTGGGACTGCCGGTCATCAGCTCCTGCCGGAACTTTACTGCTGAAGGCAAATTTGTCAGCCAGATCTGCGGTGGGAAAATCATGGCCGAGGGCGAAATCCCCGCACCCTCCGCTTTGATTACCATGGTGCCGGGCGGCTATAAAGCTGAACAGGGTCAAGGCACACAGCCGGCAGCCGTGACTTCGGTGCCGGCCCCTTCTCTCGAAGGCCTGCGCCTGACCGTCAAGCAGTACATCGAACCCGATACCAGTGACGTCGATATCACCAAAGAGAAAATGCTAGTCTCGGTCGGACGCGGCATCCAGAACAAGGACAATATCGAACTCGCCAACGATCTGGCCGCTGCGCTGGGTTGCGTAGTCAGCGCCTCGCGCCCGGTGGTGGACCAAGGCTGGATGCCGACAACTCGCCTGGTAGGAAAATCGGGAAAAAAGGTAAAACCGAAAATCTATCTTGCTCTGGGTATCAGCGGCGCACCGGAACACGTTGAAGGAATGGGCGATAGCGAAGTCATCATAGCCGTCAATACGGATCAAAATGCACCGATCTTCAATATCGCGAAATATGGCACCACCACCGACATGTTCGACCTGATCCCAGCTTTGATTGAAAAGGCCAAGCAATCCAAGTAAGACCTCTGTAAGGAAGCCAATATGCCGATCCGAGAGACGTTTTGGAATATTCCACATTGGGCAGAAGCCACGCAGTATATTCTGGCAGTCCTGACGGTCATTGTTTTTCTCCTGGGTGTCACTCGTCACATCCTGCGTTGGCGTAAAGGCAAGCCAGAAAAACGGTCCGGCCAGATCCTTACACGCCTGTGGTCGGTTGTGGTGCAGGTGTTCGCCCAACGCCGCACATTGGACGAGGCGTTTCCCGGCATCATGCACTTTTCCATCTTCTGGGGGATGCTTACCCTGGCAGTCGGTACCGCCTTGGCCACGGTCGATTGGGATGTCACCCACCTGTTCTTCGGCTTTCAGTTCCTAAAAGACGGGATCTATATTGTCTACGAATTGGTGCTTGACATTCTCGGTCTGCTCGTCATCCTGGGGCTGGGCATGGCAATCTACCGGCGATACATTTCCCGCCCGGCGAGGTTGCAAAATCTCCCAATTAAATCTCTCGCTGGTGACGATGCTTACGTCCTCATCGCATTGACCTTTATCCTCTTAAGCGGTTACCTGACCGAAGGTCTTCGGATCGCAGTCATTCAACCGGCCTGGGCTAGCTGGTCCCCGGTTGGAAAGGTAATTGGAGCCCTCTTCCTTGCCACGGGCGACCCGACGAACAGGACGTTGCATGTCATCATCTGGTCGATCCACATGCTGACTGCCTTTGGGGTTCTTGCCAGCCTGCCCTTCACGAAACTCTTCCACATCCTGGCAGTACCGATCAATATCTACTTCCAGCCTCTGAAGCCGGCTGGAGTTCTTGCCCCGGCGAACATGGACGGTGGCATGGGCGTGAAGGAGTGGAAACAATTCACCTGGAAGCAGTTGCTCGATTTTGAATCCTGCACACGCTGCGGACGCTGCCAGGATGTATGCCCGGCCTACGCCAGCGCGCAACTGCTTTCACCGCGCAACATGATGATCAAGCTGGACGCCCATATCTGGGAAAAGGCGAACGGACGTACCTTGCACGGCGACGTGGTCAGCGCAGATGAATTGTGGGCTTGTACGACATGCCGGGCTTGTGTCCAAGTGTGCCCGGCGTTCATCGACCATGTGACAACCTTTGTGGATATGCGCCGTTCGCTTGTGGATCAGGGAAAGATGGACAAAATGCTCCAGGATGCCCTGTCCAACCTGGGCCGCTATGGCAACTCCTTCGGCCAGTCGGATCGCATGCGAGCCAAGTGGACCATGGGTCTCCAACCGGCGATAAAGGATGCCCGCCGGGAACCGGTTGATTATCTTTGGTTCGTCGGTGACTACGCTTCCTATAGCGCCACCTTGACGGATACCACCCGCAGGACTGCTGAAGTCTTCCAAAAAGGAGGCCTTAATTTCGGCATCCTGTACGACAGCGAACGAAACGCCGGAAACGACATCCGCCGCGTGGGCGAAGAAGGTCTTTTCGAGATGTTGGCGGATAAAAACAACCAGATACTTTCGAAAGTCAAATACCAGACCATTGTCACGACCGATCCGCATTCCTACAATACCATCAAGAACGAATACCCGGATAGCGATAACGGTCGTCCCACCATTGTGCATTACTCCGAATTGCTGGATCAGATGATTGCCTCCGGCAAGATCAAGTTCAGCAAGAAGCTCGGTTACAAGGTGACTTATCACGATCCGTGTTACCTGGGGCGTTACAACGGCATTTATGATGCACCGCGCCGGGTGATCGAGGCAACCGGCTGTGAGCTGGTCGAGATGCCGCGCCACGGTGAGCGCGCTTTCTGCTGCGGCGCAGGTGGTGGCCGCATCTGGATGGAAGAGAAAGAAGTCAAGGAACGACCCAGCGAGTCTCCGCATCCGTGAGGCGATTGCTTTGAACGGAATACAAGCTTTTATTGTCGCCTGTCCGAAGGACCTGACCATGTTCCGGGATGCGGTAAAAACCACCGGCTACGAGAAAAGCCTGGTGGTGAAGGATCTGATCGATCTGGTTTACGAGGCGCTCTAAGCCGGATCCTCCGCCCCGGAAACCAGCGGATTACCCCGAACCTATGGAGATATTCAAAAGACGCCTGCCATGGTTAAAGACGCCAAGATTCCGGGAACTAAGGGTATCGCTGGCTACCCGCTTGACCCTTAGCTTCTTGGCGGTCATCATTATCAGCAGTCTCATCTTCACCATTGTCGGCGTCCAGATCATTTCGCGCCTTATCATTTCCGAGGCAGAGGACAGGGTCAGGAACGATCTTAACGCAGCCAGCTATATTTACGACAACCAGATCGCCTTCGTACAGCAGGCCGCGGAGTTCACGGCGGCGAGGACCTTTATAGAAGATATTCTGGAAGGCAATGTTACTGCGGCGGATGAAGAGGAACTGATCTGGTTCAAGTCGAATGAAGGCTTGGACGCCCTGACCATCACCGACCGCAACGGAGTTGTCGTTTTCCGGACAAGCAACCCGGGAGCTAAAGGAGACAGCCAGAGAAATCAGGAGATTGTCGGTACAGTTCTCCGAACCCGGACGCCTGCAGCAGGAACGACGATTGTACCGGCGGAAGAACTAGCCATTGAATCGCCTTTTCTAGCCGAACGAGCCTTTTTTGAATTCGTACACACACCGATGGCAAGGCCACGTCCCGAAACCCGGCAAACGGCCGGGATGATGCAGATGGCCGCGGTCCCTATCCTCGACAATAACGGGGACCTGATCGGCGTCGTCTATGCCGGAAAATTGCTTAACCGCAATTATGAGATTGTCGACGAAGTAAAAAGAACGGTATTCCAAGGAGTTGTTTATGAAGGCAAGGACATAGGCACTGCGACGATCTTCCAAGACGATGTCCGCATTTCCACGAATGTCTTGAATGGCGATGGGTCGCGGGCCATCGGCACCCGAATCGCGCAAAATGTCTATGACCAGGTAGTGGTTCAGGGAAAACAGTACATCGGTCGTGCGTATGTCGTCAATGATTGGTACATCGCCGCCTACGAACCGATCAAAAATATTGACGGAAGTACCATCGGCATCTTGTACGTCGGTATTTTGGAACAGAAATATACGGACATTAACAATCGAGCCAGTTTTATCTTCCTCGGGATCACCCTGGCGGGCGTAATTCTTTCCATCTTGATTACGCTGTTTATTTCACGGAACATATCGACCTCGATCGGCAACCTGGCAGCCGCAGCCAAACAACTTGCGAATGGTAATCTGGAGGCGAAAGCGAAAAAGACCTCCAACGACGAGATCGGTGAACTCGCCGACACTTTCAACCTGATGGCCACGGCGTTGAAGGATCGCGATGACAAGATCAAGGAATTCACCAAAAAGAAAATCATGGAATCCGAGCGGCTTGCCCTGATCGGACAACTCTCCGCAAATGTCGCCCACGATCTGAACAATCCCCTGCAAGGGATAGTCACTTATTCATATCTGCTTCTCGAAGACGAATCATCTAAACCGGAGGCAAAAGACAATCTCCAAAAGATTGTGGTCCAGGCCAATCGGTGCAGGGACATCATCCGGGGTCTGCTGGACTTTTCCCGCCAGAAGAAACCCGACAAAACCTTATGCAATATCAACAATCTATTGCAAGGGTGCATTTCATTGGTAGAAAAGCAGGCTCAATTCCAGAACATCAAAGTGATCATTAATCTGGATGAAAACCTGCCCTTGGTCGTCCTTGATCCTTCGCAGGTGGAAAGAGTATTTCTCAATCTGATCATCAATGCCGCCGAAGCGATGGATGGCAACGGCCAGCTAACCTTGTCCACGCAGCTTAATCGTGAAAACAACAGCGTGGAAATCAAGGTTCAGGACACCGGTCATGGAATCAGCGACGAAAATATGGAAAAAATCTTCGATCCCTTCTTCACGACGAAGGAAACCGGGCATGGAGTTGGGCTCGGGCTGGCGATCAGTTTTGGGATTGTCAAGGAACATAACGGAAATATCTCCGTTGAAAGCATCTTGGGCGAAGGTACGACATTCACCGTCAGTTTTCCTCTGACGAAAATGACAGCTGGCATAGAAAATGGAAGCGAAGTCAAAAATCCTGATTATCGATGACGAGGACGTGGTGCTGGATTCCTGCGCCCAGATCCTCAAAGGCAGCAGCTACCAGTTGGCCACGGCGACCGATGGAACACGCGGGTTGGCACTCGTGCAAGAGTATCAGCCGGACCTTGTCTTTGTCGATCTTAAAATGCCCGGTATTTCCGGCTTCGAAGTATTGGAAAAAGTCCATGAAATTGACCCGACGATCGTGGCTGTCGTCATCACAGGCTTTGCCACGGTTAGTTCTGCCGTGGATGCGATGAAGAGAGGTGCTTACGACTTTCTCCCCAAGCCTTTCACCCCGGATGAATTCCGAATGATTGCCCGCCGCGGGATTGAACGCAGGAAACTTATGTTGGAAACCATCAGCCTGCGAAGAGAAAAGGAACTGCTGCGTGAACAATTTGCTTCGATTGTCTCCCACGAACTGAAGGCTCCATTGAGTGCCGTACAGCAAAATCTCTTCGCCCTGGATTTCGAACTGGAAAAGACCCTGAACACCGAACAGAAAGGAAAACTCGAGCGCGTCAAAGTCAGGATTGACGAAATGCTAAAGATGATTAATTCCTGGCTGCGGGTTATTTCAGTTGACATAAATAAATTGAAAGACGGTTTTACGCCGATCTCGATTTCCACCCCAATTGCCAATGCACTCGAAAGCCTCTCATCGCTTGCGGCGCGAAAAAACATCGAGATTGTGAACGAAGTCGGCGAGAATTTGCACCCGATCTCAGGCGATAGCCTTAGTCTTTCGGAGGTATTCGTCAATATCATCGGCAATTCGATCAAGTACTCGCCGGATGGTACCAAAGTGGTTGTAAAAGCCGAAGAGCAAACTAATAACCTGACGATTTCGATCAAAGATTCCGGCATCGGAATTTCCCAGGAAGACCTGCCCCACATCTTTGATGGATTCTATCGAGGCAAGGCCGGCCAGGAGATGGCCACCGGGCATGGCATCGGCCTGGCAGTCGCCCGGCAAATCATCGAAGCCCACAACGGCTCGATCTCTGTGGAAAGTGAAACGGGCAAGGGAACGACCTTTTTGGTCAGCCTGCCCATCCAAAATACCTAGCGAAACCCTTTGATTTTCTAGGGAAACATCCTGCTAACCCGAACGGAGGAATACCATGACCAAGAAATTACTAATGATCGATGACGATCCCGATTTCGTTTCCGGGATTCAGGCGATCCTGGCTACGGGGGACTACGAGGTGGACGTCGCCTATAACCCCAAGGACGGTTTGCGCGCACTGCAGTCAAAGAAGTATGATCTGCTGCTGCTTGACATCATGATGGGCCGTGGCGCAGAAGGGATCATGATCGCCCGCAAACTGCGCAAGGACCCCAAGCTGCGCGAGATGCCGGTCCTGATCATTACCGGCATGCGCGAGCAGATCGCCTTTCTCTTCCCGGGCGAACCGATCCATCCACGCTTCGTAGACGTCGACGAATTGGTCGAAAAACCAGTCGAACCCAAACTCCTGCTCGACAAGGTCAGCACCTTGATCCAGATAGCCGAGGCAAAGAAGGCTGGCAAATAAACGGCTCGCCAAGCTGATTTCCGGGACAGGTTCGACATTTGTCAACTTGCCCGACATTACAGAGAGCAAACCTTATGACAGAATCGATTAGCTTTAGTCAAGAGATCGCGAACCTATTATATGCCACGGAAGGGGAACCGACCAAGATGTGCATCCAATGTGGGACATGTTCCGGCACCTGTCCAGTTGCCCCCTATATGGATTACACACCCCGTCAGATTATTGCCTTGATCAACCAAGGCCAAAAGGAGCAGGTGCTGGCAAGCAATACGTTCTGGTATTGCGCCTCCTGCTATCACTGCACGGTACGCTGCCCTCAAGATATCAATATAACCGAAGTGATGTATGCATTAAAGCGTTACTCAATCTGGAAAAACCAGTACAAAGAAGGGCTGATTGGGCCGACATTTTCTGAGGCGTTTGTAAAAATGATCGTGCGCGGCGGGCGGTCCTTCGAGCCCGTCTTGGCACCGGCTTACATCTTCAGTTTCAGCCCGCGGGAATTCATCCAGGAAGTACAGGGAGCAACCGAGCTGCTGTTGAAGGGCAGGCTACCCGTTCTGCCGACGAGGATCAAGCGTCTGGATAACTTCAGGCGGATGCTCGGCAGGATCATTCCGATGGGAGGTCTCGAATGAAAGAGTTCGCCTACTTCCCCGGATGCTCGCTTGAAAAAATGGCGATCAGTTACCACACCTCGGCAATTGAGACCACCAAGAAACTCGGGGTAAAGCTCAAGGAATTGGAAGACTGGAACTGCTGCGGTTCAACCACTTATTTCTTCATCGACGAGCTGCTGGCGTATACGCTGTGCGCCCGGAATCTTGCCATCGCCGAGAAGACAGGTCTGGACGTGGTTGCCCCCTGCAGTGCCTGCTACAAGAACATGTATTTCACAGCAGCCCATCTGAAGAAAGACCCGGATCTGGCCGAGCATGTCAATTTTGCGCTGGAAGAAGACGATTTACATTTCAATGGAAATATCAGGGTCAAGCACCTCATCGAGGTGTTTGCCCAGGATATCGGTCCGGAGCAGCTCAAGAGCAAAGTGATAAAACCGTTGGAAGGCGTGAAGGTTGCTGCCTATTATGGCTGCCAGATAAATCGGCCCCAGAAAGACAAAGAAGATGTTGAGATGCCGATGTACTTCGAAGAGCTGATGACAGCCACAGGCGCAACAGCGGTCAACTACCCACTCAAGATGCGCTGTTGTGGGGGTTCCTTGATCATATCGAGTCGAACAGCAGCTCTAACCATGGTACGCAACCTGCTGCAGTCTGCTGTGGACGCCGGAGCCACGGTCATCGCCACCGCCTGCCCCATGTGCCAGAATAATCTGGAGTGCTACCAACAACAAGTAAATCTCGAATTCGGCACGAAATATTCGGTACCGATCGTCTACTTCACCCAATTGATCGGGCTGGCGCTGGGCATCCCCGGGAAGAAACTGGGAATTGGTAAAGAATTTATTGCTTTTGCACCATCACTACTCCCGGCTGGACAGATATGAAGAGACTGTTCCAGACAATAAGAATGAGAATGAAGGAGTGACTTTATGGAAAAAAAGGAAAGAATTGGAGTTTACATTTGCCACTGCGGTACCAACATCGCCGGTGTCGTAAACGTTGGCGAGGTTAGTGCATGGTCAGCCGAGAATTTGAAGGATCAAGGCGTCGTCATTGCACGCGACTACAAGTTCATGTGCTCCAGCCTGGGACAGGAACTTATCCAGAAGGATATCAAGGAACAGGGCCTGACCCGGGTGGTTGTGGCAGCCTGCTCCCCGCACCTTCACGAAGCCACCTTCCGCAACGCCTGCAAGGGCGGCGGTTTGAACCCTTACTTATGTGAATTGGTATCGATTCGCGAGCAGGATTCCTGGGTGCACACCGACAAAGCCGCTGCGACCGAGAAGGCCAAAGCCATAATCTCCGGTGGTGTTGCTCGCGTGATCCATCACGAGCCACTCGAGCCGCTGCATGTCCCGATCCATCCGGCCACTCTGGTTGTCGGCGGCGGCATCGCCGGTATCCAGGCTGCCCTCGAACTTGCCGACGCCGGCTTCCCGGTCTATCTGGTCGAGCGCGAACCGTCCATCGGCGGGCACATGGCCCAATTCGACAAGACCTTTCCCACCCTGGATTGCTCGGCCTGCATCCTGACCCCCAAAATGGTTCAGGTGGGCAGCCATCCCAACATCACCCTGCTGACCTACTCTGAGGTCGAGAAGGTGGATGGGTACGTGGGTAACTTCACAGTCGCCATCCGCAAACGAGCCCGCTCGATCATCGAGAAAGACTGCACCGGCTGCGGTATCTGTTGGGAGAAGTGCCCGTGGAAAGTCGTGGACAACGTCTTCGAGGCGGGCATGGGCAAACGCAAGGCAATTTATGTGCCCTTCCCGCAAGCCGTGCCCAAGTACCCGGTCATTGACCGCGTGAATTGCACCTATTACATCAAGGGTACCTGCAAGGCCTGCGAGAAGTTTTGTCCAACCAACGCCATAGACTTTGCCCAGGAAGATGAGATCCTGAACGTCCAAGTTGGGAACATTATCCTAGCCACCGGCTATGACCTCTTCGATGCACACCGCATCACGCAGTATGGCTTCGGGCGGCTGGCAAATGTTTACACCAACCTCGAATTCGAGCGCTTGAGCAATGCCGCCGGCCCGACGGGTGGGAACATCGTCTTGCGCGACGGGAAGACCACGCCGAAGGTGGTCGGGATTGTCCACTGCGTCGGCAGCCGCGACAAGAACTATAACGAGTACTGCTCCGCTATCTGCTGTATGCAGAGCCTGAAATTTGCCCACCTCGTGCAAGAACGGACGGGCGCGGAGGTATACAACTTCTACATCGATATCCGCACTCCAGCCAAGGGCTACGAAGAGTTCTACCACCGCCTGCTCGACGAGGGAACACACTTCATCCGCGGCAAGGTGGCCGAGATCAGCGATGCAGCCCGGCTGCCCGCCGAAGAGGGCAAGCTTATTATCCAGGTAGAGGACACGCTGACCGGCAATCAGCTGCGTGTGCCGGTGGACATGGCCATCCTCTCCGCCGGCCTTGAACCCCGCCGCGATGCCAAGGAAGTTGCCAAGAAATTCGGCATTGCCTGCTCGGCCGACGGCTGGCTGATCGAGAGACACCCCAAGCTGGATCCGGTTGCCACGGTGACCGAAGGCGTTTACATCGCCGGCTGTGTTCAGGGTCCCAAGGACATTCCCGCAAGCGTGGTCCAGGGAGCCGCCGCGGCCGCCCGCATCCTGGGCAAAATCCAGCAGAAGGAGATCGCCCTCGAGCCAGTGCGAGCATCGATCAATGCGGATCAATGCTCGGGATGCCGCATCTGCAACAACCTGTGCCCGTTCAATGCGATCCTGTTCCACGAGGACAAGATGGTCAGCGAGATCAACCCGGCGCTCTGCCAGGGCTGCGGAACCTGCGTGGCAGCCTGCCCGGCAGGAGCCATCAGTGGAACGGTCTTCTCCAACGAGCAGATTCTGTCGCAGATTGAAGGCCTGTTATTCTTGAATGTCCCGAAGAAGGAGGCTGTGGCGTAAGAGGATTGACGATTGGAGATTGACAATTGTCGATTTACGCCAGGAGAAAAACCTATGTCTGATACTCCCGAAACCAAGCCCTTTGAACCCATCATCATCGGTTTCACCTGCAACTGGTGCTCGTACCGGGCCGCCGATATGGCTGGAACCGCGCGCATAAAATACGCGCCAAACGTCCGCCTGATCCGCTTGATGTGCTCCGGCCGTCTGGACCCGACCTTCGTCTTCAAGGCTTTCGCCGGTGGCGCGGATGCCGTGTTGGTGTCTGGCTGCCATCCGGGTGACTGCCACTACATCAATCAGAATTACAAGGCCATGCGCCGCTTTCAGCTGATGAAGCGCGTCCTGGCTCAGTTGGGGATCGAGCCCGATCGTTTGAAACTGCTGTGGGCCAGTGCAGCCGAAGGCGCCATCTTCGCCAGAGAGATCAACAGCTTCGTCGAACAGGTCCGGGCGCTGGGTCCGCTCAATTGGAACAAGACCAGTTTCACGGTCCCGGCGGAAGCGGATAAAGAGGAGGTGCCTGCATGAGTCCAAAGAGCCCAAAAATCGTTGAAAAAGCCCAGGCCAAGCCGAAATTTGCCATGTACTGGGCAGCCTCCTGCGGCGGCTGCGAGATCGCCGTGCTGAATATCCACGAAAAGATCCTGGACGTTGACGCCAACTTCGAGGTCGTCTTCTGGCCGGTGGCCATGGATGCCAAGTACGCCGACGTGGAAAAGATGGAAGATGGCGAGATCACCCTTTGCCTGTGGAACGGCGGCATCCGCAACGACGAAAACGAACATATCGCCCACCTGCTGCGCAAGAAATCCAAGATCCTGGTGGCGTTCGGCTCGTGTGCCTGCGAAGGCTGCATTCCCGGCTTGGCCAACTTCTCCCCCATCAAGGAGCTCGTCGATACCGCCTTTTCGACCATCTCGACCGACAATCCGGATAACATCCGCCCGCAGCCCCATTACAAAATGCCCGAAGGCGAGATCACGATCCCAACCCTTTACCCGATGTTGCGCACACTCGACCAGGTGGTGGACGTGGACTACTACATGCCCGGCTGTCCGCCCGAATCGCACCAGATCGCGGCCGTAGTGGAACTGGTGATTGCTGCCCTCAAGGGCGAGGCCCAACTGCCCCCCAAGGGAGCGACCATCGGAGCCGGCAATTCGACCGTCTGCGACGAATGCCCGCGCAAGCGCAACTTGAAGACGATCAAGGAATTCAGCCGCATCCAGCTCATCAAGGCCGACCCCGAACTGTGCCTGCTCGAGCAGGGCATCCCCTGCAATGGACCTGCCACGCGCAGCGGCTGCGACGCCCGCTGCCCGATCGCCGGCGCGCAATGCATCGGCTGCTACGGTCCCGCCGAGGGTGTGGTTGACTATGGAGCGCGACTGATCGCCGCTTTTGCTTCCGTGATCGACAGCGAAAAGCCGGAAGAGATCGACAAAATCCTGGATGGCCTGGTCGACCCGGCCGGACAATTCTATCGCTTTAATTTGGCCGGGTCCCTGCTGCGGGCCAGCAAGTATGCAAGAACGAACGGTAGATAACTCTGGAGGTAACCATGGCACAACGAATAACGATTGATCCCATCACCCGGCTGGAAGGCCACGGTAAGATCGAAATCTTCCTGAACGACAAGGGCGACGTCGCCAACACTTACTTCCAGATCCCCGAGTTGCGCGGCTTCGAGCGCTTCTGCGTCGGCCGGCCGGTGGAGGAAATGCCCCTGCTGACCAACCGCATCTGCGGCGTCTGCCCGGAGGCGCACCACATGGCGGCCGCCAAGGCCGTGGACGCGGTTTATCACGTCGAGGTCCCGCCAACCGGCAAGAAGCTGCGCGAGCTGCTCTACTCGGCCTTCTACTGCACCGACCACACCACCCACTTCTACGCCCTGGGCGGACCGGACTTCATCATGGGCCCGGACGCACCGGTGGCCGAGCGCAACATCCTCGGCGTTATCCACAAGGTCGGGCTGGAAGTCGGCGGCAAGGTCATCCAGATGCGCAAGTACGGCCACACCGTGGTCGAGATCATCGGCGGGCGCAAGGTGCACCCCTGCACCTCCATCCCCGGCGGCCTGACCAAGGGCATCACCGAGGAGCAGCGCAAGGAAATCGAGCAGATGGGCAAGTGGGCGATCGAGTTCGCCCAATTCAGCCTGAAGGTTTTCAACGACATTGTGCTGGGCAACAAGCAGTACGTCGACCTGATCCTGGGCGACGTCTACACCCACCAGACTTATTACATGGGTCTGGTCGACCCGAACAACAAGGTCAATTTCTACGACGGCAAGGTGCGCGTAGTCGGACCGGACGGCAAGGAATTCGTCAAGTACGAGCCCAAGGATTACGCCGCCAACATCGCCGAGCACGTCGAGCCCTGGACCTATCTGAAGTTCCCCTACCTGAAGAACGTCGGCTGGAAGGGCTTCGTGGACGGCAAGGATTCCGGAGTCTATATGGCCACCCCACTCTCGCGCCTCAACGCCGCCGACGGCATGGCCACCCCGCGCGCCCAGGAAGAATACGACAAGTTCTACAAGACCCTCAAGGGCAAACCGGTGCACCAGCGTTTGGCGATCCATTGGGCGCGACTGATCGAGCTGCTCTATGCTGCCGAAAGGTGGGTGGAACTGGCCACCGACCCGGAGATCACTTCCCCGGACTTCCACACCATCCCGACCGAAAAGCCGACCGAGGGCGTGGGCATCGTCGAGGCCCCGCGCGGCACGCTGACACACCATTACTGGACCGACGAGCGCGGCGTGGTCACCAAGGTCAACCTGATCGTCGGCACGACCAACAACTATGCCCCGATCACCATGTCGATCAAGAAGGCCGCCGACAGCCTGATCAAGAAGGGCAATGTCAACGAGGGCTTGCTGAATATGGTCGAGATGGCGTTCCGCGCCTACGACCCCTGTTTTGGATGTGCGACGCACTCCCTGCCAGGTCAGATGCCACTGGAGGTCACGATTCACGACGCGGCCGGTGAACCCGTCAAAGTTCTCCGGCAGTACTGCGACTGAATTGAATACGGAGGACGGCGGACGGAACACAGCTTGTCTGCCGTCCTTCTTTAAACTTTTCGCTTACCTATGAAAACAATCGTCATTGGATTGGGCAATCCCATTCTCGGCGACGACGGCGTCGGCTGGCACGTGGTGGAGGAAGTCGCCCGGCAGACCGTGGACCGGCCCGAGGTCGAGACCGACTGCGTCTCGCTGGGCGGTTTAAACCTCATGGAACGCTTGACGGGCTACGAGCGGGTCGTCCTGATCGACGCCATCTACACCGGGTCGAAACCGGTCGGGACCGTGAGCCGTTTCGTACTCAGCGACCTCCCGGACCTGACGGCCGGTCACTCCGCCTCGGCCCACGACACGTCCCTGCGCACGGCGCTCAATGTCGGCCGCAGCATGGACATCCCCCTTCCTAAGGATGAGGCGGTGACCGTGATCGCCATCGAGGCGGAGAACGTCTACGACTTCACCCAGGAACTTTCCGCCGCCGTTGCTGCGGCCGTCCCGCTGGCCACGCAGTCCGTATTGGACGCACTGAAGGATTGATTTCCGCATTTTGAAAGGAAAGCAGATATGGTCTCACCCGAACTCTTGCGCCGTTATCCTTTCTTCGCCTGTCTCAGCTACGAACAGCTGAAAGCCGTTGCCCTCATCACGGTAGAAAAAACCTTTGCAAAGGATACGATCATCCTCAAAGAAAACACACCCGCGACCAAGCTGTGGGTCCTGCTCGAAGGCGATATTGACCTGATCTTCAGCGGTGGCGGGGAAGGAGCGATCGTTAATGCGCTGGTGGGCTCGATCGCCCCCGGAGAAGCGCTGGGCGTCTCCTCAATGATCGAGCCATACCAATACATCTCCTCCGCCAAAGCCGTTGCACCCTGCAAGGTCATCGAAATCGATGGCCTCGCCTTGCGCGCCTTGGCGGAAGTCGACCAGAAACTCGGCCTGGAGATGATGCGCAACATCGCCGCGGCAGTGCTCGAACGATTGAAGTACACGCAGGTGGAGCTGGCCGCAGCCAGGGCGTGACCTTGAAGCAGCGACCGGATATCAATCCGAAACCGGGTTTCTATCCGAAATCCGGTTTATATTTCCCGACCGCAACCCCGGCCCGCAAAAAACGTATATTAATTGAAAGGCGATTCACTCGACAAATAGGAGGCTGAAATGAATGCGACACCCACCCCGGAACCCCAAAAACAGAGCCATGCCGTAGCCATCACGGCGATCGTTGCGACCGCCATCGTCCTGCTCTCTTGCATTGCAGGCTGCACTGCAGTACTGATGGCCCTTTCCAACACAATCCACTAATCTGGTGATTTTACCCTCCTAAAAAGGCACCTCGGGATAGATATCGGGGTGCTTTTTCATGCCTCATCCTTCGCTGGTCATGATGAACAGCGGCTTCATCTCGAAGCTCTCATACTTTGGCCGATAGCGTTCCGTGTTATAGAACTCTTCAACGTTGACCACTTTCTTCGATCCGGTGACCACGTCGATCGGAACGTTATCGTAGCGTCCGTTCTTGAGCACCACCAGCCGCCCGTGGATGCCTTTCAGGATCAGGTCGAGGGCCAGGTTGCCGAAGGCCATCGGGACGACCGAGTCGATCGCGTCCGGGTCGCCGCCGCGCACCATGTAGCCCAGGTTCTGATTGATGATGTTGATCGTCACGCCCTGATTGTACTTGGCGCTGCGCTTCAAGATTTCCCCGGCGACTGTATCGCCGATGCCCCCCAGCTTGGCATGACCGAAGGCATCCGTCACATTGTCCTTGAACATCATTTCGCCACCCTCGAACATGGCCCCTTCCGAAACCAACACGATCGAATACTTGCTGGGGTTGCGGCTGCGGTCGTAGACCAGCAGTTCGGTCAGGCGGTCGATGTTGAACTTCCACTCCGGGATCACACAGCGGTTCGCCGCTCCCGCCATGGTGGGCATCATGGCAGTGAAACCAGCGTAGCGACCGAAGACTTCCAGGACCATGATGCGCTCGTGCGAACCGGCGATGGTGCGCAGGTTGTTGATCAGGGAGATGGTACGGGTGACGCAGGTGCTGAACCCGATGCAGTAGTCGGTTCCGGGGACGTCATTATCCATCGTCTTCGGGATGGCAATGACTTTAAAGCCCTCCTTGTACAACCGGACGCCGTAGCTGAGCGTATCGTCGCCGCCGATCGGGACAAGGCAATCGATGCCCAGGAAATCCAGGTTCTTGAGTATTTCCGGGGTCAGGTCGTTGCGGTCTTCCGTGTACTTGTCGCGCAGATGCGCAGGGATATTTTCCCGCTTGACCCTGGCCGCATTGGTGCGGGAGGTATGCAGGAAAGTCCCGCCCGTGCGCCCCGCCCGGTTGACAACTTCCTCGGACAGGACCTGGTAGTTGTCGCTGTTATCGGCATCCTTCGCACGGACGATATCCACGAGGCCTCCCCAGCCGCGCTTCAGGCCGATCACCTGGTAGCCTTCGCGCAGGGCGCGGATGGTCACGGCGCGGATGGCCGGATTGAGCCCCGGCACGTCGCCTCCCCCGGTCAGAATACCGATTACACCTGGTTTCTTTTTAGACATAGCATTTCTCCTCAAGATAAAATGATTGCAGGCAATCGTCCCTATTATAGGGAAAATAAGTCAGGTCTGCAACGTCCTTTTTCTCTTACGAATAATCCGCTTCTGCTGGAAGGATCTTGCGGCGGCTGGCCAGCACGCCCTCGATCCCGAACAGGATCAAGGCAAACCAGACGATCCCGAAACCGAGCAGCTGTTCCCGGGAGAACGGCTCGTGATAGACGAACAGACCCAGCAGGAACTGCAGCGCCGGGTTGATATACATCAGGATTCCGATCGTGGTCAGGGAGACGCGCGGCGCGGCAGCAGAAAACAGCAACAGCGGCGTCGTCGTGACCAGACCTGCGCCGACCAGCATCAGGCTGATGCTCGCCGATGAATGTAAAAAGGCGCCTTTACCGGTCCACTCCGAAATCATCAGGAATAGAAGTGCAGGCAGAAAGAGAATTCCAGTTTCGAGTGTCAACCCCTGAAGAGAATCCAGCGGGGCTTTCTTCTTCACCAAACCATAGAAGGCGAATGAGAAAGCCAGGGTCAGGGCGATCCAGGGCAGGGAACCATAGACCACCGTCAAGTAGACGACCGCACCCGTCACTAGCGAGAGCGGCAGCCATTGGAACGGGCGCAACCGCTCCCGCAGCAGCACGACTCCCAGCAATACACTGACCAGCGGATTGATGAAATATCCCAGGCTGCTTTCGATGATGAAGCCGGCGCCGATCGCCCAGACGTAGGTCAGCCAATTGATCGCAATTAAAACCGCCGAGGCCAGGTAAATCAGCAGCACGTGCCGCTTGAAGGCGGCTTGATGAAAAGCCTTCCACTGGCCTGTTATCAGGATGAGGGCAAACAACAATATGAACGACCACAGGATCCGATGGCTGAGCACCTGTACCGCCGGGATATGGCCGAGCTTCTCCCAATAAAAAGGAAAAAAACCCCAAATGACGTAAGCTACGATGGCGTAGATGACACCCTTTTTCATACACTGAACCTCTGGGTAAATATTGGCGGTAAGTATACACCCTCCTGTGTGGATGATCCTTCCTAACCACCTTCTCCAACACACCGTAAAAGTGACAAACGTCCCGTTGGTTTAATTCACAATTCAATAGTATTATTTAAGCACCCTGATTTGAATCTGGATGTCCCGGGAAAAATACCCCGAAACTATCCGGCGATCTTTGTATTAGGATGTATTGATGAAAAATATCATTCCCCTGCCCAACTCGGTCGTTCCTTCGAATGGGTATTTCACGCTAGTCCCGGAAACCACCATCTTTATCTCCCCGGGGACGGACGAAATCTTCAGGATCGGGGAGAACCTGTCCGAAAAGTTAAAGCGCGCCACCGGTTACCGCCTCCCCGTGCAGACCTCCAGCGGAACGACTCCACAGGGTAGCATATCGTTGATGATCAGCCGCCTGGATGCCTCTCTGGGTGAAGAAGGCTACGAGCTGCGCGTCGATGCGAATTGGATGACGCTCACTGCCCGTCAGCCGGCAGGTCTCTTCCACGGCATCCAGACCATCCGGCAGCTCTTCCCCGCGGCGATCGAGCTGGAGGCGCGCCAGTCCGGACCGTGGCAGGCCGGGGCGGGCGTGATCCGGGATGGGCCGCGCTTCCCCTGGCGGGGTGCCATGCTCGACGTGGCCAGGCATTTCTTCACCGCTGACAACGTCAAGCGACTGATCGACCAGCTGGCCTTGTACAAGATGAATATCCTCCATCTGCACCTGACCGACGACCAGGGCTGGCGCTTGATGATCAACTCGTGGCCGAACCTGGCAAAGATTGGCGGCAGCCGCGCCGCCCGCGGCGACCGTGGAGGCTTTTACAACCAGAGCGAATACCGGGACATCGTCAGTTATGCCCAGGCGCGCTACATCACCATCATCCCCGAAGTGGAGGTACCGGGACATTCCAACGCGGCCCTGGCGTCCTATCCTGAGCTGAATCCCCTCCGGCAAAGCCCCCGCTTTGTACACCGGCAGTGAGGTTGGGTTCAGTTCCGTGGGCATCTACCACGAGATGACCTACCAGTTCCTGCTGGATGTGCTGCGTGAGCTCGCCACCCTCACCCCGGGTCCTTACATCCACATCGGAGGGGACGAAGCCCATTCCACCCCCGAGGATGATTACACAAAATTTATCGAGCACGTACAGAAGATGGTGCAGGCTCAAGGTAAGCAGTGCATCGGCTGGGAGGAGATCGCCAAGGCGAGCCTGCTGCCCGACACCCTGGTCCAGTATTGGGTCAACGGCGAATGGGGGCTCAAGGCCGCACAGCGAGGCAACAAGCTGATCATGTCTCCAGCCACCAAAGCCTACCTGGATATGAAATACAATCCCACCACCCACGTGGGCGCAACCTGGACGGGCAGCTATGTCGAAGTCCAGGACTCCTATGACTGGGATCCGGCTGGATTCCTGGCTGAACTGCCCAAAGAGGCGGTTTTAGGCGTCGAGGCACCTCTATGGACCGAGACCATTGCCACGGTCGATGACCTGGATTACATGCTCTTCCCGCGCTTATGCGGCATCGCCGAGGTCGGCTGGACGGCCGCCGAGAAGAAGAGCTGGTCGGATTTCCGGATGCGGCTGGCAGCCCACGGCCCCCGCCTGGCCGGCCTGGGGATCAACTTCTTCCCATCGCCACAAATCCCATGGCAAGGCGTAGGCTGAGCCAATAAGGATATTTCCATGAAAATATTCGTTCCGGGTCGCATCTGCCTGATAGGTGAGCATTCCGATTGGGCCGGGGGGTACCGCCGGATCAACGCCCAAGTCGAGAAAGGCTATACCCTGATCACAGGCACCGACCAGGGCATCTACGCCGAGGTCTCGCCTCACCCGACCTCGCTAATCCTTACCTCCACCAAGCCGGACGGCCTGCGGGAAGGGCCGTATGAAATTCCGATGGAATCCCAGTCCCTGCTGGAGGAAGCCCAGAAGGGCGGATTTTGGAGCTACATCGCCGGCGTGGCTTACCAGGTGCTGACCAATTATCACGTGCGCGGCTTGGTGATCGACAACTTCAAGACCGACCTGCCGATCAGAAAGGGGTTGTCTTCCAGCGCGGCTATCTGCGTCCTGACTGCCCGGGCGTTCAATCGAGTCTATGACCTGAAGATGACCACGCGCGGCGAAATGGAGCTGGCCTACCAGGGCGAGATCACCACCCCTTCGCGCTGCGGGCGGATGGACCAGGGCTGCGCCTTCGGCAATCGTCCGGTGTTGATGACCTTCGACGGCGACCGGCTGGAGACGCAGGAGCTGCAGATCGACCAGGCATTGTATTTCGTGATCGTCGACCTGCAAGCCAAGAAGGACACCATGGAGATCCTCAACCGGCTGAACCGCTGTTACCCGTTCGCCGAGAATGAGATCGAGCGCGGCGTCCAGGAGCTGCTGGGACCGATCAACAAACGCATCGTCGACCAGGCCATCGAAGCTCTGCGCGCCTCGGATGCCCAGCGGCTCGGCGCCCTGCTGACCGAGGCGCAGACCTTCTTCGACCGATACGCGGCACCCGCCTGCCCCGAAGAACTGACCTCGCCAGCCCTGCACCGCGTCTTGAGCTACCCGGCCATTCAGCCGCACATCTGGGGCGGAAAAGGAGTGGGCTCTCAAGGCGACGGGACGGCGCAGTTCATCTGCCGCAGCAGCGAGGACCAGAAAGCCGTCCTGCAGATCCTGGAACGCGACCTCGCCCTGCCCGGCCTCGAGCTGACCATCACACCACAGCAGAAGGTCCGCAAAGCCGTCATCCCTGCCGCGGGATATGGCACCCGCCTCTTCCCAGCCACCAAGGCCACCAAGAAGGAGCTCTTCCCAATCGTTGATCGGGACGGGATCGCCAAGCCAGCCATCCTGCTCATTGTGGAGGAGGCCCTCGACGCCGGCATCGAGCAGGTCATCATTATCGTGCAGAAGGATGACCTGGAAGATTTCCGCCGCTTTTTTTCCGAGCAGATCTCGATCGAGAACTACAACAAGCTGCCGCCCCATTTCCAAGAGTACTCCCGTCGTCTGCTGGAGATCGGCAGGCATGTGTCCTTTGCCGTCCAGACCGCCCAGGAGGGCTTCGGCCATGCCGTTTCCTGTGCCCGCCAGTCCGTGGGGAACGAGCCCTTCCTGCTCATGCTTGGTGATCACCTCTACCACTCCACCACGGACATCTCCTGCGCCCGCCAGCTGATGGATGCCTACCGGCAGCATGGGACCAGCATCGTCGGGGTCCGGCGCACGCCCGAAGACCAGCTCAGTAATTTCGGGACACTTACCGGGGTCTGGCTGGAGGAGGGCCGACTGCTCAACGTCACCCAATTCGTCGAAAAGCCCACCCTCGACTTCGCCCGCACCAACTTGCGCGTACCGGGCCTGCCCGCAGAAGAATACCTGACGATCTTCGGCCAGTACATCATCCGGCCGGAGCTGTTCGATTACCTTCAGGAAAATATTGACAACAATGTACGCGAACGCGGGGAGTTCCAGCTGACTTCAGCCCTCGACCGGCTGCGGCAGGAACACGGCTTCGCCGGTCTGGTCATTGACGGCAAGCGCTTCGACATCGGCCGCCCGGACGATTACCTGGAAACGCTGCATACATTCAACCGCTAAAGGTCGTCCCTTTAATATTTTTCCTGCGCTCACCACGCTTCCCAGTGGATGAATGATTCCATGGGCAGGCGCTTTGCTGGATGGAAATCCTCCCCTTTGAAATAAGCCACCGGTAAAAGAGCAACCTGGGTAATATTCTCAGGAACTCCCAGGATCTGCCCGACCTCTTTTTCATAGACAAGGTGCAGCGTCGTCCACGCCGCGCCCAGGCCGCGGGCGCGCAGGGCCAGCATCAGCGACCAGGCCGCCGGAAGGATGGAGCCGTAACGCGCTGCCTGGTCGGAGACCGGCTTCCCCTCCACCCGGCCTTCAAAACACGGGATGATAAAGACCGGGACTTCATGCAGGTGCTGTGCCAGGTAGGTCGAGGAGAGACTTACGCGAGCCATCTGTCCGATGTCCGGCGACGTTCTTGACCTTCGGCCGACCACGGCTTTGACCGTACCGAGCGCCGCCCTACCAATGTAGGCCGAGTAGGATTTTCGGTAATAATCGGCAATGGCCAGGCGTTTGTCTGCCTCACTGACGACCAGGAAGTGCCAGTTCTGGCTGTTCGAAGCCGTGGGAGCCTGCATGGCGATCTCGATGCAGCGCAGGATCACCTCCCGCTCCACCGGACGGGAGAGATCCAACCTGCGGCGGACAGTGCGCGTGGTGGTGAGCAGGTGATCGATCACCTGAAGATTTTCTGGAGAAGAAAGGTCCATGGGTTCCTCTAGAAGGTCTCGATCGGCTGCCGGCCAGAGTAACCGGCGTCGATTTCGTGCCAGAATGCCAGTTCAGCTTCCCCATATTGCCAGCAGAGGTAAACTTCATGGTCTGCCCGCCAGGCCGGGAAATCGACCAGCCCAAGATTGAGGTCCTTCAGGATCGCCCCCGTATCCTGGATGCGATGGACCAGCCGGTCCAGGCGCTCGAAGTCGATCACCAGGCGGCTGGCTTTCCGGCTGCCCCCGTTCCCGGCTGCTTTCTCGACCAGCGGCCAGGACTTGGGCTGCTGCTTGAGGATCTTGTCGCGAATAGCCTGCACTTCCTCCATCAGCGGGCGGATGGTGCGCAGCGTTGACTTGGCTTCTTCGATCGTGAAATAGTGCGGCATATTCCTGCCGGGATAGAAAATCCCAGATGGAGATTATATCCCCTTCTGGGATACAGAAGTCCAGCTTCTAGATTTTCACCCGTCTCAACCTCAGGCTGTTGCTGACCACGAATACGCTGCTGAAAGCCATCGCACCCGCGGCCAGCATCGGGTTGAGCAGCCCCAGGGCCGCCGCCGGGATCAGGATCACGTTGTAGAAGAACGCCCAGAATAGATTCTGCTTGATCGTCCGCAAGGTCTGGCGCGAGAGGGAGATGGCGCGACCCACGCCGCGCAGGTCGCCGCTGATCAGCGTGACGGATGCGGCCGCCATGGCCACATCCGTGCCGGTGCCGATGGCCATGCCCACGTCCGCCTGCGCCAGCGCCGGGGCATCGTTGACACCGTCACCGACCATGGCGACGAGTCGTTGATCGCCCTGCAATTTCTTGACCTCAGACGCCTTGCCCTCCGGCAGGACTTCCGCCAGGACCCGGTCGATGCCCACCATCCGGGCGATCGCCTCGGCCGTCTTGCGGTTGTCACCGGTGATCATGGCGATCGTCAAGCCCAGGCGATGCAGCTCGTCTATGGCCTCCTTCGAACCGTCCTTGAGCGTGTCGGCGACGGCCATCACCCCGCGCACCTCCCCGTCCACGGCAACCAGCATGGCCGTCTTGGCTTCGGACTGCAAGTGCTCAACATCCTTTGCCAGCCCATTGAGCGGATACTGTCGCGCTGCCATCATGCGCAGGTTGCCCACCGCCACTTTACGCCCATCCACTTCGGCTTCGACGCCCGCCCCGGCCTCGGCCTTGAATCCGGCAGGCTCAATCAGGCTCAGGCCGCGGGTCGTGGCCTCAGCCCAGATGGCTTCGCCCAACGGGTGCTCGGAGCCTTTCTCGACCGAGGCTGCCAGGCGCAGCAACTCGTCTTCGATCTAACCCCTGCGATACAACGACGTCAGTGACCGCCGGCTGGCCTTTCGTCAGCGTGCCGGTCTTGTCCAGGACGACCACGTCCACCTTGCCGGCCCGCTCCAGCGCTTCGCTGCTGCGGAACAGGATCCCCAGCTCGGCGCCCTTGCCCGTGCCGACCATCACCGCCGTCGGTGTGGCCAGGCCCATGGCACACGGGCAGGCGATAACCAGCACCGCCACGGCGTTGATCAACGCGCGGGTGAACTGGGGCACGGCGGGATTGGCCGAGACGAAGAAATACCAAGCCAGGAAGGTGAGCGCGGCGATGGCGATCACGACGGGCACGAACACCGCCGACACCTGGTCGGCCAGCTTCTGGATGGGTGCTTTGCTGCCCTGCGCCTCCTCGACCAGACGGATGATCTGCGCCAGGGCGGTCTCGCGCCCTACCTTGGTGGCTTCGAATTTGAGCAGGCCCAGCTTGTTGAGCGTGGCGCCGATGACCGGGTCGCCGGGTCCCTTCTCGACGGGCAGCGACTCGCCGGTCAGCATCGACTCGTCGACCGCCGAGCGTCCATCCACGACCACGCCGTCCACGGGGATCTTTTCGCCGGGACGGACGAGCACGAGGTCGCCGACACGCACCTCGTCCACTGGAAGCTCCAGCTCGGCTCCGTCGCGGACGATGCGGGCGGTCTTGGCGCGCAGTCCCATCAGCTTCTTGATGGCTTCACTGGTGCGGCCCTTGGCGCGCGCTTCCAGGAATTTCCCCAGCCGGATCAGGGTGATGATCACCGCCGCCGTCTCGAAATAGACCTGGCCGGGGATGATCCCAAGCAGGATGAAGATCGAGAAAATATAGGCCGCCGAGGAGCCCATGGCGATCAGCACATCCATGTTGGCAGAGCCATTGCGCAGGGCTTTGTAGGCGCCCACGTAATACTGCCAACCGACGTAGAACTGCACCGGGGTCGCCAGGGCGAACATGAGCAGTCTGGCCCATGGCGCTTCCCTCCAGGCCATCGGCAGCAGGCCGATGTCCATCGCCATGGAAAACAGGAACAGCGGAACGGTGAAGATCAGTCCCGTGATCAGCAGGCGGCGCTGCTCGTCGATCTCGTGCTGGCGGGCCTGCGCCTCGACATCCTCCGCCTCCCCGCCCAGCTCGACAGCTTCGAAGCCGGTCCGCGCCACGGCCTGGCGGATCTCAGCCTGGCTGACCACCGTCGGGACATAACGCACGCGTGCCCGTTCGGTCGTCAGGCTGACCGAGGCCTCTAGGACGCCATCGACCTTCAGCAAAGCTTTTTCCAGCCGGGCGGCATCGTTGCTGTCCGCCAGGCGCTTGATAACCAAGTCCGCCTCTCCGCTGGCAATCCCATATCCGGCGCGTTCGACGCGCGCCACCAGGTCAGGCAGGCCCACCTGCCCGGGGTTGAATTCAACGGTGGCGCGCTCAGAGGACAGGTTGACAACCGCCTTCTCCACCCCGTCGAGCTTCTTGAGGTTGCGCTCGACCGTGGCGACGCAGTTGGCACAGGTCATACCGGTCACCGGGAGGGTGATTTGTTTCGTATCTGCCATAACTCACCATTAAAGTTGGGGCACGAACTATCGGGCCCCAACAAATTAAGCGGCGACGGGATAATTGATCTCGGCCAGAGCCGTCTTGAAAGTCTCCTCGCTGGCCGGGGCATCGAAAACGATCTCGACCATCTTGGTGGTCTCGTCCGCCTTGACCGACTGGACGCCCTTGACGTCCGATAGCTCGGTCTGGATGGTGTGGACGCAGTGCATGCAGGAAATGTTGGGAATGGAATAGGTTACCTTGGTCATTTTGACTCCTTTTGAAAATAAGATAAAACGCTACACCTTCGTCGCGGTCTCGAACACGTCAGTGATCTCTTTCAAGACGCGCTCACGCTCGGAGGGATCCTGCCCGCGAATGGCGGTGGTCACGCAGGTGTTCAGATGGTTTTCGAGGATGGCGGTGCTGACCTTGTTCAAGGCGGCTTCCACGGCCTGGATCTGGCGGATGACGTCGATGCAATAGGCATCCTGCTCCACCATGCGGATGACGCCGCCCAGGTGGCCTTCGATGATCTTCAATCGTTTCAAGGTGTCTTCGCTCTTCATTCGATCCTCCTACCCCACCCCCCCGGGGGGGGTATGGCTTGATTTTACCACTCCAGGAATTTTTGTCAAGAGGTCAATGCCAAAACCTTATTCGACCGGCCGTGTTAATGCTAGTAAACCTGCTCAAAGGAAGGGACATATGCCAAAGATTGCCATCATCACCGACACCGATTCCAGCCTGCCGGCCGAGGTCGCCAGGCAGCACTCCATCGTCCAGGTGCCGATCACCGTCCAATTCGGGGAGGACTTGTTTCGCGCCGTTTACGACATCGACGATGCCGAGACCTTCAGGCGCATCGACCGGGACGGAAAGCTGCCGACCACGGCCGCCCCCTCCCCGGGCCAGTTCGCCGAGGCCTACCGGGCTGCCTTTGACGGCGGTGCGGAAGCCGTTCTGTGCTTCACGGTCAGCAGCGAGGTCAGCGCCACGTACGCCGCCGCGCAGACTGCCGCCGGGATGTTCCCCGGCAAAGACATCCGCGTGGTGGACACGCGCAACCTGACCATGGGCCAGGGTTGGATGGTACTGGCGGCAGCCGAGGCGGTTGCCGCGGGAGCCTCGGCGGAGAAAGCCGCCGCCACAGCCATGGAGGTCGGGGAACGCGCCCACATGTTCGCCGCACTGGCAACCCTGAAATACCTGGCGATGAGCGGGCGGGTCGGGCAGGTCGCCGCCGGGATCGCCAATGTGCTCAGCGTCAAGCCGGTCCTGACCATCCGCGACGGAAAACTGGACCTCCTGGAGCGCGTGCGTACCCAGACCAAGGCCTGGGACCGGGCGATCGAGCTGACCGCGGAGGCCGCCGGCGGAAAACCCTTCGAGCACATGAGCATCGTGCACGTCAACGCCGCCGAGGCGGCCAAACAATTCGAAGCCCGCCTGCGCGCCGCCGTGGACTGCCCGGCCGAGATCATGTACGCCGAGCTGACGCCGGGCCTCTCGGTCCACTCGGGCGCCGGCCTGGTAGGAGCGGCGTTCGTAACAGGCCATTAATCCAAAATACCCGGTCCATGAGACCGGGTATTTGTTGTAGAATCAAATTCATGCGCAGTAAACCAGGACCGGTCCAGGCGGAAAAAGCCAGTCGGACTCGGCGAATTAAAGTGATCATTTACATTTCGCTAAGCGTCTGCTGTTTATTTATTTTCCTTTTGGTGTTTGGACCTTTTCCATTCATCTCTTGGGATCGTACGGAATTCCTTTTGGTCAGGTCTTTGTTCTCCGTTCCGTTCATCATCGGTTTTGTGGAATTAAGGATCGGACAGAAGCGTTCCCAAGGACTACGCGCCTCCTCTCAAGCGTGGAAATATCGAGCCCTCACAGCGCTTACGGTGTATGGCGCTTTATATTATTTTCTTCGATTCTTTCCATGGGCACTTTCTTCGAATTGAACGAACGACTCCCGGCTGCTTTGAACTTTAAGCCGTCGGTTGGATTGCCTGTTGCGGCTCTGGTAATTGCTGTTCTGGCGTATCTGTTTTTCCTGCTCACCCGGTTTATCCTGAGACAGTCCTGGCAGGTTGTAATTGTTTGCTCGCTGGCCTGTATTTTAATGAGCTGGTTATTTTCGCCGTCTTTATGTTTCTCTTCTAATGGCTTTGCGAACTTTACAAGTCGAGATTGCACCTGTACCGGCATCACGATTCCATACCAATTTGCGGGTTACGATAACTCTTATCTGGAATATTGTCTCGGCTGGGCGTCTAGAATAAATCCACCTATAACTGGGAAGGTTTTACGTCCCTAAATTTGTTTGTCTTGAACAGTGTAAACTTCCTGGACGAAAACTCGAAAGTTTCTCTAAACCCGGATAACCCGGCCCTGATTTGCTCATAATCAACTTATGCTCGATCCCACCTGCCTGATCTTCATCCACGGCTCGGACAGCAGCAGCCGGACGTACAAGGCTGGCGTTTTACGCCGCCTGTTCCCCGAAATGCTCACGCCCGACTTCGAGGGCGATCTGTCCCAACGCATGCGGCAGCTGGAAGCCATCCTGGGCAGGGAAAAAGGCTGGACGGTCATCGGCTCCAGCCTGGGTGGCTTGATGGGCGCTAGGTTGACCTGCCGACACCCAAGCCGGGTGCGCAAGCTGGTCCTGCTCGCCCCGGCCCTGATGATCATGCTGGGCGAGCCGCTGCCCGCCCCGGTCGCGGTTCCGGTCGTGCTCGTGCACGGCACACATGATGAGGTCGTCCCGCCCGAACCGGTTCGAAAGCTGGCCGAACAGCTTTTCACACAGCTGACCTATATCCGCGTGGACGACGACCACCGCCTGCACAAGACCGCCGACGATCTGGACTGGGAAAGATTGCTGGCCTAATGATGGATTTCGTAAAAACGCTCCTGGTTTACGACCTGAAAATCCCCAGGTAACCACAGACAAGCTCTGGTTCTTACTGACAAAGCCGTGTAAAGAAGTGCTCCAATTAGAAAAATATCTGGTTGATCGCCGTGTAATCACAAAAAAGCCGGTCGGGGCATTCCACTCCGACCGGTCAAATATCATCCTCCCGCCAAACGGATCAGGGCTGGAGGTATCCAGAATCCCCCATATCCCAGGACCCGCAACACGATCGCCGAGAGCAGGAGAAATACCCCAAAAGCGATCAGGACGCGGTCACGGGTGTGATAGTTCAATTTCACCAGCCAGGTGCGCGGTCCGATGCCGAAGGCGCGCAGGTCCATGGCGTCGATGATATCCTCGCTGCCGATGATGGCGTGGATGGTGACCGGCACGAAGATCGGCCCGAGCTTGCGCACCTGTTCGAAGATTCCACCGCTGATCTTTTCCAGCTCGTAGCCGCGGGCGCGCTGGGCATCCATGGTCAATTGGAAATCACGGCCGAAAGTGGGGATGAAACGCATGGCCAGATCCATGGCGTAGGCGATCTTGTCTGGCAATCCCAAACCGCGAAATGTTACCCCATACAATGAAGGATTCAGTGTGTAAGGGATCAAAATGGTCATGATGGCGATGCTGAAAACCCGCACCCACTGACTGACGGCAAAGAAAGAGCGCTCGATCGTGATGGTGAGCGTCGGACGCCAGCCAAGTATCGTGAACGGGGCCGCCAGTTTGGAAATGAGATGCTCTTGTGTGTAGACCTCCTCCCCGCCTCGCCCGGTGAGGAAGGTCAGGAAGGTATAGACGAAAATAAAGCCAATGATGAAAAGGAAGGCGCGGCGCATTTCCTTCCATGCCACCCCGGAAGTCAGGAGCACGACCACGGAAATGACAAAGAAAAAAGCCAGGAAGCGCAGATCCCAGAAAAACACCGTGCAGACCAGGAAACAACCGTAAAACATGATCCAGGCGCGTGAGTTCAAACCACTGGATGAGCGACTTGCGTTGGCGGTAGCGCCAGGTGACGAGCATATTGTTTCCCTGTCATTGCGAGGAGCGGAGCGACGACACTTGCACCTGCACTTGCAGCAGGTGCAAGTGCAGGTGAGCAGTCTCGGGCATTGCCAGGAGAATGCTTCACCCCCTTCTCTCCGCTCAGGGGGCTCGCAATGACAATTAGGTTAGCGTCCGGATTGCCTCTGGACCGCGGCGTAGGCGACGACCAGCAGCGGGACGAGGATGGCGGCAAAGATCAGGTTCGGTCCGGCAGCCGGCAGGAACTCGCCGACGACCGCCGATGCCGGGGAATAACCGTTGATCCAGATGTCGGAGATGGCGGCAAAACCGATGCCGAGGATGTTCCCCAGCATGCCCCAGGTCACGGCAGCGGCGATGTCGATGTTCTTTCCAAACGCAAAGCGTACGATGAGCACCAGCACGAAACCGACCAGCAGCGAAATGCCGGCGAAAAGTGTGATGGGAGCATCACCAAAAATATTCTTAGCAACATCGACGAACATCATGTTGGGCAGGGTGCGGTTCAGGAAATAAATCAGCGCTGCCAGAGCTGTAAGAACACCACCCGCGATCAGCACGGAGTTGAGGCTTTTCTTCTTGTCCGCAAATAACATCGGCAGGCCGGCAATGAAGCCGATCAATCCGTTCCCGATGCTCCACTGCGGGTAGAGGCCAAAACCGGTCAGGGCATCCCCGAACATATTGCCGACCGCGCCGGTGAAGAAGCCGACGATCGGTCCAAACGCGTAGCCGAAGAACATCGGCAAGGCGATCGCCGGTCGCAAGGCAACCTGACTGATCGAAGGGATGAGAAACACCGTCCCATTAAAAAGCCAGGAGAATACGGCGTACAGGGCCGCCCCGATGGCCATCCAGACCACCTGGCGGGTGCCGATCTCCCAGGCCTTGCTCTCGCGCGTGGCAAAGTAAATTCCAAGGGCGATCAATAAGCCGACGATCACGAAGACGAAGCGCAGGAGCGGATTCTCGCCAGTCTGGAAGCGCTCACTGAAACGACCGCCCACATAGATGAGCAGCAGGAAGATCGCTAGGATGACGACCAGTGCGATCAAAACACCAAGCAATTTCTTGTTCATGCACTCTCTCCTTTGACTAGATTGGATTTGGACGGCAGAGGCTTACCTCTGCAGGGATGGTGGAAAGCCAGTGCTTTCCAGAACTAGAGGTGCGCCAGAGCTTCTGCGCGCATGAAACGGGCAGTTTGCGGCCAATATTTCAAGTTCTCCGCCAACAGGCTGCTTGGGACAAGGCGGCAATCTTCCAGCCGCTTCGTATCCCCCAGCACCTCGTGGGGAGGACCGTCGGCCACGATGCGACCGTCGGCGACGAGCAACACCCGGTTGGCATAAATCACCGCCAGATCGACATCATGGGTGATGAATAAGATGGCTTCGAATCCGGGCAGCTGCAGGATGGCATCCATGAAGCTCATGTAATTCTTATAATCCTGGCCGGCGGTTGGCTCGTCCATCACCAGGATACGCGAGCGCATGGCCAGGATGGCCGCAATGCTGACACGTTTCTGCTGTCCGAAGGACAGCGCAAGGGGTGGATCCTTTTCCATATCGACAAGGTTGACAATTCGTAAGGCTTCCTTCACCTCCTTCCCAATGCGGTCGACGGGGTGTCCCAAGTTTTTCGGTCCAAATGCCAGCTCCTCATATACTGTGGGGGCAAAGAGCATGTGGCTTGGGCTTTGGAAAACATATCCAAGCGTGGCAGCAATCTGTGCCACGCTGGCCTCGCGCGTATCGCGCCCGCCGACCAGCACGCGACCCGACTTGGGCTTGAGCAGACCGATGGCGTGCTTGACGAAAGTGGTCTTACCCGCCCCGTTCGGCCCCAGGACCGCAATCACGTCGCCGCGGCAGATGTCCAGGTTGAGGCCATGCAGGACCTCCGTCCCGCTCTCGTAATCAAATGAAACGTTTTCAAAGTGCACCAACGGTTCGGACGCGGATCCACTGCTGGAGGCACCCGGGAGGATGTCCAGCTCCGGCGGAGGTGTATCCCGGACTGCCCGGGCGATGATCAACTTCGCCGGTAGCTTGACCTCGTGGTAGTCCACGACCTCCGCCAGGCCTTCCAGCGATCCCAGATACTTGATCTCCCCGTCCGACATAAACATCACCCGCTCAGGGTGGATGCGCAGCACGTCCTCGACACGGTGCTCGATTATCACGACGGTCATGCCCTCGTCGGCCAGGCGGCGGACCATGTCCAGGGTCTCGTACGCTGAAGCCGGGTCCAGACTCGCCAGGGGTTCGTCCAAGAGCAGGATAGAAGGGCGCATGGCCAGGACGCCAGCCAGGGCCACCTTCTGTTTTTCCCCGCCCGACAGGTTGAACGTTTCCCGGTCGCGCAAATAAGTAATATTCAAATACTTCAACGCCTCATCCACGCGCGCGATGATCTCCGGGCGCGGAATGGCCAGGTTCTCCAGTCCAAAGGCCACCTCGTGGAGAACCTTCGTGCCCAGGATCTGTCGCTCTGGGTCCTGCAGCACGGTGCCGACATTCTGGGATATCTTCGCCAGCGACCAGCCGCTGGTATCCTGGCTCTGGATCAAAATACGACCCGATCGCTCGCCCTTGTAGGATCGCGGGATCAGGCCATTGATGCAGCGGATGAGGGTCGTCTTACCGCATCCGCTGGCGCCAGCGACCAATAATATTTCCCCTCGCATGGCGGAAAAAGAAATATTGCGGATGGCGGGCGCTTCCCGGTCGCGATATCGGAATGAAACGTCTTCGACGATCAGCGGGGTTTCTGCGGCCATGGGCACTCAACAAGGATAACACCGAGAGTTGTCAATCGTTGTCTCCGGCGCTAGGAAGGAAAGATGACGTCAACCACGTCGCCGAGGCGCGCACCGAGCAGCTGTGCAGCGCTGCCGTCGACGACGGCAATTTCAACAAAATTCTCGCTATCCACCAGAGCGACCAGATCACCCCGGGCGCGGCTGCCATAGGAATCGACCAGTCCTTGGACCTCACGCCCTGCAATTTGGAAAATCGGCCGGTCTGCCGCGGCGATTTCACGGGCCGGAAGGTCTGTGGTCAGGTTGCCGAAGACGTCGATCACAGTGACGTGGGCACGCCAGCCGGCGGCGGTTCTTTCAGGTCGAGGCAGCTCGAGCCGCAGCGGGTCTTCGACCGCCGTCCCCAGGTCCGCCAGAGGTACGCCCCTCGCCAAGTGAGCCGCAGCCGGGGCGAAGATATCCCGGCCATGGAAGGTATGGCTGACGTCCGGCAGCCAATATTTCGGATTATCCAGGTGGACGTATTCGACCGGCCCGCCGGCCCTCTCCGCATCTTGGATGACCGGTGTAAACAAGCCGTTGTCCGGCCCGACGAAGGAGTAGTTACCCAACTGCATGGCCAGAGCGCGGCGCGGAGTTCCCACGCCGGGATCTACCACGGCCATATGCACCGTCCCTGGTGGAAAGACTGCATATGCGCGCCAGAGCACATAGGCGCCCTCAAGGATATTTTGCGGGCTGATCGCATGGCTGATGTCGGCGATCTGCGCTTCAGGACAGATACTCCAGATAACGCCTTTCAACACGCCGGTAAAGCCGTCTCGCAGACCGAAGTCGGTGGTCAGGGTGATGAAAGGCATTTCTCCTCCGGCCGTATTGTAAACCATTTTTCTTCCGCTGCATCAATATTCCCTCCCGTAAGAAATGTTATACTGCTTTGGTTACGCACCTTTGCCGTTTTATCATCAGGAGGACCTCTTATGGCAAAATGTCTTCAGACCGTTACTGGTCCGGTGGATGCCGCCGCCCTGGGTCTGATCTTGCCCCACGAGCACCTCTTTACCGATCTCCGCGGACCGACCGTCCCCGGTTATGCCCAGGCAGACCCGGAAAAAGTCGTCAACCTGCTCGCCCCTTACCTGGCAGCCGCCTCCGCCGCCGGGGTCACCGCGCTGGTGGAATGTTCCACCGTGGGCGTGGGCCGCAATTTGACGGTCCTGCGACGGCTGGCCGAGTCCACGCCCATCCGTATCCTGGCACCGAGCGGTGTCTATCGCGAGGCATACACCCCAGAGGAGCTGCGCACCACCGGCCTGCAGGAGCTGGCTGAGCTCTGGGAAGGCGAGCTGACCGAAGGGATGGAGAGGACGCCGGTCCGCGCCGGCTTCCTCAAGCTGGCGATGAGCGAGGACGGTCCGACCGAGCTTGAAATCCGCAACCTCAAGGCCGCCGCCCGGGCGAGCCTTTCCACGGGGGCAGTCATTGCCAGCCATACCGTCGGCGGCGGGGTTGCCAAGCAGGAGATGGATATTCTCGAAAGTGAAGGCTTGGACCTACATCGCTTCATCTGGGTGCACGCCCAGACCGAACCCGACCTCTCGGTTCTTCTCGCCGCTGCCCGGCGGGGTGCCTACCTGGAGATCGATTCGGTCGGAGGCACCTGGCAGCCGCGGGAGCAACTGCTGAAAATCACCCTGGCGCTGGTCGATGCCGGCTACGAAGAACAGCTTCTGCTCTCGCACGATTCCGGCTGGTATAATCCGGCGCGGGCCGATGGGCTTCCGGAGGAAGGCTTCCGCGGCTACACCGCCTTGATCACGGAGTTCATCCCGGCTTTGAAGGCGCGTGGGCTGACAGACGAACAGGTCAAGCGCCTCACCGTTACAAATCCCGCGCAGGCATTCGCTTTTTAGCAGGCATTGAAACCGGCAAATTCCTGGACACGGAGATAAGAGATGATACGAAAATTAGGACGCTCTGGTATTGAAGTCAGCGCGCTGGGCATGGGCTGCTGGGCGATCGGCGGGCCGTTCTGGTCCGGGGAAACTCCCCTCGGCTGGGGCGAGGTGGATGACGAGGAATTGATTCGCGCCATTCACGCTGCCCTCGACCTGGGCGTGACGCTCTTCGATACGGCCAATGTTTACGGTGCCGGGCACAGCGAGCGCGTGCTCGCCCGGGCATTTGCCGGGCGGCGCGGGCAGGTGGTCATCGCCACCAAGTTCAATGCCGTGTTCGACGAAACCACCCACCAGGTGACCGGCTCGGACCCGACGCCGGAAGGCATCCGCAGTGCCTGCGAGGCTTCGCTGAAACGCCTGAACACCGATACGATCGACCTGTACCAATTCCACAATAACGACTACCCGCCCGAAAAGGCCGTACCGGTGCGTGAGACTCTCGAAGCACTGGTCAGGGAAGGCAAGATCCGCGCCTATGGCTGGAGTACCGACTATCCCGTGCGATTGGAGGTCTTCGCTCAGGGACCTAAATGCAGCGCAGTCCAGCTGCAGCTCAACGTGCTGGATGACAACCCGGCGATCCTGGCCATGTGCGACAAATATGACCTGGCAGCCTTAAACCGCGGCCCGCTGGCGATGGGCCTTTTGACCGGCAAGTATACTCCCGGGACCAAGGTCGCTTCGGATGATGTGCGCGGCGACAAGAGCCCGGAATGGATGAAGTATTTCAAAGATGGTAAACCCAACCCCGTCTGGGTGAGCAAACGCGAAGCCGTGCGGGAAATCCTCGCCAGCCGCGGCCGGACTCTGGCGCAGGGCGCGCTGGCCTGGCTGTGGGCGCGCAGCCCGAAGACCCTGCCCATCCCCGGCTTCCGCACGGTGAAGCAGGTACAGGAAAACGCGGGTGCCATGAAATTCGGACCGCTGACGGGGGAACAGATGGCAGAGATTGACAAGCTTTTAGATCGATAGGCGGCATCGAACCAATTCCAAAGAGAGGGTGACCCCTCTAAAAAATTTGAAAGTCTCTTTCGAAAAAAGGCAGGTACAAAGCACCCTGGCTTTTTTCCGACTTTGCTAAAAAAACCTGCCAACACGAACCTCAACCGTCATGATCAGATCAGTGTGAGTCCGTAACAGCGGCGCTCCACTGGCCGCCGGAACCAATGTGTCCAGGTACGATCCGGCCTGGCGTCCAGCATGCGGAACCCGATCTTTTCGTACAACCGGCAGGCAGCCTCATTTAGGCTGGTGGTGTGCAGGTGCACGCCAATGACCCCCAGGCAGCGCAACTGCCCGAGATAAGCTTCCATCAAATGCCCGCCAAGCCCGTGGCGGCGCCAGGCAGTATCCAGATTGATATGCAAATGTGCGGGAAAGGATTTTAAATCCGTCTGCAGCGAGCCGCAGAGCAATAGGTTTTCCAGCGAGGAGAAAAGATATCCAAAGGTGCGCCGACCAAGCAGGTACCTGCCGCGCAACAACTTCGAAAGCAGGCCCGGCAGGATCGAACGCAGCCACCGAAATGGCTGGTGCCGGGTGTCCACACAGCCGACCAGAAAGCCGATCACCTCCCCGTCCACACAAGCCACCCAGGCGTGATCCGGCTCCAGGTCGGTGTAATACGCATAAAAGGCATCCAGGAAAACAGTTCGATCTTCGATGATCGCTTCGATCGGCTCACCGAAGAATCCCGTATCCCCGGCAGTGCGGAGGAGAGCGTTTCGGTCAGCGGGTAAGTAGGGACGAATCAACAGCTCGGGCATCGCGAAACCCCAAAACGACAAATAGAAACCATAAATGGTTGGTAGGAAGATTTTAGGGCTGGCCGGCCGGGTTGATGTATACCATCTGCCAAGCGACCTGGTCGAGCAGCAGGCCTGCCGGGCCTTCCGTCCTGGCGCCCATAAAGATTGCATAGGGATTGTGAAGGTCCGCCAGGCTGATCTGGTCACAAATGTACTTGCCCGAGAGTGCTGCCGTATGCCAGTCCGGTTTTGTCTTTTCTCTTTGAGCGCCGTAATCCATGACGCCGGCTGCGGTCAACGCCTTGAGCTGCAGGGAGTAGCGGATATCTTCGGAGGCTTTTCCATCCAGTTGCGAACACATCCACAATGTGTCACGGTCATCCCGGGCGGCGTACACCGCAACCAGGTCCGTGGCAGGGATCACCTTGCGTGTGGGCACGTCTCGGACCGGGTCGATCTGGACCGGCGGGATCGGGCGGCCGCTTTCCTCGGTCCAGGTCGCCGGGTTGAGGGGATTACCGGTCTCGACGCTTGGCAGAATAGAAATCTTCAACCGGAGCGAACAGCTCGTTCGTCCTGACGAAGCTCTCCAACAACCGGCGCAGCGTCGGCAACTGGCTGCGATATTTCAAGACAGCCTCATTCTTCAAAACGACATCCTGTGGGGTCAGGTACCAAACGTACCAATCCTTCGAAATCGTGTACAGGGCAGGAGGTGGGACGAGACCCTGCTCGGGCTTATATCCCTGCACCGTAGGGTAATCGTTGCGGTGCACCAGGTAGGTGTATTGAGCCGGCTGGAAGGAGGGATCGGCGTGGTGGAGTATCGTGATTGCCAGCCGTGTGAAAACACTCAAACCCCAATGATCGGGATGGACGTCCTCGGGAGAGGGATAAACGATCATATCGGGCTGGTAGCTTTGCAGAATCGAGGTCAGATCGGCAAGATAGTCCACCCCGGCATAGACTGACTTGGGATCATAGGTGAGCGGGTAGGGACTCTTATTATCCTTGCTGAACAGACTTAGATAAGGATCTTGCAGCGACCAGTGGTCATTCCAAAGGGCGGGGGTTCCCCGGTCAGGATAACTCAGGAAGGACACCTGGTCCGCCTGGATGCCTAAAACCTTCAAGGCTGCCAGGGATTCCTGCTGGCGGATCACCCCCATGCGTATGTAATCCGCCGGCTTGGGATCGATCTTATGGAAATCGCCGATGGCAGTAGAGCGCGAGCCATCGCCGTTGGTGGCGATCACCACCCGGACCTGGATCCCGGTGCGCACGGCTGCCAGGATCAACCCGCCGGAGCCGATGGTCTCGTCATCACAATGAGGCGCCAGGACGAGCAGGCGGTGGACTCCGCTGAGTGAAAGCGGCTTGAAGCTGGCGGGGCTGACCCTTGGAGCCGGAAGGAAGAGCAGGCGTGCCAAGAAAACGATCCCTGCCAGGAGCAGGAAAATCAGGACGATATTAACGCCGCGATTCCATAATCTGTGCAATGAAGCGATCATCCTCTATACCTCTGCATCGGGTCAAAGGGCGATCACGATGTTCTTGCGGTCCATCCAAACCGCCACCGCGCTGACTCCGCCGGTCAAAACGGCGATCTCCAGCAGGACCAACCAGATCGGCGCGCTGGTGTACAGGAAGGGAAGATGGGGCAGGAAGAAGATGCCGATTAACAAGTAATGAAGGAAATAAAGCACCAAAGGGTTTTTACCCCACACCAATAGGAACCGCGTATTCCAATTAAAACGCTCCGACAGCCAGTGGAACAGGGCAAAAAGGAGCGCACTTGCTCCCAGGCTGATCAGCACGTAGGGGGCGGAAACGCGATGTTTACTGACCGGCGAGAGAAATGCCAGGCCGGTGCCAACGGCCAGGACGAGCAGGGAGACCCAAGGAAACCACTTGCGCCCACGACCAGGATCATGAAAAAGATCAGCCAGTGCTGTCCCCAGGATCAGCATCGCCGTCCATCCGAGCGACCCGAACAGCCCGCCGTGCAGCGAGCGCAGTACCACGTCCAGCCAGTACCGGTCGAGCACAGCCTGATAGACGAACAGGACCGCCAGACCGATCAGCCAGCGGTACACGGACGGTAGTCGGATCACGATCAGAGTGAGCAGTCCAGCCATGCCGATCGCTTGCAGGACGCCCCAGTCGATGCCGCTTGCGTTTTCACCCAGCGCCGTCTCCCCGGCAGAGATGATTGCGCCTAGACCGATGATTGCCAGGAAACGCGTGAGGAAGTGCATGATTGTCGGCCAGCTCCCGTCCCGCTCAAGTCTTCGCCGGAAGGACAGACCGTAGGTCAGTCCGACGGCAAAAATGAAAAATGGGGCGATCAAATCGATGACCGTCAGGCCGATGTCCGGGGCATGCTTGAGCCAGGCCGGAATGAGAGACACGCCTCCCATATAATTGGCCAAAACCATGGACAGGATAGCAAAGCCACGGAATTGGTCGATTGCCATAATCCTCAGGGAAGTTGCTTTGTTGTTCACCAAGTTATTCCTCTTCACTCATGAATAATATCAGACGTTAAAAATTATACCCCTTGAAGTTTAAAGGCATCTAAGAACAGCTTCATATTCCTGATTCCGGCGATTGCCATGACAATTGCTCTTTAAATTCTTCGAGGAAGCATGTCATGCGCAAAAACCTCGCTTTGACTTTGACGTGAGGTCAATCCTACGCTATACTATGAATTGATATTCACCGCTCAATCCGACGACAAATTCACTAACCTGTTCAGGAGGTTCTCGAATGGCAGATTTCAAGCTGACTTACGCAACCATGTTCAACCCACCCGAAGAGCTGCACACGC